>NZ_JBDSCA010000001.1:0-18966 GCF_039921305.1 Mucilaginibacter sp.
GTTTGAATAACTTTATTGCGGAAGGTCCAATTGGTTAAATCAGTAGAAGAATAACAGGCTACATAGCGCTTCTCAGGATCATTTTCTTTTTCCCTGTCTTCGCCAAACCAATAATAGGTATCGCCCAATTTTATAATTCCACCGCCATGCGCCTGTACGTGTTTACCACGATCATCTAACCATAGCCCGTTAGGCTTAATAGTGTCTGTTTTGTATTGCGCCTGCGCTGATAGGCAAAGGCCTAATACTATAATAAGAACGAAATTGCTTTTAATTAATAATTTGATCATTGAGTTATTATTTATTTTAATTAAGATGTTTATTAAACAGATCATTTTTTAAATTTTGTGTCTCGTCTGGAAATATGGCTAATCACAATTTATTAAGCAATCCCCCCGCTGTATTTGCGGGGGGATTTTTTAAAGAAGACAAAAACAGTTTATTTCATTATTGCTACCTGAATTTAATGAGTTACCAGGATCCTGATAGAAGGTAAATCGTTGAACTGAACAAAGTATACGCCTGGAGGATAACTTCCAAATAGCGGTATCTGTAAGGTATCTCCTTCAGCTTTAAATGCACTGGTCTGCATCATCTTTCCATAAATGTCCCTTATCTTCATCGTTATCGTTTGATTTAATAGGTCGCTTGTCAGCTTCACTGAAAAACGGCTATCAACCACTGGATTAGGATAAATGATCAATCTGTCAGAAAGCGGCTTATTAATATCTACCGTTGGCGGTAATTTCAAAGCGATATCTCCAGCACCATTTGTCATCGAGTTTGCGGACATCACGGCTGGCTCCGTTCCATAAACCAAAACTCCCTTGTAATACACCGTGATCTTGCTGTTGCCCTGCATCACATCTTTTGCTGCATACGAGTAGTCATTGGCTTCGTTAAAATTAGACCAATCCGATTTCGCGATACGGTACTGGATATTGCCCGAATTGCTTAGCGGATAAAGTACACCTGCCGAAGCGTTCAGGGTTATTTCAAAGTAATGATCGGCACCATTGCGAACAGGACTTAAGGCAATAAATTTCCCGCTGATGTTACTGCTTCCTTTTTTGGCGTAATCAATCCAATAGTTGAGACTTTGAGTACCCTCTTCGGTAAACCAGTAGCGCGCAGTCACATCTCCACAAGCGACAGCTTGGTTACCGGTGTTATTAATAGAAAGATAAGTGCTGATCGTATTCCCGCTTGCGGATTGATTTTGATTCTGATAGGAAACACTCAGGCTCGTTGCCGGTGATACGGTGGCAGGTTCTGTACCCCAGATTAACATACCATTGCGATAAAGAGTAATATGATTATTGGTGGCATAATTGGTACTGTTTTGATAAGAATAGTCGTCGCTCTCGTTAAAGTTGGACCAATCCTGGTTGGCGAACCGCGATTGTATCGGCCCGGTATTGCTGCCAGCCGAAAGGTTGCCGCTCAATGGGAAACTGTATTCCATATAACCCAATGCACCATTGCAGGGCTGGGCTAAGGCTACATATCTCATTGAGACGTTGCTATTGCCCAACTGTGCATAGTCCATCCAGGTGTTCATGCCTGCATAGTTTTCGGCGGTAAACCAATAACGCATAGTGATCTGGTTATAAGCTACAGTTACAGAATCGGCATTGACAATCTTCAGGTTCGGGCGAATAATGTTATTTGTTAACTGTCCTGCATCGCCATCCTGGTATTGCACCTGCAGGTTAAGCGGTATAACCGTGAAGGTTTGGGTGGCTGTCGCTGTGTTGTAAGTACTATTACCAGCCTGGGTAGCGGTAATAACAGTGGAGCCAATACCGGTGATATGTAAGGCACCATTTACGATGGCAGCTACATTGGTATTCGAACTAGTGTACGTTACGGACAAGCCTGAACTTGCGGTTGCAGCAAGGGTAACATCGGCATCACCTGGCCTTTTCGCAGAAAAAGCATTAAACATGATGCTCTGTGCCAGTTTATTAACGGTAAGGTTTTGGCTTGCCGGAGTAGCTGTCAGATAAGTCCCATTGCCAGTCTGAGACGCGATGACGGTTGTTGAGCCGGCTCCAGTGATATGCACTTTCCCGTTTACAATAGTTGCAACGGTACTGTCTGCAGTTGTATAACTGATCACTAAACCTGAACTTGAGGTTGCACCGCCGTCAAAATCTAAATCAGCAATGCTCTTTTGAGGTATTTCGTTGAATGTAATGGCTTGATTCAACTTGTTTACCGTTACAGTCGCTATACCTGTTGAGGAGTTCCCATTCACATCGGTTACTGTTAAGGTTACGGTGTTTTGTCCAACATTTGAGGAATCAAATACCTTTTTGTTTAACGTGTAAGCGGTAATCGAACAATTGTCCGTTGATCCGTTGTTGATCTGTGTTTCGGTAATTGTTGCTCTTCCTGCGGTATCTAAAGTAACGGAGATATTCTGCGTTACCACTACTGGTGCAACAGTGTCTATTACAGTTACAATCGCTGTGCCGCTTGATGAATTTCCGCTACCATCAGTTACAGTAAAAGTAACCGGGTTTTGTCCGACATTCGAGCAATCGAACACTTTTTTATCCAAAGCATAAGTCGTGATCGAACAATTGTCGGTCGAACCATTATTGATCTGCGCTTCGGTGATCGTCGCTGTGCCGGTCGCATCCAGATTAGCCGTGATGTTACGGGTTACAACTATCGGCGCGATAGTATCTTGAACTGTTACGAACGCCGTTCCTGCGGAAGCGTTTCCGCTGACATCCGTTGCCGTTAAGGTTACCGTGTTAGCTCCAATGTTTGAGCAGTCGAAAGTTTTCTTATTTAAAGCATAAGTCGCGATCGAACAATTATCAGTTGAACCATTATTGATCCGTGCTTCGGTAATAGTTACTTTACCGGTCGCATCCAGATTCACTGTAATGTTTTGGGTTTTAACGGTTGGAGCAATATTATCTACTACGCTTACCGCTTTGGTAGCTGTACTTATATTACCATTAGCATCTGCAGCTGTTATGGTAACAGTTTGGCTGCCTGTTGTAGCGCAAGTAAAGCTTGCAGGACTTAGCGTTACCGTAGGTGATGCCGTATAATTATCAACCACAGTGGCAATACTGGCAAGGCTAACGGCTTTTGAGCCGCTTGCATCCAAGGCCAAAGTAACCGGACCTGTTACCAATGTTATTATTGGTGCGGTATGATCCGCAACCACGGTTAAGGTTTGGCTTGCTATTGGTGCTATTGCATAATTGTTATTACCAACCTGAGACGCGGTGATCGTAGCTGTTCCCGTTCCCACCAAATGTACGTTATTATTGACTATAGTAGCTACAGCGCTATTACTGCTGCTGTAACTTACAGGTAAACCTGAACTTGCTGTTGCGCTGGCATCAAAATCAACATCGCCCATTTCTTTTTGAGGAATGGCGCTAAATGTTATAGTTTGATTTCCTTTCTTTTGACCCCAGAACTGAACTTCAGCAACGTTACAACTACCATTAGTTGGCCCCAGGTATCGCAAATAACGATACGTCGCTGCATTAGAGACAATTTGTGTTGTGATCACGCTATATGCGGGTGCAGTAGTAATTGTAGTAAGTGTAACAGCATCGCTGAAATCAGCCTTGTTGGCACCCTGAAAAACCCCGTTTACCATACGTGACGATACAGTAGCCCGAGGCGCAAAACCTACGTATGACACTACAGCGCTACTATCAGTACCAAGATCAATCCCTACCCATGCACCGGTTACCACGTTAGCGTCGAAGTAAGTATTCAAATTGTTATCCCTCGCCGCAGCGATGGTAGTAGCGGAATTGTTGTTCCATGAGCCTGTTGTACCAATAAGTGTACCGGTGAGTGCCTTACCAACAAACACAATGGCCGGTGCCGACGCCTGGCTTTCGCCCAGACCGTTAACCGAGGTAACAACATAATAATAGGTTGAACCCTTGGTCACAGCCGCGTCGGTGTAAGTGGCCGAGGTCGGACTTGCGATAGTCGTATACGGTCCGCCGCTTACTGTTGAACGCTTAACGTTATAACTGGTAGCTCCGGTGCTTGAGCCCCAGCTCAATATAACCTGCGTAGTGGATAAAGCAGTAACAACCGGTATTGGCGGAGGCCCTAATATGGATAAAATTTGGGCTTTTGTTGTTCCTGCATAAAAACCATTGCCGGCCTGCAATGCGGTTATGGTAATTGATCCGGCTGCTTTTGCATGTATTTTATTATTAATTATCTTGGCGATAGTGGTATCGCTGCTGGTATAGCTTACCGCTAAACCTGAACTTGCAGTGGCAGCAGGATCTACATCAGCGTTGCCAACCATTTCCTGAGCAAGCGCGTTAAATGTAATGGTTTGGCTCTGTACATTCTTCAGCACGTTTATTTCTGTTGGCGTAAGCGCCTTGCTATAGATCCTGAAATCATCTACGGCTCCATTCAAAATAGGGTCAACAGACCATTGCGACTTGCCGATATAATTCAGGGTCGTATTGCCCATAACCGAAGGGTTAAGCGTCATGGCGCTGTTGCGACCTACCTCTACACCATTAACATAGAGGATGGCTACTGAGCCCGATGACGTTACGGCAAAATGTGTCCATGTTCCGGTTGATATGGCCGTGGTGCAGTTGATCTGATTGTCCACGCCACCTGTGTAAATGTCATAACGCGGATATCCTGTGCTACTCTTAGGTGTCAGCATCATATTGTTAGTAGTACCCGAGCCAAAGTCAAAGATACGTCCCGAGGTTGAAAGGGCATCCAGCTTAACCCATGCGGAAATAGTAAAATCTGTTAATGTACTTACTACTCCGGCAGGAAGCGTGGCATAACTGCTCGCTGTACCATCAAAATGAAGTGCAGTATTGAATTTACCGGCTACCCAGGTAGCATTGGTGTTCAGTGTACCTTTACGGCTATTCCAAACATCCGTAGTCGTAATACCGCTGGCTTCATCAAAAGGCCAGTAGCCGTATTTGCTTACAAACGGCATTGCGCGGACCTCTGCTGAGTTCGAATTTTCACTGATACTATCTGCCGAGGCTATTACATAGTAATAGGCAGTGCCGTTGTTCACGCCAACATCCATAAAACTTGAAGTGCTGGTATTGGTACTTCCAATGGTTGTATAAGGACCACCAGATGTTACAGAACGTTTAACATGATAAGTGTAGTTAGAGTTGGCGATCAAATCCCATGAAAGTATAGTTTGAGCATCACCTACAGTTGCCTGTATGTTGCCCACAATGCTGCTTTGTATCGTTAAGCTAAGCTTTGCAGTATCTGCGGTACTACCATTTGATGCAGTAAGCGTAACCGGAAATGAGCCTGACTGTGCAGGAACACCTGAAATAACGCCCGTAGTTGTATTTACGGTAAGGCCAGCCGGAAGGCCGCTTGCCGAGAAGCTAGTCGGGGATTTAATAGCAGTAATTGTATAGTTATAAGCCTTGCCTTGCAAAGCTGTATCTGCTGATGCACTGGTAATGGTTACCCCCTTTGTACGATCGTCAAGCAATACCACATCATTACCGGTTCCTCCTTTGTAGGTAATACGGAAATCGTAGCCACCTGTCGAAATAAGAGACATTTCAGGCTGATCTTTAAAAATACCGTTTATAGCTAAGGTTCCTGTATTGTTGACAATGGTATACGAAGTTCCTAATGGTAATGTACCCGAGATCGGAATTAACTGAAGTGTCGGACTGCTTAATAAGGTCACACTTGTTGCTGTAACTTTATCGCCTACTGCTGTACCCAGGTTAAGTTCTGCCTGATAAGTCGCATCGGCCTTTAAAGTAAGAGCGCCAACACTTAAGGTGCCGATATTTGACACTCCAGGTTCTAATATCGCACCTGGTCCGCTTCCGGTTCCAATGGTAGCCGATGACTGAATTACTCCCGTGCCTCCCAGTGAACCTTCCTGTACAATTATCGGACTGGGAAAAACCCCGCTGGCTGCATCATTAGCTATTGATAGCTTCCCCTTTTTTACAGTAGTAGTTCCATGGTAGGCCTGGTTACCGTACATTCGCAAAGTTCCTGTACCTACTTTTTCAACGGTCAGATTAGTACCAAGAGCGTCAATGATTCCTCCATAGTCGGAATATGAATTCAGGGCACCGATACTGATAACAGGCGCGCCACCCGCATCGTTCCTGATATAACCCCGCCCGCTAAGGGATCCAAAATTCAATGTTCCGGTTTTAAAACCTATACTTTGGCAATCGGGCGCATTAGCATCCAGCAACCAGCTTGCCTTTGCACTTCCCGATTCGGGAACCATGAAGCGCAGCCGCAGGGCCCCACTTCTAAATATGGAGACAAAGGTACCGGTAAACCCGCTATTATCTCCATACAAATTCAAACCGGGGTAGTTATTTGAGTCATATGCTATGCTACCTGAACCTAATAGTTTTCCGTAAAGAGTTATTGCATAATTATCCAGATACAGACCACTTCTGACTCCAGGCAATACTTCTATGTCGTTATATAATGTTAGGCCCGCAGTGGGCGGAGCCTGTAGCAGCCCTCCGTTCATCCGGATGATGCCTGTGCCAAATGGCCCTGCTGTAGGGTGGCTGGGCATTCCGGTTCCTGTGCCCGATGCAATTACCTTACCACTAATAATCGTCGTATTTCCTGAATAGGTACTATTGCTTCCGTTAATATATAAATTACCCCAAGAGTTCATCCTTAAAGAACCTATACCGCTTATTGCCCCGTTCAAAACAACGCCGCCTCCGGTATTCACACTTAACTGCTCCGTTAGCACTAACGGGGCAGTTATGGTCTGTATACTTGATGAATTGTTAACCAGGTCATTTTTCAGGTTTAAAGAATTACCTGCAATAGTGTAGGCATTCGCATCTGATGCAAATTCAATCCTTGAGGCCACCAAGCCGTTGATATCATTGGTTAAAGTACTATCACTTGTTGCATTAAAGGTTAAAATGGCCGGGTTTACCGGAATCGCATTTTGAGCCCAATTGCGTGCAAGGTTCAATGAATCTGTAACTGGCGTTGAACTCCATACAGATGAACTTGACCCCGGTACGCCGAAAGCTTCGGGTGAATTAGCACTTTCCTTTGTAGTTCCTAAAGAAGAAACTACATAGTAGTATGGACTGCCAATGGTAACATTTGCGTCGGTATAGCTGTTTGTGCCAACCGTTGCTATCGTAGTATACGGGCCACCAGTTGCAGTACCACGTTTTACTTTATACGAAGCGGCGCCGTTAGCAGCATCCCATGAAAGGTTGATGCGGTCGCTTTGACTTGTTGCAACAAGGTGACCGGGAATTGCAGGAGGAACGGTAGCAAAAACTTCGTTGGAATTACCACTTTCCATATCACCTGTAAATGCCGTAATGACATAATAGTTATTTACTTCGGGTGCAGGAGAGAGATCTGTAAAACTGGTGAGGTTAATAGCTGCCTGAATAGTGGTATATGGGCCTCCCGCTGTTAGCGAACGTTTTACCGAATAACTGGTAGCATTCGCTGAAGTTGGCCAGCTAAGTTTGATCTGTGTGGTATTAACCACTGATGCCACAGCAGCAGTGATCGCTGCAGGGGGCGCGTTATTGAGCACTTTCAGAATCAAAGTTGCAGTGCCGCTGCCGCTGGCATTGGTAGCAGTTAGCGTTACTTCGCTTTGTCCTATTGCCGTAGGTGTACCCGAAATAATACCGGTAGACGTATTAAGGCTAAGACCTGCCGGCAAACCGCTGGCACTATAAGAAGATGGATTAGCACTGGCACTGATATTATAACTGAAAGGTAGGCCAATGGTGGTTGTGGCAGTGGTAGCACTGCTGATCTCCGGTGAACCCGCAGGTGCGGTTTGGCTATACGCCACACCACTGAACGTGGCGGTATTCAGCGCCGATGTATTGTTTGAGAGGGTATAAAATCCCGCATATAAATCAGTTGGGAAACCCGTTGCTGAATACC
Source organism: Mucilaginibacter sp. (assembly GCF_039921305.1). Taxonomy (GTDB): domain Bacteria; phylum Bacteroidota; class Bacteroidia; order Sphingobacteriales; family Sphingobacteriaceae; genus Mucilaginibacter. The sequence goes on from NZ_JBDSCA010000001.1 coordinate 7,942, forward strand.
AGCAACTAAGATTGGTCCAATTAACCCCATCCTCCGAATGGTACGCGAATATGCGGGTACCTACACGTTCTATTTTTAACCACCAGGGTGCTTTGGGGTATCCATGGTTCCCTACCCCGCCGGTAGCCTTAAGAAAAATATCCCAAAAAGCGGAACCGGGCGCCAGCGATGTGCGTAACATAACGCCGCAGCCCCCGGTATTTAGCGACATATTCTCCACCTTTACCACCAGGCCTGCATCGCCGCTAACTTTTTTAAAGTTGAAACTGAAGGCTGTACTGGTGGATGTTCCGGCACCTTTAAGTGTCCATAGCCCGTTATTGAACGAAGCGCTTCCTGCAAGTCCGGTATTGCCGATGTCGATATTGGTCAGGCCGCTGTTTACCGCCTGCACATGATCGGCAGGGTAATATACCTGAGGCAATTTAACCGCGGTAGAAGTATCCGATGATTTCAAATATAGGAAATCACCACCGGCGCCACCCAAAGCGGCCCGCATCCTGTCGGTATTAGGGGTAGGTATGCCCTTTCGTATATTATAAGCGCTGTAAATAAGATTAGTCATATCGCCAAACCTATCTCCGGGCTGAATGCCCCAGTTGCGCCAATAACTGGCATAACCTCCAAACGGAATATAGGTCATGGTAGCTCCGTCAAAACAATATTTATGATACAGTTCGCCGATAGCATATACCCGGTTTTCTAACTCAGCAAACATATCCACCCCCTGCTTGTAGGCAACTTCTGCACCCCATGCCAGGGCCGCTGCCTGTATGCGCCAGTGGCCGTCGCGGCCTGTATCTCCTACTTCGCCATTGGGCAGCGAGTTGCGCATGCCTCCGCCGGCATCCATCCGGTACACTTCAATCGCTTGGTTAAACCGGGTGGCATTATTACAGAAAATCGATGCGGCCAGGGCTATTTTTAACTGAAGAGCGCCTTTGTTCTGGTCGTATAATGGATTAGGTACAGAGGATGTCGGAAATAAGATATTAGCGAAATAGTTTTCCACATGTTGTGTATTGGCCGCGGTCCAGCCGGGAAAAGTATAGCGGAGTATTTCAGCTCCAACGCCCCAATCCTGGGCATGGTCACCAATGTCCAATCTATTTTCATTACCGCCCCAATAGGTGTTGGTAACCGCCCAGGCATCCAGCATATTGGTTGCTTTTCGGGCGTATGCACTATCCCCGGTAAAAACGTACATAAAGGCCAGGTTGCGGATAGCAACCATATCGTTTATCCACGCATTGTTATTTAGGGACGGAGCACGGCTTACCGTTGCATATGGCCCTTGCATAGCGTAGCTTAGCTGAGACTTGCTGTCACCCTTAAATGCATTGTAAGCCGAAAGCCAGGGCTCCCTGGTAATGTTGGCTTTCAACTGGTTAAGATCGGCTTGGTTAAGGCCTATACCCGGATGGACAAAGGTCTGTCCGCGGGCCACCTGGCAGGCCAACAAGAAAATGACCAAAGCAATTCCTTTCAAAAAATCGTGTACTTTTCTTTTCATAATTGTGGGTTAAATGGTTTTAAAATCGGCAACAGCTTTGTCAAACGATAATTCACAATTCCTGGCAACTCGCCGCAAAAAAGCTTACCGATGGTACAGTCCGATTCGATTTCCGGTATAATTGTAAGCCAAACCTAGGGCTAAAAATAAAGACAGAGGGGAGGCAAAGTGCTTGATTACAGGGGACAATCAGGATGGTTATTCAAAGAAAGCCGGATAAACGAAAGGCAAAGGATATTAACCTACATTGAGTGTAAGTACCTGTAGGACTTCATTGAAGAGCATATTAGCCATTTAAGCAAGTTGGGTTTGCCGTATGATCAGCATAAAAAGCATGCGTAGCCCTGTATCTAATTCATCCGGGGTACGGCAGAACATTCCGCTTGACTTATCACACCATCTCTCAGCACATCTGTTTTGATGGGGCGGATTCCATGACTTTAATTTTTTATTTTCTGGCTGGTAATCGGCAAATTTATTTTAAGCGTTGGGATAAATGCATTTCGGTATTTACGGATAAAGTCCGATGGCCTCATTTCGAATAGTTTATGAAACTGTTCGCGGAAGTATCTGACATCCTGAAAACCACAAAGATACGCGATCTCCTTAATATGCATGTCTGTTTGGATCATGAGTTCAGCTGCTTTTCGGAGCCTGATGTACCTGATAAATTCCGAAATCGACAAACCAGAGATCGACCTGATCTTACGGGAAAGAGGGGACCTGCTCATTCCGATCTCCTCCGTAAAGGTTTTTAGCGAAAAGCTCTCGTCATTCAGATGCTTTTCAATAATGGCGATACATTTCGCAAGGAAATCACTGTATTCTGATGGGATCTTCAGGTTGTTGTTTCTAAGGGTGACCTCGTTTAAAAAGTAATCTTTAAGCGTATCGCGCCCCTTCAGCATACTTTTGATCCTGGCCAACAGCAGTGCGCTCTCAAATGGCTTGGTAATATAGTCATCGGCACCGCATTCAATACCCTTCAATTTAATCTCAGGAGAGGAAGTTCCCGTCAGCAAGATCACGGGTATATGGTTCAGCGAAGAAGATTCTTTGACCCTTAAACAGAACTCCACGCCGCTCATTCCGGGCATGACCACGTCACATAGAATAATATCCGGCTCAAAGCCGACGGCAGTTTCAAACCCGGATTCGGCATTCTCGGCCTCGTGAACGACGTAAACATCACGCAATAAACTTTTGATATAAGTTCTCATTTCGGCGTCATCGTCAATAAGCAGGATAACGGCTTTTTTATTTTCAATATCACTGAGTATCTCGCCAACATATTGATCGGTCTTTAGGTTTTGGGAATGGTCTGTTTCCGGCTCTGCGATCAACTCATGCAGCAATGCATTGTGGCCCACTGAACTTTGTACCAACTGATTTTCACTGGTATACTGTTCGGGTATAGATGTTTTAGGTAGACGGATCCGAAAGGTAGAACCTTCGCCCAGGGTGCTCGTAAAGGATAACTCTCCCAGATGGGCGTCGACGTATCGTTTGGCCAGAAATAGCCCTATCCCGAAACCGCTCTGTGCGGTAGACTCCTTTTCTTTGGGCAAGCGATAAAACTTATCAAACAACTTTTCGCCCGTTTCTTCCGGTATTCCGGGACCGTTATCTGTAACCAGGATCTCAATATGGTCCGCCCCATCTATGATCTGTAACGCTACCGCGCCATTGGTGGGCGTATATTTGATCGCGTTTGATAAAAGATTAAATAAGACGATCTCCAGTTTATCGCGGTCGGCATAAACCCTGATATCATCGGAAGGTGCTTTAAACTGGTAGGTAAGGTGTTTGGATTGTACCTGGTTGTTGAAGCAAAGAAAAACCTCATAATAAACATCGATCAAGTTCAATACCGATGGCTGAATTTCCGAGATTTCGTTCTCTGAAGAACGGAACAACAAAAGTTGATCGACCAGGCTTAATAAACGACGTGAATTACGGTATACGGCGCTGATATCGATGAGGTCAACATTATCCCGATTACTATGTAGCAGTTCTTTTATCGGGTTGATGATCAGCGTGAGCGGCGTTCTGAGTTCATGAGATATATTGGTAAAAAATGATATTTTCTTTTCATACAATTCTGAGGCCAGTTTCACCTCGTAGTGAAGCTGGGTTTGCTTTTTCTGATAATAATGATAACAGTACAGTAAAAACAGGATCACTGATAGATAGAACAGATAGGCGGGCCAGGAACGGTACCAGGGTGGAAGCACCGTGATCAAAATCGTTAACTCTTTCGGATTCCAAACACCCGATGCATTTGTCGACTTGATTTTGAGCACATAATTACCCTCATTAAACCGGGAATAATTGATCGTATGCTGGTTTCCGATATTGTTCCAGGTTTTGTCTCTCCCTTTCAGGAAGTAAGCATACTGGATCTTCGCCGGAAGGGAATATTCGAGTGCGACAAAATCCAGCGACAATATGGCTTTGTCATAAGGAAGCACGATGCGATCAATATGATAGGTATTTGTAGCGCCCGGAAAAAATTCACTACCTGCATCAACCGAAGTATTGGCTACCCTCAGATCAGACAAAATCAGCTGGGGGAAATTATGAAACTGCTTAATACTATCTGGATTAAAAATAGTGAATCCCTTAATGCCTCCGAAGATCAGCTCTCCTGACCTTAACTTTGCCGAAGCGTTATAATAAAACTGATTCGACTGTAGGCCGTCTACACCGTAAAAATTTTCAATTTTACCGGTAGAAGGCGTCAATTTAGACAGGCCGTTAAAAGTGCTCATCCATAAATTACCTTTATCATCTTCTTCTATGTTTAAAACCTTATTATTACATAGCCCATTTGCTTCCGCATAATTTTTGAACCGCCCGGACAAATGATCGTATGCAAACAAGCCACGTCCGTAAGTGCCGATCCAAAGTGTTCCTTTTTTGCTGACATACAAAGTTCTGATGGATGTATTCAGATTGATCGTTTTGTCAATACCGGAACGCTTGCTCGCATGAATTAGATTACCATCAAATGTACCAAGCCAAAAATTATCAGGGCCGTCGTCGACAATAGCGAGGGTTACCTCATTAATTTTAAACGGGGCCGGAACAAATTCATTCTGTTTAGGTTCAAACCTGTATAAACTGGATATGCTGGGACCGCAGACAGCCCATATTTCATTATGATGATCTTTGTAGACCTTCCAGACAGGGTTGATCTTATCACGGCCTTTGAAGGGGATATTTTCAAAAGATTGTTTTTTGACATTGAACCGAAGAACGCCGGGCCCATAGGTGGAAAGCCACATATTTTGCTCGTCATCTTGAATAATACTGGTCACGTAGTTCTCATTAAAGCTTTGATCTGCGGACTGCTTAAAAGTGTAATTTTTAAAAGAATTTAGTTTTCTATCCCATACGCTTATGCCCCCACCATCGGTACCTATCCAAACATGTTGATCCTTGTCTTCGCAAAATGAAAAGGTAAAATCGTTCACTAAACTATTAGCGTTGACCGGATCGTGCCTGTAGGTATGAAATTGTTTGGTTTTATCGTTCAATATATCGATCCCCCCTCTTAAGGTACCTACCCACAATCTGGAGAGTTCATCTTCATACATGCTATGGGTCGCATTGCTGGTTAAGGTTTCAAAACCTAAATGAGCGATAATTTTAGCCTGATCTGAAATAACGCCCATTTTAAAAATGCCCTGTCCATCTGTCATCACCCAGAGTATTTTTGCCTTATCAATTAACAAACCGTTGATCTTGGCATTGGAAAATACCCCCATATCTATTTTTCTTAAATGACCATTCTGTGGCTGATACACGAATAGCCCTTTTCCGGTTCCAATAAAAATATTACCCCCTGGGTCTGTGGTCATCGCAATAACGGGCGGCAGATCTTGTACCACGACGGTCAATGTGTTTGATTCTTTATTAAACTTGCAAAGACCGATTTTGAATACGGCAGCCCAAACCTGATGACCGCTCCCTATCGCGTTGGCGGTGACGCTATAGGAATGGCTATTTTTTTTATTCTTTTGTAAAAGCGGGATTTGCCTCGCCAAGGTACCATTGGTAGTTACCAACAATCCATTTGCACGCGTCCCTACATACATGGTACCTGCTTCGTCACGCGTGATAGCATAAACAAATTCCCTGAGACGTTGCTTATGTTGCAAACTATCCGTAAAAAAGAGCGGTGAAAATTTTTGAGTCTTGCTATTTTGTATCCCTAAACCGTGTTGGGTACCCACCCAGATATTCTGATTTTTATCTGAATTAATACAGGTAACTGCATCGTCCGGCAAGGTGCTCTCATCTTCATATATACTTCTGAAAACTTTGAAAGTATACCCGTCATAACGGTTTAGACCATCAATGGTGCCGAACCACATTAAACCAGTCTGATCCTTGTAAATGGAAGTCACTGTATTATTGGAAAGGCCGTTTTCGATTCCCATATTCGAAACTGACTGCCCTTTAGCAGATTCTCTGAATAACAGGGTTAAAAATAAAATGATCAGACCGGGATTATATCTCATTCTAAATAAGTACACCAATGGATTGGCAGTTAGTTTTGAAAACGTTTTAGATTTAAAGGACAACGTTGGTTTAGTTGAAGTTAGTCATTATTTATTGATGTCAAAAAAATGATGCTACAAACTCGTATTTATCATGACTTAAAATAATTCCGGGGCAGGTAAAAATAAAGAAGCGATGGGACTTCTGTCTAAAACTTCGATACATTTCTATTTCTTTGGTTACCATAGTTACAAAATCACAGTCCGGATTGATCGTCTATATAAATGACAACGGAGCCATGATATTCAGACGATCCAAGTAATACCAGAACAGTACAACGAAGTAAGCCAAAGGGACGGTTTCCCGTCAATGACAGATACGCATCAATAATCTTGTCTTATGATCTTCTACCGGTATACTATGCCTTTGATTTATAATAGTCGAATATAGGAGGAGAAACACAAGCAATGAGGGGGTGCATCGCATCGAATAGAGGGGACAAAATGTCGCTTTCTTCTGCCATCCGTTTTTTATTAAATATTAAGTGCTAAACTTACCGAATCATTTATTGATCATGTTTTGTATCTTTTATAATTCAGATATGATCCTGTTTTTATAAACCGCTTTATTTAGTCCTTTTTATTTAAGTTATGAATATTACCAACAACAAAATTGTATGTAGGATAATTTTACTGTCCCTATTCTTATTCTTTATGATTTTTATTCCCGTTAAAGCAAAAGGCCGGGAAAAAGTTATTGCCGAGGTTACATCCCTTGATAGCAAGTCAAAAGCAACCTTTGCGCTAAATGAGCAAAACCAATTGCTCTACCGACTAAGCATCGGAGGCAAAACTGTGCTCAATTGGTCGCGACTCGGATTGGAAACAGACCAACTAAAAATGGATTTGGGAATAAGTATAGAATCCGTGGACAAAATAAAGCACACGGAAACATTCAAATGGCCGCTTGGAGAAAACAGTGTTATTGAAAATTATTATAACGAAATTATTTTAAACTGCCGAACCAGTGATGTGAGGTACATGATCATTGCAAGAATGTACAACGGGAGCCTGGCATTTAAGTACATATGCAAGGATCTGAAGGGTCGGCAAGTTAGATTAAAGCAAGAATTGACAACTTTTAATTTGACTGTGCCTTTCACGATCTATCAATACCATGAAGAATCAATTTTTCGGCCACTTTTGATCGACTCACTTCAAAGCACCAGCGATCTACCTTCTACACTGGCAGTGAATGGAGGTTTTATTAGTATAGGAGAAGCAGAAAATAGGAATTACACTAAATGTGTGCTGGTAAAAGGGACGACTAAAAATAGCCTTAAGCTTAACTTTTATACTGACACGCTATACCGGGATCATAAGGTCTCCCATATTCAAATCGATACGCTTGTTCTATTTAAAGATAGCTTGGTAACACCCTGGCGCACGATCAGCTATGCAAATTCTGCTATTGAACTACACAATTTTAGCGAGCTAAACTTGAAACTGGTGACACCACTAAACCAAGAAGTGCCTTTGAACATCAAGCCAGGTAAGGTATTCCGTGTTCAATTAAGCACACAGGCTGCGATGGACGGTGTTGATCTTGCGGCCAAGATGAATTTCCAATATATAATGCTCGATGGCGGATGGTATGGCTCGGAATGGAATATGTCTTCTGATCCAACCCAGCCTATCCCTGCTATTGATATGCCAAAAATAGTCAGCTATGCCAAAGACAAAGGAGTAGATGTAATATTATACGTTGGTTACAATCAATTAAGAACAAGGCTAGAAACCTTTTTGCCCGTGTTTAAAAATTGGGGAATTAAAGGCATAAAGTTTGGGTTTGTTGATGGTGGGACTCAAAAAGGCCTTTCGTGGCTGGACTCCACAATTGCCAAAGTGAGTGCATATGGATTTGTGATCAACGTACACGATCATTATAAGCCTACGGGTTTGGCACGCCGTTATCCGTTTCAACTTAGCCAGGAAGGAATCAGAGGGGATGAAAATAGCCCTGATGCATTTCATAATACCGTATTACCGTATACAAGATTTCTTGCCGGAGCTGCGGATTTTACATTTTGTTACCCTAACGCCACGAACGCCTATAGTAAAAATGTAAAAGTGAGTAAGGGGCAACAACTGGCCTTGACAGTAGTATATTTTGATCCACTGCAAGCAATGTTCTGGTACGGGCGACCACTTGAATACGATCCGGAGGGAATAGACGTCGAATTTTTCAAATATGTTCCTACAGTATGGGATGAATCAAAGTATTTAGCTGGAGACATCGGCAAATCCATAACAGTAGCTCGTCGCAAAGGAGATGTTTGGTACTTAGGTAGTGTCAGCGGATTAACAGACCAAAGCACGCAGATAAAGTTAGATTTTATTGAAAAGGGAAAAAAATATGATATGGTACGGTACAAAGATGATGGGAAACGTGGTATTCAAAAAGATCACGCACAATGCAAGTTTGGGGACAGCTTGCAATTAAGTGTCTCTGCAAAAGGTGGCGAGGCGATCATACTGAAACCTGTTAATTAAAACAAATTTTAAAGATATTCATCAAATTTAAATTTCATAATTATGTTTAAAAAAATATTCCCTGTATTGTCGTTTGTACTCTTATTAACATGTACAAACACTATAGGACAAACCACAGCAAAAAGTTTTATTAGTAACCCTATTACAAGTGGATTTTATGCAGACCCATGCATTGTTAAAGATGGAAACACCTATTTTATCTATGCTACAACGGACCCCTGGGGGGGCAATGAACTTGGTGTTTTAGAAACTAAGGATTTTAAACACTTTAAACAACATCATCTTAATTGGCCTACCAAAAAAAGTTGTACAAGTCCTACTTCTCAAAAAAATATGGTTTGGGCTCCTTCTGTTAGAAAGGCTTCAAACGGTAAATACTATATGTATGTAGCGGTAGGAAGTGAAATTTGGGCGGGTGTAAGTAAAACACCTTTAGGCCCATGGAAAAATGCGAAGGCAGATAACTCTCCTTTGGTTAAATACACGGATTTTCCGCAAGTACATAATATAGATGCCGATTGCTTTATTGACACAGATGGAAAAGCATACTTATATTGGGGCTCTGGCTTTGGATGGGTGAATGGTCATTGCATGGCTGTAAAACTTAAGGATGATATGGTTTCTTTTGATGGAAAAGCAATAGAGGTGACCCCACCATTATACTTTGAAGCACCACATATGATTAAGCGTAAGGGTAAATATTATTTAATGTTTTCTTATGGAAAAGCGATAGATGCAACGTACAAAATTGGTTATGCCGTTTCCAATAGTCCACTCGGACCGTTTGTTACAGGTAAAAATAACCCGATTTTATCTACATCATCAGATAGTACGATTTATGGCCCGGGACACAATACTGTTTTTACTGAAAAAGGCCAAGACTATATTTTGTACCATCGGATACTTCCGCAACGTAAGGAATACGTTCTTCGACAGTTATGTATTGATAGCTTAAACTTCGATAGGCAGGGGAATATAAGGAGAATAAGATCCAAGGGTGTCAGTAATTTCACGAAATAACGGTAGCTAATGAATTACTATGCGAAATTCTTTCAAAGCCACTCTTTGGGATGGCTCCGATCCTAGTATCTCCTGCAATTAAATATGTTCAGTAAAATCCAACAGATTTATAATTCTTAATTAAAATTTGTTAATTAAATCGCCCAATTGAGAATCAATTGAATTAAGCCTTCCCTTATTAAGCAGTCAAATATTTAACTGCTTAATAAGGGAGACTAATTAGTGGCGACTTTTCACCAGTCAAAATTAAACAGTTGCCTATTTTATCTTGAATTCAATAAAAACCATGTATCCCTCGAGTTGTCCAGGTTATATCATTTTTAATCTGTCTTCACGTGACAATGTTAAACCAATCAATAAAATATATTTAAATGAAAAGTTTATTTTTAGTTCTGAGCCTTTTTTTAGGCTCGTTGGGTTATGCCCAACAAGTTTTATCACCAGATAAAAAAATCAAGGTAGTTGTAGAAATGCAACCCACAGGCCAGGTTTATTTCAAAGTATTGTATAAAAGCAAGGGGGCTTATGTTGAAGTGTTGCCCGCCTCGCCATTAGGCATATTAAGGGCGGATCAGGAATTCGTATCTAATCTTAAATTCATTGGAGAGAATAAGGCCGTTGCAATTCATGATCAATATGAGATGCTGACCGGAAAACGGAAGCTTTGTGAAAATTTCGGCACCGAAAAAACATTCAACTACCAGAATGCTTCAAAACAGCCCCTCGATATCACTTTCAGGGTTTATAACAATGGGGTCGCATTCAGGTATACTTTCCCTAACAAGTCCGACTCTACTTTATTTATCAAAGATGAAGTGACAGCTTATGCAATTCCTGAAGGTACGGCAAGATGGATGCAGCCCTACGATTATGGCTATGAGAAATTTTACCCGTTTAATACCAGCGGCACCGATGAAAAGAACAGCAGGGAATGGGGCTACCCGGCCTTGTATAAGGTTAACAATCAACCCGTATGGGTGCTTATTTCAGAAGCGGGTATAAGCAGGCAGAATTGCGGGACCCGGCTCAACAATATACAGAATACCAACCTGTATAAGGTGAGTTATGCTCCGGCAAAAAAGAGCTGGCATGGCGGTGTTGTTTCAGGTTTACCCTGGAGATCACAATGGCATGTATTGATAGTGGGCGGGTTATCTGATCTGGTAGAAAGTACCCTGATCACCGATGTGAGCGAACCTGCCACCTTTAAAGACACCAAATGGATAGAACCCGGGAGCGCTGCCTGGGTATATTGGGCATATAATCATGGTTCAAAGGATTATAAGAGAGTAATTGAATACATTGACCTGGCTGTGAAGATGAACTGGCCGTATGTACTTATTGACTGGGAATGGGATGTCATGTCGAATGGCGGAACTATAAAAGATGCGTTGAGTTATGCGAAGAGCAAAGGAGTTAAAACGCTTTTGTGGT
>NZ_JBDSCA010000002.1:0-14337 GCF_039921305.1 Mucilaginibacter sp.
AGTAATCCTGTCTTGGTTAAACTCAGAAAAGTCGGTTGAATTAATTCTTTTTAGCTCTTCTATATTCTCCCAGTACTCGTCAGCTTTTTCAATTGGCCGAATTTGATTTTTCGCAACCGTAAATAGAAAATCATCAATATGGATCGGAAACAAGACACTTTCCCACGTTTCATTTTGTTTCCTGCGCCCCTCGCTTAATTCAAATTGACAAGCGGGACTTTTTATGGAATCCTTTGATGCGACGAATAATATTTTATCATGCGATTTTATACCGCTGGACATGATATTTTCCAGCAATTCGCCAGGGGGTGCATCTTTCATCCAAAAAAATGAACGAATACCTTTTGCCGTCAGTTCCTTGTGGAGACGTTCCGCAAATTTTTTGTCCTTAAAACTAAAGGATATAAATACATTTTTAAACTCCACTTTGCTCGTGATTTTGCTAATGACGTCTTTGATATTGGGGTCATTAATGTTAAAGTATTCTTTTAAAATATTGAAGTTTAAATCTTCGCTTTTAATAATAGTTTGTAAATCTACTGTGGCTTTACTTTCAAATTTCAGCTTTTCGGTTTTTTCAATAGTGTTTTCATTCAGGCGGCAATTGACAAAGGAGGTATCATACAGAATGGTATTTCGAAATATGCTACTTCTAAGATCAGTATTAGAAAAACCGCTACCATCAACAGTGCAATTTTCAAAACATAAATCAGGATACTCAAAGCCGGTAAAAACCTCGTTGTTATAATAGTTTAGAGATTGAAATTGAGAGGATTGAATATAGCAATTTGTGAACCATGCATTATCAATGCTGTAAAAATCAATCATGTGGAACATTTCAAAATTGCAATCATAAAAAAACACATTGAAAAATGTGCCTTCATCTAATTGTACGCTTTTAAAATGGCATTTATGGAACTCAAGCCCGGTCCATTCCTCTTCAAAATGTGAAAAACGAGAATTTATAAATGAGCATTTTTCAAACTTGCAGTCATTAAACAGGAAGAAAAAACCAAACACATTTTCAAAATGACAGTCAATGAATTTGCAGTTTTTAAATAAGGCGCCAAAGTTGCCGTTAAAGGTATATCCTTTAAATACCTTCTTGTAAATGATATGCGGCTGTACGTCATGTTCAGCATTATATCCCTGAAGCCTTTTGGGGAAATTTCCCTGCATATGTGCCATCAATTCTTTTGAACCGGTTATAATCATCTGGTATCTTAAATGGATAAATTTAAAAACTTAAACACATACATTTACCGGCCATTTTAACGAAGCATGGTACAGTTTTTGACCTTTCAACATTTTCCGGCGGCCTATTTTCTAAAACAGTGTCACAAAGGTAATTAGTTTATACAAGACGAGTCATAGGTGTAAAATAAGCCGGGAGCCAAAGCTGGCTTATTTTTATGATATTTGTATTTGCCGTTCCTGGCTTTGTCAATTTTTAATATATGCCCAAACCTAAAACTAAACCAGCATTTGATCTTAAAGCTGAATTGCTTGATCCCGATACTGTGCAGCATCACGAAGGTTTGGAAGTAGATTTTTTTGAAATTCAAGAACCCGATTTTTTAGCGAAGTTTGTCCACTTTGAGGCAATTAAATTCAGGCGCCTTGTGTTATTTGAAGGCACTAAACTGTCAAATGGCTTACTGTTTGAAGATTGTGAATTTAGCGAAGCAGCCGTTTTTAGAAATATAGTTGTCGATCAATACGATCAACTGATTACGCCTGATTCGGTAAGTATCGTATTTAAGGGATGTACCTTTAATGGTATTGTCGAGTTTTCAGGCAATCATACCAAATTAAACAGGAGTTTGGTCTTTGAAAATTGTGTTTTCTCCCGGGGATTGCATATTGATAGCATGACTATCGAGGTGGAGGGCCTTACACTGGAGAATTGCACGATTTATGAAAAACTGGATATATTTCGCTCAGCGATAACACAAACCATTTCTCTGGTTGGAAACAAGATCAACACTTACGCGAGGTTTGGAAATGTTGTTAGCAGCATGATTGCCTTTACCAAAGCTAATGTCATTACGGGTAGTTTGCACATGGACAGTTGCAAATTCACTCAGGGAATAATTTTTAATGATGGGACATTCAAAGAAGAAATTTATTTTTCTTTAAATGAAACGCGGGAGTCAGGCTTAACTATCATTGACTCAATATTTGAAAAAGCCTTCACCATAAATTACCATTCAGGCCAGATCAAACCAGGGGTGGGCATTTCTAAATATTACATCAGCAGCGCCAAATTCTTAAATGGTTTTTATGTATTTGGTGTGCAGGATATGTTTGCCGAACTACCGAGAATTATAATTATCAATTTGGATATCACTTCCATGTTATCCGGGAATATACTTTTTGACCATTTAGATGTAAGAACCCTTCAAATGGGCGGTTATAACATCAATGCAAAGATTACGCTTAAAAGTATGCAGGTCGGTCAGGTCAAGATCAAAGGGCTAATAAACGAAGGCGGACTCATCTTTTCAGGCTTTCGGGCATCTGTCAATGAATGGTATGAAGAAGATAATAATGCCGTAGTGCGAAATTCCGCCTTTTATTGTAATGATAGCAACTTTGGGAAGGCGCAGTTCTTTCAAACAAACTTCAGATCCTTTGACAATTTATCTTTTCATAACGTGATCCTGACAGATATTTCGATTTCACTAGTGAACTGGTTTAGCAAACAACAGTTAGAGGATGCGCATTTAATTAATCAGCGAAAGATTTTTACGGCGGAAAAGAAGACGAAGAATAAACTGAGAATCAGTAATGCAAGAAAAGCGCTGCTGGCATTGCTGAATTCAAAAAAGGAGATTTACCGCCAGTTAAAATTCGCTGCGCAAAAACAAGGTGATATCCCATTGTCCCATGAATTTCAGCGGTGGGAAATGGAGTATTATAAGGAAATCACCCGGTATGAGCAGCCGCGGAAATGGAGCGAGTTCCTGATAATGTATACTAGTAAGAGTAATAACTTTGGGCAAAGCTGGCTCCGGGCATTCGTGGGACTAATCGTATTTTCATTCCTGAGCTATATACCTATTGGACTTTTGACATCGCAACAGCTGGATTATACGAAGTTTGCCCGGTCTATGAATGACGTGTTTTTTAATTGCAGGATTGTTGCCTGGGATAATCTCAAAACCTGGCTAACTACTTTAAATCCTACGCATAGGCTGGCGGATATTGCTGCTGATATGGATAAGTTCTCGTCCTGGGTGTATTTCTGGGATTTAATTAGCCGGATCGTAGTAGCTTATTTTATTTTTCAGATGGTGAGCGCGTTCAGAAAATTTAGCAAATAATATTTATGGGAACAGCAGTCGATAGCCCTGATAAACTTACCCGGCAGGGTTGGTTCATGCAGGAGTTTTTGCCTGACGGGTTGCCGCAGAAATTTTATAAATTTTCTGCTATAAACCCCAATCTTCATATAAGTTTAAAAGACGGATATTTATGGCATTCCCGGCCTTCTACGTTTAACGATCCCTTTGATTGTTATAAGCATCTTTTAAAATTTGAACCTACCGAAAACGATGTCATAGAGTTTTGTACCCGGAATTATACCACCGGAGAAATACCATTGGAAAAACAGATCGCCTACCTGGTACAAAACCCTCATAAACTTGCAGACGCACAATGGAAATCTATGGACGATACGATTAACGGACAGGGTATTTGTTGTTTTACAGAGAATTTTCAAAACACCCTAATGTGGTCGCATTATGCCGCCAATCACAGTGGGCTATGCCTTGTTTTTAACCCCTACATGGATATTTCGCTTTTCGTGGTCAAGGTTCGTTACACGGATGACTTTGTTCCAAGAAATTATTACGAAAATAATCGTGTCGGGGCCTTAGTCATGCTGTCTACAAAATCAAATGACTGGGCTTATGAACAAGAATACAGAAGTATCAGTGCAACACCTGGTACCAACGCTTTTAAAAAGGAAATGCTTACGGAGGTTATATTCGGTTGTAAAACAACACAAGAAGAAATATTTGCCATAATGAACACGATCGAAAATGCCGGGTACAAAAATGTAGAATATACCAGGGCATTTACAGAGACGAATAGCTTTAAGCTGGGTTTCAAACCCTTGTTGCCATTTTAACAGCATTGTTTTATAATATAATCTCTGCTGCGCAAATAGGATGCGCAGTAACTATTTTAATTTGTGCCTGATAGGATTGAAAATTTGCAAATCAATGTTGGAAAACGAGATAAAACAAGCTTTAACGCGATACGATTTTCTGGTGGAATTGTTATATCATATTAATCACAAGACTGATGATGCCTTAAAAAATGACAACAGATGGTTTGCTTTTGCTCCAAAAATTGGTATCAAGTTTCTAAACCAGGCATTTACACTTAAAATATTATTCGCCGAAAAACAATTGGAGTTACCTGATAAAACTATTCAGTCTTTTGAAGACCTCTCGGCCATTTATTCAACAGTGAGAATGCAGTTTGAAACATACGCCTTATTTTATCATTTGTTTCTTCCCTGTAATAACATGGAAGAAAATATTCTGCGCTTTAGGTTATGGGAATTAGACGGACTAAGAAACAGGATAAAACTAAACACCAACAAAACGCCAAGCTTGTCGGCTAAAACACTGGAAGATCAAAATTATCAGCAAGTTGTTGAGCAAACGATCACAAATTTGCCTTACTTCTCAAACCTCGATAACAAAACACGGCAGTTTTTACTCGATAAAGCAGCTTGGCGCTTTACTACAGCAAGCTTACAGGAAAAGCCATTGAGGCAGGTATCTTACGACCAGTTAATCAAGCAGACGGGGATCAGTGAACAAATGTTTACCGATTTATATGCTTATCTATCTATGCACACCCATCCAAGTTATGTGGGAGTTGTGCAAAGTTTCAGTTCCACCACAGACGAAACAACTATAGGCCGGTATGTTGCCATTATGAACGCGTCTTTTGTGACGGCTTTTATGATCGAAGATCTGGCAAAAAGATTCGTGCAAGGGAAAGAACATTTAGACAGCTTGACACCGTTTGATATGTCCGTTTATACTTCTGTCCGCGATGGCGGCAGAAAAACCACAACTAAAATTTAATACGATGACTTATAATGAGCGACATTTCAGTCAAGAACTAAACTTGCAACTTAGCCATAAATTAGATTCTTTGATAGTTTGGCAAAACCACGCCCTTGATTTTCAGATTAAATATTTGGTTGCCGTCAATGGACAAACCCAATTGACGAATTGTTCAGCTTTCATTCAACTGCTCGCAAAAACCCGGTTTAACCTCGATGCTGCCAATAACCTACTTCGTCTGCTTTATGACGACTATCGGTTCAAAACAAGTGTTAATGTTATTTACAGAGCAATTGTCGATGACATTATCAATAGCTATTATCTTTTTGGAACAGTAGCATTGGCCGATCCTGAACAACATGCGTTGGGGAATGAACTGACCATCTTTCATAAGGAATTTATATTAAGCAGTATAAAAGGGATTAATTCGGAACGCGAATTTGAAAAATATATTGATGAATTGAACGAGGTTGAATCATCACCTGACATCGATGTAGAAGATGAATTTAAAAGGGCAAATGCTGATTTGTTTACAGCAGCTGGTGCATGGAAGAAAAACTCTGAGATAAGAGCAAACACCAGCCCTTATTTCATTGACCTGTTTAACCAGACTGATGGTAACGGCAAAGGCTTTATTAGCGAAGCTAAAAAACTGGAATTTATTAAAGCGCGGGGTGTGGTAACACACAGCAATATTGCCGCTATGTTTAAATACCTGTCCCAATTTCAACACTTTAGCCCAAAATCCCACGAGTTGCTTAATTCACATATTGAATATGACATTGTGATCTATCAACGTTGTCTTGGTGAACTGGTAATGTTACTCGATCAGTTATTTCAGGTTTTAGAATTGCAAGACAAAGCCGAACTACAATCCGAATGGAAAGCGCTGGCACCGCTTATTTTTAACAGTTTTAATGAATAGCAAGATGGATGCAGCAGCAGAAATAGATAAAATCAAAAGCGATTTTCTTGCATGGGATCATGCTTTGAACGGAGTATCTAATCTCCCGCTTGAAGAGGCCTATCTGCTAATGAAAAAATCGCTTAAGTATTTTCCGAACATGATATTTGAACAACCTGAATACCCTATGACCATTTACCGGGCGCGGATTATTTCAAAAGATAGTCAGGAGGACATTTCCAATCCTAAAACTTTTTCTTATCCCCCTAAAGAATTTGTAAAAAGTTACCAAAGAGCCAGTGTTCCGGGCTTTCCGGTGTTTTATGGTGCGATGGATGCTAAGACGGCGATGGAAGAATTAAAGACAAATTCTCTTGCGCCAATTAAAAAAGGCGATCAGTTTTATTTGTCGGAATGGCGGGTGAAAAATGGAGGGCCGTTAATTTATAATTGTTTAACATTTTCCGAAATAGTGGGTGATCAGTATCTTATTGGCCAAATGACAGAACGTGTAAATTTCGCGATCAAAACGATACTTGCTAAAGCAGGACCTGAGTTTCAGGAAGTACAGACTTTTGTATACAATCAGTTGAGTCAGCTGTTTTTAACTGGAAATTATCTGCAAAGCGGTCCGATTGCCTATAAAATACTTTATGATTGTCAGCCGGAAGAACGACCTAACGCGATCTTATATCCAAGCTGCTCAAACAATTACGAGTCAATTAATTGTGCTTTCCATCCAGATTTTGTGGATCAAAATATGACGATGGAGATTGTGCGGAAGTTGTCATTTGAAGAATTTACTGAACTGGAGGCTCATTCGCTTGCACATTTTTTTGGTAGCATTGAAAAAGGGAAAATAGCCTGGAAAAACCGAATTACGCAAATGCACGGAAAATACACGATGACACTGGATATGTCTTCAGAGTGGCCGGACGAGTTTATCGAAAAAGTTCCATTCTATGTCAGGAACGAGGAAATAGACTTAACTAAATTTTGTGAAAATCTGATTGATGAAATTGAATTTGAAAAGATCACTATCCCGCAAAAGTTTGAAGACCCGGCGCAACCGGACAAGCCATTGGAACTAGTGTTTACTTATCCGCTGGAGGATGAAAACTGCTATTTTGAAGATGCTGGCCAAATCAATATTGTAAAAAGCCTGACGCTGACCATTCCGGCAAATAGCGTAATCAACAGTGTTAAGGCAGAGCAGGTTATCAAGTCTTAACGCTTATATATCAAGGTATGATATTATTAATAGAATGCGAAATCGATACTGACACGCTGGCCGATGAGATGATTGACCAAAAGTTTCATCCTTATACAGTCAAGTTTTATCCGGACGAACGTCATCGCTTAAACCGTGTAACCATTGAGCGCCCTTTTGCTAATTATGAAAAATACATTCCGCGTATCAATCACGCTGATGGACAAATCAAAGAAATCGTACTGCCGGAAGGAAATTTTTTTCAGGAACAAATAGAATTGCTGCAATATTTGGAATCATTTGCTGCCCTTGATCTTGGATTCCGAAAGATTCATTACGAAAACCCTTGTATACACTGGATAGCCGAAAATGAAAAAGAACAGTCACAAATCGCTATTAACAGCTATAGTGCCAACCGGGACTATGCTGCTAATAATCGTCAGATGACCAAAGGATGGCTACAAAGCACAATTATCCATCGTAATATGGTTAAGCATTTAAAAGAGCCGCTGTCATTTTACAGACTCGGTGCTAATTTTTATTTTGAGCAATTATATATCATTTCCTTTCTCAATTTTTTTCTGGTGCTGGAAGGTTTATTCAGCGAGGGTAACACCAATAAAAATTTCATGATCGAGGCATTTATGCAAAGCCTTGAGATTGAATACGGTATTGCACAAACTTTTGAAATGCTTGATAAGCCGAATCAACAAGTTCATAAATCATGGTTTGAACAACAAGTATATCAAAATCAAGATATTAATGACGACCCCAAATTAAAACTGCTAAATGTACTTTATGACAAACGAGGTTTATTATCTCACTACTCCATGAATAGCTCCCGGAAACGATATGATTTTGAACAACAGCAATATCATTCTCTGGCGTTTTTAGCTATGAGTATATGTTACTTCTGCTCAATTAAAGTGCGCTTGGCCCCATTTAAGCAAAAAGAGGACGCTTTGGGTTCAACCGACGAACAAGTTTAGGGTCAATGGTTGTGCATCCATCCAATGTTTATTCGGTGGTTTTAAGAAAACCACATCTTTGAAATTAAACTTAGCTTCGGCATTCCCTTCCTCGGTATATACTGTCACAATGATTTCAGTATCTATTACTCGCTGTATATTGCCACGGTTTAGTTCAAATTGCCATTGCTTTCCCATTGTAGTTTGACCAGGAAAAACTTTGCGCGCAACGCTAACATCTAATAAAACCATGTCGCCCTCAATGGTATGATCCCGATAATCAGGCACTATAAACTTATTAATCTTTATTTGTCCACCGAATTCTGTCACCGGCTTTGAAGACACATTTTTGAATTCAATATTCATAACCAATTCTACATCTCTATACTGGTCACCAGTATAACCAGCGTTTCCGGTTGGCGTAACGCGCGGCGGTAATATTTCAATCGGCACCTTTATTCCAGCGGTTGTGAACGGCTGCGGCGCTATCGTTGATAGCTCTGGTTTTTTATCGCCCACTTCAACAAACTGATAACGCTGGTGGTCAAGTAGCTTTTCCAACAATCGTTTCTCCTCATCCGGTTGAGATAAGTCGACTATATCTCGTCCTTTCAATCCAATAGGAACAATATCATCACCCCTTCCTTCAAAACTGGCCAATATATATTTACGTTCGTTCGTTTTAATATCGTTGATCAGAATCTCGTATTCCTCGCCAACCCCGCCTTTGAAGGATTCCGCTTTCTGTTTGTAACCTTTCGACAGGATCACAATTACCTTCGGATGCAACAATAATGCCTCGTGCATCATCCGCACGAAATTGATAGCCGTCTTTTCCTGGCTGATCATTTTATCGATAGTGGCATTAAAGCCATTACTACGCAGGTGATTGGTTAGATCGACTACTTTTTGTTCGTGCTCGGGGGTATCCCAGCTATATGAAATAAATACTTCAGTCATAGTTACAGGTTGTGATTCTGGTTTATTGCTTTCTTTATTTTTAGCCTCGTTTAGATCGTCCAAAGTTACTATATTTCGATATTTAGCCGTCATTTGTTGGTTTGTCAATATTTCCCATTGTTTGGTATCATTGTTTGCTACCAGGTAAACATTATTATGGCTAAAACCCTTGCTTGCTTCTTCCGTTTCCGGGCTTTCTTTCTGGCATTGCTCATACAGCATTTCTAAAATTTGAAACATCCCGTCCATCATTTGCGAACCTTCTTCATCGGGAACATTCTCGCCAAATAACACGGTGACCGTTAACCGTTCGTGTATCCTTGCTTTAATCGAAACAGAGAGCGATTGATCATAAGTTTTGGATAGTTTATGGATAGACTGAGTAGCGGCCATAAGCCTGATTTTTATGGCCTTGTTCTTGGCTAGAAATTTTTTGAGCTGAACTTTGGCATGTGCGTAAGCATCCTTACCGGCTTCATCTAAAAAAGATTGGAAGAACGGTTTTAATAAATAGGCGACCACCAGCGTAGGAATTGTCCATTCAATTGCGGCCATTAGCCCCATATCTTCGGCAACAATTTTCTTGACCTTGAAATCTTCGCGGTCTACTTCTTTGACAAAATCATCGACCCATTCTGCGGGTACTCGTTCCGTTGCTGATATTACGATTGCTTCTTCCAAGATCAAATAATTAGAGAAGCCAAATTTATGAAATTCGTCGCTGCACATGCTTTATTGTGTTGGAAATTTAGTTTGATAGAAGTGTCGGTCGTTTCCCGGTTACCACCGGGACCGGGCTATCCGCTGTATCTGCTACGCAGGATGTCGCTCCTATCCCTAATCGGTTGCAAGACCTTTTTAAGGTTGGGCCTGTGCGCCATGCCGGTTCAGTCATTCACGCAGCTAAAGCTTGCATTCATTCCTTCACCCGCCTGTCACCCGCGCAGCAAGCGCATAGCTGGCGGACACCCTGCGCACGTCCCGAAATGCCACAGTACGCTACGCTTAACCCGGGCATTTCTGCGCTTACCGCCAGCTATGGCCTTGCTCTTGTCCCTATCTTTAAACAAAATTCCAATCCCAATCAGTAACTTTAATAATCATTACACATCGACAAAAGCAATCTGACCTTATGCTATACGATCTTAATTATCTCCACCAATTAATTGCCAATGGCGTTGAAGAAAATCCGGAATTAGAGTTTAAGGCCGCAGCGGCATTGCAGCGCGATGATAAAAAAGTAATGGAAATTACAAAAGACGCTTCTGCGTTTGCTAACTCTAACGGTGGTATATTGATTTACGGGATTGCGGAAGATCACTCAAATAAACACCTGCCGGGTAAAATCGACCCAATAGATCGAATGGATATTACCAAAGAATGGCTGGAGCAGATACTCAACGCTAAAATTAGACCCCGTATACATGGCCTGAAAATTAACGTCATCACCATCACCGGTGATAAGGTGGTTTATATACTGGAAGTACCCAAAGGAGAAACCGCGCATCAGGCAGACGATAAGAAATATTACCGCCGTCATAATTTTATGGTCGAGCCACTTTTCGATCATGAAATCAGGGATATCATGGGCAGGCAAAAAAATCCTCGAATTAACGTTAATTTTGAAATTTTCAGAAAGGGTAGCTTTAAACCGGGGACAGCTTTCACAGCAGCAGAGCGCGGATATGAGCAAAACGGTTACTGGTTGAATATCTACGCTGAGAATGTCGGTAATATTTATGCCAAATATGTAAATATCGTTTTAACGATACCGAAATGTTGCATTAA
The DNA here is from genome assembly GCF_039921305.1 of Mucilaginibacter sp. Classification (GTDB taxonomy): domain Bacteria; phylum Bacteroidota; class Bacteroidia; order Sphingobacteriales; family Sphingobacteriaceae; genus Mucilaginibacter. The sequence continues at coordinate 10,921 of NZ_JBDSCA010000002.1, forward strand.
GGGTAATGATTATGATCAACGCAACAAAAACACCGAAGGAATAAAAGCCGACAATACTGTGCGGGACTTAGTTGCACCCAATGCTGACTGGCATTATCAAGGTGCCATAGCACAGCCAAAACACTACGGTCCTGCGAGATATGAGCCGGTTTTGCCTGGGACGCGGGTATTACTTACGGCCATACCAATTAATGATTTTTCGACTGATATGGGTAATCATATTACATGGACAATTTATGCAGATAATGCTTTGCCTGAATCCGGGGAAATTGAGTTTTGCAATATGAAGCGTGTGTAATTTATTATCATTAAACGGTATTCTCTTCAGGCTTTCAACCACAAACCATCGAGGCGTACCTATCGGTACACCTCGATGCCCTTCGGGTGCTCGTTCCGAATTACTTCGGAAAGGCAGTTTGTCGTTTCAAGCCTGCGAATGGGGCGGAATAGTTGATCTTTCGCTTTGCTACAGACCAGCTATTCCTATAGGCGAACTTATAATCTTGTATCACAAAAGAGCGCCCGGACAATCCGGTATCAGGCGCTACCCTAACAAAAGATCAACCGCAGGGCCTACAAGATAAATCAAACGGTAACAGGTTAACCTACTTAAAAAGACAGGGTAATTTTTTCGGTTGTTTAGGGTGGAATAAATTAAAGATTGAGGCCGTATAATAGTTTGATATGTAATTAAGATAAGATAGCTTTGATAAATATGAACACTGTCGAAACCGTTAAATCGTCTGTTATCAAACTGTATGAGCTTTATGAAAAGAAGTGGATTGTAAAAGCATTGATCCAAAGTATTACTGTTAAAGACCTACCCATAGGTGCTGCCGGAGATACGATATTAAGCAGCTATGTAACTAACTTAAAAGCCGAAAGGCTCCGCACTTTTTTTGATCAACTGGATAATGGGGATATAGAGTTAACCGAAGAATTAATTGCTAATGATGATTATTTACATGCCTACTTTGCAACCGTAAATTATGTGCTTCAAAATAGAAGCAAACTGAAAATAAAAGCATTCGCCGATATTTTAAAATCCCTGTATAGAGATGACATAAACATTGATGAATTTGAAGATTACGGACAGATTTTTGATGAGTTAACCGAACGAGAGTTTATCATACTATCTGTAAAATATGAATTTGAAAAACATGCCGCAACCGTTCAGGATAATCTCAACCCATTACAGCGAACCAGCAGCTATTGGGAAGATTTTAAAAGCGAGGTGAAAGCAAAATTAAATGTAGAGGGCGAAGACTTAAATGCTATGTTACTTCGGTTACAGCGCACGGGCTGTTATAAGAAGCACCAGGGTTATTGGGATGAATCGCATGAAGAGGTCGGGGATACTACCGCTATACTGCAAACAATTATCAATGTTATTAAATATAAGGAGCCGGAGCCAGGTGTTTAAGCAGCGTGTTAATTGAGTGGTAATTCTTCTATTCCAATAAAATTACTGAAGTCAATTTCTGTTTTTAAAAAGCGCTTTACTTTGTTTTCCTTTATGGACTGCCCATCCTTTACCCACCTGATATTCCAATCGGATTTAGCCGGAAATATTATTGGTTTGGCCAACTTTCTGCTACCGTTTTCAAATTTTGGATGCCATTTCCAGGCGGGTAACGTCCTGTCGGCCAAATAGGGTTCGACCGACCATAGTTCCGGGTTAAATGGCGGCTTGGTATCTGCTCAATAATATCCGAATAAGCAGGAGATAAGGCTCACGATCTGTGATAACGGAAATGGCATCCACCATTCGCTGACTACTCATCCGGATAGCAAATACCAACAGGTATCGGAAGCTGAAGCACTGGATCTCTGTATACAACGCGGTGTCACGAATGGTGAAGGACTGGGATTTGGATTATTTGCAACTTCGCAATTTATTTTAAAGAACGGCGATCATTACCTGCTGGCCACGCATGGAAATTATGAAATACAGGAAGGTGATTTTTATAAAGGAACTTTAGTGTCCCTGCGGATCAATATGGATATTCCGGTTGATTACAAGGACACTATGCCCGCTCATCATACCTTGCCTGACGATTATGACTTTTTCATTGACAAGTATTTCGGCGAGGATAATGAACCTTGCTAAGGTTTTTTTGTATTTTTGTATAAATTAAAATGATGCGCATCGAGTTTTTACATATCGGCAAACAGCTTTCCACCAGGGTGGCAGGCGCAGCTATGCGTAAACAGATCATCGAAGGGATCGAAAAAAACGAGAAGATCGTTTTCGATTTTTCAGGTGTTGAGATCGTTTCTAATTCCTTTGCGGACGAATGTTTTGCCAAGCTGATGATTCATTTCGACCTGCCGGTGGTAAAGGAACATACCACCTTTCAAAATGCCTCTCCTTTTATAAAAGCCGTGATAGCCAATTCCTTTAAAGAAAGATTGCAGGCTATACATGCCCACTAACCAAATTCAGCAAACCGGCATTGATAAGACTATTAAACCCGGTATTATCAATTTAAAGATTTGCTGCTTTAGGAACCCATATTCCCTATTCACTACCAATATTTAATAGTCGCTTTTAACCTGTAATTTTTGATAATCATAAGCATTGGCGCTGTCGAGCACAGCCAGCTCATCATAATATTTGTTAGCGAGTTCCATGTAATACAGGTGCTTTTTTTTTCGTTCCGCTGCCTGCTGGTCCGTGAAGCGCCAGAGATCTACCGGCGCGTACCTGCTGTTCAATTCCCTGCAAATCTCAGCTCTCAACACTTTCAGATAAAGGCTTTTCATTTTCAGGCTGTCTGCGCGGTCCGTCATCGCTTTAGCGGTCCGCAAATTATTGGTCGCCTTTGTGCTGCCCAAGTCTGGGTTGGCCATAAGGCTATTAAAGCGCAGATAAAGTAATGCCCGAAAAAACAGGCTTGTAGTATCTTTGGGATGTGTTTGGAGGTTATGATCAAGACTGTCAGTAAAAACCCTGTATTTATTTTCTTTGGGAGCCAACAAACCCCGCATACTTACAAATTCGTCCTTCTTCTAAAAAGAAGTCGCCCTTTTCAGTGAACTGTATAGTTGCTGCACGTTCATTTTTAAACCAAGTCAAAAAACCGATGGGCATTTCACCCAGTAAAATAATCGCTATCTCTTTTCTACCAAGAGAATACTCAATGCTATTCCAGTTACAATAGAGACCTGCAAACCGCTTTTCTTGATCCTCAATTAGCAACCAGTTTTTTATCTCATTAAGTTGATCAACATTCGGCTCAAACGATACTATAGCATTACTCATATCCGTTAGAGATAGAGCATAAAAAATAAGCGGCCAATTCTAATTTTGGCCGCTTATTTCCAACTTCAAAAATTGCACGAATTATCCTCTAAACCCGCTGCATTGTGCAAATCAGCCATAAAAGAGTTCGAGTTTTGTAGTCTAAGGACCAC
>NZ_JBDSCA010000003.1:0-63285 GCF_039921305.1 Mucilaginibacter sp.
TACGCATCTGTTGTTTTTTTATAAACACATTTACTATTTGAACCAAAAAATTTATAAGTCTAAATCTGCTATCAGGCGCAAATCAGACAGGAAATGGTTCGAGATTTGTACAGTCGCCACCACAAAACCACCTTTACATATAAGTAAAGGCTGGTTTTGTTTTTTGCGACACTTTTAGTGTCAGTAATTAAAATAGGTTACCTCATCCCGGTTAGTCAATTCAAGCAGATTTGCTAATAAACCACCGGATAACTCAAAATCTTTAGATACAATAACTGGGTAGTATTTTACATTATTATGTAAATATCGTACATCATATGCTTTACCTGTCTGGTTAGCTTTGGTAAACTAACAAAACCAAAATTATAAACACAGCTCTCCAACATCCGGAGGGGTTTAACAAAAAGGTTTATTAAGGCCATTGCTTACTTGGTTATTTAAGGTAATAACTAAGTAAATGCTATGAGGTTATTATAAGCCTTTTTGTGACTCCTAAATAATCAACCTGGTTATTGGAGCTATTTTTAAATGAATTATGGGTGAATTTACATTAGACCTGGAAATAGCGGCGCAAATGCCTTCCCGAAAAGATTGGCGAATTGGAACAATCGGTTCAGGAGCAATTGTAAGGGGGTGCCACCAGGTAGCTTACCGCAATGCCGGTTTTAACTCCTATGGTATTGCATCGGCCAACAGGGCAAACGCACAAGTAGTTGCAACCGAATTCAATATTCCCAATGTTTACGATTCATGGCAGCAATTAATACAAGATAAAAACATCGAGATCATTGATATCGCCGTTCCGCCCGATAAACAGCTGGAAATAGTGCGCGAGGCTGTAAAGCAGAACAGCCATATCAAAGGGATACTTTGCCAAAAACCTCTGGCCATGAACCTTGAGGAAGCCAACGAAATTGTTATCCTGTGCGAGCAGGCTGGTATTAAGTTGGCTGTTAACAGCAATATGCGGTATGATCAATCTATCCGTGCATTAAAAACCCTGCTCAACAATAATTACTTTGGCGATATAGTGCTGGCTACAATTGATATGCGGGCAATCCCGCACTGGCAGGAATTTTTAAAAAAATACGACCGCCTCGAAATGCTTAACATGGGCATCCATCATATAGATACATTCCGTTACCTGTTTGGCGATCCGGAGAAGGTAACGGCAATAACCAGGAGCGACCCGCGAACCAAATTTCATCACATTGATGGTATTACCCAATATACGTTTCAATATACAGGCGGATTAATGGCGACAAGTTTAGACGATGTTTGGGCATGGCAGGGAGAAGGAACTCAAAAAGATATGTACATCAGGTGGCGTGTTGAAGGTACAGAAGGGATGGCTATAGGCGAGATAGGTTGGCCCAAGTTTCCGGAAAAAGGCTTGAGCACATTAAAGTTCACCACCCGTAAATTTCCCAACCAATGGATCGAACCAACCTGGGATACCGTTTGGTTTCCGGATGCGTTTGAAGGGACTATGGCTTCATTGCTCTGCGCTGTTGAGGATGACAAACTACCCGCAATAAATGGCCGCGATAACCTGCACACCATGGCAACGCTTGATGCGCTTTATTTATCAATAAAAGAAGAAAGAACTGTAAAACTATCCGAAACACTACAAAACGTAAAATAACATAAGAGAAATGATATCAGTAGGCATTTTTAATGGATACTATCCATACACCCTGGAGGAAACCATCAGTAAAGTAAAAAAAGACGGTTTCAATTGCATTCAGCTTGATTTGAGTTTTAAAGATTTTGACCTGAACGACCCGCACACCTTACCGCAAACTCTTACTATCGAAAAAGCCCGTACCATACGTAATGCTTTTCGCGATGCCAATATCGAAATTGTAGCCATTTCGGGATATACCAATTTGATCTCTCCCGATCCCGAAAAAAAGCGAAAGAATATTGAATATGTTAAAACATTGCTCCAATTCGCACGCGAATTTGGCACCCCTTACGTGATAAGCGAAACCGGAACTTACGAGCCAAGTAGCGATTGGGTGTTTCACGAAAAAAATGCTACTGAACAAGCTTTCCAGGAAATTAAGGCCGTGATCAAAGAGCTGGCAGAATTTGCCTGGAACCACGATGCCGTATTTTTAGTTGAGAACTATGTAAACAACGTTGTTGGCAGTGTTGATCAATTACTAAGATTATTCCGCGAGGTTGATCACCCGGGGCTTGGCCTTTTGATGGATCCTACCAACTATTTTAACGGCGCTAATATCAAAAATGTTGATGCAGAGCTCTATCGCATATTTGATGCTTTGCAGGATAGGATAAAAATCGCCCATGCCAAAGATATTAAACAAGCCGAAAGCAGTGTAGAAAAGCACGCAGCTATTGATGCGGTAGAATCGCACACATTCCGTGGTGCTGGTGATGTAGAATTGCCGGCGGCGGGTTTGGGCGTGCTCAATTATGAATTGTATTTAAAACTGCTTTCTAAAAAGCACCCCAATATTCCAATTATAATTGAGCACCTGGACGAGGAGGATATTCCGCGCGCTAAACGATTTGTAGATGAAGCCTTAAAAGCAATTGGCGCCTAAATAACCTAACAGAATATTTACCTGAAATATTGAATACCATGAAAGACATGAAATTAAGCGCCGGGCAAAAGGCTGCATACGATAAAGATGGTTACCTTGTTGTAAAAAACTTTTTAACTAAAGAAGAAGTTGGGTTGCTATATGGCATTGCCACAGGCGATGATGTGCTGAAAAATAAAGCTTTCGATTTTAACGACCAAGCCGGAAAGCGTACTAAGCTTACCCTTTGGTTTACACCTGGTGATGATGCTTATGGTTTGTTAACACGTAGTGAAGCTTTGGTACAGTCGGTTCAGGATTTGCTTGGTGAGGGCGAAGTATGCCATTTTCACTCCAAGCTCATGCAAAAAGAGCCGCAGATAGGTGGCGCCTGGGAATGGCATCAGGATTATGGTTATTGGTACAAAAATGGCTTTTTGCTACCAGAAGCTCTGATAAGTGTAATGCTTGCCCTTACCGAAGCAACCGTTAAAAATGGGTGTTTACAGGTGTTAAAAGGCTCGCATAAAACCGGTCGCATCGAGCACAATTTTGCAGGTGAGCAGCAAGGGGCCGATATGGATTTTGTAAACGAAGCGCTTGGCCGATTTGAGCGCATACCTGTAGAATTAGAGCTTGGCGATCTGTTGTTCTTCCACCCAAATATCTTGCACATGTCAGAAGCTAATACATCCGATAAGCCTCGTTGGTCGATGATATCGGCCTATAATCTAAGCTACAATAAACCTTTTAGGGAAAAAAACCTGTCGTGTATTACACCGGTAAAAACTGTACCTAACAATGCTTTTGTATCCCACGGGGCAAAAGGCTTATCTGCAGATAGGGATTTTCTTCAAAAAGAAGATGAAATAACCCTTAAGGTGAAGTGATATTATAGATATTTAGACTGACACAATTGGAAATTAATTTTTTTTGCCCCAGGTGGGGAAATGAACAAATAAGCTGGGATTTGTTTTGCCGAAAAGTAAAGGATGAAGGCTATAACGGCGTGGAATACGGCATTCCGAATGATGTTACGGTGAAGGAGCTTGATGAGGCCTGGAATAATTTTGAAAAATATGATTTGGCAGTTATCCCGCAGCATTATGGTACTTATGATTCGCATTTTGAGAAACATTTTGATAACTATGCAGGCTGGCTCGATATGGTAAAGCCGTATAAGGCGCTCAAGATCGATTCGCAAACGGGTAAAGATTATTTCACTTTCGAGCAAAATAGAAAACTGGTAGAGCGGGCCGATGAGCATTCGCACGCATGCGGAGTGCAAGTACTTCACGAAACGCACCGCAATAAATTTACTTTCGCCGCCCATATTACCTTTGATTACCTGAGCCAGATACCCGGATTGCGTATTACCCTTGATGCATCGCACTGGGTTAACGTAGCCGAATCTTTCCTGGAAGACCAACCGGATGCAATGGATCTGGCAATTAAGCGCACCGAACATATACATGCCCGTGTTGGTTACCCCGAAGGCCCTCAAGTTCCAGACCCCGCAGCACCTGAATGGGCCGAAGCATTGCAGCATCATTTAAACTGGTGGGATAAAGTTATTGAACGCAAACGATCCGAAACCGACGCCCTGGTAACTATCACTCCCGAATTTGGCCCTTATCCGTATATGGTACACCTGCCTTACTCACAAACACCTATTTCCAACCAGTGGGCAAATAATGTTTACATGATGAATTTACTCAAAAAGCGGTATAGTAAACTTTGCAAATAGCAAAGAAAGCTCTACTAAGGTTAATTGGCGCAAATTGAGCCAATTAATTTATAAATTATATATGCTATTAAACGCAGATCATTGTATTTGACGTGTTTTTCTTCTTTTAGCATGATTAAAATAAGGTTTAATTAATTTTTAATCAATTTTTAATTATTGAAAATTTCTTTGCAGCAATAATCTAAATTATAATTCTCTACCAATTATTGCTTATGAACCTTACTATACTACGGGTAGTTGTAAAAAACGGCCTTTACCTTTTTGCTGCATTGTTTTTTTGTTTTCGTGCTGCGGCTCAAACCAATCTATCGTATGTTGACCCAACAATAGGGGGAGTAGGCCTTATCCTCGAACCAACACGGCCAACTATGCAAATACCCAATAGCATGGTCAGGGTATTCCCGTACAGAAAAGATCAGCTTGACGATCAGATCGGCTACTTTCCGTTAACTATCGCATCACATCGTCAGTCTAATTTGTTTGCAATAATGCCTTACAGCGGTGCCATTAGTAATGCCTTATGGGATACCGGTTTTACTTATGATAAAGAGAAAATAACACCATATTCTTACTACTCCACGCTTGAGGATAGTCGCACACAGATCCTTTTTTCGCCGGCTGCCCGTAGTGGTTATTTCAAGTTTATTTACAGTAATAGCCCAAGCCCCCACATCCGCCTGTCAGTGATTAACGATGGGCAAATAAATATTGTTGGGAAGCGTGTGGTTACAGGTATTGAAAACTTTAAAGGCATGAAAGCTTTTTTTTACGCTGAGCTTAACGCGGATATAACCAGTATTCAGTATAAAAATGGAACTGATAAAAAAGGCTTATTAGTAGGCTTTAGTAAAAAGGATACCGTTATAAGTTTTAAGTACGGTATTTCATTCATTAGTATTGATCAGGCTAAAGCTAATCTGGATAAAGAAATTCCCCTTTGGGATATAGAGGAGGTAAGCAATAAGGCAAGTATGGCCTGGCAAAAGGTACTATCGCAAATTAATGTTACCGGCGGTACTACGGCACAAAAAAAGGTTTTCTACACAGCGCTTTACCGTTGTTATGAACGTATGGTTGATATTAATGAATACGGGCAATATTACAGCGCTTATGATCACCAGGTGCACCGGTCGGATTCTGCCTTTTATGCCGATAACTGGATCTGGGATACTTATATAGCGCTTGAGCCTCTGCAAACCATTCTGAACCCGGAAATGGAAACTAATAAGATCAAATCATATATTACCATGTACGAGCAAAGCAGCTGGATACCATCATTTGGTTTGATATATGGCGATGCGGCTTTTATGACGGGTAACCACGCCGCCGCATGGATAGCCGATGCCTGGTTTAAAGGATTGCATGGTTTTGACTTAAATAAAGCCTACGCAGGGCTAAAAAAGAATTCGCTACAAGCTACATTGCTGCCCTGGCGAAATGGCGCCGCTACCGAGCTCGATTCATTTTATAATGCTAATGGATATATGCCGGCTTTGAAGCCTAAAGAAGCAGAAACGTTTACCGCCGTTGATAAATTTGAACGTAGGCAAGCTGTTTCGGTAACTTTAGAGAACAGTTATGATGACTGGTGTGTGGCACAATTAGCAGCCGCAGCAGGTAAAAGGGACGACGAACAGTTGTTTTTGAAACGGGCCGAAAACTATAAAAATGTATTCCGTACCGACAAAGGGTTTATGTGGCCACGGGATAACAAGGGGAAATGGATAGAACCTTTTAACCCTAAACTAGCCGGTGGACAAGGTGGACGCGATTACTTTACCGAAAACAATGCTTACACCTACAACTGGGATGTTAAGCACGACCTGAAAAATCTATTTACATTAATGGGAGGTAGGGATAAAGCGCAGGCTAAACTGGATGATTTGTTCAGAGCCGATATAGGCGCTAATAAATATACCCTGTGGTATTCGTTTCCGGATGCTACGGGTTTGGTTGGCCAGTTTGTAATGGGTAATGAGCCGAGTTTTCATATTCCATATTTATACAATTACTTAGGCGCGCCATGGAAAACCCAAAAACGTATTCGTATGTTATTAGATACCTGGTATACCGATAACCTTTTCGGCATGCCGGGCGATGAAGATGGCGGCGGCATGTCGGCTTTCGTTGTGTTTTCGATGATGGGCTTTTTTCCGGTAACTCCGGGTATTCCTAATTATAATATTGGTAGCCCGGTATTCAATACCATCAACATCAAATTATCTAACGGTAAAACGTTTAGCATAAATGCTCACAATAACTCTAATGATAATAAATACATCCAGCAGGCTAAATTAAACGGAACGGTTTTAAACAAACCATGGTTCACTCACCAGGATCTGATAAACGGCGGCCAACTCGATTTTATAATGAGTGATACACCGAACAAAACCTGGGGGAGCAACGAGGCAGACTCACCGCCTTCATCTATTCTTTTTAAACCTTGAACAAAAACCTGATCATAAATACGCTATTCAACTACAGCACGGCAAGCAATATTAATGAGCTTGTTTTTAAAAACGGAATGGATTATATAATAACAATTCTTAATATTGAGGAAGCAATCAATTAAGATCTATTTACTATATTGGGGTATTCTGATAATTACAGGCTGTTATGAAGTGTATGGGACATAGAACTGTTATTTCTTATTTCTTTTTTTTATTTACATTTTATTCACAACAAGCCTACTCACAAAATTATGGTCTCCGTTTCTTAGGTCAGGATATTGCAGTGCAGGATAACCGCACCTCACTTGATCTTAGTCCCGATAATCCGCTATGTTTTAAACAGGATTTTGAACTGTCTTTTAAGATTAACTTTTTTAGCAATAGCAAGGCGTATTTTGGTTACATTATTCGCATTATTGATAATCATTCGCAGAATATCGACCTCATGATCTATGATCAGGAAGGTACACGATCAAAGGATTTCAAGATCATCATTGGTGAAAAATTTTCGGGTATATCTTTTAGGTTAGATAGCAATCAGCTTTTTAACCAATGGAATACATTTAAATTACGCTTTGATAAAGCCCATAACAGTTTAATATTTTACGCCAATAACAAGGTATTGGTTGAAAAAAATGCCGGTATTACTAATGCTGATTGCTTTAAAATGTTGTTTGGCGCTAATCACTATAATAAGTTTAAAACAATTGACCTGCCTGCCATGCGTATCAAAGATATCCGGATAGCAGAAGGAGGCAAACCCACCCATTTATGGCCACTTGATGAAGTTAGAGGAAATACAGCTACAGATGTGATCCAAAAAGTAAAAGCAAACGCTACAAACCCCAGGTGGATCAGATCTATGCATTATAACTGGGAGCAAACAAATAGTTTTTTGGTAAACGGCAATGCAAGTGTGGGCTTTAACCCCAAAACCGAGAGCTTATATATTATAAGTAGCAACGCACTATATACTTATTCGGTATTAAGTAATGGTTTGCAAACAACAGATTATAAAAGTGGCGAATATACCTTACTACAAGGCAACCAATCAATATACGATACGCTAACAAATAAGCTGATCAACTTGAATATTGATAAAAAGAAGATAGCCTCATTTAATTTTACCACTAAAAAATGGGATGATAAATTTGGTGAAAACGAGCGGATCACGAAATATTGGCACGCTAATAAATTTATATCTGATGTTGACAGATCACTGTATATATTGGGTGGCTATGGCGAACTGAAGTATAAAAACCTGTTGCAGAGATATGATTTTGCCAGCAAAGCATGGGCTGTATTGCCGGTTGATAGTAATGCCTATAGGCCACGTTATCTGGCTGCACTTGGTGTAAGCCCACACACTGGCAATACTTATATTGTTGGTGGCTATGGTAGTTTATCCGGTTCGCAAATGCTTAACCCAAGTAACTATTACGATCTGGTAAAGTTTAATGTTAGGGACAATACTTTCAAGGTAATGTATAAGTTTAAATACCCTGAAAATGATTTTACATTTGCTAACTCGTTGATTATTAATCAAAAATCAAATGAGTTTTATGGCCTTATATTTCCTAATCAAAAGTTTAATTCTCACCTGCAACTTATCAAAGGTTCGTTAACTACACCTGATTATCAGCTTGTAGGGAATAAGATACCGTACCAGTTTTATGATATCCGTTCTTTTGCCGATCTGTATTATTGTCCGGCAAGCAAAAAACTGCTTGCTGTAACGTTATATCGAAAAACCGATAAGCAAACCGAAGTAAAAATATATACCATAGATTTTCCGCCTAATATGCTGAATGCCGAACCAGAGAAAGCTGCCGTAAGCGAGCGTTCGGTCGGTTATGCCTATTATGGTATTGTGGTAATTGTATTGTTAGGTGGTTTGTATCTTATCCGCCTCTTGTTTAAAAATAAATCAGGGAAGGCATCTAAACCCATTTCTCCAGTTATTGTACCGGCATCCGGAATATTAAAAGAAGAAACGCCTGATATCAAGTCCGTTAATTTAATGAACGATGAGCGCGAAGATAAGGGGCTGGCTCAAAAAAACTCTATTTTTCTGTTTGGTAACCTACAAGTATTTGATGCCGAAGCCAACAATATATCCCGTTTGTTTACACCGGTGCCTAAAGAACTTTTTTTACTTATTCTTATTTACAGCATCAGGCGAAAAACGGGCGTGTCTTCCGAAAAATTGAACGAGATATTATGGTTCGATAAATCAAAAAAAGATGCTTTAAATAATCGCTCGGTTAATATTGCCCGGTTAAAAACGATACTCGAAAAAATTGACTTCTGTCAGCTATCGAAAACCACAGGTTATTGGAAAATTGAGATCGACTATAGTAAGGTACATGTTGATTATCAGGAATACTTAGATATTGTGAGCACCAAACAGGTACTTGATAAAGAAAAAATAGAACGGCTTTTTGCCCTTATTCAACGTGGTTCTATTTTATTGGATACCGATTATGAATGGCTCGACGAATTTAAAACCGAGGTAACCAACGAAATTATAGATAGACTGCTGTTGTTTGCAAGATCAGTTGATATGGCGGGCGATCCTGAAATTCTGATCCAGACAACCAACCATATTTTTCACTTCGACCCGGTTAATGAGGATGCGATGCAAATTCAATGTAAGGTGTTGGCCTCGTTAGGCAAGCACTCGGTGTCAAAGCATGTTTATGAGAAATTTTGTAAAGAATATAAGAGCATTTATAACGAAGACTACAATAAATCTTTTAATTCTATTATTGAATAAGCCCGGTGTTTAAATAAATGTTGGTTTAAAAACTGCATTACTATTATTACGGTAGTTTATTCAAATACACTGCCCATGTGTACCCTGTTTCTGCCTATTACCAAAAATGGCATGTGTTTTTATTAAGTAGTTTTTCATTTTTAATTCTATAATACCTCCTTTTTAGGCTATTTCTGATAAAATTTGGAAGCTTTTTCGATTTTATCAGCCTGTAATCTTTTTTTAATTTTTTTTTAATTGCTCTCCGTTTGATTTGTGATACCAATTTATTATTAACCAAACTTATGTTCAGTATCATGAAGAAACTTTCTTATTCACTTTCTTATTTTTTGTTGCGGTACGCTAATTTATCAAGTGCCGGTTAAGGCATGTTAGTACGCGCCTGATTAAACCAAGTATTGTATAGTGATGGGTACCTCCATTCATTTACAAACAACACCAATTATGTAACCGATTGACCTGATCTGAGAGACAGGTTTTTTAAAATTTTATTGTTTAAAGCTAAATTATGAAAAGATCTCTACCCGGAGAACCCGAGGTGTATTCCTTTAAGTTGAAGCGTATCCTCATGACTTTGCTTTTGCTCACAACCATTTGCTCCTTTACTAAAGCAGGCGCATACACTTTTAAATTGCAGCAAAGTACCGAAGTTTCAGGACGTATAACTGATAGATATGGAAAAGCCCTTGTAGATGTTAACGTGCAAAACCTAACCGCACAAAAAGCTACCATAACCAGTATTGATGGCCAATATAAAATTGATGCCAATAAAGGCGATACCTTGGTTTTAACATTAAAAGGATTTGCAACACAACAATTTATTATTGCCGATAAATTTGAATTGAATGTGGTTATGAACGAAGCCAGATCTGCATTGGATACTAACTACAATGTTTTATACCAATCGCAAAAAAGAGCATTATCGGTTCAGGCAGTAAGCCAGATAGGTAGTGAAGAACTTCAAAAAAGCACGTCGCCATCTTTCAATGGTTTATTAGCTGGTAGGATAGCGGGATTGTATTCATCACAATTAACCGGAGAGCCAGGTAATGATAACGTGACATTATCACTTCGTGGTGTATCGCCTTTGGTTTTGATAGATGGTGTTCCGCAAAACTTTACCTATATCAACCCCGAAATGGTTGAATCGGTAACGGTATTAAAAGATGCTTTATCTACCGCTATGTTGGGTATCCGTGGAAGTGGCGGCGCTATCCAGATCACTACAAAACGCGGTGCCGAAGGGCCGCAACGTATTTCGTTTACTGCAACATCAGGCGTGCAGCAAGCCATCAAAAGGCCACAGTTTCTTAACGCTTATAATTATGCATCGTTGTATAACGAAGCTTTGGTTAACGATGGTAAGGCCCCTGTATATACGCAACAGGACCTTGACCTTTACAAAAACGGTACAGATCCATTAGGTCATCCGGATATTGACTGGCAAAACCAGGTGCTTAACAAGCAATCGCCATATCAACGTTACGATCTTGCCATTACCGGCGGACGTAAAGCGGCACGTTATTTTGTTAACCTGGATTACATGAACCAGGAGGGCCCTTTTAAAACCGAATCGTTCAATACCTACAATACCAACAGTGGTTTACAACGGTACACATTAAGCTCAAATATTGATATCGACTTTAATAAGTACCTATCAACCAGCTTACACCTTTACGGGCAAATACTAAACGGTAACGATCCCGGCGCTACGGCGGTAAGTATTTTTAGTAATCTAATAGCTACACCTAACGGCGCTTATCCGGTTAAAAATCCTGACGGATCGTTGGCAGGTACAGAAGATTATCAATCAAATATTTACGGCCAAACTGTTCTTACCGGTTACCGCCCTTATACAAGCTCAAACTTTAATGTCGATCTTTCTTTAAAAGGCAACCTTGATCCGGTTTTAAAAGGCTTATGGGTTAAAGGCTTAGCTGCCCTATCGAACAAATTGTTGGAGAGTATCAATCGTAGCAAATCGCCACTTGTATATCAATTGTCTGGCGTAAATACCACGGGGCAAAACGTGTACTCGCAATATGGCACCATTTCCGACCAGGTAAATACAACAGCTTACAGCGGACGCCAGCGGTTGTTTTATACAGAGTTATCTGCCGGTTACAGCTACAAAATGAAAAATAGTGGTATTGATGCTTTGGTGCTTACCAGTGATGATAGTCGTATGATTGATGATCAATTGGTATCAAACCTTGTAGGCGTATCAGGCAGATTATCATACAACTACAAAGAAAAATACCTGGCCGAAGTTGCTGTTGGATATAATGGCAGCGAACGTTATCCTGAAAATCATCGCTATGGATTTTTTCCGGCTGTAGGTTTAGGTTGGGTGATATCTAAAGAAGATTTTTTAAAGTCAACCACTTGGCTTAATAATTTAAAGCTGCGGGCATCTTACGGTAAAACCGGAAATTCTAATGCCGGGTACTTTGATTATAATCAATATTACGAAACAGGCACGGCTTACAACTTTGGTAATACCAGCAGTTCGGCCCCGGCAATAAGGCGTAGCGACATAGCTAACGCCGACCTGAGTTGGGAAAAAGCCAATAAACTTAATATTGGTATTGATGCAACTTTATTCAATAACACATTATCGGTTACTGCCGAATACTACAATAACAAGTATTACGACCTATTACTAACACCCGGCTATGCCACTGCTGTAGCGGGGTTCACCTACCCGCTAAAAAACATAGGTGTTAACCGCAACACTGGTTTTGAATTGCAGTTGATGTACCAAAATAAAGCGGGCAGCTTTAATTACTTTATCGCGCCAAATATTGCCTTCTCGCAATCGAAAGTTATTTTCCAGGATGAGGTTTATCGCCCTTATGCTTACATGCTACGTACAGGTATGCCGGTTGGCCAACAGTTTGGTTACATCGCTGATGGCCTTTTCCAATCTAACGCCGAAGCCAAATCAAGCCCGGTACCTGTTGGTGCAAACCCAATTGCAGGTGATATTAAATACCGCGATTTAAATGGCGATGGTAAAATTGACCAAAATGATCAAACCGCTATTGGCAGCACATCACCAATAGTGTTTTATGGCTTGTACCTGGGTTTTAACGTTAAGGGGTTTGACTTAAGCGCACTTTTACAAGGCGTAGAGAACCGCAACCTAATGCTAACCGGCAATACGCAATGGGAATTTCAAGCTAATGGCAGAGGGCAGGCTTATGCAAATAATCTAAACCGGTGGACGCCTCAAACTGCCGCGACTGCAACTTATCCAAGGGTATCTATAGGTGCTAATTACAACAACCAGCAAACCTCATCATACTGGTTGCATTCCGGCGATTATATGAGGCTTAAAAATGTGGAGATAGGTTACACCTTACCGGTATTACTTACCAAAAAAGTTGGTTTGGCATCATTCAGAATATTTGTGAACGGTACCAATATACTAACCCGCTCTGATGTGAAAAACGTTGATCCGGAAGGATATGACCTGAGTTTGTACCCGGTTCAAAAAACGTTCATAGCAGGTGTTAATGTTAAATTTTAATGTAGCGATAATGAAAAAAATAATCTATATCATATTATTCTTCACCTTGTTTGTAGCAGCGTGCAAAAAGGGTTTGGAAACCGAACCGCTTGATCTTTTAACTGAAGACAGGATATTTGACCCTGTAGATACCAGTGGAACTTATGCGCAACAATACTTAAACGATATTTATGCCAATTTACCAACCGGCTTTAATCGTATTGGTGGTAATTTGCTTGATGCCGCTACAGACGACGCGATTCCATCTCAGGATGGTACCAGTATCGAAAACTTAGGAAAGGGCCAGATCAACAGTGGCACCAATCCGGATGATGCCTGGAGTAAAAATTATACCAGCATTCAAAAGGTTAACCTGTTTCTGTCAAAAATAGATATTGTTCCACGCGATGTGGCTACCAAAACACTTTGGAAAGCCGATGCCAGGTTTTTAAGGGTGCTATCGTACTTTGAATTACTAAAACGTTACGGCGGTGTGCCTTTAGTTGGCGATTCTGTTTTTAAAGCTACCGATAACATCCAGATAAAGCGTAACACCTTTGAAGAGTGTGTGAACTATATTGTAAAAGAATGTGATGCTATTAAAACCATTGAACGCCCTGACCCGGTATCATCTTCCGATTGGGGGCGCATATCAAGGGGCATTGTTTATACGCTTAGAGCTAAAGTATTATTATATGCCGCCAGCCCATTATTTAACGGTGGTAGCGGATCATCAAATGGTTTGCAAGGTTACCCCGCTTACGATAAAGAACGCTGGAACTTAGCCGTGCAAGCCGCCAAAGATGTAATAAACCTGAATGTATATGGACTGGAAACCAGTTATACTACAATATTTACAACACGCCGCAGCGCGCTTGCTAAACCAGAAGTAATATTGGCCTACCTACGGGCAGTAACAACCGATGTTGAAGCCAATAATGGCCCTATTGGTTTTACCAACGCCGCCGAAGGCGACGGAAAAACCAGCCCAACGCAAGATCTGGTAGATGCTTTCCCCATGTTAAATGGAAAGGCTATTACTGATGCTACTTCGGGTTACAACGCAGCCGCGCCATACACCGGTCGTGACAAGCGATTGGATAATACGGTGCTGTACAATGGGGTAACATGGTTGAGTAAACCCTTAGAAACTTTTGTAGGGGGTATCAGCAATCCTACCCGTAATGTGGTTAAAACTAAAACGGGTTACTACATGCGTAAGTTTATGGCCGATTTTTCTGCCGCGACGCAATATGCTAATAAGGATCACAACTTTGTGATATTTAGATATGCCGATGTAATGCTAATGAACGCCGAGGCCCTTAACGAATACAACGCCAGCCCAACTGCCGAAGTTTACCAGGTTTTAAAGGATATACGCAAACGTGCAGGTATTACTGTTGGTACCGATGGCTTGTACGGCCTTAAAGCTAATATGACACAGTTAGAAATGCGTGATGCTATTCGGAATGAGCGCCGTATAGAAATGGCCTTTGAAGAGCAACGCTTTTGGGATCTGCGCCGTTGGAAAATTGCCGAAACGGCATTAAACAAAAGTTTATCTGGTATGAAGATCACCAAAACAGGTACCGTGTTTACTTACGAAACAGTAGTTGCCGGACAAGTAATATTCCCCACAAGGATGTATTTATATCCTATACCATACAGCGAGTTATCAAAAAATAGAAGCCTTATTCAAAACAGCGGTTGGTAATAAAAAAACTAAAAATGAAAAAACTTTTATCCATAATTATAATACTATCCATGTGCGTGCTTACCGCTGTTGCACAGCAGAATACTACGATACAAGGTGTTGTAAGCGACAAGAGCGGCCCGCTTCCGGGTGCTGTTATTATTGAGAAGGACGTACCCGGCAATGGTACGTCAGCAAACATCGATGGTAAATTTACATTGACCTTTAAAGGTAAAAGCCATATTATTACTGTCCGTTCGGTAGGTTACACCAGCCAGGATATCAAGGTGGTGGGTACCGGTGTTCAAAATATAAAACTACAGGAAGATATTAAGGGACTTGAAGAGGTTGTAATTGTTGGTTACGGCACACAAAAAAAGATAACCAATACAGGCGCCATCAGTTCAATTACTGGTGATGAGATCAGGCAGAGCCCATCGGCCAGTATTCAGAATACTTTAATGGGCCGGTTACCTGGCGTAGTTACCCAACAACAGTCTGGCCGCCCAGGTCAGGATGGAGCGCTTATCCGCATACGCGGACTTTCAAC
Organism: Mucilaginibacter sp.; assembly: GCF_039921305.1. Taxonomy (GTDB): domain Bacteria; phylum Bacteroidota; class Bacteroidia; order Sphingobacteriales; family Sphingobacteriaceae; genus Mucilaginibacter. The sequence continues at coordinate 15,280 of NZ_JBDSCA010000003.1, forward strand.
ATTTGTTGGTGACGGAGATGCCAGTAGCGGGATACCCCTTGTAGTGGTTGATGATATTGAATTCAGAGGCGCTTTAAGTGATATTGATCCCGATCAGGTTGAAAGTCTTACCATATTAAAGGATGCAGCTACCACAGCGGTTTATGGTGTAAAAGGTGCCAATGGCGTAATTGTAATTACAACCCGCAGAGGCAAATTGGGCAAGCCTTCTGTTACTGTTAAAACGGAAACCGCCTTGCAATCGCCCGTTATTAAGCCTAAGTATCTGGATTCTTACCAAACGGTGCTATTGCGTAATCAATCTGTTATTAACGATAATCCGGCGGCTACACCTATATGGAATGCGGCGGATGTGGAAGCTTTTAGAACAGGAGCCGACCCATACGGGCATCCCAATGTTGATTGGTATAAAGAGTTGATTCGTCCATCATCGTTACAAAGCAGAACCAATTTGAATATTTCGGGCGGCGTAGATAAGGTAAAATACTTTATATCGGCTGGCTATTTATGGCAAAACGGCTTGATCAAAGATTTTAGCAGTAACACATCCGAGGTAAACTCAAATTACTACTATAAAAGGTACAATTTCCGGTCTAATTTAGATATACAGGCCACTAAAACATTAAGTTTAAGTTTAGATGCTACCGGTACCTTTGGCGAAGAAAATCAACCTAACATAGTTGGGCGCGGTGGCTACAATAGTATATTTTACGAATTGGCAGATTACCAGGCACTTCCGCCATATGCTTATGCCATTTACAATCCTAATGTCAGTTATGGTGCGCCATTGCCAAAGAGCCAACTATCGTCGCAAGGAACAAATATAGTTGGCCGTTTAGGTTTGGGTGGCTATCTGCGCAGCTTTAGTAACGAATTATCCATTAACTTAAAAGGCAAGCAGGTATTAGATGTTATTACCAAAGGCTTATCTGTAAGAGGTACCTTAGCTTACAATAACATTAACTCGTTTACACGGAACCTTACCCGTACAGATTTTCCTTCTTATCAATACGATGCAGCAACGGATACTTACAGAGCATTAACACCGGGCTTATACCGTTTACCAAAACTTGTGCTGGCTTACTCAAACGCGGGGATGATAAAGCGTATTAACTTACAGGGTTCAATAAATTACGACCGCACATTTAATACTCATCACGTTTACGCTTTGGCTTTGTATAATCAATACACCAATAGCCAGGGTTCCGGTACTCCCGAAAACTTCCGTGGTTTTACCGGCCGTGTGGGGTATGATTATAAACAGAAATACTTGTTTGAGTTAAATGCCGCATATAACGGTACCGACCGTTTCCAGGCAAGTAAACGTTATGGCTTTTTCCCGGCAGCTTCCATTGGCTATAATTTGGCCGAGGAGCCCTTCTTTAAAAACACCTTTAAGTTTATTAACGTGTTTAAATTAAGAGGTTCATACGGTTTGGTGGGTAGCGATAAGGTAGGTAGCGCGTTTGCATATGTTTATAAGCAAATTTATACCACTAACGGTACTTATTCGCTGGGCGATGTTAGCCGTAATGTTACCAATATTGCCGAAGGTCAGTTACCTAACGAGGATGTACGATGGGAAAAAGAAAAATCAACCGACGTAGGTTTGGATGCGACCATGTTTGGCGGTCACATTAACCTCACGGCAGATTATTTTTATAAATACAGGTACGATATTTTAACTACCCGCGAAGGGGTGTCAACAGTTATTGGCGCTGCCTTGCCGCCTGTAAATTTAGGTATTGTTGATAACAGAGGTTATGAGGTAAGTTTAACTTATAAAGGTAGTGCCAAAGGATTAACATATTCTGTAAATGGAAATATCTCTGTAGCAAAAAACAAGATCATATTTAGGGATGAAGCTGCCCCGGCTTATCCATGGCTGGCTAAAACAGGAGGGGCCATTGGCCGTGTTAATGGCTATATTTTTGACGGCTTTTATACCGATGCCGCTGATATAGCTAACAGCGCACAACCGGTTACAGGTGTAATTAAGCCCGGCGATATTAAATATAAAGACTTAAATGCTGATGGTATAATTGATGCCAATGATACGCGTGTGTTAGATTACTCCAACATTCCGAACACTATTTATGGCTTTAACGCTTCTTTATCTTACAAAAATTTCAGCCTGAGCGTAACCTTACAGGCTGCTACAAATTTCACCTTTAACTCTGGCGGCGATTTTGCGTCAAGAGGTGGTAACTATCGCGAAGTTAATTTGGATACATGGTCGCCTACTAATCAAAATCCATCGTTACCACGCCTAAGTGATATCAGTACAAATAATGACCCTAGCGTATCTTTCTCAAATTTTTGGTCAAAACGGCTTGATTATCTCAGGCTAAAGAATGTTGAGCTTAGCTACCGTTTAAAAACTAAATGGCTTGGCAGGGCCGGTATTAATGATATACGTTTTTATGGAAACGGATACAACCTGTTTACCTGGATGCTAAAGGATAAAAACATTTATGATATTGATCCTGAAACGGCATCTACAGCTGGTCCAGCAGGGTATTATCCACAGCAAAAGATCTACAATTTTGGTTTACAATTATCTTTTTAATTTAAAACGATGAGAAATTTAGCATTCATTTTTTTAGCCATGTTATTTATAACTGGCATATACTCTTGTAAAAAGAGTGGCGACCTGTTGGATGCCAAGATCAACACTGAGTTGAACGAAGAAACTGTTTTTTCGGACAGTACGCGTACCATGGGCTTCTTGTTCAATATTTATACCGATATGGCCTTTAGCTTTACCTATTCGCGTTGGAACACCGCGAGCGGTACACCAGGCTTATCCGAAGCTTGCGACGAATCTGTTCACCGTTTAAGCTCCGCTAAACAAAGGTGGATCATTGTGGCCCTGGGTTCGGTAAACGCTTCTGATGGAACCCCATATTTAAACGAGTGGACAACATCTTACAAGAATATCAGAAAGGTTAATTTATATATGCAGAAAGTGAATGGCGCTCCCTTATCTGCTGGTTTAAAAAAACAATCTGCCGCCGAAGCCCGCTTTTTGAGGGCGTGGTACTATTCTATACTGTTACGGAATTTTGGAGGTGTACCCATTGTTAGAGATACCGTTTATCAAATTGCCGATCAGATAGATGGCCCCCGGAACTCTTACGAAGAATGTGTGAACTACATAATAGGCGAATGTGATGCTGCCGCTAATGATCTGCCCTTATCTTACGATGCTTTAAATTATGGCCGGGTTACCAAGGGCGCATGTTTAGCCCTTAAAAGCAGGGTTTTATTGGCCGCCGCCAGTCCGTTATTTAATGGAGGTAATTACGGTACTAATGATGCCCAAAAAAGGGTAGTTGGGTATTCATCATACGATGTTAACCGATGGACGCTGGCTGCCAAAGCTGCACAAGATTTGATAGACTTAAATGTTTACAGTTTATATGAAGATAACGTAACTGCGCCAGGCTATGGCTTTTCAAGAGTTTTTCTGATGCGAAAAAACTCGGAATTTATTTTAGAGAAGATGGACGTAGCCAACAAAACAATGGAACAGGCATTTGGCACACCGAGTACGGGTTCAACCACAACCAACGCCGTGCCTTCACAAAATTTAACCGAAGCTTTTGGTATGATCAACGGGAAACCTATTACCGATGCAACTTCAGGTTTTGTTGATCAGGATCCTTATAAAAATCGCGACCCACGTTTTAATTATACTATTATGTATAACGGTACACCCTGGTACACCAGTAAAACCGGAACTAAAACGCCTATCAATACCACTTATCTGGCGCCGTTAGATGGTTATGGAATAAATACTTACCATACAGGATACTTTTTCCGCAAAATGCTGGATGATAATACCGCTTTTAATGGCGGCCCTAACACTGAACGGTGTCGTGGGATAATCCGGTATGCAGAAATACTGTTGAATTATGCCGAAGCGATTAACGAAACTGGTCAAACACAACTGGCTTATCCTAAATTAATACAGATACGTAAACGTGCCGGTATTTTGCCGGGAAGCGATGGCCTGTATGGCTTAAAAGCAAATATGAGTGTTGATGAAATGCGCAAGGTTATTATGAACGAAAGGCAAGTTGAGCTAGCTGTAGAAGATCACCGTTTTTGGGATGTACGCCGCTGGAAGACCGCGCCTGCCAATCAAAATGTAATTATTAATGGTATGAAGATAACCAAGGTTGGGACAACTTTTAAATATGAAATATTACCCATACCTCAAAATCCACAGCACGTGTTTTTTGATAGGATGTATCTTTTCCCTATTCATCAATCGCAATTAGGCAGTAATCCTAATTTGATTCAAAACCCCGGCTATTAATGTTTAAAAATGCCATTACATATCTAATTACCGTTATCGGTATTATCGGGCTTCCTGCCGGCGCTTTGGCTTTGCAGGAAGCCGATACGGTTAATATAACGCATGCACCGGCGCTAAAACTCATCAATAAAAAAGATGATGGTTTTAGGGGGATATGGTACAGCATTGGTAAAACTAACACGGTTTATAAGATAAAGTATGGCGGCGGCTTAGGGACTTATCCGGCCAACCATTATCCTTTCTCCGTTTACGTAGCTAAAGTCAACAAAACTTTTTTTTGTTATGGCGGAACAGACAAGACGGGAAAAATGCTATACCACGAAATCTCCTATTTTGATCATAATACCGGCTTAGTTGCCCAGCCTACTATTTTGCTGGATAAGTTAACAGACGATGCCCACGATAACCCGGTGATACAAGTTGACAAGCAAGGTTATATCTGGATCTTTTCCACTTCACACGGTATCCAACGCCCATCCTGTATCAGTCGTAGTATTAAGCCTTATAATATTGATAGTTTTAAAATCGTGCCGACAACAAAAATAGAGGACGGAAAGAAAGTACCACTCAATAATTTTTCATATCTGCAAATTCATTACAGCGCAACAACAGGTTTTATTGGACTGTTTACACACTACGAAGTGCGCGAACTAAAGTTCGGTAAAAAGAATTGTAGAATTACGGCCTATATGACAAGCAAGGATGGTATCAGTTGGTCGCCATGGAATGACCTGGCTAAAATTGAAGAAGGGCAATATCAATCCAGTTCGAAATGGAAAAATAGGGTAGGCACCGCATTTAATTACCATCCAAATGTGAAAACTGGCGCCGGCTTAGACCATAGGACCAATTTATATTACTTGTATACCGATGACAATGGTAAAACCTGGCGCGATGCAGCAGGGCGGGTGCAACAATTGCCCTTAACAACTATCGGTAACCAAGCCCTTGTGCGTAATTATGCTGCTTTAGACTCTACTGTTTATATTAACGATGTGAACTTTGATCACAGGGGTAACCCTGTGATTATGTACCTCACCAGCACCGGGCCGGAACCAGGACCTGAAAGCGGCCCGAAAAAATGGTTTACTGCAAGGTGGACCGGCAAAAAATGGCTGATATTACCAGTTACTATATCTGATAATAATTACGATATGGGTTCTTTATATATCGAGGCCGACGGCACCTGGCGAATTATTGCACCTACAGCTAATGGTCCGCAGGCATATAACACAGGTGGCGAAATAGTTGCCTGGATAAGCAATGACAGGGGACTTAGTTGGAAAATGGAAAAACAACTGACAGTACATAGCGCAAAAAATCAGTCCTATCCGCGCAGGCCAGTAAACGCTCACCCCGGCTTTTATGCTTTTTGGGCCGATGGCAATGGCCGTGAGTTTTCAACTTCGGATTTCTATTTTTCTAACAAGGCAGGAGATGTTTTTCGGTTGCCCAATCATATTGATGCCACAATGGGCAGGCCCATCTTAATTAAATAATCAAATATCTTAAATGAATTTTAAGCAAGCTATATTAAACGATTTATACGAAGCGCAACAAGTACTGGCTGATTTTATCGATGTAGATGAAAATATCGAGTTAATAGCACAAGCCGCTGCCTTAATGTCCGGCGCTATTAAAAACGGCAATAAAATAATTAGCTGCGGCAATGGTGGTTCGCATTGCGATGCGATGCACTTTGCTGAGGAACTTACCGGCCGCTACCGTAACAACAGGGAACCGCTGGCAGCTATCGCGATATCCGATCCATCGTACCTGTCGTGCGTTGGTAACGATTTTGGTTACGAGCAGGTGTTCAGTCGCTTTATAACAGGCTTAGGTAAACCGGGCGATGTGTTATTGGCTATCAGCACCAGTGGGCAGTCAGAGAGTATTGTAAACGCTATTATCGCTGCAAAGCAAAAAGGGGTAACTACGGTGATACTCACCGGTAAAGACGGCGGAAAACTCAAGGGTATGGGCGATATAGAAATTTGCATAAACCACTTTGGCTATGCCGATCGCATTCAGGAGATGCATATCAAAATTATTCATATCATGATAATGCTGATAGAAAAGCAATTAGGTTTTGACCAACTATCGTAGTATGGCAGACAATCAACATTTGATAGGAATAGATATTGGCGGCACAAAATGCGCGGTTGTTTTAGGTAAATATAATGGGGAAGAGATCAATATTATCAATAAAATAACTTTCCCAACCCAAATAGCAAAAGGGCCTGAATATATCCTGAATGAAATTAAGGCTGCTGTTCATGATCTGATCAAAGATATTTCTAAATCGGCTATAGCCGGAATAGGTATCAGTTGTGGCGGACCATTGAACAGTAAAACAGGCACCATTCTATCGCCGCCTAATTTAATTGGTTGGGACAGCATTAAAGTAGTTGAACTATTTGAAAAGGAGTTTGGTATCAAAACCTATTTGCAAAACGATGCCAATGCCTGCGCCCTGGCCGAGTGGCGTTTTGGTGCCGGGCGGGGATTAGAAAACGTGATCTTTTTAACCTTCGGTACAGGCATGGGAGCGGGCCTGATATTAAATGGCAAACTTTACAGCGGAACCAATGATATGGCCGGCGAAGTAGGGCATATCCGTATGGCGGGCTTTGGCCCGGTTGGGTATGGAAAGGCTGGCTCTTTCGAGGGTTTTTGTAGTGGGGGCGGTATCAGGCAACTGGCTATAACCAAAGCTTTGGAAAGATTGCAAATGGGTGAGTTGGTAAGTTTTTGCAATAATATTAATGATCTGGAAAGTATCACAGCAAAAACTGTATCCGATGCCGCTTTCGCGGGAGATGAATTGGCTAAAAGTATCTATGAAATAAGCGGCGAATATTTAGGTAAGGGCCTCGCGATAATGATAGATATGCTGAACCCGGAGGCCATCATTATTGGCAGTATTTTTACCCGCAGCCGCGATCTGTTATGGCCGGCCGCCGAGAGGGTGATCAAAGCCGAAAGCCTGAGCTATAGTAATGCCGTTTGTAAAATACTCCCCGCACAACTTGACGAATACATTGGCGATTATGCAGCTCTTGCGGTCGCCCTAAATAATTGAATATATGGCAACACCAATAACATCAACCATAACAATTGATGAGCAACCAACTACCGATAAACGGTACGGCTTTTCGTTCGCCGTAATAACCATCCTGTTTTTTATGTGGGGATTTATGACCGTTTTGAATGATATCCTGATCCCTTATCTCAAAAAGCTTTTTGTATTGAACTATCTTGAGGCAACTTTGGTTCAGTTCGTTTTTTTTGGCGCGTACTTCATCGGTTCGTTGGTTTACTTTTTAGCTTCGCTTTACATAGGCGATCTGATAGCCAAAATAGGTTACAAAAATGGCATCATCAGCGGGTTATTGTTATCCGCGTTCGGCTGTTTCCTGTTCTTTCCGGCAGCAGCCTACCAGGTTTATGGCCTGTTTTTAGCCGCTTTGTTTTGTTTGGGTTTAGGTTTTACCATGCTGCAAATTGCCGCTAACCCGTATGTAGCTATTTTGGGTAAACCCGAGGGGGCGTCAAGCAGGCTAAATTTGGCGCAGGGTTTTAATTCGGTAGGTACAACCATCGCGCCCATAATTGGTGCGCAATTGATATTTGGTAGTATTCATACCGAACAATTAGGAACCAATATTCTTCAAAAAATGTACGTGCTGTTCGCTTTAGTATTTGTGGTTATGGCAATCATCATCAAAATAATAAAACTGCCCGAGTTTAAAGGCGATGATACTATAGAACGCAACGCCGGAGCATTACGTTACCCCAATTTAGTAATGGGCGTAATAGCCATATTTATGTACGTAGGCGGCGAAGTAAGCGTAGGTAGCTTGATGATAAACTATTTAAAGCTCCCCAAAATTGCTGGTTTGAGCGAGCACGCGGCCAGTCATTATCTCGCGTTTTATTGGGGTGGGGTAATGATAGGTCGGTTTTTAGGTGCCATATCTTTAAGCGAAGGGCTATCGGCAACCAAACGTTATTCGCTAATGTTGTTTACGGCTTTATTATCACTCGTCATTATCGGTTTAGTTTCCGATTGGAATACGGCAGCTATCTACACCATAATTTTAGCTGTAAACCTGACGGCTTTTTATTGGGGACGCTCGTTACCCGCTTTAACATTGGGCATATTTTCCATCATTATTGCCGCTTTAATATTGGTTGCCGTTACAGGTAGCGGGCCGGTGGCTATGTGGAGCTTGATAGGTGTTGGCTTATTTAACTCCATTATGTGGTCCAATATTTTTACGCTGGCCATAAAAGGTTTGGGTAAGTATACAGGGCAAGGTTCGTCACTGTTAATTATGGCCATTTTGGGTGCCGCGGTTGTTCCGGTTATTCAGGGCGCTGTGGCCGATAGGGCTGGTTTGCAAATTTCTTTTTTGGTTACGTTTTGCTGCTACCTGTACCTAATATACTATGGTTTTGTGGGTTACAAAGAACGAACTAAACCGACTTATGATTAACCTGATATTATTCTGTATTCATTACCACATTAATCTTTTTTTAACTTTTTTGTAAGTGAACACACCGTATTTGGTGCTACCAATTATTACCGAAATTATACCTGTATGAGATTATTTACTATCGTACTACTTTCCATTTGCTCATTAACCACCTTTGCCCAGGATTATAACATTAAAACCTTTGGCGCTAAAGCGGATGATAAAACATTAAACACTGTCGCCATCCAAAAAGCTATTGATCAATGCAGCAAAACCGGTGGGCGGGTTATAATCCCGGAAGGTACATTCCTATCCGGAACTTTATATTTAAAAGATAATGTGAATTTACACCTGATGGCTGGCGCTCTATTAAAAGGAAGTACACAGTTTAAAGATTACCCGGATAATGCTGTGCCGGGCAGTTCAAAAACCAACCATGCCTTTTTATATGCCTTTAATGTTAACCGCATTGCCATAACGGGGCAGGGCACTATTAATGGCAATGGCCAGTCTGCCGAGTTTCAATTGGGAGATGATAGTGGGCCAAAGGGCAATGGCGGTCGCCCGGTATTGGTACTGATGAAAGGCTGCAAGTATGTTGATGTGATGGATGTGCGTTTAGAAAACTCCGCCTTTTGGATGCAGAACTATGTGGATTGCGAAAATCTGCATGTTAAAGGCATCACCGTTTATAACCATGTTAATTTTAATAATGATGGTATTGATATAGACAGTAAAAACGTACTGATTGAAGATTGTATAATCGACTCAGACGATGACGCCCTATGTTTAAAAAGCCATGACGCCGACCGCACCTGCGAGAACGTGACCATCCGTAACTGTGTGATCTCATCCAACTGTAACGGTATCAAATTCGGTACGGCATCTTTGGGTGGTTTCAGAAATATCAATATCAGTAATGTGAGAATCCATAATGCACCGGTTGACAGGATCAGGCATTGGTTGGAGAATATGAAATTTATCGGTCAAGCCAAAACTGTGATCTCGGGTATCGCTATCGAAAATGTTGACGGTGGTATAACGGATAACATCAACATCAGCAATATTTACATGCAGGATGTGCAAACACCAATTTTTATTAAACTGGGTAACCGGGGTTCAACTTTGAAACCGGCTGCAAAAAATCCGGGCCATTTACGTAATGTAACCATAAGCAACGTAACTGCCGAAAGCTACAGCAAAATGACATCGCACATTACCGGTTTACCAGGATATGATGTGGAGAACGTTCAGCTCAATAATATCCGCATTAACTCGATGGGTACAGGCACCAAAGATGATGCGCAGATCAAGTTGCCTGAAAATGTAACCACCTACCCCGAAAACCGGATGTTTGGCTACATAATACCCGCGGGCGGTTTATTTGCGCGCCACGTGACCGGCCTTGTAGTTCAAAATTGCAGCTGGACAACCCGTGCTAAAGACGAACGCCCGGTTGTGATACTGGACGATGTTAAACAATCATCGCTCACCCTGTTACGCGCCGAAGGTTTCGACGATGTAAAAGATCTGATCAAGAGAGTAAACTGATTTGCTGATATATCCATTTATGAAAAGAATCTCAAAATATCTTGTCGCTATACTACTTGTTGTAGCGTTTTTTAACTGTCGGCAAGGCATCGCGCAAAGTGTTGATTATACCAAATATGTTAATACGTTTATCGGCTCTGGCGCTACAGGGCACACGTTTCCGGGCCCGGTTATGCCTTACGGTTTGATACAATTAAGTCCGGAAACTGGTAACTACGATTGGAGCTATTGCTCAGGTTATCGTTATACGGATAGCACCATAAACGGCTTTGCCCACACACATTTAAATGGAACAGGCGTGCCCGATCTGGGCGATATATTGATCTTCCCCTTTTCGGGGATTAAAAACCGCACGGTGTTTAAAAGCAAATTCGCAAAAGCTACAGAACATGCAAGCCCCGGCTATTACACTGTTGTATTAGGTAAGGGCGATGTAAAAGCCGAGCTAACGGCTACACAACGTGTAGGCGTCCACCGTTACACTTTTAATAAGGCAGGCGAAAACCATATCCTGATAGATTTTCAGAGCGGATTAGTTGATGATATTAAAGAACTGGCCGATCGGGTTTTGGAAAGCGATATCCGGGTAGAAAATAAAACGACCATCAGCGGTTTTATACGCACCAAAAAATGGGTGGAGAAAACAACGTTCTTTTACATCGTATTTGATAAACCTTTTAACCAAAGCAGTTTTATTGATGGCAAGCTAAAACGCAAATTAATGCTCGATATGGCTACCAAAAGGGGGGATAAAGTAGGTATTAAAGTGGCCATATCCACAGTAAGTGTTGCCGGTGCTAAAAAGAACATGGTTGAAGCCACAGGTAAAACCTTTGATGCCATAAGGCAAAATGCCAAAACCGTATGGAACCAATATTTGGCCAAAGTAGCTATTGAAGGTACTGCCGAGCAAAAAGAAAACTTTTACACCTGTATGTATCACCTGTTTTCGCAGCCGGCTAATATTGCCGATGTGGACGGGCAATACCGTGGTGCCGATGATAAAGTGAAGTTATCGGCCAGCAAGGCGTATTACTCTACGCTTTCGTTATGGGATACTTACCGCTCGGCGCAGCCGCTGTATACCATTTTAGATCCCGCTAAGGATGCCGCAATTGTAGCTTCGATGGTGCAGCACTTTGATGCCGTGGGTACCTTACCCGTTTGGACCTTATGGGGAAAAGAGAATTTTTGTATGATAGGCAACCACTCGGTACCAGTAATAGTTGATGCTTACCTAAAAGGTTTAAAGGGCTTTGAAGCCGAACATGCTTACAAGGCCATTAAGACTACCTTAACCCACAACGGTAACCCTAAGTACGATTGGAGCATATTGGATAAATACGGCTACCTGCCATCAGATCTGGTCAAAGTAGAATCCGTTTCTAGAACTATGGAAGCCAGTTATGATGATTGGTGCGCGGCGCAGATGGCTAAGGCGCTGCATAAAACGGAAGATTATCAATTCTTTATGAAGCGGTCTGGTTACTACGCTAACATGTTTGACCCATCAACCGGTTTAATGCGCGGCAAAAAGGCCGATGGCAGCTGGGTTACTCCGTTCGATAAACTGAAGATCTCACATGCCGATTCAAAAGGTGGCGATTATACCGAGGGTAACGCCTGGCAATACACCTGGTCGGTGCAACAAGATATTCCGGGGTTGATCAAATTATTAGGAGGTAAAGAAAAATTCGCTATCAAACTGGATTCACTGTTCAGTATGGATTCTAAAGTGTATGGCGATGGGTGGACGCTTGATGTAACCGGTTTGATAGGCCAATACGCTCACGGTAACGAGGTGAGCCACCACGTAGCTTACCTGTATAATTACGCAGGGCAACCCTGGAAAACCCAAAAGCTGATCCCGCGTATCCTGAAAGAAGAATACAAAAATAACCCCGAAGGTTTAAGTGGTAATGATGATTGCGGACAAATGAGCGCATGGTATGTATTTAGCGCATTGGGTTTTTACCCGGTTAACCCGGTAGGTGGCGAGTATGTTTTGAATGCGCCATTCTACAAAAAAGCAAGCATCAACTTAGGTGGCAAACAATTTACAGTTGAGGTCCCTAACCTAAGCGATAGCAATATTTATGTGCAAAAAATAACGCTGAACGGCATAGAAAATACCAGCGGGTTTTTATCGCACAAAGATATTATGAAGGGCGGCAAATTGGTGTTCACCATGAGTAGTAAACCTAAAATGTGATTGTAAAATATAAAATCTGATATAGATAAATATGAAAAAAAGTAACTTATTAATGTTGTGTTTAGCGGCACAGTTTACCTACACGGCTAAGAGTATCGCGCAAGCCAAAACCGAACCTAAAAACCAGCATTTTGGCACTTGCGTGCACTTTAATCAAGGATGGGATTATACCAAGGTTTTACCGTTGGTTCAGGATTTGGGCGTGGCCTGGATACGTGATGATCTGAACTGGCGCAATGTTGAAAAAACCAAAGGCGTGTACGTTGTCCCCGAAAAAACAATGACCTGGATTAAAGCCGCGCACCAGTACGGTTTAAAACTGATACTGATATTGAACAGGGAAAACAAAATTTACGAAGACTCTTATGACCCTGATGCATACGCCGCTTTTTGCAAGGCCATGGCCGTGCAGCTAAAGGATGATGTTGATGCCTTCGAGATATTGAATGAGCCAGCAAATTTTGGTTTCAGAAAGCAATATGGCGGTACCTGGAATGGCTTAGAGCCCGATGGTAAATCTATTGGTCCATGGGTAGGTAAATATGTAACCTTTATTAATAAAGCTGCCGAAGCTATTAAATCGGTAAACAAAAAAATGAAGGTTATTGGTTTGGGATCTGTGCCACCGGTAAATTTCAGGCAGTTGGCTATGGGTATCTCACCATCGGTTGATGGGATTGTTGATCACCCGTATAGCTATCGTTCCGTGCCCGAGATCATCTCTTTCCCCAGTTCAGAAGCTGGTTTAAAACGCGATGGTATTGCTACGGCTGATACCAGGGGTACGCTAACATCAATGGTGGATATGTACCGCAAACAATCCGAAAAATATAATGGCCCTAAAGAGTTATGGTTTACCGAATCGGGTTACCCTACCTTTCAACCTTTGAGTGATAAAATTTTAAATGCCGGTATAACCGAGGGTGCGCAGGCAACCTATATTCAGCGGCGGTTTATACAATATCTGGGTATGGATATTGATGTTGCACTACAGTATGATCTGAAAAACGACGGTACCGACCCTCACGAATTGGAACATAATTACGGCATCGTACATGCCGATTATACGCCCAAGCCAGCTTACTACGCTTATCAGCGTGTGGCAAAAAGCACCATTGGGCTTGTCCATAAAAATATGGTGGTTAACATAACACCAGGCCCGGGCCGGGTTGATCCGTACCCCATGATCTGGGAAGGTACTAAAATGCCTTCGCCAAATGATATTCCTGTTTATACCTTTGTGAACCAAAAAGGGCAGGAGGTTGTAACGCTATGGTCTGCCGAGCGGGCCAATAATGAATTTCAACCCCGTGTTGCCGATATTGAATTTAAAACAGAGAAAAAGGTATCAAAAATAACGGTAATGGATATGCTGACAGGTGTTACCAGTAATGTGCCATTTAAAGCTACGGAGGGCGGTGCAATGCTTAAAACCTATTCGGTGCCCGATCATGTATTGATGTTTACTATTGACTAAATAATACAGAATGCATAAAGTATTAATTACAGCGCAAAGGCTCATGGCAGCCTCTGCGCTTATTTTGTTTTCGACCGAGGGCAGTAGTGCGAAGGTTATATTGCCAGATATGTTGAGCAGCAATATGGTGCTACAGCAAAAAGCGCAAACCCGGCTGTGGGGTAAAGCTGCGGTAAATAAAACTGTTATGATCATCACATCGTGGAACAAAAAGAAGTATAGCGCTAAAGCGGATGCTAACGGCGATTGGAAGATCAAAATTTCGACACCTGTAGCCGGCGGGCCTTATACTATTGACCTGAGTGATGGTGAATTACTTACCTTAAACAATATTTTAATTGGCGAAGTATGGATGTGCTCCGGTCAATCCAATATGGAAATGCCCTTGGCGGGATGGGGCAAGGTAAATAATTACGAACAGGAAGTAGCCAATGCCAATTATCCCGAAATACGTTTACTACAGGTAAAGCGTATCCCAAGCTCGTTCCCTTTAACCGAGGCTAATGTTACAGATGGTGGCTGGCAGCCCTGTTCGCCACAAAGTGTGCCCGATTTTTCGTCGGTAGCATATTTTTTCGCCCGCAAAATTTATCAGGAAAAGCATATCCCGATAGGACTCATTAATTCGACATGGGGTGGAACCGTTGCCGAAGCCTGGACAGGTGGTGAGTCGCTAAAAACGATGTCTGATTTTGCCACAGCTACCACTAAAATTGAGCATTTACCGCATGACCCTGCTCTGCAACGACAGCAGTTTCAGCAGCAATCGGCAAAATTTGATAGCATTCGTATCTCTAAAGATGCAGGTTATAAAAACGGAAAACCCTATTTTACCCGGCCAGATATTGATGTATCTGATTGGAAGATAATGAATTTGCCCACCTATTGGGAAGTTGCCGGCTTGCCCGATTTTGATGGCATAGTTTGGTTCCGTAAAAAGATAACCATTCCGCAAACCTGGGTAGGGCATGATATTACACTGAATTTGGGGACTATTAATGATGATGATGTTACCTTTTTTAATGGTACCGAAGTTGGTAAAACCAATGGCTGGAGCAAGGTAAGAACATACGCTATACCCGCGGCGTTGGTTAAAGAAGGAGACAACACCATAGTTGTTAGGGTGAACGACGGGAACGGTTCCGGAGGTATATATGGCAAGCCAGAAGGTATGTTTGCCGCTTATGCAGCAGAAAAGATAGACCTATCGGGGCAATGGGTTTACAAAGTTGGCGTATCAAAATCTGAATTACCCGAAGGACCTACGCCTATTGATGGGCCAAATCGCACAACAGTGTTATATAACGCAATGATCAACCCGTTTACACAAATAGCCATAAAGGGCGTGATATGGTATCAGGGCGAAACAAATTCCGACAGGGCATATCAATATCGTACGCTGTTCCCACTGCTAATTACCGACTGGCGTAAAAGGTGGGGCATAGGCGACTTCCCGTTTTATTTTGTACAATTAGCCAACTGGACACCCAGCAAAATTACTCCAGCAGAATCTGCCTGGGCCGAGTTACGCGAAGCGCAATTGAAAACTTTAGCGTTGCCCAACACAGGCATGGCCGTGACTGTTGATGTTGGCGACGAAAAAAATATACATTACAAAAACAAGCAGGAGGTAGGGCGCAGGCTTGCTTTAGTTGCTTTAGCCAAAAGCTATGGCGATACAACAGAATACTCGGGCCCGTTATTTAAAGCTGCTCAGGTGGAAGCAAATCAGGTTCGTATATCGTTTTCGCATGGTAATGGTTTAAAGGCAGCTAATGGCGATTTAAAAGGCTTTGCAATAGCAGGTAACGATAAAAAATACTACTGGGCCACAGCCAAAATAGAAAATAACCAGGTGGTTGTTTCCGCACCCGAAGTACCTCAACCTTTATTTGTGCGTTATGCCTGGGATACTAACCCGGTATGTAACCTTTATAATGCATCCGGTTTACCGGCATCACCTTTCCGTACAGATGATTTTCCGGCAATCACATTTGGGAAAAGGTAGCTTCTTTAGTTATTTGATCGTAATAAAAAGGCGGCCTTGTGTTATTACAGGGCCGCCTTTTTATCGTAATGAAGTTAACCTGATTTTAAGGCGCTATCTTGGTAAAGGTAAAGTAATCAAAGGCCAGGCCATACTTAAACGGATCTGCACTTGATGCATTTGCACCTGTTACCGTAAATTTAAAGTATTTGGTAGTGCTTGTTCCTACTTTCCATTTGCCAAGGTTGGCGTCAATATACTCGGGGGTTGGGTTATACTCGTCATACGGTGCACCAATATCTGAGCCGCCGGCACCCGTAATACCTGCTTTAAACTGGAATATTCCGCGCGACGAGTAGCGTTTTACTTTTGCACTCACATAGTAAGTACCCGGGCCAACGGTTGGTATGGTGTACGATACAAAATCGCCAATGGCATTATCATCTATAATACTTCCGGCGCCACCGCTTGCCGCAGGATCTGCGAAAACACGTACCACATCGCCACTCGAGTACGAGTCTATAGCTAATGATTCGGCTTCGTAAATTGTTGATTGATGCTTACTTCCAAGGGTTATAGCGTAGCTATCCCTGGCATCTGTACCCCAGTCAAAAACAAGCGTTAACTGATGGCTTGCCGATACAGTGTAGGTACCTTGTAAAACAGTATCGGTTTTAGTTACCTCACCACCGTTGGCCCAAGGTATTTTTTCGATGGTAACAAATACACCTTTACCTTCCATAGCGTATGATTTATCGAGGTTGTTTAACTGTACAGCTATTGGGCCTGTAAGTCCGCTGCGGTTACCTAATACAATTTTGGCCAGGCTGCTATCAACGTCTTTACCCGCTATCAGGTCTATATTAGCGCTTGGGGTGGTACTAACTTTGTGGCCTGTAATGTTACCGTATTTCATAAACCACCACCATTCGCCCTTGCGTTTCCATTCGTTGTTTTCTCTAAAAATCATGTTATCCATTTGATTCTCAGGGCCCGAAAATTGGGCATGTACAGAGCCAACAATACCCGCCCTTTCGTGTTGGGCGGCTAACCAACCTACTTTACCAGGGTTTGCATGTAATGAGGTGCCGACATTCGAAATAAATTCATTAATAATAATTAGGGGAGCGGCTAAGCCCCTGGCGGCGTACATGCCCCTCACATCGTCAATTTCTTGTGATGGCGTTTTTGCAGTTAGGGTGTTAGAACTGCCCGGAAAATGCCATGCTAGATAATCAGGTAAAGCTGTATTGGCTTTAGCCGAATCAAGCCACCGGCTAAAAAAAGGATAATCAATGATATCGGGAACTACCGGATTTTTATATTTTATTATTGACAGACTTGGCCCCTCAATAACAATTTGCCTGCCCAGATTTGCAGCCAATGCTTTTAACTTTTTGAAGGCATGTACATAGGTTTCGCAAAAGCGCCTTCTGTTGGTGTCGATCATTGCTGCCGTAGCATTTGTAACTGCACGTGCACCTGCCGGATCCCAAAATTGTATCCCGTCGGCCTCGTTCCAAATGTCAAAGTGGAGCTTATTATCGGCGTAGCCATAACTTATTGCCTGGTTATACTCGTTGGTTAAAAAGGTATCGTATTCTGTCCAGTTGCCTCCGTCTCCGGGCCAGCTTCCCCGGTGATAGCCCCAATCGTCGGATAGTACGAGTATCGTTGTTAAGCCTAAAGCATCGTGACGGGGTTTTAACGGGCCTAAATAGCTCATTTTAACACGATGGAATTGCGGCTTTGTGGGTACTACCAAATAGTCTGGTGGCGAGGCGTTAACTATTGGCACCAGACCGGCTAAAAGGCCACTTGCCCGATACGTCATGGCGCCCTGGTCAACATTAAA
Source organism: Mucilaginibacter sp. (assembly GCF_039921305.1). Taxonomy (GTDB): domain Bacteria; phylum Bacteroidota; class Bacteroidia; order Sphingobacteriales; family Sphingobacteriaceae; genus Mucilaginibacter. The sequence continues at coordinate 33,164 of NZ_JBDSCA010000003.1, forward strand.
ATCAACACTTACAGTTTCTGAGGGTACCAAGGCAGGGAAATTACTTGCAGTGGTTTGTTTACTCAGAGCCGTTGCGTCTGGATCGGATTGCTGGATGCTTCCGGGCTTCTTGCACGAAAACAAAGCGAGGAGCAACATGGCTGTTACTCCGGGTTTGATACTTGTTACTTTCATAATTTAAAAATTTATTGGTTAATAATTTGTAGTACTGGTATGCTTAATTGGCTTATTATTAAGTATCCAAATGGCCTGTACAACAAGCACCTATTGGCGAGGCACTGTAACTTAGTTGCAGAGTAAGCGGGCAGTAAATGGTTATTTAATAATTGGTACTACAAGTAAAATAACCAACACTTACAAAAAGATTAAAAAGATATTAAACTATAATTAAAAGCCTTGATATAGTATTAATATATTGATTTATAGGTTTTTATGAAGGTTTTTTTGTGGATGAAATATTTACCAGGTGAAAAACATTATCTAATAGGTAATAATGAGTTATATCTTTATTTGGCTAAAAAACATTAAATTTCATTATCTTAACTTATTGGGGTAACTGATGGAGAAGCGCGCTACACTGGAATCTTATTATCTATCTAAACCGGAGCCTTATCAAAGCTGTTTGCTGGCGCTAAGAGATATTATTTTGCGTACTAATCCTGGCATTTGTCACGAACGCAAGTTTCAGATACCTTTCTTTACTTATAAAGGAAAAAAATTGGGCTATTTATGGCTTAACCGCAAAAAATTGATGCTCGGTTTTTGCCTGGATAAAAGTTTGCAGATATCAACAGAGGGAATTAGGCCAAAGGATAAATATGAATCGATGCAGATAGACCCTAATGCCGACCTGCCAGTGGATGCTATTCTGCAAAGACTGGCTTATTATCTCGCGCTTATTGATAGGCGATAAGTATTTCGTTTTTCTTCAGTCAATTTTAAACCAAGCTGCTTTAGGTAATTGATATTACTTTATTTTCTCAAATAAATGCGGGCTTAATCTTTTTTTAAATCGGTTGCATAATAAATTTTTGTTCTATATTTATTCGTCGTTAGATAGCCATTACCTAAATTACATTAACCAATATCTAACAATTATAACAATGAAGAAAAAAATTATACTTGGATCATTCGCTCTTCTTTTAACAGTTACACTGTTTCTTTCTTTTAAGCCTCAAAACAAAGGTTATACATATAGATTTCAGGACCCATCTTTAAGCATAGAGAATAGGGTTAGTGATCTTATTGCAAAAATGACTTTGGAAGAAAAGGTAGGTCAAATGCTTAATTCTGCCCCTGCCATAGCAAGACTGGGTGTACCGGCTTATGATTGGTGGAACGAGTGTTTGCATGGTGTAGCCCGCACCCCTTATAAAGTGACCGTATACCCGCAGGCTATTGCAATGGCGGCTACCTGGGATAAGGGGTCGATCCATACCATGGGCGATTATACTGCGGAGGAGGGACGTGCAGTATATAACGAAAGCATTAAAAACGACAAACACGGAATTTACCTGGGGCTTACCTATTGGACGCCTAATATTAACATCTTCAGAGACCCAAGGTGGGGTCGTGGCCAGGAAACCTATGGGGAAGATCCGTTTTTAACAGGGGAGATGGGTAGCGCTTTTGTTAGTGGCTTGCAGGGAGATGATCCGAAATATTTAAAAGCAGCGGGCTGTGCAAAACACTACGCCGTACACTCCGGGCCCGAAGATGTAAGGCATAAATTTAACACCGATATTAGTGATTATGATTTGTGGGATACCTACCTGCCGGCATTCCGTAAGCTTGTTGTTGATGCCAAGGTAGCGGGGGTGATGTGCGCTTATAACGCATTCAAGGGCCAGCCATGCTGCGGAAGCGACCTGTTAATGAATAATATTTTGCATAACAAATGGAATTTTACCGGCTATGTTACATCTGATTGCGGTGGTATAGATGATTTTTATAGAAAAAAAGGACATGAGACACATCCGGATGCCGAGAGCGCGGCAGCCGATGCTGTACTTCATGGAACAGATGTTGAATGCGGCAAGGTTACCTATAAATCATTAGTGCAAGCGGTTAAAGATGGCAAGCTTAGTGAAAGTCAGATCGATCAGTCGCTTAAGCGGTTATTTACTGTACGCTTTAGGCTGGGCATGTTTGACGCGCCAGAAGCTAATAAATATAACCGGATTGGAAAGGAAGCACTTGAAGCGCCGGCTCACACCGCGCAGGCTTTAAAAATGGCCCATCAATCTATCGTATTGCTTAAAAACGATGGTCAGATTCTTCCTTTGAGCAAAAGTTTGAAAAAGATCGCTATCCTGGGGCCGAATGCCGATAATGCGGTTAGTGTACTGGGTAATTACAACGGTACGCCTTCGCATGTTGTAACAGCGCTGGAAGGTATTAAAAACAAATTGGCGCCTGGTACCGAAGTTACCTACGAAAAGGCTGTAGATTATGTTGGTGATTCGGTTACGCGTTATGATTATGCTGCTACAGCAGCCAAGGTAAAAGATGCGGACGCGATCATCTATATCGGCGGTATATCGCCACAATTGGAGGGTGAGGAAATGAAGGTGAATAAGCAGGGCTTTCATGGGGGCGACCGTACCTCTATTTTATTGCCCGGTGTACAAACAGAACTGCTTAAAGCCCTTAAGGCTACAGGCAAACCCGTAATATTTGTGATGATGACCGGATCGGCAATAGCCACGCCCTGGGAGGCAAAAAATATGCCTGCAATAGTGAATGCCTGGTATGGCGGACAAGCGGCAGGAACGGCCATCGCCGATGTGCTTTTTGGCGATTATAATCCGGCCGGACGCCTTCCGGTAACTTTTTATGCAAGCGATAATGATCTTCCTGCTTTCACAGATTATTCGATGAATAACCGCACTTATCGTTATTTTAAAGGCAAGCCATTATATGGATTCGGCTATGGTTTAAGCTATTCTAATTTTGCATATAGCGGCCTGAGGGCTCCGTTAACCATAAAGAAAAACGGTAGCGTGACGGTTCATGTTAAAGTAAGCAATACCAGTAAAAAAGATGGCGAGGAAGTTACTGAATTATACCTGTCGCATATCGGATTAAAACAAAAAACGGCGATAAGATCGTTGAAAGGATTTGAACGGACATTCATCAAGGCTGGTGAAACAAAGGATATTGCATTTAAGATCTCCTCAAATGACTTATCGGTAACTGATTCAAATGGTAACCTGGTACTATTGCCAGGCAAGGTAGAGATCAGTATCGGGGGAAGTCAACCTGATAAGAGCACTGTCTTATCAAAAAAGACGGTTTCGAAGGTGTTGGAGATCATCTAACCATGATTAGGTGCAGGTTGATGGGGTTACACAATAACTTTGCCTGTTCTGTGTAATTAATATGTTAAGGCGGGGGCATTGGATACCGCAAATTATGAGATGATGAAAATTAAGGTAATTGTATTGCTGCTATTTAGCCTAATTGCTAATACGGCTTTGGGTCAGGAATTTATAACAATATGGCCAAAGGATAACATACCTAACTCAAGGCATTTAAAACTGCAAGACAGTGTAGCCCGTGAACGGATATTTAGGGTTATGTTGCCAGGTATGTATGCATTTTTCCCCGGAACCCAGGAAAACAAGGGGGCCGCTGTGGTGATTTGCCCGGGTGGCGGCTATGAGCGGCTGGCTTATGTGATTAGCGGTTTGCAGTTGGCTAAATGGTTTAATACTATTGGTGTAACCGCGTTTGTGCTCAATTACCGGTTGCCAAACTCGCCGGACCTGTTGCAACGTGAAAACGGGCCTTTGATGGATGCGCAGCGAGCCATACGCTACATCCGTGCTCATGCCGGTGAATGGGGGATAAACCCGGATAAGATCGGTATTATGGGATCATCATCGGGCGGGCATTTGGCTGCTTCTGCCAGTACGATCAATGATGATGTATCTGCTATTAAAGATAGTTTGGATAAAGTATCTTTCAAACCCAATTTTACCATACTGGTTTCGCCGGTAATTGATCTGAGTACCAGTTATGCCCATGCGGGGAGCGTAAAGAACTTGCTGGGGCCCAAACCTACGGATGAATTGAAACGAAAATTCTCGTTACAATTACGGGTGACGGCGGCTACGCCACCATGCTTTATTGCCGATGCTATTAATGATAAAACGGTTAACCCGATGAATAGCTTGTTGTTTTACCAGGCATTGCTTCAAAACGCGGTATCTGCAAGTTTTCATGCTTTCCCGCAAGGAGGGCATGCTATTGCCTTGCGAAATAATCCGGGATCGACAGAATTGTGGACCAAGTTGTGCGAAATGTGGCTGATAGAAATGAATATCATACCAGAAAAATTGACTGCCAAATAAACCGACCAATGAAGTTAACCTTAACTATAGGTATTTGCCTTTTAGTATTAAATACAGCTATTGCGCAACATACGCAATTACCTAAAATACCGGCAACCAGTTACAATGTTAAAGATTATGGCGCCCTGCCGGATGGGAAAACATTAAACACGCAGGCCATTCAAAAAGCGCTTGAGCTTGCCAAAGTTACCGGCGGAAAAGTAATTATCCCGGAAGGAACTTATTTATGCGGGCCATTAACCATGTATAGTAAAACCGAATTGGTGCTTTCAAAAAACGCTGTGCTTAGGTTGAGTAATGATATTGCCACTTTTCCGGTAGTTAATGCGCGTTGCCTTAATTTTATTGATGTTTCTAAAGCATCGGATATCAAAATATCGGGCGAAGGTACGCTTGATGGGCAGGGCTTGGTTTGGTGGGAGGCCACTGATGCCGGGACACTTAAAAACCGCCGCCCGCAAATGGTGTATATTGCAGGTAGTGAAAGAATTGAGATCACGGGGATCATGTTTTTAAATCCCCCGAATACTCATTTATCCCTTAAAGATGCATTGGAGGTTTATATTCATGATATTACGATCAAGGCCCCGGCAAACTCACATAATACAGATGGTATCAATATCTCGGCACGTAATTGTACCATCGATCATTGTACGATCAATACCGGCGATGATAACATCGCTATCAATTTCGGCAATAAGCAACAGAACAGGCAGGAGCCTGAATGTAAAAATATTGTTGTTAGTAATTGTACTTTCGGTTATGGGCACGGATTGTCTATAGGCAGTTATACGTCGGGTAGTTTAAGTAACCTGCAGGTGATAAAATGTACTTTTGATGGTACTACGTCGGCTATTCGCATTAAAACAGCACGCGGACGGGGAGGGGTGCTTGATCATATCAGTTATACCGATATTGATATCAAAAATTCGCGCTGGCCGATATTTATTTCGGAGTATTACCCCCGTGAACCGAAAACACCGCAGGAAGATACTACTTCTCAAAAAAGTGCTTATACACCAGTATACCGTGATATTCTGCTTAAGAATATTACGGTGAGCAATGCGCAGGAAGCGATCAAGATATGGGGTTTGCCCGAATCGCCCATTGGGCATATCAGGTTTGAGAACGTGAATATCAGCGCGAAGACGGGTGCGTTGATCTATAATGCTGACCAGGTGGAATTTGACCACTCATCTATACGTGTAGAAAAGGGTGAACGGCTCACTACTTATAAAGCTAATGTTACAGGATTTAATTAAGCTAACCATAATATCATATGAAAGATAAGAAACTCTTCCGGGGCATTAGAACGAGTGTTGCTTTAGTGATGGCGCTGATGTTGTTTATGAGTCTAAAACAACAGGATAAACCTGTATTGTATATTATTGGCGATTCTACGGTGCAGAATAATGATGGTAATGGTAAAAATGATTATTGGGGATGGGGCAGTCTGCTTTATCCATATCTGGATACAAACGGCGTGGCTATCCGGAACCATGCTAAATCTGGCACAAGCACCCGTACTTTTATTTTAGACGGGAGGTGGGATAAGATACTCGCGACACTAAAGAAGGGTGATTTCGTTATCATGCAGTTTGGACATAATGACCATGCCGGGGTAGATGATAGCACTAAGCAGAAAGGTTCATTATTGGGTATTAGTGACTCTACCCGGGAGATCATCAGTATTCGTACACATCAAAAAGAGATGGTTCATACTTATGGCTGGTATATACAGAAATTTATTACCGAGGCAAAAGCGAAAGGTGCCATACCTATTGTTTGTTCACTTGTGCCGCGCAATAAATGGGATAAAGGAGAAGTTGTGAAGGAAGCAGAATATCCGGAATGGGCCGAGGCTGAAGCTAAAAAGAATGGTGCCTATTATATAAATCTGAACAGGATCATCGCAAGGCATTGGAAAGAATTGGGGCAGGTAGAAGTGAAAAAGTTTTTCCCCGGCGATGGTACACATACCAGCATCAATGGGGCGCAATTAAATGCCGGTTGTGTGATCGAGGGGTTGAAATTGCTAACTGATTGTCCGCTTCAGCGATACCTGAAATAGAGTTGCTATTAATTGAGCGCAATACTTAATCATTAGCTTCAAAATGCTGGCGCAGCTTTTCTTCTTCCAGATCAAGTAATTCAAATTGCTGTTTCACCAGATCGTCGCTAATGTTCTCTTTTTTATTGAGGGTGAGTAATAGAGCGCGTTGTTCTTTTAAAAGGTGGGCCATAATATGCCTATAGTCTTTATAAAATTCTTCAGCGCGTTTTTCGTTACCATCTTTGTCCCAATCCTTCAGCAACTCCATATCGGCGTGATAGCGGAGCTTGAGGGCTTTTACCATTTCGTTGTTTTTGGTGAGATCGTTGTACTTTTCGTTGAGTATAGTTAGTGATAGGTGGGCAAGCTTTTTGCGTACCAATTGCCTTTGCTGTTCTATTGTGATGGTGAGATCAGGATCGGGCATGTTTACCCACTTTATTATTACCGGCAGTGTTAAACCTTGCAATACCAATGTAACCAATATCACTGTGAAGGTAATAAAGAGGATCATGTCCCGGTTAGGGAAGGGGTGGCCTGAGTTGAGCATCAGTGGGATACTTAACGCCGCGGCGAGGGATACAACACCCCGCATACCCGCCCAGCCGAATAAGGCAGGGGCTTTCCATCCCGGATTGGGATCGGCTACGGTGATGATCTTGCTCATTATTATGGTGACTATGACAGCGCCATAAGTACATATAAAACGGGTCACTATCAATACTCCTGTGATGATCAAACTGTATGTAATAGCATGTGTAAGAGCTTCGCGACCGAGGTTTTTTATGATGACGGGGAACTCCAGTCCAATCAAAATGAATACGATGCCGTTAAGTAAAAAGGCTACGGCTTCCCAAACGTTGATGCCTTGCAGGCGGCTGCGGTTTGATAAGAATTGGTGGCGCCTTGCCGAGAGGAAAAGCCCGCCGCTTACTACGGCCAGAACACCCGAAAAATGAAACTCTTCGGCCAACATATACATGGCATAAGGCGTGATAAAGGTAAGCACTACATCCATATTGGTGGTAGTGGGCAGCCAGCGGTGCACGGCGTAAAACAAAAGCGCTACGGCTATGCCGGTAACGATACCCATTACAATTACCAATACAAAATCGGTAGCGGCTACTCTGAAAACAAAAGAGCCGGTGAGCACTGCCGCCAATGCAAACCTAAATACTACCAAACTGGAAGCATCATTCAGCAAACTCTCACCCTCAACAATGGTAACGAAACGTTTGGGTACTTTTACGGTTTTTAAGAGGGCGCTGGCCGAAACGGCATCGGGCGGTGAAACGATGCCGCCTAATAAAAAACCGGTAGCCAACGTAAAACCGGGAATTATAGCAGTTGATACGAAGGCCACTACGCAGGATGTGAGGATAACTACCGGGAAGGCAAAGCTGCTGATAACACGCCGCCATTTCCAAAAATCTTTCCAGGAGGTATTCCATGCGGCTTCGTAAAGCAGGGGTGGCAGGAAGATCACGAAGATTAGTTCGGGTTGTATTTCTATGCCGCGTAAAAAGGGTACAAAGCCTAATGGAAGCCCAACCAGTACCAGTAGAATAGGGTAGGCAACCCTGATCTTCTGCGCAAGCATAACTACAAAAAGAATGATGACCAGTAGGCAGGTATATTGTATTACGGCGTGATGCATGCACCTAAAATACAATATTTAGGTGGTTATTGGTGTAAGAGAATTGTTATCACAAGCAGAAACTTGCGGGGGCCGCCTATTCTGTTCAGTAACAACAATATTTCAACTTTTCGCTGACTTATAATTGTTAAGTTGATATTTAATTGCGTTTTTTACCGTTAGTAAAAGCTACAGTAAAAACCTTAAGAATGAATACTAAATTATTTGCTACCCTGCTGTTAATGGCGCCCTTGCTGGGGAGTGTTACAATAGCAGGTGCGCATGCAAAGCCTGCCGGATTGGTGATGGCAGCTGCGCCCTTTAAAGTAAAGAGCTATAACATTGCCGAGCACGGTGCCGTTGGCGATGCTACTAAGCTCAATACCAAAACTATTCAAACTGTGATTAATGGTTGCGCCAAGAATGGTGGCGGTACCGTAGTGATACCTAAAGGGGTGTTTTTGAGCGGGGCCATATTTTTGAAGCCGGGTGTGAACCTGGAGATACAGGAAGGTGGGGTTTTAAAAGGATCGACCAATATTGAGGATTACCCCAAAGGGATGACCCGGATAGAAGGCCACTTTGAGCCGTGGCGTGCAGCATTGGTGAATGGTGATAAGGTAGATCATCTTGTTATTAGTGGCAAAGGCACACTGGATGGCAGCGGCGAGCCGTTTTGGAAGTTGTTTTATGGTAAGCGTAAAGAGAACCCGAAAACTACCAATTTAAATGTGGAGCGGCCAAGGTTGGCTTATATTATCAATTCGAAAGATGTGAAGATAAGTGGGATCAGGTTCCTTAATTCCGGGTTCTGGAATTTACACTTGTACCGTGATCAGGGCGTATTAGTTGAGAATTGCCGTTTTGAGGCTCCGAGCGGTTCGGTACCCGATAACCATGCACCAAGTTCTGACGGGATAGATGTGGATAGCTCGCAGGATATCACGATCAGCAAATGTTATTTTTCGGTAGGGGATGATGATATCGCGTTGAAGGGCTCAAAGGGGCCGTTCGCGATGGATGATAAGGATAGCCCGCCGGTTGAGCATATCCGCATTATGGATTGCGTATTTGAAGGCGGAGGTGGTATTATGACCTGCGGTAGCGAGGCTACCATTGTGCGCGATGTGAAAATTGAACGCTGTACCGCCCGTGGCGTTAATGTACTACGTTTAAAACTACGCCCCGATACCCCACAGCAATATGAAAATATCAGTTTAAACGATATTACGATAGATGGTTCGGCAACGTTGTTGAGTATTGCACCGTGGTCGCAGTATTTTGATTTGAAAGGGCAGGCGCCACCAAAGTCGCTGGTTCGGAATATCAGCATCAGTAATGTAAAAGGTTCGGGCTCATCATTAGGGAATCTGAAAGGAAACCCGGGTACAACTTTTGGCAGCTTCAGCATCAAAAATGTAAATATACAGGTTAAGAATGCCAACTTTACACCGCCTGCTTTTGATGGATTCAAATTGGAAAATGTAGTGGTGAATGGTAAACCGGTAACGGTGGAAGCACCTGCGAAGTAATAGTTTGCTGAGTGTGCCCCCGCTTGAACGGGCGATAACGTAAAAGGAAAAGCCTTGTAAGAAATTACAGGGCTTTTCCTTTTTGTAGTGCCTGCATAAAGTTGAGCCTAAGGATATATGGTTTAGTAATCAGCTAATTAAAAACACTGTTTGAAGGATAATTAAAATTAGTTTTATCATGAAAGCGATAGTTTATCCTTTTAAACAGAGTGGCCGAAAATCTTTAAAAGAGTAGGGGAACCTAAATTTTAAGCCTATAGAAACATTCATTTAATTATCCCTTATGAGATGATAGGTATCTCACTATTCACGGAACCATAGCGTGAGTAAAAACCAACATTTTTCTTAAACCAAATTATTTACCAATTATGAAAAAGTTACTATTTGTTTTATTGTTATCTTTTGCCAGCTCAGGTCTATTCGCTCAGCAGGTAAAAGCAAATCAGCCAAGCGATATAAAATACTCTAATGGCGATTCTTATGGATTTTATGTTGACGATGTGCCGGGGGCTGTTTCGTATGATTGGTGGGTTGAAGCGGGGGTTACCCAAGCTACTATATGGCCTGCCTGGGACACTGCAATCGACCTCACATTCTCTCATGCGGGTTATTGTATTGTTCATTGTACTATTACAATGAGCAGCGGTACGCCGATAGATATGCCGCTTGTTGTGGATGTTTATGATGAATAAAAAAAGAGAGCCTGCTATTATGTGATAGCAGGCTCTAATATTATATTGCAAAGTAGACGATTAATTTCTGTAAGCGAGCGTGGTACCAAGCCAGAAAATGATGTTATTTGATTAGTTTGTTTTGCTCGGCTTTTAATTTAATATATCCTTTTTCAACATCATCTTTTATATCGTCAGGATAATTTAGCAATGCCACATGCTCTGTATAATCTTTAGTTTCCCATTTTTTTAAAACAGGCCTATAGGTTTCAACATGGGCACATAATTTCCAAAAGGAATCCGGGAATTTATCTTCAATAATCAAATCGCCGTTTTTGAGTATTACATCATATATTTTTTCATTTATTGGAACAAATACAGTTTGCATCCAGTTTCTCCAGATTTCTTTTTCTTCTTCGGATGGTGGTTTAATTGTATCAAAATAAGAGGGGATATCCTTCCTGTTAAATTCTCGGAACTTCGTCCATGATGCTTTTGAAGACGAAGTTAAACTTAAGAGAGGTCCATAAACTTCTTTAAGTTGCCGGTTAATCCTTTCTAGTTTGTCTTTCCTATTGGCTATTTTAATATCATTTATATACTTAGCCAAGTAACCCATTACGGCTACACCAATAGTAATGAGAGTTGTTATTAAGGTTTTTTGGTCCATATTTATTTTCTATAATAGTAACTAAATGTTAGAATTTCCTTTCTGTACTTTTCAACCATTCACTCATCGCCGTGATTTGATCGGTATGCTCTTTGGCCCACTTGGCATTATCTATGGTTTTATCGGTTAGGGTTATAGTATGGGTAAAGGCGGGCATGTTATTGCTTTGGGATAGTTTGTAGAAGTAAGCGGCAAAAAAATTATCGAAAAAGGATTTGTCGGTTTTCTTTGCGGATAACTCCCCGATAAGAGCGAAAATGGATTTGAACAGATCAATTCCCTTTAGATTTTTTGTTTTGGCTGATAGCACGGCCATGGATATGCCCAAGTTAAGTGTGTTGGTTTCTTTTTGATCGGTAGCGGAAAGCACGATGGTGTTTTTTCCTTTATCGTCAGTTAACACACCGCCCTGAATGATGTGCTGAATATTACCATAGGCTTCGGCGGCGCGGGGGCCGGTTGGTTCTAACAATAAAAAACTGCACAAACCCAATAAAGCATTTGCCCGTTTGTTTTGATGGAATGTTACCAGTGCATATAAACGCTGACTGCCCGGGTGCTTCGGGTTTTTCTTAATGGCTTCTATGGCGCTGTTTTCGGCATCGGCATAATCCCTGTTGCCAAATTGCGCTATGGCTAAGTTATAATAGATCTGCGGGTAATCGGGGTTGATCTGGATGGCGGTATTGTATATTTCGATGGCTTTTTTATGATCGTTAGCCTCATCGTAAATACTGGCCTGCAGACAGTAGGCCGCTACACTTAACGATTTATTATCGGACCTAACCGCCTTATCCAGATAGGGAGTGGCTTCTTTAGCCCGCTTCGCGGCATATAGTGAAAACGCTACTTCATAGTTGGCATAGGGGTTTTCAGGGTCAGTTTTTAGTACTTCGTTAAATTTATCAATGGCTTCGGTGTATTTGCCCTTGTTATGTAAATCAACACCTTGTTTAATCAAATCGTTGCTTTGCGCTGATGCCGAAAAGTTGATTGTGAAGAGCAGGGTTAGGAGGATGAAGTATTTCATGAATTGAAAATACGGAAATGCGATCGGAATGCGTAAATAATTTTTGGTTTACGGCTGTTGGAAACTTCGAACAGCCAAAACAATAGAAACTTATTTTGATCAGCGTTGTTAAGCTAATATCAAAACATTATCCTATGAAAACTTTAACAGTCCCCGGCGATCCACATTCAGTAACCGCAATCGTGTTACCTAAAACAGAGGAGTTCCATGATCATGAAATAGTACGTATCAATTCATCTGACGGTAGCCAAACTGTAGAAAAGAAAATCTTTCGCATTGTAGATGGCGGAGAAGATAAATGGGAATTGCAGTTTGAATAATTCCGATTTATTTTCATAAATCCGACGTAAGCCTTATATTATTGTTCGATAACATTCTTACCAACCCCTATAAAAACATTATCTCCCAGGGTATTATTATAGGGTGCTACATCCTGCATTACACGTGATGGGTAGCGGTTGGTGTCAAATTTGCCTGTCCAGTCGGCGTTTTTGCTATCACCGATCAGGATGCCTGTTGTACAGTTTTCGATGTGGTTGTTTTTGATAACGCAATCGCTGGCTGCTATGTAGAAACCTATTTCGGCTTTGCCTTTGGCCATGCCGTACATTAAACGGATGCCGGTTTTAACATTGCTGATGTTATTGTGGGTGATGGTGTGGCCTGTTCCGTTCACACGGATACCGCAGGAGCTGCCTTTGATGGTGTTGCTATCTATCAAACAATCGTGCCCGCCGCGCATTACCAGTTCGCCTTCGCAATCTTCAAAGTAATTTTTGGCGATGATGTTCTGGCTGCTTTTGTTGCTGATCACTTCGGGTTCGCCATTGCAACGGATGAAGGTGTTTTCGCGCACGGTGGTTTTAGAAATTGATAGGCCAAGTAAAATTGGATCCTGGCCTATCTGCACACATTCGCCTCCGTTAAAGTTTTTCCATGATACATGGTCCTTGTTTTTAAATATGTTGTTGTTCACCATTGAGTATTGTGGCGAAGATTGTTTAAGGATCCTGATCTGCACTTCCTGATTATCAATGTTCTCGCAGAAAGTGCAATGGTCAACCTGGTTATACTCGCCCGTGCCGGATATCATTACAATAGGCATAAATTGCGATTTTGCAGTATTTTTTGTGAAGGTGCAATTGGTTAGGCGGCAATGTTTGCTGTTGAACAGATCAACCAATACGCCTTCTTTTTTATCTGCTTTGAGGATGTTGCATCCCGTAAAGGTAATACCGCTTAAAACGGTATAAGCGCCTGTTAGCTGGAATATGGGATGATCTGTATCGCCGGTAAAGGTTACTTTGCCTACGGTTTGGGCTTGAATGGTTATGGGTTTGGCAGCTGTTCCGGCAGTGTTAATGGTAATGGACCATGGGGTGTATATACCGTTGGCGATGGTTACATTATCGCCGGCTTTAAGTTGCGCGCTAATGGTGTTAAACTCCTGTTCGTTATGGATAAGATAGTTTTTGCAAATGGCAGCATTAGCGCCCAGTATTAATAGTGCAGTTATGAATAGCTTTTTCATGAAGAGTGGTTAGTCCGCAGGTTTATAATGGTTAAAGTTAAGGGCTTTGTGAGTATGATAGTTGGTGTTTAATAAGCATATTATGAAGCAAAATTGGTATATTTGTAAGAGAGGCAGAATCAGGAATCAAGATGCAATCTGCCTGTCGGCAGACAGGTAATCAAGATAAATGATTGAAAAAAATCTTACTTTATCCCCCCTTAGGGTGATGGAAGATGTATCAGGTAAGATGCCTGCCTGTCGGCAGACAGGGAAGATGTGGAGAGAAAACCTACTTTATCCCCCCTTGTTTTATGTTACTTAAAAAAGTACCCTATATTAATACTCCCAGTGGCGTTTTTAGCACTGAAGTTGGGTTGATTAGACAGGTTTTGCAAGCCCAAGCCGTAGGCAATACCCAGCTCCAGACCGTTATTAAAGCGGAAACCGCCTAAAACGTTTATGCCATAATCAAACCTTTGCAAATCGTTTACACCGCTGCCGAAAGTGACATCGGTTGTTGAGCTTTTTGTAACAGTGCCTGAATTGGATGTGCTTGTGAAGGTTTCGGATTTACCCACTACAGCATAAGCTACATATGGCCCCGCGCCTATAAAAAACTTACCGGCTTTAATTGGGATGTTGTAGAGAGCGTTTACGGGTAATTCGATATAATGAAGCCTTAATACCTGATCATAAAATGTGGCAGTACCGGTACTTGTAGAGTAGGTATAGCTACTGCCCCCACCACCGCCTTTTAAAAAGTACGCAAGCCCCGGCTGAACTGTAAAATTGCCAAATTTGATATCCGCATAAGCACCAATATCTACATTGTTAATACCGCCAGTGCTACTGGTTGTACCATTGTAGTTTTCGAGTAATATGGAATTGCTTATACCTAATTTAAGGCCGAAATTTACTTGTTGAGCGAACGTTAGGTTTGCTGATATGATGATGAGGAGTATTAATAGCGGTTTTTTCATGAATGTGATAGGTTGAGTTGTAAATATGCTATTTATTTTCAACTTATATAGGTAAAGTATTTTAAATATATGGTATGTAGTAAAACTAAATGCCGCAATACTGGTTCTAATATCATTATATACCGATACCAAATTGGGTTATTAACCGCCCTGATTTATTGTTGAAATATGAGTTCAACCCTCCCTGATCTGAATTTTGGCTTGTGCCTTAAAGCACTGTTGGTTTTATTAGTGATAGATATGCTTGCTCCTCCATTGCAGGTTAAGGCACAATTACCTTTTGAAACACAAAAGCTTAGTCAGGCTAAATTGCGCCGGATTGCCAGACGCGATAGTTTGATGGATAAAAAGCATTTCGGGAGGGCCGCGATAGAGCTTGGCGTTGATGAGGTTTTTGTGTGGAGTTTAGACCGGTATATCCGGAATGAAGATTATGCTAAAATATCATTTAAAACAGTAGGCTATAATTTGAACCCGGCGCATTGGGAATGGGATAACGACCCTTTTCAAACTAACCAGTTTGGGCACCCTTACCATGGGAGTTATTATTTCAGCTCGTTCCGTACTAATGGTTATACGTTTTGGGAATCGGTACCGGCGGCATTTGTAGGAAGCTATCTTTGGGAAACCTTCGCTGAAGTGCAGGCACCCGCGCCTAACGATTTTATCAATACCAGCTTTGGCGGGATAGTTTTGGGTGAGATGACATACCGCTTATCCAATAAAATTGTAAACAACCGCAGCCGTGGATTTAAGCGGCAATTAAGTGAGGTATGTGCCTTGCTGGTTAACCCAACTAATGGCTTGAACAGGATAATGGATGGTAAGTGGGGAAAGGTAATGCGCAACTCTAACGAGCGGGATTCGTCAAAAGTAGCCTTTAACATTGATATTGGTGCACGGCGTTTTGGTGTGAATAATACGAACGGAAGTTTTGGCTGGTATGGGCACGCGAGTTTGTTATATGGTACCCCTTATGAAGATTATAAAAAGGCGTTCAGCAATATTATGATCAATGTGGAGATGGGTAAGGATGACAGTTCGAATGTGAATACCGTGAGTGTGTACGGATCATTAGTAGGATGGGAATTGAGCAGGGATAGCAGTATGAAACACCTGGCTATTTTATCAGCAAATTATGATTTTATACGTAACGCGGCCTTTTTTTACAGCGCGCAAAGTGTTAAGATGAACCTGATATCGCAGTTTGTTTTGAGCCGTAAAATTAAGTTTAATACCAATGTTGGCGTTGGGCCTATCCTATTAGCTGCCGTGCCCGATAAGTATCTTTACAAAGGCCGTGATTATGATTATGGTTCGGGGTTATCTGTTAACGGGAGCGGTGGGATCAATTTAGGCGACGCGTTTTTTTATACCATTAATTACCGTGGCGGCTGGGTGAAAACCATTAATGGGAACAATTCGCATTACTTTTTGCACACCGTATCAAACGAGGTTAGGTACGCATTTAATAAGAATTTTGCTTTGGGTGTTGAGCCGGGTTATTTTATACTGAAGGGGCATTATAAAGAACACCCGGAGGTGAATAATACTTACCCTTATGTAAGGGCATCGGTACGGTATAGCGTGACTTTAAAGTAGTGCCCCCGGTGATTTAATTAACCACCGGTGACACTGAGTTTTATTAGAACTTATATCTTACAAAAGCTTCCATGGCTTCGTATTCTGAAAGGCCAAGCTTATCGTAGCGTAGGGCTGTTTCGCGGTTACGATCTTCGGCCCTAACCCAAAATTCACGTGCATCATCTCCCGGGAAAACCGGTAAGTCTTTTTGCGATTGATGCTTGAATATGGCGTTGCGTTTGCGGGTAACCTCTTGCGGTGACAGGGGTACGGCCATTTCAATTTCGTGGGTAGCAAACTCGTGCCATGCGCCGCGGTACATCCATAACCAGCAATCTTTAACCCAGTCTTCGGTAAGCTGTAACCTTTTCAGGGCCGCTAAAATGATGTTGAAGCAAACAATATGCGTACCATGCGGATCGGCAAAATCGCCAGCGGCGAAAATCTGGTGAGGTTTTATAGCCTGGAGCAGATCAATAGTTTGCTGTATATCGGCTTCGTCAACTTTGGCCTTTTGGGTTTTACCGGTTTCGTAAAAAGGTAATGCCATAAAGTGGATATGATCATCGTGCAAACCGGCATAGCGCGCGCCTGATATGGCCTCGCTTTTGCGGATGAAGCCTTTTACATCGCGCACTTCGGGCGTATCAACCTGGTTAGGTTGTTTGGTTAAGAAGAACTTGCGCATGTCTTCGTAAATGCCTTTTAAATGAGTTACATCGTCGCCAATACTGTTGTTAAAGTCTATAGCGAACTCCATGTAGCGGAGTACATCATCATCCCAAACGGCGGTATTGCCTGATGTTTGGTAAGCCACATGCACATCGTGGCCCTGATCAACCAACCTGATAAAAGTACCGCCCATTGATATCACATCATCATCCGGGTGGGGCGAGAATACGATGGAGCGTTTTTTAGCAGGGTTTGCACGCTCTGGCCGCTGGCTGTCATCCGCATTTGGCTTACCTCCGGGCCAACCGGTAATGGTATGTTGGATCTGGTTAAAAATATCGATGTTGATATCGTAAGCCGGACCCTGTTCTACGGCAAGCTGGGCCATGCCGTGGTTGTTATAATCGTCTTCGGTGAGTTTTAGGATGGGTTTATTAACCGCTCCGGCAAGCCAGATAACGGCTTTCTTTTTAAGCGAGTTGGTCCATTCGCAATCCTTAACTAACCAAGGGGTATCAAAGCGGGTTAGGGCCGATGCTGCACCTTCGTCCAGGATAAACTCAACATGATCTGACAGTTGCAGATAGGTAGCAGGTACTTCGCCGGATATTTCACCTTCAACTGCTTTTTTGATAATTGGCGCCTTTTTTTGGCTCCAGGCCATCAGGATAATTTCGCGGGCCTTGAATATGGTGCCTACACCCATGGTAATGGCTTTGGTAGGAACCTTTTCTTTACCACCGAAATCGCGTGAAGCATCGTTACGGGTCAAATCATCCAAAGTAACCAGGCGTGTGCCTGAGTTTGGCGCTGAGCCGGGCTCGTTAAAGCCGATGTGACCGGTACGGCCGATACCCAGGATCTGCATATCCAAGCCACCTAAAGCGGTTATTTTTTGTTCGTACTCGTAGCAATAAGCTTGTATATACTCCTGCTTTAAAGTACCATCCGGAACGTGGATGTTATTTTTATTGATATCGATATGGTTGAATAAGTTCTCGTTCATGAAAGTAACGTAGCTTTGGGCCGCGGTAGGTTTCATGGGGTAGTATTCGTCCAGGTTAAAGGTGATCACGTTTTGGAAGCTCAGGCCTTCTTCTTTGTGTAAGCGTACCAGTTCGGCATATACCGCTATGGGGGTTACACCGGTGGCCAGGCCTAATACAGTTTTTTCGCCTTTTTGCTGCTTGGCGCGGATGAGATCAGCAATGCGTTTTGCTACCGTTACTGAGGCTGTTTTTTGATCGGGGTAAACTTTAACAGCTAATTTTTCAAAACGTGTTTCTTCTAATAAATTTAACCTGGCCATATAATATGATGATGTGCTAAATAAATTTTAAAGGTAGATATTTCAAAATTTAAAACTGCAAACAAACGCATAATTTAAATTATTTATAATATTGAATAAATGTTATCTTAAACCCAAACCCACCGAAGTCATGACTCGCAGAGAAATTTACTTAGTTGCCATAACGGCTTTAATTATGTGTATACCAATGGCTATGATAGCTGGCTACAAGCAACAGGCAGAGATGCCATCAGCGGTATTTGATTGGAATGACATTAAAGTAACTAAAACCAAAACAGGCGAAAAACGGCAATTTTTTGATTCGCCGACAAAAACTCTGAATAACCTGGAGTGCCATGTGAGCACACTTAATGTAGGCGAAATTGCACACCCGCCACATCAGCATCCCGAAGAAGAACTCACCATTGTAAAGGAAGGAACTGTTGAGGTTTTAGTAAATGGAGAATTGAAACGTGCCGGAGCAGGTTCGGTCATTTTCCAGGCGGCTAATACTTTGCATAATATTAAGAATGTAGGTGCAGGTACCGCAACCTATTATGCTTTGAAATGGAGGACGGATAAAACGGAGAAAGTGGTTAAATAATCATGTCATTTCAAACGAAGTACGAAATGACATGATTATTTGATGTGTTATTTCAAAGCAAACTGAACCGCGTATTGCGTTAGCTGCCCACCAGTTGTGGTGTGTGGGCTATTGGCTACAACTATACGATATTTAAATGTTGCCGATTCGCCGATATTTAGGTGCAGATTTTTAACTGATTTTCCCTTGGTGAATATTTGCTCACCTAAAGGGTTGGCGGCAAACAGGCCATAGCCGCGTGCATGCCAAAAGGTTGGATAATTGGTGTTTCCGGGATGGTCGATAATGCTGATACTTATTGAATCTTTACCCATTTTACCGTATACCTTGCACCATACTGCACGGCTCGACCAGGCATCGTTACCATGTTTACCTGCGCTGGTGATGTAATTGCCATTGGCTACATGATCTGTACCAGCTTTTACTATGGTTACATTGCCTTTGTTATCGGTAAACTTCTGATCTTCGGTGGCGGGCATTTGCAGGGCATGGGCCAATCGCAAGCCTAAAAGTCCATCTTTAGCATCGAAGAATGTGGCATCTTTAACAGCCTTTAAAACCGTTACGCGATCTATAACCCGCTCATTTTCGTTGCCGCTAAATTCGAGATGTGTGGTTTCTTTCAGTATCACGTTGTTTTGCTGATCTGTCCAGTTGGCATGGTAGGTTAGTTTACCGGTTGTGCCATCAGCGGTTTCCAGTATCTTATCGGTTTTTACCCAGCCGTAATCTTTCTTTTTCTCAGGCTTAATGGCGTAAGAGTTATTCCAGAAATCAAGCTTATTCAGGTTTTCATAGTTGAACCAGATACCGATGTGGTGCGGGTGATCAGTCGGGTCGCCGGGCTGTGGGTTTAATGGGAAGCCACGGGTAACCACGGTTCCGTTTGCCGCATGCACAGGATATAGTACCGGTTTCTCTAAACTATCGGGATACAAAAAACTGGTGAAGGGCTTGCCGCCGATCAAGATATCGATTTTGTTTTGATTCTTTTGCTTAATCACTTTTACCTGCTGCGGCTTTTGAGCCATTACGCCAGTGACTGCTATAATGCTTATTAATCCGGTTAAATTTAGTTTCATTATCGTAATATTAAAATTTAAACACTTTGCCATCGGCCATTACTTCCTGTGTTTTTTCGTCGAAGGTAACTTTGGCTCCGGTATGAACGGCGGCATTGGTCATGATGGTGGCGATGGAGTGGCTGTAACCTGCTTCAACTGGGGCATGTGGTTGTTTGCGGCTGCGGACGCATTCCATCCAGTTGCGCACGTGGTTTGATGTGAGCTTATCGCCGCCAGTGTTGGCCGATACTACGGCTGCTTCGGTGTTACTTAGCGCAACCTCGGGTAATAAATTAGCTTTCATATCCATGGCTTTTGCCATTTTATCCGTAAGGCCACCTTTTGGAGATACCATGTTGGTATTGAGGTTCAGCTCGCCTCCGTTTGAATAATAGATCTCGGCCGGGTGCTCATCGCCATTATGCATGCGTGAGCCGAATGTCACCTGGAAACCATTTGAAGCATCGTCCAACGGGCCATAATCAAATACTGCCGAAATGGTATCCCAGTTTTTACGGCCATCTTTCCAGGCGTAAATGCCGCCATTGGCTACTACGCTGCGCGGATGTTTAAGGCCGCTGAACCAGTGTACAGTATCAATCTGGTGACTCATCCATTGTCCCGGCAAACCGGATGAATAGGGCCAAAACAAACGGAACTCCAAGTACTTCCTCGGGTCAAACGTATCGTTAGGGCGGTTGATCAAAAATCGCTTCCAATCGGTATCGGCTTCTTTTAACATCGGCACAACATCGGGCCTGCGCCAGCGGCCGGGCTGGTTCACGTTCCAGCTAAGTTCTACCATCGTAATGGGCCCAAACTTTCCTGATTTAATAAACTCCTCGGCGGCCATATAGTTTGAGCCGCTTCGCCTTTGCGAGCCAATTTGTACGATCCTGTCGCTCGCTTTAATTACTTTGAACGCATAGCGATTATCTTCCATGGTTTCGGCAAAGGGTTTTTCTACGTAAGCGTCGCAACCCGCTTTAACGGCTTCGGCGGCATGGTAAGCATGCTGAAAATCGGCGGTACTGATAAAAACAGCATCCACCAGCTTTTTGCTATAGAGTTCATCGTTGTTGCGGCAGGCTACGATATCGTGGCCCATTTTTTCTTTCCACGCGGCGGCGCCTTCTTCGCGGCGGCGGTTCCAGATGTCGGATACGGCTACCACATCAAAGTTCAATTCTTTGTAGTGGTTCATAAAGCAGGGGATGTGTGTGCTTTTATGCCTGTCGGAAAAACCGACCACTCCTACGCGTACCCTATCGTTTGCACCCATAATACGGCTGTAACTTTTGGCCGACCAGCTAACCTTTGATGCCAACAAACCGGCAGTAACCAGTGCCGATTGCTTAATGAATTTGCGACGAGAATCTTCCATTAGAATAGATTTTTAATGAGGTTTATTATTTCAATTCTTTGATTTTGATGCTGCGGTAGGTAACCTGGTTGCCATGATCCTGAAAAAGCAAATGGCCTTGTTTAGCTAAACCGAAGTTGGGCCAAATTTTGTATTTGCTTATCGCTACGGCATCATTAAACGTTTTAGAGCCGCGCGTGTACTCCAATACTTTAACGCCGTTTAAATAATGCTCAACCCGGTTATCCGGGTACACTACCACGCGGCCGGTATTCCATTGGCCAATGGGGTGTATAAAGCGTTTGGGTTTGGTGGATGGAAAAAGATCATAGAGGGATGCCAGTGTACGATCGCCGTTAAGGCCCAATTTGGCATCGGGGTGCAGTTCATCATCTAAAACCTGATACTCTAAACCAATGCTTGATCCTTCTGTTTTATCAGCCAGGGTTACAAAATATTTTACACCGCTGTTGGCTCCGGGTGTAAGTTTAAATTCGAACGAAAGATCAAACGCGCCGAACTGTTTTGTGGTTACAATATCACCGCCGTTTTGGGCTTCTTTACCCTCGGAGGCTAAAACCATTAAGGTACCGTTGCCTATTTGCCAGCCTTTGGCGGGGAAGGCTGTTCCTTTGGCGCTGATCCAGCCGGTTGAGGATTTGCCATCGAACAATAAATTCCAGCCGTGCTGTTTTTCGTAGTTGCTGAGATAATTGGATACATTGTTAACCACGTAAATATTTGCCGGGAACGGCGTTGATTTTAAGTTGGTGGTTTGTATTTTGATGTTTTTGAAATATACCTTTTTGCCCTCCTGCTCTTTTGTGGTAACGGCGTGTACTTGTAAGCCGATAAAGCCGGTTTTATCAACAGTGTCAATCACGTAAGCAACGGGGATGTTGTTGATCCAGGTTTTCATTTCGCGGCCAATGCATTCTATTTTGATGTGGTTGTATTCGCCTACTTTGAATGCTGTTTTTGCTTGGGGGTTCAAGTCTAATGGGTATAACCAATCGCGGCGCGCTTCATCATAGATACCACCAGACCATGCACGTTCTGATGGGTCAATTTCTACCTGGCGACCATAAACTTTGCCGGTATGCCCATTAGTGTTGAAATGACTGCGGGTTTGTATACCTGAATTGCTGAGTGTACTTTCTATTTTGGCATCCAGTTCTAAAACAAAATCGCCGTATTCTTTTTCGGTAACCAGGAATGAATTGCCAGAGTTCATTACGGTTGCACCTACAATGGTGCCGTCCTCGGCTTTGTAATCGGCTTTGCCGGCCAATTGTTTCCAACCGTTCAGTGTTTTACCATCGAACAGGCTTTTCCAGGTTTGGGCATGTAATTGAGAGGATAGGGCGCACAATAAAATGCATAGCACAACAAGGTTGCTTTTTTTCATAACAAGGCAGATAAATTTGAAGAATAACTTAGGTAAGTAAATGTAATAAATACTTAATTAAATGCTTGTTAACGCAACACTTTATTTATCAGTGTTATTTACATCATTGTATTCTTAATTGTCGGTTTTTTTAGGCTTTGGTGAAGATAGCCTGTAAAAGGGTTTGTCCTTTTTGGGGGAAAATTTTTGAACCAAAGTATTGGGCAGTATGTCTTTTACTTTATCCCAAAGGGTACTTACTGTTTTATCGTTCACGAGGCCAGATGCCTTATGGGAAAGTAAACCAATCAAAGACTTAACAAGGAAACTTGATTTGCGGAACAGTGTTTTATTGAGTGTGAGGGGCAATAGAAATTTGGAGAGCCAGGCGGTAATGTCTTTTCCCGGCAAGGTAAGAGTGCCGGCATTTTTACCTTTGAATAGTGAAGTAATAGTCCCCAAGATGGCTCGGGGACTATTGAAGCGTTGTTTGATACTCGTTTCCTGTTGGGATGTGATGCCCTTTAACCTAACGATTTCGAGCTTCAGATCCGTTTGATTTTTGATCGTAACATCCATAGTAATGGTATTATTGCTTGCCACCCGTAAACATGGAAAAGATCCAGAAGATAATACCTATAACCACTAATATGGCTATTATACCAACAACGGCACCGGCTTTAAATATACCTGTGATAACAGAACAACTGCTTAGAACTACCATAAGCAGGAGCATTAAGGGCACTATGTGTAATTTTTTCATGTTGAAATTTATTAGTTTTAAAAGTGATAAAGATACCGGGAAGGGTATTTGTTGAATTTATTTTCCCCGATAATTTCATATAGATATAAAAGCAGTATTTGGTATGGATTGTTTTAGTTGAATAAAATTTTAACTCAAACAGAAATAGGAGAGAGTGGCTCATTAAATAGATAGTTTTTTTTGATAAATAATGTAAACATATATTGTTAATGAGATGTTAACCCAATATGAGCGATGAGGTATATCTTTTATTGACTGGGGCAGATGGATCGCCGGATATTATATTTTCGCGCAATACGGAGCTGAAGATAAAAGTGTTTTGCCTTAACAATATCAAATATGAAGCCGAACCTAATGAGATACAGCTTTATGGATACATTAAAGGTGCGCTGATGGTTTTTGAAACGGTAAACATTAAGGCTGATGACGCTTTGGATATGATACACGCTATTAGATGGTACGCCAATTACATGGGATACCCGGAAATGGAGATATTACCCGATGACCCCAGCGTTGATAGGGAGATTGCGGTTTGATAAATACCGAACACTGAATTATAAGATTGGATATTCGAAATTCAGTATTCGATATTAGTATTTACCCTTCTGTTTAAAAACTCTTACATAAATGCTTCCCACCATTTATTGATATAGCCTTTGCCATTGTAGGTGTAGGTTTCGCCCGGAGCGGGTAATAGTAAATCGATATTCTTTTCCGTTGCGCAATCTATAACACGTTCGGCGGGATATGTCCAGGTGTGGAAAGCTAAGTTGAATGTTCCCCAGTGGATGGGCATCATGATGGTTGATTTGAGTGCCAGTTGGGCATCGGTAGCATTATCGGGTCCCATGTGAATGTCCTGCCAAAGATCATTATAAGCGCCTACTTCAAGCATGCTGATATCAAAGGGTCCAAGCTTTTCTCCGATCTCTTTGAATAGCGGGTGGATGCCCGAATCGGCACCGTAATACACGTTGTGTATGGGGCCCTTGATGGCGTATGATGCCCAAAGGGTTTGGTTGCGGTTAAACATGCTCCGGCCCGAAAAGTGGCGTGCTGGCGCCGCGGTTATTTTAAAGCCATCGCCTAAATCCAGCTCCTGCCACCAATCAAACTCTGTGATCTGTTGTTTGGGGATTCCCCATTTTTCCAGTATCGGGCCAACGCCTAACGATGTGTAAAATGGAGTTCCCTTTTTGGACAGCTCAATCACGGTTTTATCATCGAGGTGATCGTAATGATCGTGCGAGATAATGATCCCGTCAAGGTGCGGCATCTTATCCAGTGGAATTGGCGCGGAGAAAAAGCGTTTCGGCCCGGCAAATTGCACGGGTGATGCAGCGCGATAAACCGGATCGGTTAAAAAACGTTTGCCATCAATTTCAATAAGCAACCCTGAATGGCCGAGCCAGGTTATGCGTAATTCTTCGGCGGGCAATTTGTATAGCTTATCATAATCAACCGGGAAAGGGCCGGGAGTTTTGGCTGGTTTGGTGTTGGGGTGTTTTTTTAGAGCTTCGGCAATAAGCTTCATCATGTTGCCATCACCGCCGCTTTTGGTTGGGATGGGGTTTACAAATACTTTTCCGTTGAAATTGGGTGACGAATACATAGCGTTATAGTAATGCTTCGAAAGTAATTTAATTAGATTGACATATAAAGAGGTTTTAGTCATGCCAAAGTATTTATTCGGTTGATTGAAACCAGAGTAATAAAATTTGTGTTAAAATTGGATCATACTACAAAAACAACTATGTCACATCTTTTTAGTCCGCTAAGTATTCGTGGTATTGAACTTAAAAATAGGGTAACGGTATCGCCTATGTGCGAATATTCGAGCACGGATGGTTTTGCCAACGATTGGCATCTGGTACATTTAGGCGCTTTTGCTACCGGCGGCGCTGGTTTAATTATTACCGAAGCTACGGCAATATCGCCGGAAGGCAGAATTTCACCTTCAGATCTGGGGATCTGGAAGGATGAGCATATTGAGATGCTGGAGCGGATTACTACATTCATCCATCAACAGGGTGCAATTGCTGGTGTACAATTGGCACATGCAGGGCGTAAAGCAAGCCATGCTGAACCCTGGAATGGTGGCAAGCAAATACCTGTATTAAGCGGCGGTTGGCAAACGGTATCGGCAAGTGGGTTGGCTTTTACCGATGGCGAAGAGAAACCTTTGGAGTTAGATAAAGATGGCATTAACAAAGTAATTGAAGATTTTAAAGAAGCTACCTACCGATCCATAAAAGTGGGTTTTAAGGTGATAGAGATACATGCGGCACATGGTTATTTACTGCATCAGTTTTTATCGCCTTTGAGTAATGTGCGTAATGATGAATACGGAGGTTCGTTCGAAAACCGTATCCGTTTGCTGCTTGAAGTAACTGATGCGGTTAGAAATGCATGGCCTGCTGAATATCCTTTGTTTGTACGGATATCTGCTACGGATTGGACTCCGGGTGGCTGGACGGAGTACGACTCGGTAGCTTTAGCAACCATCCTGAAAGATAAAGGTGTTGACCTGATAGATTGCTCGACAGGAGGAAATGTTGCTAAAGCCAAAATTCCGGTTGGGCCGGGATATCAGGTTGAGTTTGCCGAAAAGGTTAAAAAGGAAACAGGACTTTTGACCGGAACTGTTGGTATGATCACTACACCGGAGCAAGCTGATCAGATCATCCAAACCGAACAGGCCGACCTGGTTCTACTTGCCCGTGAGCATTTACGCGATCCGCATTTTGCTTTGCGTGCCGCGCATGTTTTAGGCCACGAGGTTAAATGGCCTTTACAGTACGAAAGAGCAAAATGGTAACCTAAAGTTTAAATACAAATCACTAATTTCATCCTATCAAATAAACTAAAATCATAACAATGAAACGTACTGCAAAAGCACACTGGAATGGCACTTTACAAGCCGGAGCCGGAAAAATTTCAACCCAAAGCACCGTGTTGAATGATACTCAGTTTTCTTTCAAAACCCGTTTTTCCGACGGCGTGGGTACCAATCCGGAAGAATTAATTGCTGCCGCTCACGCTGGTTGCTTTACTATGGCTGTTGGCGCTGCTTTAACACAAGCTGGTTTTACACCTAATGATTTGGATACCGAAGCTGTCCTTGACCTGGATATGGTTGCTTTATCAATCACCGGGATTCATTTAGAATTAAAAGCATCAGCAATTGATGGTGTTGATAATGCCAAATTTCAAGAGATTGCCGAAGGCGCTAAAGCGAATTGCATCATATCAAAAGCATTGAACGTGCCTATTACTTTAACTGCTACTTACGCCGGGTAGTTGTTATAGATCGTATTAAAGGGTGAAGCATGATAAATGTTTCGCCCTTTTTTTATAACCTTTGTTATATGACGATTTTTGATCAGATCATGATTGGCTCGGGAGTGTGCTGGACGTTGACTTACCTGCTCATCATCCGCCGGGGAATAATGGACATGAGCTATGGTATGCCTGCCGCTGCGCTATTCGCTAATTTGGCCTGGGAAACTATTTACTCTTTCGTACTACCACATGCGGCTCCGCAATTGATAATTGATAGGGTATGGTTCGCGTTTGATGTGATGATCTTATTGCAATACCTGCGCTTTGGCCCGGTACTAAAACGTGTACAAAGAACCTGGACCTTTTACCTTGAGTTTATATTAGGCTTCGCTTTGGCTTGTTTGCTCATCGTGTTTTTGAGCGATGCCTTAAAGGATAAGTATGGGGCCTACGCGGCTTTCGGGCAAAATTTGATGATGTCGGTAATGTTTATTGTTATGTTACGGGAGCGAAAATCTGTTGATGGGCAAAGTATATATATTGCATTATTTAAGTGTTTGGGTACTTTGCTGGCTTCGATCGCTTTTTATACGCAGACTAAAACTTATAGCCAGTCGCCATTAATGCAGTTGCTGTTTGTGGCTATTTTTGTTTACGATATATTATATATAGTGTTGCTCTACAGAGAATTGAAGTTGAGGAGGATTAGGCCGTTTAGAAGGATTTGATTTGGAATTATACTGATTTACATGGCGATTTCACCGATTGGTACAAACAAAAATGGGATGCGAATATTCGCATCCCATTTTTGTTCTTTAAGTTATTCTACCTTATTTCTTGATAAAAGAATACACAACGTAGCCATTGCTGGTAACAGGTACTTTCAATGTCATGGTTGAAGCATCAACCTGGCCTATTGTTAAGCGGTAACCATCGTTAATGTTTTTGGCTTTATCACCTTCGTAAACCTTTTTGAATTGGAAGTTTGGTTGTACGCCGCCACCCGGGTTATAGTACGACCAGTAGATGGTTTGCGATGTACCATCAGGCAGGGTATATAAGCCATTACCACTATTGGTTAATTGCCATGTACTGCCTACAAAAGCATTCGGTGATGCCTGATCGAATACTTTAGATACAGCTGCGCCAATAATGCCATCATAAGTTACGTTGGTGATTGTCCAGGTGCCTACAAAGCGGCTACGATCTACACCGGCCGTTTTATTAACCACAGAACAACTGGTGGCTAATATGATCACTGTTAGAAATGTGATGCTAATTTGAAATAAACGTTTCATAAAATTAAATTATTAAGGTTGATTGAATTTACAAGCAGAAACCCTGCCAAAGATAATCAGTCGGGCTTAATCTTGTTAATTTAAGTATTAATGATTGAGTAGACTTAGATGTATATTTTGAGTTATCTGCTATCTGGGTCAGTATTATTATAGGATCGCGCAATTTATTTGATTGTGATTTAAACGTATTGATTCAATTTTCTACCGTTCATGACTACGCATGTTATCAGTACTTTAGGTAAATAAAGGTTGTTATCTAAGCGTAATTTAGTTGATGTAAAATGTTATTAATCAATAATTTAAATTGTTTTTTGAGGTTTTTTTTTAAGTATTTAGGACAAGCTATGTTTGGTAAATATGATTCGGACCCTGAAGGATAACCTGCCCGATCAGGTCGATACGATATTTAAATAGATCTAAACTTATCATAATGAAACAAAATCTAACCCATAATTTATTGAGTAAAGCAGTGGTCATTTTTATGCTGATGCTTTGTGTTATGCAGGCATCGGCACAAAAGCCTAAGTTTAAAGTGATCGCTTTTTATACCGGTAAGGATGATTTGGCACATGTGAGCTTTGTGCATGAGGCTAACCAGTGGTTCCCCCGGATGGCAGCTAAATACAAATTTAGTTACGATTCCACTGCTAACTGGAACAATATGAACGCCGCATTTTTGGCTCAATACCAGGTGATACTGTTTTTAGATACACGGCCCGAGCAGCCGGAACAGCGTGCGGCCTTTGAAATTTTTATGCGGAATGGCGGATCGTGGATGGGTTTTCACTTTTCGGCATTTGCTTTAACGCCATCGGCCTTTAACCAGGATTGGGATTGGTATCATAACGAATTTATAGGCGCTGGCCAATATGGCAGCAATACATGGAGGCCAACATCGGCAGTGCTAAGGGTTGAAGATAAGAAACATCCGGCAACTAAAGGTTTGCCAGCAACCTTTAAATCGGCACCAAATGAATGGTATCGTTGGGAGAAGGATCTGACTAAAAACCCGGATATAGATATCCTGTTGGCTATTGATTCTACGAGTTTCCCTTTAGGAACCGGGCCTAAACAACACGAGATATGGCATAGCGGTTATTACCCCGTAGCTTGGTCAAATAAAAATTATAACATGGTTTATGTGAATATGGGCCATAACGATATGGATTATGAGCACAAGTACGATAAAACCAACAAAACGTTATCGCACACTTTTGATAGCGAAGGCGCAAGCCAGTTTATTATGAACGGTTTGATATGGTTAGGAAGCAAGAAAAAGGCAACTCAATAATATGAACCGGTTCCACTTTTATTATTATCAATACTTATATCGGCAGCAGCTAACGCAGGGTTTTTTTAAAGGCCCTCGGTAGGCTAATTACCGATGAAAAAGGTAATGAAAGTTATTTACGAGGCATGCCTGGATAATCAATGTGTTAATTTCTCAATCGGATTAAGAAATTTAATTTAAAAATGATACCTTTGCGGCGAAAATTATTTCTTGAAAATCAGCGTGTTAATGGCTTTCAATGGGAATAATCAATAAGCATCATGAAAAAAATTGTAGATTACAGAAAGTTACTGGGTGTAACGGAAGCCGCTGAGTTAAAAGATTTAAAGACTATTTACCGCAACCTGATGAAGGATTGGCACCCGGATAAATTTCAGGATAGCCATGAGCAAAAGCAAGAGGCGGAAGAAAAAAGTAAGACCATTATTGAGGCTTACCACTTTTTAGTGAGCATAGCGCCCGAAACACGTCAACTAAATTTAGCTGAATATACTGAAACCACTACCACTTCTAATATTGCTGATTTTGAGTACAAATCGCAAACTCTGCAAGTGTTCTTTTTAGATGGTAGCAGCTATGAGTATTTCGATGTGCCTAAAGCAACCTATGTAAAGCTGGTTAATGCCGATTCGCCGGGGCGTTTTGCCCGCAGGCATATATTCAATTCTTTTGTTTACCGCAATGTTGTTAGACGCGAGGTTGTTGCCGCTTAATTAAGCGGTTTGTATGATATTAAAATGCCTGCTGGTTTAAGCGGGCATTTTTTGTTTTCAGCGGTTATTAATTTATGTTGATAATTTGATTATTTATATCAATTTAGCTTTATTTTTACTTTTTTTACTAAGAAAAGGAGTGCGCGATATAAAAATTTAATTAATTTGGCTATTTATGCTATGGGATAATAACAGAATAATTTTATCTTCGTGAGTGAATATTAAATAATTTTTAAGCAATTTAAGCAAAATATACAATGAAAATAGCAGTAGTAGGCACGGGCTATGTAGGCTTGGTAACAGGAACATGTTTAGCCGAGACGGGTAACCAGGTTATCTGTGTAGACATCAATGCCGAGAAAGTAAAGATGAT
>NZ_JBDSCA010000004.1:0-50654 GCF_039921305.1 Mucilaginibacter sp.
ATGATCGGAACCTGCTCTACCGGAACTTCCACACCTAAATCTCCCCTTGCAATCATCACACCGTCGCTTTCAACGATAATGTCGCGGATGTTTTTTAATGCCTCAGGCATTTCTATTTTAGAAATAACTTTTATCTATTATTCTTTGTCTTTACCGTTTTCGTCAGCAAAGGAGCTTCGGCCAAAGCGGGAAGAACGTGGTGGGCTGTGCGGTAGGAAGGGCATTTTGACTTTTCATAGCGAAGACCTGTGTTGCCTTTTAGGAAAAGGCATCAGCCCGTGAGTTCTTGCCACTTGTGCGCAAATGCCTGTGCGCCCGCCTGCCGGACGGGCAGGGCAAAGAAGCTTTTTTGCTGACAAGCCTTTTGGTTACTTTTGGGCTCAAAAGCAACAGCCGCCGCGGCAATTGAGCGGGAACTATGCAGATCCCCTATGCAGATAAATTTGCATTTATCAATAAAAATACTAATTTTACTAGCAATAAATGAACCGTATTATGGAATCAATATCTCCCAACATCTTCACAAACAACATTACCGAAACCATCGAATTCTACAAAACATTAGGCTTCTCCCTCACCATGAGCGTTCCAGAAGAAGGGCCGGATTATGTATGGGCCATGATGGTCAACGATAAAGTAACCTTCATGTTCCAAACCTTCGAAAGCTTGGCTGACACGTTACCGGATATACAGCGCACAAACGGGGCTTCACTTTTATTATACATTAATGTAAAGGATATACGAGCCTTTTTCGATGAGATCAAAAACAAAGTAACCGTACTGCAAGGCCTCGAAAAAACTTTTTACGGCGCTACCGAATTTTCGATAAAAGACAACAATGGCTATGTACTAACCTTCGCCGAGCACGAAAACTAAATCATCAAAATAAAACTACAACCGGGAGTTAGAGTTATTGACAATAACTCGTGGTGTCGCAGTTTCTTACTTCAAACATCAAAAACTTTTGGTTTCAAATTCCCCCTTTAGGGGGTTAGGGGGTTTACTCGCCGTGTGTCATCAAATACATGTACGCTACGGCAACAATGATCAATACGGCCATTACAACCAGTCCCGTTATGCCTTTCTTTTTGTCCTGGCGCATTAACCATACTAAAAATATCACCAACGGCACTACAAAAACGGCCCAAAAAACAATCGAAGCAAATGGCATAAGCTATATTAATTAAAAGGCATGCGTGCTAAAGGCGCAACATTCTGCCCAACAAAATCATTATTCAGATATTTATAATGCCCGGCAATGGCAATCATTCCGGCATTATCAGTACAGTATTGAAACTGTGGTATAAAACAATTCCAACCCATTTTTTGGCATAATTCAGTTAAGCCTTGTCGTAAGCCAGTATTGGCAGATACCCCTCCTGCCAAAGCGATATCTTTTATCCCATAAGCCAAAGCGGCCTTCTTTAATTTATTAAGTAAGATAGTTACGATACGATACTCAACCGACGCGCAAATATCATCCATCCGGTTCGTCAAAAAATCAGGGTCAGCAGCTACGTTGTCACGGATAAAGTAAAGTATTGAAGTTTTTAATCCGCTAAAGCTAAAATCATAGGCCGGTATATTTGGCTCCGGAAATTTGAATGCTTCCCGGTTACCCAAACGCGCGTGCTTATCAATCAGCGGCCCACCGGGATAAGGCAAACCCAATATCTTGCTCGTCTTATCCATCGCTTCGCCAGCCGCGTCGTCCATCGTTTGGCCGATGATTTCCATGTCAAAATAATCTTTAACTAAAATAATTTGCGTGTGCCCGCCGCTCACGGTCAAACACATAAACGGAAATTTCGGCTTAGGCTCATCAATAAAATGTGCCAATACGTGCGCCTGCATATGATTAACCTCTATCAGCGGCAGGTTTTGCGCCAGCGCGAAAGCCTTCGCGAACGATACGCCCACTAAAAGTGAACCTAAAAGTCCGGGTCCGCGCGTAAAAGCTACCGCATCAATATCATTTTTGCTTACTTTTGCGTTAAGTAGTGCCTGTTGTACTGCCGGAATAATATTTTGCTGATGTACGCGTGAAGCCAGTTCGGGCACAACGCCGCCATAAGCCGCATGGATGGATTGATTTGCAACAACATTGCTCATGATCACCCCATCAACACTAATTGCGGCCGAGGTATCATCACACGAAGATTCTATTCCTAATATTACTGGCATAAAAATTTTAACGCTGCAAAGTTATTAAAAAAGTACTCAAAATAACGCTATGGATACTGCTGGTGCTTATATTAATAATAGGCGGCACTTTGCTGGCATTACGCTTTAAACCCGTACAAACCTGGGCGGCTAAAAAAGCTACGCATTATCTTTCCAAAGAGTTAGGCACAACGGTAGCTATTAAAAGCCTGTACATCAAACCATTCAGCGGTGTCGAGTTAGAAGGTTTTTATGTTTTAGACCGGCAGAAAGACACCATCCTAAGCACGCCAAAACTAACTGTTGAGCTGGCCAACTTCCACATTTTTAGCAGCATCAAACAAAAAGTGCTCGATTTTAAAATTATCCAACTGGATAATGGCTCTTTCTATCTCAAAAAACTAACCGATAGCACATCCAATCTGTCGTTTATCATCAATCACTTCAAATCAAAAGATACCGTAAAGGTAAAAGGCCAACCCTGGACAATTGATTTCGAAAAACTGGTGATCAATAACTTCCACTTCCGTTATAAAAATTATTTAAGTAAAGACGAAAGCGGCCCACAGGTAAACTTTAACAATATCGATGTCAGAAACCTCAGTACAACTTTAACAGATATCGATCTGAAAAAGCACCTGTTTAAAGCTAACATCCATGATCTTACCCTGAACGAAAGAAGCGGTCTTAACATTAAACATTTTGTAGCCAATGCCGTGATCGACACCAATCAGATCGTCCTCACCAAGCTATTCATACAAACCAACCGATCCAATTTTAAAGATTACTTTAAAATGCGCTTCAACTCTTTTGATGACTTTAGCGATTTTGAGAACAGTGTTGCTATGGATGCCGATTTTAAAGACTCGCAGATCTCATCATTAGATATCGCTTACTTTACCAACAGCTTAACCCATACCTTTTTCGACTTGGGTGTGAACGGCCACATCAAAGGTTTGGTGAATAACCTAAAAGCAAAAGATCTCACCATTACCACCGGGCAAGCCACTTATATCAAAGGCGATTTCAATTTAAAGGGCCTCCCCGATTGGGATAAAACCTTCCTCGAATTAAAATTTGAGCAAATTGCTACCAACAAAAAAGACATCGACCTATTGTATAGCCGCTTTACAGGCGTAAAAAACAGGCAGGTTCCAGCTATCATCGCCAAGTTTGGCAACGTTAACTTCAAAGGCCAGTTCACTGGTTTCCAAAACGATTTTATCGCTTACGGCGAATTTAAAACCAGGTTAGGCCGCTTTACATCCGACATCAACTTAAAATTTGACAAGGCCAATGTACCCAGCTATACCGGTAAGATAAGCACCTATGATTTTGATTTGGGCGATTTAGTAGATCAGGATATATTGGGCCGCACCACCCTAACTGCTAACGTTAAGGGCCGCGGTACGGATATGAAACAGCTAACCGAACAGTTGGATGCCAAATTAACTTACTTCGATTTTAAGGGTTATCGTTACAAAAACCTGGCTGTTAATGGCACCTTCCTGAAAAAGAAATTTGATGGTAAGGTTACCATAAACGATCATAACATTAACCTCAATTTTGCCGGCGACGTAAACCTGAACCAGCAACTACCACAGTTTAATTTCACCGCCGACATAAAAGGCGCCCGCTTAAACGAGTTGAAACTATACCAGGATTCGGTAACTATTGATGCCAAAATAAAAAGCAATTTTACAGGTAACAGCATCAATAACATTATAGGTAGCATCTTGTTACAAGGTATTAAAATAGACAAGGCCGGACAAAAAATTCAGGTTGACTCCATCTATTTTGCCGCCGACGGAACAGGTAACGACCGCCAATTGGTATTAAAATCAGACATAGCCGAGGGCCGCCTTAAAGGCGATTATGACCTGGCCTCATTGCCTGCATATTTTAAAGCTATAGCCAAAAAATATATCCCTTCTTTAAAAATAGACATTGCGGCATTTAATCCTCAAAACTTTGAATTTAATTTAAAGGTTAAAAATTTGGATGCGGTAAGTACTATGTTTGAGCCTAAACTTAAATTACTGGACACGGCTAATTTTACCGGGAAATTTAATTCGGTAGAAAAAACAGCCATAATTACAGGAGGGGTTAAAACAATAAAATATGATAAAATTGTTTTTCACGATCTGATTATTGACGAAAGCACCACAAATGATCTGCTCAATCTTAACATCTCACTCAAAAGGGTTGACTTAACGGACAGTTTGTTTGTTAAAGACATCAACATAACCAACTTTCTCAAAAAAGACAGCCTGAACTTCAACATTAAGTTATCCGATAAAAATGCCACCAACCAGCTCGATCTATACGGCCTCGTTGAGTTTAGTAAGGATACTACGGCTCAATTAAAACTCCTCCCGTCAGATATTATCCTGGAGCACAAAGTATGGAAGCTTGAAGATCAGGTTAGTTTCAAATTCTTAAGCGGCGGCCGCACGCAGATCATAGGCTTCGGTATGTCCAATCAATTGCAAAAAGTAAAAATTGATGGTTTCATCTCGCCCGATCCTAAAGATATCCTGAATGTTAATTTCAGCAAGTTTAACATGGCTACCCTTAACCAATTAAGCAAGCCTTCGGGTATCACGCTTAAAGGCTCCCTTAATGGCGATGTTAAATTATCCACGTTAACCACAAAACCTGGCTTTGATTCTGATATTAAAATAGATTCGCTGATGTTCAACAAAACATTGATTGGCGATGTAAAGTTTTTAACCAAGCTTGATAACGAAAATAAGTTGCTCAATACCGACTTAAACATTATTAATCGCGGTTTGCAAACCCTTAAGGCCGAAGGTACTTATAACCTTGCAGCTACCGATAACAGTCTCGATTTCAATTTAAAGATGAACCAAACCGAGGCCATTATTCTCGATCCATTCGTAAAAAGCCTGGTATCCGACTTGAAAGGAACACTATCATCAGATATTAAGCTAACCGGAACCCTCTCAAAACCGATGTTAAATGGTAGCCTCACCTTTGTAAACACAGGTGTAACTGTAAACTACTTAAAAACACCGTATGTTATTAACGATAAGGTTACGGTAGAAAACAGCGTGGTGAATATTAAAGACCTGGTGCTGCGTGATAATTATGGCGGCAAAGGCACCGCAAATGGAACAGTAGATCTAACTGATCTGTCAAACCCTGAACTTGATGTTAAGCTCAAAGCTGAAAAGATGCTGGCCTTAAAAACCACGTTTAAGGATAATCGCCTTTATTATGGTACTGCTTTTGGTACCGGCAATTTTAGTTTTGTTGGCCCTATTGATAATATGCAGATCGATATCAAAGCCAAAACCGAAGATGGAACCATATTCAATATCCCTCTAAATACATCAAGTAAAGCGGCCGAATACGATTTTATACGCTTTGTAAGTTCAAAAGATACCGCGCAGGCTGTAAAAAAAGAAAATGCGTTTAAGGGTGTCACCTTAAATTTTGAATTATCTGCAGATGAAAAAACGATTGTTAAAATTTATACCGACTATGGCCTCCTTACAGGAAGTGGAACGGCACAGGGCCTAAAACTCAAGATAAACAGTTTTGGCGATTTTGATATGTATGGCGACTTTTTAATATCTACCGGAAAGTTTGAGTTTACTGCCAAGGATTTTATTACGAAGAACTTTACCGTGAATCAGGGCGGTACCATTCGCTGGACGGGCAACCCAGCTAACGCCGAAATTAATTTAAACGCCATATACGAGGTACGTACTGATATTGCCGACTTATATACTGCCGCCGGTGTGCAGTCCCCTAAAGGGCATCAACAAGCATTGGTACAAGCCATACTTAAGTTATCCAAAACACTGGCTGCGCCGCAATTTGATTTTGATTTCAACTTCCCTACCGAGCCATCAATTAAAGATGAATTGGGTACCTATTTAAACGATCCAACTAACAGCAGTTTACAAGCCGTAAGTTTAATTGTGCAGCGCAGGTTCTCATCAGGGGCCAATAATGTGGTGAGCCAAACCGCAACATCTGCAGCAAGTGAGTTTCTATTTAACAAGCTCAACACTTTTATAGCCCAATCAAACCTCAAGTATTTCGATCTCAACATCCGCTCAACAACAGATGCCAGCGCCTCGTTACACTTTTTCCATGATCGTTTGTTGATTAACGGTAGTTTATATAATCCTACCGCATCTTCTGAAGCTTTAGGGGCTACTAATCAATACCTGTTCAGCTCCAACTTTGCCGATCTGACCAAGGATTTTGGCATTCAGTATTTGATTAAGCAAGATGGCAGCTTATTGGGCACATATTCGTACAGGGTGTTAAACACATCGGCGCCAACAATTACCCAGCAATTAAACGTGCAGTATGTTAATGGCTTGGGGTTAATATACCGCCGTGATTTTGATACTTTTGGCGAGTTCTTCCGCAATATATTCCGCCGGAAAACCTCTCCCGCAAGGAAACAAGACGATCCGCCGCCTACCAGTAACCCTGCCGTTCTTGACGATAAGAACGAAGAATAATTAGTGTTGTTGTAAAATTACATGGCCCATCCTATCACGCTTGGTTTCAAGGTAAGCTACGTTATGCGGGTTTGGTACAATTTCCATAGGTACATTTTCAACCACTTCCAAACCGTAACCTATTAAACCGGCACGTTTCTTTGGGTTGTTGGTCATCAAACGCATCTTAGTAATATTCAAGCTCCGGATGATCTGCGCACCGATACCATAATCACGCTGGTCCATTTTAAAGCCAAGCTCTAAATTAGCATCAACAGTATCAAAGCCATTTTCTTGCAAATTATAAGCTTTCAGTTTATTCACCAGGCCAATACCCCGGCCTTCCTGGTTCATATAAATAATAGCGCCTTTGCCTTCCTTGTCAATCATCTCCATAGCCTTATGCAACTGCGGGCCGCAATCGCAACGGCATGAGCCAAAAATATCTCCGGTAACGCACGAGCTATGTACCCTAACCAAAACTGGCTCATTGGGTTCCCAGGTACCTTTTACTAAAGCTAAATGATTTTCGCCGGTATCCAATTGGGTATAAGCAACCATATCAAACACGCCCCACTCGGTAGGTAGTTTAACCGATACTTCCTTACGGATCATGCTTTCATTAGTCAAACGGTAAGCGATCAGATCTTTAACCGAAACTATCTTCATGTCAAACTCTTTCGCCATTTCCAGCAGATCCGGCAAACGGGCCATCTCACCATCATCCTTCATTATCTCACATATCAATCCTGCCGGCTCCAAACCTGCCATAACGGCTAAGTCTACAGCGGCCTCGGTATGCCCCGCACGGCGCAGCACACCACCATCCTTAGCAATCAACGGGAATATATGTCCCGGCCTGCCCAAATCCTCTGGCTTAGTAGCCGGATCGATCAACGCCAGGGTAGTTTTTGAGCGATCTGTGGCCGATATACCGGTTGTACAACCTTCTATCAAATCAACAGATACGGTAAAGTTAGTTTCGTGCGATGTGGTATTATGGCTCACCATCTGCCCCAGTTCTAATTCTTTGGCGCGGGCGGCGGTAATAGGGGCGCAAATTAATCCGCGGCCATATTTGGCCATAAAGTTTATAGCTTCCGGGGTTGCGTGGCGGGCGGCGGTTAAAAAATCGCCTTCGTTTTCGCGGTCATCATCATCAACTACAATGATAATTTTACCGGCTTTTATATCTTCAATTGCTTCTGTTATAGTATTTAACATACGTTTGGGTATAAATAATGTGGAATTATAGCATCATCATTTAAATACTATACGTAGCACATTGGCACAAAGTTAACCAACAAAGTAAATTTAGTGGTCGGTATATTGTAAAATCAATCCGGGGGCAAATCATCAGTCGTTTTCTTCTTAAACAGACTTATAAAAAAGCGTTTATATAACTCCATATCAAACAATACCGAATCGTTTGCTGATTTGTAGGATAAGAACAAACCGATAGGCGTTAATACAAAAATAGCTATCCAGGTACCAAAAAATGGTGACACACTCCCATCCTTGGCCGATTTTTCGCCAATAGTGGCGATGATATAATAGATCAAAAAGAAGATCACCGAGATAACAACCGGCAAACCCAAACCGCCTTTACG
Organism: Mucilaginibacter sp.; assembly: GCF_039921305.1. Classification (GTDB taxonomy): domain Bacteria; phylum Bacteroidota; class Bacteroidia; order Sphingobacteriales; family Sphingobacteriaceae; genus Mucilaginibacter. The sequence goes on from NZ_JBDSCA010000004.1 coordinate 8,258, forward strand.
TATAATAGCACCTAAGGGAGCACCAATTAAAAACAGCACCAAACAAGCTGCCGATAAGGTAAATTTCTTTTGATACTCTACTAAGTACCGCCTTATTATACTCTGGTTTTCGTTATAGGTAACAATACGCGGCTTTACAACATCTTTGATAGATCTTACTTCGCCTATAGCGTTATTTAGGGTAGCTAATTGCTTATCATAATTACCCTCAACTGTAGCCAATAAACCCTGTTTTTTGATAACCGGGATAATATGCGGAAATGGCTTATGCGGTATAATTAAGTATTTGATATAAGGCTTAATTAAAGCTATGTTTTCATTCTCATCGCGCTTTACATTTTTCAATACCGAATCTCGCGAATAGATTAGCTGTTTTGAACTCAGCATTAAAAAGCTATTGCTAAAATCCTTTTCGGGCGTGCGGTTGAATCCAAATCCCGAAAGATCCATCTTGGTAATAGTTTCTGTAAAACGCATTCGGGTAAAAGTTTGCCTTGCATTATATCCGCTATTACCGGCGTCCTCAATATAGCGGATCCCGTCCTTAAGCTTCAATATCAAAAACTTATTATCGCGTGAGCGGAACATACGGCCCTGCTGGGCAAAAATAACATTGTTGCTGCCACCGTTTAAAGGCCGTTCATAGATCAGTATGCCACGCAGCAATTGTCCTTCGGCATCTTGTTCCTTTTTGGTTACCCTGATAGAATAGCCCGGAAAGCTATTGTTAAACACCCCCTCTTTAACTAAGGATGCCGACTTTTGCTTACGGGCATCATACAAAAGCGAGTAAAACTTCAAATTGGCCACCGGCAACATATAATCCGAAAATATAAATGCCGAAATACTCAAGCCAACCACAACGATGATCATAGGGTACAATGCCCTGCCCAACGATATACCGGCAGATTTAATGGCAACCAACTCATAGTTTTCGCCAAGCGTACCATAGGTCATGATAGAAGAGAGCAACACAGAAAGCGGTAGCGCCATAGCCACATTGGTAGCCGAGGCATACATCATCAGATCGAGAATGGTATACCACTCAAAACCCTTGCCTATCAGGTCGTCAATGTATTTCCATAGAAACAGCATCAGCAACACAAACATTACAATGAAAAAGGTAACAACAAAGGGCCTTATAAAAGCTTTAAGAATTAGCAGGTGTACTTTTTTCACAAAACAAAAATAGTGAATTATTCCGTTATCGGTTTGGAGGTGGCTTGTTAAAAAAAGTTAAGCTGGTTTATCTTTCGTATTAGCCTTCAACATTACCCGGCCCTTTTTAGTTAACAAAAAGGTGGTGTATTTTGTGGCCTTATCACCTTTATCTTCATCAATCAGGTTATATGCTTTTAAGTCTTGCAAATCATCCTTACTTAAACCTGTAGCAATACCTGTATCTGCAATAACTTTAAGCGCGGCAACTACATCTTCGTGTTTCATGCCGTAAAATTAACCATTGTAATTGAGATATTTTTATTCAAAAATTCACTCCCAAAAACCAAACGAATTGTATACAGCCATCCGCTACAATAAATAATAAAAGGCAAAGCCCGCAATTATCGCGGGCTTTGTAACCAAATATGAAACTAATACAGGGAAACCAATCACCCTGTATAATCTTGATATACAATTGGCTACAATGAGGTATTATTAATATCCATTTGTTCCAAAATCTTTAGCATTAACTATGGCATCCAAAAACGACTGTGGTATTGGGCGAACAGTATGCTTAGCAGCATCAAAGTTTACAGCAACGGTAGGGTTTGTTGCCTGCAAATAAGCTTTGGTTAAAAATCCGGTGCGTTTTAAATCATACCAGCGGGTATGTTCACCAGCTAACTCACGGGCTCTTTCGTTAAGTATGTAGCGTACTGTCATCTGCCCAGGCAAAACAACCATTTCTGATTGGCGACTGGTTATAGCAGCCCTGGCGCGGATAACGTTTACATATTGCGCTGCGGTAAACTGATCATTATTGTTTAACAAAGCGGCTTCAGCGGCTATTAGGTAAACTTCACCTAAACGGATAATAGGGAAATCTCCCATCCAATCTTGGTTGGTATATACGTACATTTTGCTCGAAAATTTTTTCAACGCAGGGAAAATACCGCTGTAGTCAACATCATTAGGAAAGCTGGATGCAACTTTATAATTCCCGGTGGCAGGGTCAAACAAATCGCTCGGATCGGCTACCATGTATGGCAGCGTTTTTTTAGTAGCTACAGGTATGGTCCAGTTTGGTGTAAAGATAGAAAGCGCCGCATCATTAACTGTATTGATCTCGCCTTCAAACGTAGTACCAGCCGCTAAAAAATAATCGGGGCCGCTATAAAAGGCAGTTGATGTAGGTATAGTTTTACCAACTACTGATGGATCTTTTTGATAAGCAGTAGCAATTGCCGCTGTAATGGTTTTGGCGGCGCTGGCGTAATACTTGTAGGTAAAAGTATTTGCAAACCGGGTATCTGGCGTGTTTTGGTTGGGTTCAAAAATGCTGGTTAGCAAATAGTTGCTCGGCTTATATTGTTTAGCATTGGCACGTCCGTATAAAACACCGGTACCGTTTGTACCCCAGTCGACACCTTTACCGGTTAGGTCAGGTAAAAAGTATTGGCGTGTACGGCCTCTGTTAAATCCATCAGGATTTAAACCTGTTAAATCAATAGTTTGGGCCCACAAAAATTCAGTGTTGTTTTTGTTGTTTTTACCGTCGAATACCTTGGCAAAGCCAGATGCTGTTGCATCACTTTGGTAAAGGGCGCAATTATATTTAGCCTGATTGTCAATTAATTCTTTAGCGGCGGTAAGCGCCATTGCCGCATATTTTTGAACGTCGCCAAGGCGTGTGCGCTGTAGGCAAACTTTCGCCAGCATGGCAAAAGCAGCTTTTCTGGCAATTCTGCCCTTTAAAGGTTGAATCATAGGTAGGTTAGCACAGGCAAATTGCAGGTCGGATATGATCTGATCATAAAATGCTGTTTCGCTACTGCGTACCGGTGTTATATCAATACCCGCTTGTGACGTTGGAGTTGTTTTAAGTACAACACCACCAAATTGCTCCACCAATCCAAAATATGCCCAGGCGCGCATAAAATACGCTTCGGCTACTTTAGCATTTACATCGGCCGGGGTTGCGTATCCCTGTACAGACGGAGCGTAGTAAATGGCTGTATTACACAAGTTAATGCATGAGTACCATCCGCCCCAAATAGTTTTTAACGTTCCGTAACTTGGGATGAGTGTAGCATCATAGTTGGTTAAACCGCTATCCTGTCCGCTATAGCTCACCCAAAGGTCGGTACCCATTTCTGATGGGCCTATATAGTCCACCTTTCCGTAAAAGAAATACATATCGGTATAGCAGGCGTTAATAAGGCCTTCGTAACCCGTTTTATTATTATAAGCTAAATCTACCGTAACTGTACTGGGATTGTATTCTTCCAGTGCTTTTTTACAAGAGAAAGTTACCAAACTACAAGTGAGGATAAGCCCGATCTTTAATTTTTTATATGATGATTTCATTTTGTGTTATTTAAAATTTAAAAAGATAAGTTCATACCAAACACGATTTGTTTATACAGTGGGAATGAATCGGACCCACCAGTTTCGGGATCAACATTTTTTAACAATGGACTTTTTGAGTAAATGAATGTGTTGTAAGCCGTACCGTAAAATCTTAATTTGGAGATGCCCACCTTACTGCCAATTTTTCCCGGTAAGGTATATCCTAAAGTGATATTCTTGATCTTGATATACGATCCATCAACTATCGGCAGCGAACTGATGAAGGCGGTATTATTATTTGTCCTCGAAGTGCTACTTTGATATGGCTGAGGGAAATCATTGGTTGGGTTATTGGGTGTCCAGTAGTTATAAAAAGCCGGCTGGTTAACACCATTGTAATAGCCCAGTAGCTGCGCCACTATAGTTTGACCATAACGAGCGTTCACAAAAATATTCAGATCGAAATTTTTGTAAACAAAGGTGTTTTGCCATCCCATGGTCCAGTTAGGGTTAGGGTGACCAACAATGGTTTTATCATTGGCAGTGTAAGGGTGTATACCGTTATCAGATACGCCATTGGTTAGAATGGGATTAGTTTGCAATTTAACATCACCGGGCCTTAGATTATATTTCGCGGCTTCAACTGCTTCATCAGTTTGCCATATGCCTATTTTTTTCCAATCGTAAGTTGGGTGTATAGGGCTACCGGTGAATAAGTTTAATGATATCAACGAAGCGGCACTTACTGAACTACCTAAATCCAGGCTGGTTAATTTTTCGTCGGTACGGGTGTAGGTTACGATCGAATTCCATTTGAATTTTTGCGTTGCGATAACTCTGACATCAATAGTTGCCTCAAAACCACGGTTAACAGATGTTCCAATGTTTTGATATTTAACGTACGGTGTTTTAGCATCAAAGCCACCAGCTGTTGATGGCAAAACTCTATTGTACAAAATTCCTTGAGTATTGGTGTAATAAGCCTCGGTGGCAATATTTACTCTCTCGTTAAACAACGAGATATCCAAACCTATATTGGTGTTGTATGATTTTTCCCAGGTAAGATCAGGATTAGCAACCGTAGCCGATAAGATATAGATTGGTAGGGTGGCACTACCTCCTAAAGTAACCGGTGTAGATATACTGTTTGATACTACGTTAGTTTGGCTAACATATGGTGGAATATTTGAGTTACCTGATACACCGTAACCGCCACGTAATTTTAGGTTGCTCAACCAGTTTTTAGTGCTCGCCATGAAGTTTTCATCGCTAATGCGCCAGGCCACAGCTGCCGAAGGAAATTGAGACCATTTTTTTACCAATTGCGAAGCACCGTCAAAACGATCAGTAATAGTTAACAGATATTTACCTTTATAACTGTAATTAAACCTGCCCGAAAATGAGGCCAAATCTTTCCCTGTATATTTGGTAGAGCTACGTGTTGTTGTTGCCGCTCCTTGGTTAAAATACAAAAAGGCATCATAATCAAGCCCTTGAGCATAAATCGATGAGTTTTCTGTTGTAAAGTTAAGTAACGATGTTATACCCGTAAAGGCGAATGCATGGTCCATTTTAAAGGTAAAATTGTAGTTAATGATATTTTCCCATATATAGTTATAGTTAAAATTAGTGCCATAAGTAGCCTCTTTGTAAGGTTGGTTTACCGATAGAGCATTATATGAGTTTTCGCTATCAAAAGCTCCATTGCGTGCATAATCCAATGTTACGCCAAAATTTGAACGAATACTCAGATTTTTTAGCGGAGTTAATTCAACGTATGGTGTAATGGCCAGGTACAGGTCCTTGGTATTGTTAACAAATACGCCTGGCGCATAATTTGCTATGGGGCTAACAGTTCCGTCGCTTAGTGGAAATTTATTTACAGATCCATCGGCATTGTAAGCTAAGCCAAGCGGTGCTATACCAAATGCTTTGTTAACACGACTGTTGGTGGTATTATCATTTCGCCAGTTAAGGTTGCTTTGAACACCGGCCTTTATTATTTTATTGAACTGAACATCAGCGCCAGCTCTGGTGTTATACGCTTTTAATTCATCACCTTGGTAAATGCCTTGTTCATTAATAAAACCTAAGGACAAATAACCCTGAACCTTCTCTGAACCACCGCGAATAGCCACATGATGGTTTTGTTGATTTCCCATTTTCAAGGTTTCGTTAACCCAATCTACATACTGGCCAGCATCAATGGCATTTTTTGCAGCGGTAGTTATGCCTAAATCGGTTACAAAATCTGTAGGCTGCCTCAAATTAGCTGCGAAAAATCTATCCTTCAGGTACTGTACCCAAGCATCGCCTTGCAAAGCTTTAGGATATTTGGCGAACCCATTAATACCGTAATAGCTATCTACATCAATTTGGGTTTTGCCGGCTTTTGCTTTTTTAGTTGTTACTATAATAACTCCGTTTGCACCTTGTGAACCATAAATTGCCGTTGACGAAGCGTCTTTTAAAACATCTATAGATTCGATATCGTTGGGGTTTAGAGCTGCAACGTTGCTTTGTTGTATTCCATCTACAACATACAACGGATCGCTGCTGCCACCGGTTGCGTTTAAAGAACGCGTACCACGTACCAGCAGAGCGGGGCTCGATCCGGCTTGCCCGCTACTCCTTTGCACATCCAAACCTGCAACACGGCCCTGCAATGCTTCGAGGGGGTTGCTTACCGGGTTACTGACAATATCGGCACCTTTTACAGACGATACCGCACCTGTTAAGTCACGTTTTTTAACTGTACCATAACCAACAACCACAATCTCATCAAGTTTTGAAATACCCTCTTCTAAAACTATCTTGAGCAAAGTTTTACCAGCCACAGAAACCTCCTGGCTTTGATAACCCACAAAAGTAAATACCAGTATCTCGTTACCTGTTGGTAAACTCAACGTAAAAACGCCATCAACATCGGTACTTGTTAACGTATTTGTGCCTTTAACCTTTACTGTAACCCCCGGTATAGAATTGCCTTTAGCATCAACCACGGTACCCTTTACCACCTGAGCCAGCTTCATTACAGGCAAATTGTTTTTTTGAGTTATGATCACAGTTTTATCTTCGATCACGTAAGTAAAAGATTGGTTTGACAAGCAATAATCCAATACTTGTTTCAGCGGTTTGTTTGTGGCCTCAATATATACCGGTTTAGCGCTTTCAAGCATCAGCGAATTATAAATAAAATTATAACCTGTTTGCTTATGCAGGTTACTAAATATATCCTCCAGCGTTGCCGGATTTGCAGATATGGTAACATTTTGGGCGCGCGTTATTGCAGAGGCCTGGAATAAACTTATTATGATCAATGCTATAATTAATTTCATAATAATCAGAGGTTTTAAAGAGCGCGGCGTATTACGCCTGCATTGAAATTCAGTGTTGAATGTGTACATTTGATTGTTAAGTGAATTGTTTAACCACGTTTTTCTTGACAATTGCCCTTGGGCAAGCATATCACGGGTGTTGCAAGCGCCCGCGATTTTGCTTTTTCATATCTTGTAAAATCATTTCATAACAATAATTCTCCTTCCATTTATCTTAAAGTGAATTGTATTGGTAAGTTCCAATTTTCTTAAAAGCTGCTGTATATCTGTGAACCGGGATACCGACCCCCCAAACCTGATGTTATCCAATTCACCCATATATTCAACATCAACATCATACCATCTGGATATTTTTTTCATTATGGCTTGAATATTCTCGTTATCAAACACAAACAAGCCATTTTTCCAGGCAATGGCATTTTGAGTATCTATATTTTTGATGTTGATCTTCTGCTGGTTTATAATGGCTTGTTGCCCCGGCTTTAAAATACCCGATTTGTTCAGGCCTAAAGCGGCAATACGCACGCTTCCTTCCAGCAAGGTTGTTTTGGCAATATCATCGTCTGAATAAGAATTGACATTAAAGTGAGTACCCAATACTTCCACAGTTTGATTTTGGGTACTAACCATAAATGGATGATTAGCATCATGAGCTACCTCAAAATAAGCCTCACCATCTAAGGTCACTTTACGCTCTTTTCCATTAAAAGCAACGGGATACCTTAATATTGTGGCCGAATTAAGCCACACGTTGGTTCCATCAGGCAGTTGAACGCGATAGATACCACCGCGGGGTGTTTGCATCGTGTTGAATATTTCCGGCATAACACCTCGAGGTTTGGGCGCGTTTGAGTAGGTCAGCACGCCGTTTGCTGCTTTGGTAACATCAACATCCGCCTCTTTTGCAAGTTTGCCTTTTGAACGGCCATCCAAAATAATTTGTGTACCATTAGCCAACGTAAGGATAGCTTTATTACTTCCGTAAGCTATTGGTTGAGCCTTTGGCTTTATAACAGCTATAGTTACTTTATCCGGGCCGCCTTTCCTATATTTATAAACACATACCAACGCCATTAAAAACAGGCCAAGTACAGCTGCAATACGTGGGAGGGTTATAATTTTCGTTTGCTTAAACGGTTGTTGGTGGGTACTTGCCAGCAATCTGGCCTTTATGTCTCGGTTAATCCCTTCTGCATCCGTGTCGCTCAATTCTGCCTCATTATGATTATCAAAAAGATCATAATATGCCTTAAGATAACTGATCTCCGATTCAGACGCGCTACCATTCAACACCTTTTTGGCAAGTTGTTGCAATTGCTTATTATGATGACCTTTTATCTTCATTGAATCATACGAAAAGCCAATACAGGTATCCTGTTTATAGCTTTATCAATTAGTAAATGTTTATAATGGTTTATACCAGGCTTCGGCGCCTTTAATAGTATAGTCTGCAGAATTTTAAATTCTCCTAAAAAAAATTTGAAAAAATTTAAGTATGCATTTTACAGCAACCCGTAGGCTATTAAAAGGAGGGGAAGATAATGGCTCACATAAAGTTGCAAACCATTAAAAGCGGTTAAAAGCTGATTTTGAACCGTTTTTTGTGATATATTAAGTTTTTGGCTGATGGCTTTACTGGATAGGTTATCCATATACTTCAGATAGAAAATCTCGCGGCGTTTTTTGGGTAAAGTTTTTATCCAAAGGCTAACCAGGTTTTCCAGTTCTTTTAATTCGTACCAGCTATCCGCGCCCACAGATGATACAGCCATATGCTCAAATGGTTCTATGAAGTTTGCTGATTGGTTTCCTTTGGCCAGCCAGCTGTATATTTTATATCTAACCGCAGTGTGCAGATAAGGAAGCAACGATCCTATTTCTTTTACATCACTTTTATTCCATAGGTCGGCAAAAACATCGTGAACAATATCTTTACATGTTTCTTTGTCCTTAAGCCTTTGATAAGCAATTTTAAAAAGTGATTGCCATGTTCGCTCATACAGCTCGGTAAAAGCCCGATGATCCCGTTTCTTTAGCAGAACCAGCAGATCGCTCTCACTCAAATCAACATAGTTTAACATCATATAGGTAGATCAACAAAAAACTCTGTTTGCAACCAATGCTTACGCCAGTGCATTAAAATCTCCCTACGGGATATGCTGTTTATTTAACGAAAGGCAACGATATAATTGGCATTATAAATTTACTTGCTGACTAAATTCCTTTATTGTATGATATAACCTAAAATCTGTAAAATTTTACCATGTTATATGCTTATTCTAATAAACTATGCAAGTATGTATAATTTAAAAACTGAACCGTGATTAAACTTAGTTTTATGACTAAGGGATGCTCTTTACAGAACATCCCTTATAAAAGCGATTATTTATCCCAAAAGATCCTATCCGTTAATGGAACAGGCGGCGGAACATTCGCACCATTCTTACTTCTTTCCGCAGGGGGGTAAGCTAACCGGCGGATAAAGTCTGTCAATACAGCATTCACCGGCAAGGTAAAATCTTTGTACTTATAATCGTACCGGCGGGCATCATTCCATGCTTCGGGGTTAAGGTAGGTTGCAATGTACTTTTCTTTGAATATTAAATCTAAAGTTAAAGCTGCGGCCCCTACTGATGCATTTGTCATGTACGCCATGCGCGGATTCGGAAGACCTGTTGCAAGAACAATAGCTGCAGGAGGTACTTGTAACTTATCCATATTGGCATTGATACCTGCAAGGTAAGCAGTGTAAGCCGTTAGACGACTGGCTGTTGTATTAATGCGCAAGTTAGCTTCGGCTTCAATAAATTTAGTTTCGGCATAAGTTACTAATAACAGTGGCGAAGTTTTGCTTGTCCAGGGTGAGCTTATAGAAACATAACATTCATCCTTAACCGTATTATTAGCAGGCCCTTTGTTACCCGCACCGTTTGTTGTGCCAATATAGACCTTGTTTACGGTTGAATCGGTTAATTTGCGGAGACGCGGGTCAACTATGCCATAAGTTGTTCCATTCATGGCATCTATCAATTGCTCAGACAGCCACCCGCCTAAACTATTACCTGCATTAGCAGTAGCCACATTTGCCCATGGATTATTGAGGGGAAAAGAGGCCATACCCGCATCATCAGCATTACTGGCATACGAACTGCTTAAAGCTGTTAAAACAGCAGCAGGATCATAAGTAGCTGTTTTACTTACTTTATTAAGCAAGCGTGCTTTTAAAGCATAAGCTGTTTTAAGCCACGCGATACGCGAACCCGCATGAATAAAATCGCTGGTACCCACTAGCTTAATTACGGCATCTGTTTTAGTTAACTGCGTAATGGCTTCGTTTATCAGACTCAAGCTGGTAGCATACACGGTTTGCTCCGAATCGTATTTCGGAAATAACTGTTTAGGGTTAAATGCATCACTAAATGGCGCTGCTCCCCATAAATCATTAACCAAACTTAGCTGGTAAGATAAAAGCACATCAGCCACCCCAATATACTCGCTTGAGTTTTGGGCGATGGCCTTGGTTTTCATATCAGTAACATCGGCCATGGCAAAATACAAAGCGTCCCATGTACCGGTAAAATCCACTTGCTGATAGGTATCCGATGCAGCACTTGCAGTAGGGTTAGCAATATATTGCACATACGGCGCTACGGCGCTACCCACATTGTAACTGTTTATACCTGCTTTATAGGTAGCCGTAGTTAGCATTACCGACAGTGGCGGATCTGGAACGTAATTTGGATTAACATCAAGGTCGTAATAGTGTTTACAGCCAGGAAATACAAGCGTAGCTGCTGCAATGAATGCGATCGTAATATATTTATTTAATTTTTTCATTGTCTGTAATATTAAAATCCAACATTAAGTGTGAATATAACTTGCCTCGCAGCAGGATAAGTAAAACCCGAAAAACCGTCAACGTTACTACCGCTATCCGAAGAAACAGATTCCGGATCAAGACCATAATATTTGGTATGGAGCCAAAGGTTATTGCCCGTTACCGAAGCTGTAGTGCTGCGTAAACCTTTAGGTAAGTATTTAGCAGGTATAGAGTAAGCTAAAGTTGCCGCACGCAAACGTATCCATGATGCATCTTCAACAAAAGGTTCGGATATGGCTCTGTAATATGTTCTATAATAACCCTCGCCATAGTTAACACCATCGGGCCCAACAGCCTGGCCTAAATAAACCGATTTTGTATTTGGCTGGCCGTTAGCGGTAACCCCATCAAATACTTTAAACTGGCGACGATCACTGGTGTAATCGGCAATACCAAAGGCAGCAAAGAAGTTATCTAAACGATTAAACCGTTGAAATCCCCAGCGGGCATCAAACAATGCTGTTAGGCTGAAATTTTTATAACTAAATGTATTGCTAAAACTACCTATCCATTTTGGTTGCGAATTACCTAATAATTTTTGAGTTGAAGCAGGGGCCAAAACAGGGAAACCGTTAGCGCCAATTAACATCGGTCTGTTTTTATCGGTAAAAGTCGCGTTTTCCGCATCACTACCATAATAACGTTGCCAAACTGTACCGTAAATATTACCATATGGCTGCCCTGCAATAAGTTTTAAGGTAGCCGGAGAATTTAAATAACCACCACTTGAACCACCGTATGGAATTGATGTAAGACCTTCGGGAAGTGTTAGTACCAGGTTTTGGTTAGCCGAGAAATTTACGCTGGCATCCCAGTTAAAAGTTTTAGATCTAACAGGTGAGCCTTTTAATATCAACTCTATACCCCTATTGCGCATAGTGCCTGCATTAATATAAGCTTGCACATAACCCGTGGCCGATGATACATCAGCACGAATGATCTGATCTTTACTTAACGAGTAGTAGTATGTAACATCAAAACCTATCCGTTTATTCAGGAAACTCATTTCTAAACCACCTTCATAAGTATTGGTAAATTCGGGCTTTAATGTAGCGTTCCCTAATGTAGAGCTACGGGTAGTACCTGTAGAACTAGCTGCAAGGTTTGTATACGCTGCAAATCCGTTGGTAAAACTGTATGGATCGGCATCTTTACCTAACTGGGCGTATGATGCTCTTAGTTTACCAAAAGAGATCCATTCGGGCATTTTGAAATTATCAGAAAACACATAAGATAAACTTGCCGACGGGTAGTAAAAGCTCCTGTTATTGGCAGGCAAGGTTGAGGTAATATCGTTTCTTAAAGTTAAAGTAAGATACAGGTATTTTTTATAATCAAAATCGGCTTCGCCAAAAACACCGCTTAGGTGATACTCAGTTAAATTATCTACAGGATTGATAAGCGTTTGAGCATTTTTCAGATTAAAATAATTATAAACCGCCAAATTTGTTCCGGTAACGCCGTTATCTACTTGCCGCTTATCATAAATATCTTGCCCTATCCGTACAGTCGCATTCAAATCATTGGTTATTTTATGCGTGAAAGTAGCTATCAATGTAGATGTTAACGTACGAAACTTGGTACCATACTCGCCAACAAAACCTAAACCGTTATCATAAGTATGTTCGTTGGGTAAATTTGATGCCGCCGGTGCAGTACGCAAACTGGTTAAGTTATAAGTATCAATACCTAACCTATAGCTTAGGTCGAGCCATTTAAAAGGCGAATAAGTATAGGTCATGCCACCAATTACGCGGTTAACATTATCTTTATACTGGTTGGTGGCTGCGCCAAATATAGGGTTGTTTGTACCTGTCCATACTTGCGTACCATCGGGATTCATAAAATTACTTACATCCCAACGAGGCGAGAAATAAGCTAAACTTTCGCCAAAACGATCTGCATCATATTTTAAACCGCCAGAGTTGGTAAAACTTAGGTTTAGGCTACCTCGCAATTTCGGACTGAGTTTAATATCGGCATTTAACCTTGCAGATATATTTTTATCATCAGTAAAAGGCAGCATACCTGATTGTTTTAAATAAGATATTGACGAATATACCCTTGCAATATCGCTCCCGCCGGCAATAGTTACCGTATTACGCGCCTGGTGACCTGTTTGGTAAGCTTGCTTATAGTTGTTATAAAGTTGAGCCGGATGAGTTGGATCGATAGCTATGGCTTCGGCTACGGTTGGGCCCCATGCAGGTCCGAGGCCTATCGGAGTGTAAACACCCAAAATACCTGCCGTGTACTCTGATTGTACAGCAGGTAGTTTATCGGGGTTTTCAAAGCCATATAAACTACTGAAATTAATTTGCACCCCGTTTCCGCTACCTTTTTTAGTTGTAATAACAATTACACCATTGGCACCACGTAAACCATAAAGCGCCGTTGCGGCACCACCTTTTAAAACGTTAATAGTTTCGATGTCTTCAGGATTAATATCAGATGCACGGTTGGTTACCGATCTTTCATTATAACTATTGCTGGCAGTTGTACCAGCGGCTGATGTACCATACGCACCTATGTTTGATGTGCTGTTGTCGATCAAAATACCATCAACCACAAATAAAGGTTGGTTATCCCGGGAGATATCAATAGAGTTAACACCCCTTATTTTAATGTTAGCACCCTGCCCCGGGCCACCACCTGTACTGGTAATGGTAACGCCAGCAACTTTACCCTGCAAAGCATTAACCACGTTAGACTGGTGATTTGCATTAAGATCGCCTGAGTTAACGCCCTGAGCCGCATAGCCCAACGAACGTTCTTCCCTGGCAATACCTAAACCGGTATTTACAGTAACCTCATTTAAAAGGTTTGCTTCGGTTACCAGTTTAACATTGATAGTGGTTTGGTTTTTTACAGCTACCTCCTGCCTGGTATAACCAATAAAATTAAATACCAGGGTAGCATCAGCGGGAGCTTTGATACGATAGCCGCCATTCGAATCTGTGGCTATAGCGGTTGCTGTACCCTTAACAGATACGGTAACGCCAGGCAACACCGATCCGTCTGTAGCATCAACAACCTTACCCGTAATTTCAATACCCTGGGCCATCACATTGGGGCCAAAGAGCAATAAGAACGATAATAATGCGAGAGTAACAATTTTCTTCATAAGTTTTTGTGTTGAAAATGTGATTAATACGGACATATATTAGTTTAAATAGGAAAAGGGCGATTTCTCTGAATTAATGAGTAATTAATTCAAATGGCATTAAACTAATTATCACTAATCAGTAATTGTAAATTAGGGGGCATTCGTTGTCGTTATTGATCGGCCTTGAAATGGCGCTTAGTAAACCGGGTATCAGAACAAATACAGTAAAGCATTTTTTACAAAAAAACAATGCTTTAAAAAGCTAATTTGAATAAGTTAGCTGCATATTAGTTAAAAGTGAAAGCAACTAAAACTAATTGAAATATTATGCAATATATGAGATATATTATTACGAAAAAAAATTTCCTTTGCATTTTTATTCTTTTACTGCTCATTAACCGTGTAAGCGCGCAAAAGTTTAAGCTTGACGAAGTGTTGAGCTATCCTTTCCCTACAGAGTTAACATCCTGTGCACAGCAATCAAAAATTGCATGGGCGGTAAACCAAAAAGGTTTACGCAATATTTACGTTGCTACCGGCCCATATTATAATGCGGTACAGTTAAGCCATTATAGTACTGACGATGGCCAGGAGATAACCAGCTTGTCCATATCTGCCAATGGGCGATCACTTGTGTATGTTAGAGGTGGCGATCATAGTTCAAGCGAGGGCGGTGTTCCGGTAAATCCGGGATTTGACCCGGCTGGAACCAAGGTGCAAGTTTGGACCATCCCATTTGCCGGTGGTGAACCACATCTGCTTGGCGAAGGTGATTACCCGGTCATCTCGCCCAAAAGCGATAATGTAGCCTTTGTTAAAAGTGGGCAGGTTTGGTTGGCACCGATAAATGGATCAGCAGCAGCAAAGCCCATGTTTAGCACACGTGGTAACAACGGCAGTTTACAATGGTCGCCAAATGGCGATAAGCTGGCCTTTGTATCCTCAAGGGTTGATCATGCATTCATTGGCATATTTACAGATACGGCAACGCCCATCCAATGGCTGGCTCCCTCCTTTTCAAAAGATGCATCGCCTCGCTGGTCGGCTGATGGCAGCCAGATCGCTTTTGTACGCACACCAGGCACAGGTGGCGAGCCCGATTCTATACTCACCCGGAAGCATTTACCCTGGGCCATCTGGACAGCAAACGTTGCCAGCGGCAAATCAACCCGATTATGGGAAGCACCTAAAACCCTGGCCGGATCAATCCCCACAACAGATGGCGGCGTAAACCTTAACTGGGCTGCGGGTAACCGCATCGTATTTATATCTTATCAGGATGGCTGGCCTCACTTGTATTCTCTGCCGGCAAGCGGTGGTCAAGCTACATTACTTACTCCAGGCAATTTCATGGTGGAGCAAATTGAATTTAGTGATGATAAAAAGTTCATCGTTTTTAGCGCGAACACAGGCACCGATAAACAAGATATTGACCGCAGGCATTTAGCTCGTGTATCTGCAGATAAGCCGGATATGCAAATGCTCACATCCGGCAATGGTATAGAAGCTTATCCGGTTATTACCGAAAATAGCGCGGCGGTTGTTTTTTTAAGTTCAACAGCGCAAAGGCCACTCATACCTGCTCACATGCAATTGCGCAGCAAAAATTTTAAATTGATAGGCGAAGAATTGATCCCGGCGAACTTTCCCAGGCAATTAGCTATCCCCAAACAAGTTATATTTAATGCGCCAGATGGTACCGAAGTACACGCGCAATTGTTTGAACCCGCCGGCGTAAAAGGCAAAAGGCCGGCTATTGTTTATATACATGGTGGCCCGCAAAGGCAAATGGTGTTAGGCTGGCACTTTATGGATTATTACTCAATAGATTATGCCCTTAACCAATATTTGGTAAGTTTGGGGTTTGATGTGCTATCGGTAAATTACCGTACCGGGGTTGGCTACGGCTACGAGTTTAACAAGCCTGCAAATGCGGGTGCAAAAGGCGCATCAGAATACCAGGATATTAAAACTGCTGGCCAATGGCTAGCAACGCAGCCACAAATTGATGGCACACGCATTGGCATTTATGGCGGGTCATACGGTGGTTTTTTAACGGGATTGGGCCTCGCCCATGATTCCAAATTGTTTGCTGCCGGGGTTGATATACATGGTGTGAATAACTGGCTTAAAGCAAGCTCGGGTATCCCGGAATCAGCACCCGATGCTGCCTTGGCTACTAAAATAGCATTTCAGTCATCACCCGCGGCCTGGGTTAGCACCTGGACATCACCTGTGTTACTCATCCATGCCGATGACGACCGTAATGTACAATTTACTCAAACCGTTGATTTAACCCGAAGGTTAGAATCCAAAGGTATTCCGTTTGAGTACCTGTCTATCCCGGATGATACACACCATTGGATGAAGTACTCAAACGCGTTAACCGTAAGCGAGGCTACAGCCGAATTTTTAAAAAGAAAATTGCTATCTAAATAACAATGCCATGAAATTTACCGCCTTCGAGATCTATAAATATTCCATCCCGATAGAACCTTTCACTATTGCCACCGGTACCATGGAGTTTGCGCAAAACATATTGGTTCGCGCGCATACAGATGCAGGGATAACCGGATTGGGCGAGTGCTCCGCATTTCCGATGATCGTAGGTGAAACACAAGCTACGGGCTACGAAATGGCTAAAGATTTTGCCACCATATGGAAAGGTAAAGATGCCAGCGATATTGAAGCCCGCCTTGCGGAAATGCATTTATACACCGCTGGCAATTACACCATAAAAAGCGCTTTCGATATGCTGTTGTATGATATAGCAGCCAAACAGGCTAACCAGCCCCTCTACCAGTTTTTAGGCGGCAAAAAAAGAAGGATAATAACCGATGTTACCATCGGGATAGACACGCCGGAAAACATGGCAGCATCGGCAGCGAAATTTGAGCAGCAAGGTTTCAATATCATCAAGGTAAAACTGGGTAAAAAACCCGAAGCTGATATTGAGCGGATGGCACACATCCGCAAAGCAATACGTCCCGAAACACAGGTACGTGTTGATGCCAACCAGGGCTGGACATTTGATGAAGCTGTTTACACACTTACCGAACTGGCCAAATTTAACATAGCCTGGTGCGAGCAACCCATGCGTACTTATAACGACGAGCTTTTACCCCAACTTGGCAAACTATCGCCTATAGCCATTATGGCCGATGAAAGCGTTTATACCCATCGCGATGCGCAACGCATCATCCGGAATAAGGCGGCTAAATACATTAATATTAAATTTGCCAAAAGCGGCGGGATAAACGAGGCCATCCTGATAAACCAGGTTGCCGAACAACAAGGCGTAGAATGTATGCTGGGTAGCATGATGGAGAGCCGGTTGGCTTTAACCGCCAACGTACATTTTGCTATGGCGTTTACAAACCTTAAGTATTTTGACCTGGATACCTGCCTGCTTGGGCAACTGGCCGACCCGGTTATCGGCGGCTTTAAATACAAGGGCATGGAACTGGAAATTACCGATGCGCCAGGCATTGGCGCCGATGTTGACCAAACCTATTTAGATAAGCTGGAGCATATAATCATTAAATAAGGCAATGGATCAACAATTTGACAACCTGTATTTAGACCGTAAGCCGAGCCGCACCACCAGTGTGAACGGTAAAGAATATCTGTTTTTTTCGGGCTATAATTATTTAGGTGTTAATGCCGATGCCGAATTTATTGAACTGATTTTAGAGGGTACGGATAGGTATGGCTGGCTCTACCCATCATCAAGAATATCAAACACCCGCCTGGCCGTTTACGAAGAGTGCGAAGCCATACTTTCTGAACTAACCGGCAGCGAGGATACCATATTATTACCATCAGGTTTTATCGCGGGCCGTGTTGCTACATCATATCATCAAAATTTTGTACACAATGCGCCGGACTCTCACCCTGCCATACTTCAGCACAAACCAGCCGTTGCCGATTTTGAAGATTGGGGTAATTGGATAACAGAACAATCCCGATCGGATACACCGTTAACCATTGCCAGCGATTCGGTAAATCCGTTAACATCAACTATTAATAATTTTTCTTTTTTGAATGATGCCAGTAGTAAAATTGTCACCGTAATAGATGATTCACATGGCATCGGCCTTATCGGCGAAAACGGAAGCGGCGCGAGTGGGTTGGTGCCGCAGAGCAACAACGTTGAGTATTTGTTTAGCTACTCGCTATCTAAGGCTTACGGTATTTCTGGTGGCGCCATAAGTGCCTCGAAAAATTGGGTGGCTAAATTTAAGCACACGCCTGAGTATTCGGGCGTTACTCCATCTTCACCGGCACAAATATTCGCTTTTAATAAAGGGCAGCACATTTACCATCGGCAAAGGCATAAATTATTGAGCAATATCAGCTATTTTGAAAACTGTATAAAGGCGATGCCGGGCATACAACATAGCGCCGGACTGCCATCTTTTATACTCCCTACGGATATTAACGAGAACATCTTTTTTGAATCAGGTATCCTGATCTCGTCATTTGCTTATCCTGATCCGAAAGGAAAAACATTAAAGCGTATTGTATTGAGCGCCTTGCATACCCCTGCCGATCTGGATTTTTTGGCTTCGGTATTACAAAAGGCATACTAAACTCCAATATATTTGTAATAGGATAGTGTAAATACCGGCATTAATTTTATCAACCATGAGCAAGTTCACCATAGTTAACCAGGAGTTTTTACCAGCCGAAACAGCCTCTGTTTTAATTACAGACCTGGCTATACAAAGGGGATATGGCATTTTCGATTTTTTTAAAACGATAGATGGGCGGCCTGTTTTTCTTGAAGATCATCTGGATCGCTTTTATAATTCGGCTGCCGCTATGCACTTAACTGTTGATCTAAGTCGTGAAGAATTGAAAACACTTTTGCTGAAACTGATAGAAAAGAACGGTATAGCCGATTCGGGCATACGCATCACCCTTACAGGTGGTTACTCGCCCGATGGTTATGGTATAGCCAAGCCTAACATGATCATCACCCAAACCGAAATGATATTGAGCAAACAAATCAGTTTGGAAGGCATTAGTTTGATCACTCATCAGTATCAACGGCAACTATCGTATGCTAAAACTTTAGATTATTTGATGGCCGTTTGGCTACAGCCGGTTATTAAAGAAAAAGGTGCCGATGATGTATTGTATCACAACAATGGCATAGTTAGCGAATGCCCCCGGGCTAACTTTTTTATTATTGACCAAAGCGGCCATGTTGTTACCACACGAGAAAATTTATTGAAGGGTATTATCAGGAAACATGTGCTTGAAATTGCTGGTGGCCTTAACCTATTACAGCACAGGGATATCACACTTGACGATCTGAAAAACTGTAAGGAGGCCTTTATTACCAGTTCAACAAAAAATATACTCCCGGTAACCAAAATTGACGGGCGTGTTGTTGGTGATGGTTATGCAGGGCCGGTAAGTAAACTACTGTCAGAAAAATTGCAACTCAAAGCTGCGCAACATTAAAAAGCGACAGTTACTTTTTTATCAACCCTCAAAACGGATTGCTGCTGGAACTGGGTTTGATATTGCTTACGCAGACTATCTATTTGCTTAGAAACAGCTTTTGATTTTTTATGCAGGTAAATAACCAGGTGACTTGCTTCGGTAACCTGTTTTCTACTTACCGGATCAAGCCAACTTCCCGAAGCATTAATTATTGTGCTCCCCTGTTTAAAGGCAGTGACGATGTAGTTCTCTCTAAAGCTCTCCCATTCTTTATCGGTAACCGAGCCACCGTCTGGCTTCGACATCCCAAAATAAAGATCAGTTTCTACCATGCGGTTTGCAGCGCACGATGATAGCAGCAAGCATATCAGTAATAGTCTATAAAGCATTTATAAAGATAATTTTTAGTTCGACAAAATGACCTGAAAGAAACCTATATCCTATTCCTTCCATACAAGCACTCCCGCTGGTTCAAGCAGTGTTTTTCCGACCAGCACTTTGCCAGTTGGCGGGACCGATACTGTATAAGCCTTATCCGAATAATTAACTCCTACCCAAAAGCCATCGCGCCATTCCAATATCACGCCCTTCGGCAGGTTTAGCGTAGGTATTCCAGCCTGCTGATACACCCGTTGCAAAGCTGCTTTTTCCAAAGCGCCATCATCAGTATCAGGTCCTATGTAAGTTACAGTGCCTTTGCCAAGTTTATGATGAATAATGGCAGCATTACCTGCATAGTACTGGTTGGTATAGGTTGCCCAAACCTGGGTGCCCGGCATAGGTTCTATCACATCGGCCCAATTGTTCCATTTGTAGTTCTTCAATCCCATTTTAATGGTGCCCTGTGTGGTATCAGGCAGCATATCAAAAAACGAAATTTTTGCTCCTATCAATTGATAAATTGGTTCGGCAAACTTCATTTCCCAAAGTTTGGCATTTCGATCCTTTTGCCCGGTACGGCATGTCAGCACCAGATGTCCACCATTTTCGGCATATTGTCTCCAGCGTTCAACCAATTTAGCATCAAGCAACTCATATGCCGGAGCAATCATCACCGGGTATTTAGAAAAATCCTTATCCTCGGTTATAACATCAACCGGAGCATTCAATTCTTTTAACGCGCCATAGTAGCGCATTAAATGCCCCATAAAATTCCATTGGTTGGTTTGAGGTTGATTATCCTCCTCCCAGCGGTTATCCGGATTGTATAATACAGCCGTTAACCGGGATTGATATTCCTTCGGCATTTTGGCATTGGGGTCATATTCTTTTTTTATTGATTTTAATTCGTTGATGACCTTGATATACTCCAATCCGCTTCTGCTCGGCGTAACACCATCGGTGCTGATAATACCATAGTGATATTGTTCGCCTCCGGTTAAAGGTTGCTTAAAACGGTAGTTGCACACAAACTTATTACCTCCCGCGAAAGCGTGCCATATCCACATGCGGACCACGCCAGGCATGGTTTGCGAATTAAACTTGCCCCAATTAACCTGCCCCGGCTGCAACTCCATCACGCCGGTTATTCCGTTAAGCGGCCTGAACAAATCATTAGCAAAGGCAATACTCGTTGCCGAGCCCATCCTGAAACCCTGTGCACCTATACCTTTATCATAACCTGCAACCAGGTACTTGGTGTAAGTCACAAAATCCAGACTGGTTATCTTAGTCGGGTCAACATCAACATGTTCGGGCATCAGGTTGGTAGTTATCCATTGCTCCGGCAGGATATGCTTGCGCAGAATGCCATATTGCATACCCAAAAAATCGTTCGCCTCATCTGCCGAGAAACGTTTAAAATCGAGTACGGAATGCGGGTTTGGCTGCGCAATCAGTTCCTTTCCATTAGGGCAGCGAATTTGGGTAAAGTCGCTATAGCGGATGCTCCAAAACGCCGTACCCCAGGTTTTATTTAAGGTGTCGATACTTTTATATTTGTTTTTCAGCCATTGCTGATAGCGGGTTTGCGCGGCCGCACTGTAATCGTATTGGCCATAATGCGATGGTTCGTTATCCAGTTGCCAACCCCAGATACGTTTGTCGTTAGCATAGTGTTTAGCAAGTGCTTCTACCATTTTAGAAACATATTCGCGATAAACCGGGCTCGACCAACTGCATTGCTGCCTTGAGCCATGCTGCATGGTAACACCATATTCGTTCACCATTAAAATTTCGGGGTGTTTTTGCTCCAGCCAAAGGGGCGGCGTTGGCGATGAGGTACACATAATTACCTTGATGCCATTTTGATGTGCAAGCTCTACCGCTTCATCCAACCATTTAAAATCAAATTTACCTTCCTCGGGTTCAATAAATGCCCAGGCAAACTCGCCAAAATGCGTAAAATCAAAACCAACTTCGGCCATTTTTTTAATGTCCCGAGCCCAATATTGATGCGGCCATTGCTCAGGATAATAATATGAACCGATAGGCATCAGATCTTTTTTGGGGAAGAAATCTACAGGTTTTTGCGCTGATACTTTATTAAAACAAAAAAATGTTAAAACCAGGCTTAAGTATAGCGCTTTATTTGTGGTACCGATTATTGATTTTAATAAACTCATATGGTTAAATTTTAGTTGGTAATTATTGGTTTACGATTACGTTCACTTGGTGTAAACCCGCTTCAACCAACTCTCCGGCACAGGAACGATACAAATATTCATGGAATGATCATCTGCTGAAAGCATTGCCGACTGGATCTCGATCCGTGTACCATCCGGACTAAAAGTTGGATGGATATGATCTGTCGCGGTAGGTTTGTGCCCCGTAGTTAGCAAAATCATTTCATGGGTGTGGCGGTCTATTAAATATAAATTACGCTCAAAATCATCACCCACAGCAAAACGCCCATCGGCCGATCCGCTTACATGCCACAACCCACTACCCGATGAAGTTTGGCCAACAATGGTTATTTCCCTTGTGCGGATATTGACGATGCCCAACCCTGTAGGCTTTTCGCGCGTGCCAGCTGGGCCCCACGCCGCTTCCTGGCCAGGGTTAACTCCACTTACTGGTGTTCCGGCTGCAACCTTTGTAGTCGTTCCGGGTATTTGCCGATGCCCCATTAACGCGAATGCCACCTCATCTTTAGTAATTACAGCTTCGTGCGTTACCCACTCATAATCCGCTTCAGGGTATAGGGGGCGCAATCCGCTGCCATCGGCATTAACTATCCATGTACGCTGCGGCGATTTACCGCCCGTTTCCCAACAAAAAATAATTTCGCCGGGCATCCACGGATTAGTCTGGATATGGCCCACCTGAAATGGAACAGCCACAACATGCTTAACCTGGCCCGTTTTAATATTCATGGCGGCAATTCCCGAAGGCCCTGCACCCATATGCCGCGGCCCAAAAGCCGAATCTATTTTAGTTCCCGGTGCAAGCCTTCTTGCTGCTTCTTCCTTACCAATACGAAAGTAAACCCATTCTTCCGCCCCGTCCAGAGCCATATCACCACCGGCACCTATTTTTGCATCAGGGGTTCCGCAAACGCGCTGATAAACATTGGCGGCCTGTACCTTGCCCGCTTTACTATCCACAAATAATTTAGCCAGGTCAACTTCCACAATTTCCAGTGGCCCATTAGCTTCATTATCAGACAACGTACCACCCACCTTGCGCATAAAATACAGTTTCATGCTTTTGCGGGCAACGTTTAGCATACCTACGTATCCACCTTCGGTTACCTGCACCATTTCGCCGGTTTCTTCGTTCACTGCCATAGCCTCGCCTTTTACACGCCCGGTTCTGTAGATGAGCCATTTCAGATCAGAGGTCCACTGGTTATGGGTTTGGTAAATTTTGGAATCGCCCGTAGGCGTACTGGTTAAAAAGGTAAGCATGGTACCCGTTACCGGATCTTTCACAACTTTTCGCTCCGATGGGAAACGCCTGCCGATTTGCGCGCTTACGGTTGCGCCACATAAAAGCAAACCGGCAATCAGTATAATATTTTTCATGGTTTTGTTTTGTTTGGTTAGCCCGAGGGTTATTTATTCATTTGCACCGCGCTATCGTTGATCACAAAAGGGTGATCTTTGAGCATGCGGTAAATTTCGGCGCCAGCCAGCAATGTTGGGCCATAACCATGAGCCGCAAACACATTTACCGGGCGGTAGCAGTAAAATGCCGGATCGAAGCCCATGCCAGTGCCTACTACAGTACCCTCAACCTGCCCCTGGCTGTTTACTTTGGTACTAACGGCGTTCCAGGCCAGTAATGCCGCCGGGCCATAGGCTTTGGCATCTAACCAACCTTTGTTAATGGCACGTGCGTAACAGTAAGCATATATGGCTGTAGCCGATGTTTCTAAAAAGGAATCGTTCCTATCCAGCAATTGATGCCAAAAGCCTGTGGCATCCTGGCGTTGTGCAAGGCCTGCGGCATGTTTCTTTAGCATAGCCAGTATTTCGGCCCGTGCCGGATGATCTTGCGGAAGCGCGTCAAGCAGTTCTATCTTGGTTAAGAATGCCCAGCCATTTGCCCTTGCCCAGTGAAATTGAGGGTGCGGATCCATATCCTGAACCCAACCATGCATGTAAAGCCCCCGTTCCGGATTGAACATGCGTTTCGAGAATAACTGGTACTGTTTAATCGCTTCGTCAAAATATTTGTGATCGCCGGTAAGGGCACCCATTTGCACCAAAGCGGGTAAACTCATGTATAAATCGTCGAGCCATAAAGTGTTTGGCAGCGGGCGGTTCCGAGCAAATGTACCATCACTCAAACGGAATTCTTTGGTCATAATGTAGTTGATGTAATTATCTATCATGGGCCTTAGATTTACTTTTGATGTACCCGACCTCATGGTTTTGATCATGGCAGCAGCCATCGAACCTGCATCATCCAACGCATGCGGTTCCAATACCGAACGCACCGGTGTAATGGTTTGCGGCGATGCTTTCAAATAGGTTTTAAATCCATTAACGGCATCGTTTAAAAACTTCATCCGGTTAGTTGTGTAAGCCGTGAATTTAGGGTCGCCGGTGGCAGCGCCTGCTTCAAGCATACCAGTATAGGTAATACCCCATTCATAACTAATGAGCCTGAAGTCGCCGGGTTTAAATATGCTTGTGGCGTTCAGTTTAGTTATATCGGTAACAGGCTGTTTGGTTTTCGAATCTTCCAATTCATACGGCGTGGCGGTATTCAGATAATTGTAAATGAGATCAAGTACCGCTTTTACGTCGGCTTGCTTAGTTTCGCCATAAGGTGTAACATACGCTGGTTTTAGCAAATGCAGTGGTGTGGTTACATCATTACCTTTTGCCGGTGTGCTTTGCGCCTGTAACGGCTTAGTGGTAATTTGTAATAGTAAGGCACAACCAAAAAGTATAAATGCGCCTTTACAATGCTTTTTAATAATTGATTTATTCATTGGTATTGATAAGTTTATATTGGTATAGCCGGTGATCGGCTTCTAATTGATTGTCTAAATTGACGAAAAAAAACACTACATCTGTCCTGTACATTCCTGCTCAATACTAACCAAGACGCCCCCGTATCGATGTGTAGGCTTTTCAATACAGGACAGACCGGGTTGGCATGGGGTATTTTTGTTTTGATATTTATAATTCCGATTATATTTAATAAATGTTAATATATCCCGATCGCCGATCAGGATGTTTAACACCTAAAATTATACTCCTTGCCAATGGTAAACAATTCTGGTCAAACCTGTATTCAGGCGGACGTAAAAACCGCATTTAACGAGTATTATAATCGTTTAGTGTATTTTTCGTATCAGATAACCCACGATAAAACCCAAGCCGAAGACATTGTTCAGGATGCCTTTGTTAAATTTTGGGATCACTGCGATGTTGTTTCCAGCAATCCTGTTGCTATTAAAAATTTTTTGTACAGTACAGTAAAAAATGCCACACTTAACGTGATCAGGCATAACAAGGTAGCCGAGCAACATATCAATAGTTTAAATAGTACCCCGGTTGAAGAAGCCGTTTTTCATTCTATTATCCGCTCAGAAGTAATGGCCGAAATTCATGTGGCTATTGCTCAACTGCCGGGTAGTTGCCAGCAAATATTCCGGATGAGCTATCTGGAGGAAATGAAAAACAACCAAATTGCAGATATGTTGGGCATATCTGTAAATACCGTAAAAACTCAAAAGCAACGGGCCCTAAAAGTGCTCAGGGGGCAATTAAAGCCCGAATTGTTTGTACTGCTTTTGGCTACAATCACTCACCTATAGTTTAACCGCCCGGTTAACAATTATTTATTTTATTTTCTTGTCACCCTTTTGTTACATCAGCGTGTCTTTATGTTATAACCAGTTGATGTGCCCCGGCACGCCTAAATATATTTCATGGAGAATAATTACGAAGCGTACGAATATGCAGTGCTTATTTTAAAGCAACTAAAAGGCGAATTATCAGTAACTGAAGAAATTAAGCTGAATGCATGGCTAAAAGAAAGCCCTGAAAACATGCACCTGCTGGAAAAGCTACAGGATGAGCGCCTGGTGCAAACCGACCTTGATTTTTTCTCGGCTATTGATCAAAAAGATGCATGGCAAAATATTGTTTTACGAGGTCAAAAAACATCGTTTGCCAATCAGGTATACTTACTTATTCAGAAATGGAAATATGCAGCTGTATTATTGATGGCTTTGGCTGCAGGCGGTGTTTGGTATAAGCTTAAGCCTATCACAGTTTTAAACCCACAAACAGCGGTTACTAAAAAAAGCCGGTTTAAAAACGATGTTCCCCCAGGCTCCGAAAAGGCCAAACTTATTCTGGCAGATGGTTCGGTAATGAATGTTAACGGCCAGTCATCTGGTATGGTTAAAACTTATGGAAACTTAAAGATTATTTCAGAGCATGGTTTGCTTACCTATAAATCGGTTGCGGGTATCCAACAAGTTAGCAATCATCAGTTCAATACCATCACCACACCCAAAGGCGGTAAATATAAAGTAGAGCTACCCGATGGAAGTTTGGTTTGGCTCAATTCCGAATCTTCGTTAAAGTTCCCTGTAGCATTCAGCAAACATGAGCGCCGGGTTTACTTAACGGGCGAAGGATATTTTGAGGTAGCTAAAGATAAACACAAACCATTTAAGGTGTTTGCCAATAACTCTATAGTACAGGTATTAGGTACTCACTTTAATGTGGAAGCCTACAAAAACGAAGGCGCCGAAAAAACCACCCTGCTGGAAGGTTCGGTAAAAATATTCAATAAACAACATAGCAAGCTTATTGTACCTGGCCAGCAAGCCAGCATTATGGCAAACTCAAAAAACATCAGAATAAACACTATTGATGTAAAAGAAATAGTGGCCTGGAAAGATGATCTTTTTGTGTTTGACAGCGAAGGCATTGAGAGTGTAATGCGCGAGGTTGCCCGTTGGTACAATGTAGACGTGGAATATAAAGACCCTATTCCGCAGATCCACTTTTCTGGCAGCATTTCCCGATCAAACAATATTTCACAAATACTAAATATGCTCGAACTAACAGGAGGGGTTCATTTTAGCATTGATGGCCGCAAAGTTACTGTGACCAAATAAGCACTTAAAAAGAAAAAGCAAATTCAAATAACAAATAAAGCTTTGATAAAAAAGCCGGAAGCGTTGGAGCGCCTCCGGTTGAAATATAGATCAATAGCTGGCGTATGCGATAACTAACCAATTGATTATTTAACCTATATGAAGTAAAAGTATGGATTTTAATTTTTACAACGAATGTTTTCCCCGAAAAACGGGGCCGGTGTTTAGACCACTCTTAATTATGAAACTTACCGCTGTTATACTTATTGCATTCAGCATTCATGTAAGCGCTACTTCTTACTCGCAAACAGTGAGCCTATCCGAGAAGAACGCATCATTACAAAAAATATTCCGGCAAATTAATAAGCAGATCAATTACAACTTTTTGTACTCTGACGAATTATTACAAAAAACCAAAAAGGTATCCATAGAAGCAGTGAATCTTCCGCTGGAGAAAGTTTTAACTGAGTGTTTTGCTAATCAGCCGTTCACTTATCAAATATTTGATAAAACCATTCTGATCAAACCTAAAAGCACACTTGAAGCCGAAAAACCTATACCGCCAGCTACAATTACAGGTAAAGTTACCGACGAAACCGGCAGTCCGCTGCCCGGGGTAAGTGTAAAACTTAAAGGAACAACATCAGTAACGGTTACCGATATTGACGGTCAGTACAAACTAACCATTCCCGACGCGAGTCACACTAATACACTTGTATTTAGTTTTGTGGGGTATAAAGTGCAGGAAATTGTTGCCGGTGCAAAACTGGTAGTAAACGTTCAATTAATACCTGAGCCAAAATCGCTTACCGAAGTAGTAGTAATTGGATATGGCACGCAACGCCGCGGCGATGTTACAAGCGCCATATCATCGGTTGATGTACAAAAAATGGACAAAATACCGGCTACAAACTTAAGTTCAGCCTTACAGGGGCAAACACCTGGCTTAGTTTCGTCGCCAACCAGTTTTACGCCAGGTTCGGGCTCGGCAATCCGCATTAGGGGTAGCCGGTCCTTAACGGCTGGCAACGATCCGTTATTTGTGGTAGATGGAGTACCCGTAACGTATAGCATTGATGACATTAACCCACTTGATATCGAATCGGTAGACGTATTGAAGGATGCATCTGCTACAGCAATTTATGGTTCGAGAGGCGCCAACGGTGTTATACAGGTAACTACCAAAAAAGGAAAGAACGGCAAAATAACGGTTGACTATGCCGGAAGCACATCAGCGGATAATATATTAAGGAAACTGGATATATTTGATGGCCCAACCTATACACAATTTAAAAGAGATGCCTACATTGGCGGCAAATCGTACAATTCGGGCCTGAGTACAACCAGTACAGCACAACGATATTTTGCGGACCCGGCGTCGGATTATAAGCTTTTTGGTGCCGATCCGAACATCTTGGCCAAAATTATGGCGGGATACACTTTCACCAAGTACGACCCGGCCAATAACATATTTGACGTAGTTACCCGCCCCACAACTGATGCCGAAAAAGCCTTGCTTGTAAGTTTAGGTTACCCGGTATTAAATGATATTCCGGTTTTTGATGCATCAAAAATACCAACATACGATTGGCAAAAAGATGCCATAAGAACCGGTATTACACAAAGCCACAACCTATCGATCACCGGTGGATCCGAAAAATTTACCAATGCATTTTCTTTAGGTTACCTAACGCAAAAAGGTATTGAACCCGGCCAGGATTATACCCGTTACAGCCTATCAAACAGCATGAACTACAAGCCTGTAAGTTACTTTTCGGCAGGGGGTAACCTAAGCTATTCAAATGCTATTCAAAATAAAGGATCAGACGTTTATGGTGCCGCGTCGGGCCAATTACCCCTGGCCGAGCCTTATGATGCTAACGGCAACTTCGTGCTTTTCCCCGGAAACGATAGTAACATCATCAACCCATTGAATGATGCGAACAGCCTGTTGAACGAAACACGTAATAGCCATTTGCTGAGCAACGTTTATGCTCAAATAAACCCCGTTAAAGGTTTAACTTTTAAAACAACCTTTGGTGCTGATGTACTTAACACACGTGTAGGTATTTTTAGTGGTGCCATCTCTTCGTCCCGGGCTGGCGGAGCGGCTACGGCATCGTATGCAACGTCTTCGGGGCTCACCTGGACATTGCAGAACCAGTTATCGTACAATACTACCATTGCAAAAAAGCATGATATAACTGCCACTGCTGTGCAGGAATTAATAAAAAGCAGGGTAGAAACTTCAAACGCTTCGGCAGCAAGCCTTGCTTACGAAACTCAAAAATGGTATTCCTTACAGAACAACGCCACCGGTGTGGTTACTTATACCGGCGGGTTTATACAATCACAACAGGCATCATTTTTAGGCAGGTTGATATACTCATACAACGGAAAATATATTTTAACCGTAGCCGAAAGGTACGACGGTTCATCAGTACTCTCTGCCGAGCATCAGGGCAAATCATTCCCGTCGGGATCAATAGCCTGGCGTATAGATCAGGAAGACTTTTTAAAGAAAGTTAATTTTATTGACCAATTAAAAATTCGCGGTGGTATAGGCTCGGTTGGTAACGCGGGGATACCGGCTTATACAACCAACGGCCCTTTAACCATTACCTATTATAATTTTGGTGCCACACCGGCGCAAGGATATGCACCGAGTGCTACCGGTTTACCATTGCCCGATCTGGAATGGGAAAAAACAACCACTAAAAATTTGGGTATAGATTACAGTTTGTTTAAAGGCAGGGTATCGGGATCTATTGATGTTTATGAATCAAACTCTAACGAGATACAGGTTCAAAAACTCCCCGATGCTACAGGCTATAGCGGTATAACCGTTAACGTTGGCCAGGTTAGGAATCGTGGTGTAGAGATCGCTCTATCAACTGTAAACATTAATACAGGCAAATTTAAATGGACAACCGATTTTGTATTCTCAAGCAATAAGGAAGCCATTGTTTACTTAGATCCAACAGGTTCCAACAATATACCGAGTGGCTGGTTCCTGGGCGCGCCTATCAGGTCGTACTATGATTATACTTCTCAAGGTATATTCCAAAACAGCGATGCGCAGCCCGGCGGAATATTGTATGACTACTATTGGAAAAAAACAGGGAATAAAGCTAACACCGCCCTGCAACCGGGCCGCATACGTGTACAAGATACCAATGGCGATACAACCATAACCGAGGCTGATAAAGTACTTTTAGGTTCACCCAACCCAAAATGGACAGGTAGCATTAACAGCACCTTCGCCTATAAAGGTTTTGAGTTAAGCACCTTTATTTACATTAGTCACGGCGGTTTAATACGTGATCCGCGCCCGTCATTGGTAGGACGTTATCAAACCTTCAACGTAAATTATTGGACACCAACAAACCCATCTAACGAGTATCCGCAAGCTAACTTAACCAGCGATATACCGCTTTATTGGCAAGCCAATGGTTTCAGGGATGGCTCGTTTGTTAGGGTGCGAAGTATCCTGCTATCGTACAAGGTGCCGCAATCGATATTGAACAAGATCAAAATGCGCAGCCTTACATTTTCTGTTAACGCAGTTAACCCTTTCCTATTCAGCAACTATAAACGTTATGATCCGGAATCGGTGCAATACACAAGCTCGTACCCATCAAGCAGCACGGCTAACCCGGGGCCAACTTCGTTTAGCTACCGTAGCTGGGTATTTGGTATAAAAGCGGGTATATAATTAAGTGATAACAAAAAAAGATAAACGAAAATGAAAAAATATATCATACCGGTTATTACGATCATGTTAGCCTTATGCATAGGCTCATGTAAAAAATATCTGCAGGAAGACCTGGTGAGTACGCTCACGCAGAATTATTATACTACTGACCAAGGGCTTGAAGACCTGGTAAAATCGGCCTATACACCGTTGCGAAATAAATTTGAGGGTGAACAAGCTTATGCTTTGTACAATTTTGGTACTGACGAATTTATAGAGGGCGACCAGTTTAACTTTGAATATTACAACAGTTACGCTGCCAGCTATAACCCGGCCGAGGGTTTATTAAACGGCTTGTGGACAAACAACTACTATGCTATAGGGCGTTGCAATATAGGTCTTCAACAGTTGCCATTATTTAAAAGCACCACATCAAAAACATTAAGCACACCGGCACAAATAACCCAGCGTATTGCCGAATTACGATTTTTACGTGGATATTATTACTTTCAGTTAGTGCAGCAGTTTGCAGGTGTACCCCTTGTAACACAACCTACAATAAATAAACAAACTGATTTTACACGGGCGTCGGTGGCTGATGTTTATAAGCTGATATTTGCCGATCTGCGTTTTGCGGCCGATAACCTGTCAGCTACCAATACTGATCAGGGCCGGGCAACCAAGGGGGCAGCCATGCACTTTTTAGCTAAGGCTTACTTAACCCGCGGAAGCGCCGTTACCGATGTGCGTGGCCAGCAACCAACTGATATTGATAGCGCGGCTTATTACGCTACGCAGGTAATAAACAGCGGCACCTATGCTTTAGAAAGTGATTATATGAACTTATGGAACGGCGTTTACCCTGCAAATTATCCTAAGGTTACTACTCCGGCTATCGGTCAGAATGGTGCTACACCTGCCGGCGATATCGGTAAATTTCAAACTGCGCAAGCAAGTAAAGAAATCATTTTTGCCGCCCAGTTTATTAAAGATCTTACTTTAGACGGCACTACAGGTAACCGTACCCATGAGTATTATATTTGCCAATACGATGTGGGCATACCTGGCCTTGCCCGTACTACTGATAACTTTAACGGTCGCCCCTTCCGTCGTTTAGGTCCGTCTGATTATACAATAGATCTTTTTGACAGGAAAAACGATTCGCGCTTTTACAAAAGTTTCCGTACGGTGTTTTATTCCAATACCAATACCAGTGTTCCAAAATTCACCGCCGCGGATGCGCCAACGCCCGCGCTGGTTGGCCAGTTTAAATTTGGAACCGGCGACACCGCGGCCTTATTTATCGCGAACAGCAAAACTAACCCTTTGTTAAATTCACAAATAGCTAAATACCGCTATACTGTATATGCACGTTATTACCAGGCAACCGCTGGCGGGCCAATATTACAGGGCTTTAATAACAACAAGTATCTTACCCTGGTAAAAATGTTAGATCCCGTACGTTTAACCAGTGATTATAACGAAGAAAGAGGGATACGTAATGGTATAATTGCCCGCTTGGCGGAAACATATCTGATTGCTGCCGAAGCTTACGGCCGCAAGGCAGATTATACCACAGCGCTTACTTACATTAACAAAATACGCCAAAGGGCAGCCTACCATGCAGGCGAATTTAAAAACCCTCAAATTTATATGTTTGACGGCGGTACACCCGGCGATGTGAGCGATACCTACGGAAACTTACAGGCTACCACAACCTTGTTTACTACCAACGCGGCAAGCGAAAACTACCCGCCAACGGTAACTACTACCGCCGACCGCTTTATTCACTTTATGCTGAACGAGCGCACACGCGAGTTATGTGGCGAGTTTTACAGGTTTGAAGATTTAGTGCGTACAGAAACCTTATACGACAGAACCAAACTATTTAACAAAGATGCCACAAGTATTATTCCGAGAGATAAGTTAAGACCTATACCTCAAATACAAATAGATGCTACAACACTTAGCGGCCAGGCTATGAGTAATGATCAGAAAAAGGCTTATCAAAACCCGGGCTGGTAATATTGATCTTACAATGAACAAAAACCAGGTAACTACAATTGCCTGGTTTTTGTTTTAAACCATCGGGCGGCAGCCTTTTGGAGTTCGCTGCTATCAGGTTCGTTGTACTCAGAAGCCCAGGCGATAATCCCATCAGGCCGTATGAGTACAGCGTTCAAGCCTAATTGTTCTTTGGCCTTGCCCGAAACATATTTTATTTGATCGCCATATTCAGCCGCCAAAGTTTTAAGTGCTTCATTGTTATCAAAATCAAGCAATACCGCCTGACCATTGTGCATCAGATCCCCAATTGTCGCTCCATTTTCGAACTCGAAATTGGGAACGCTGTAGCCCACCAGAGGGTGATTACCACCCAGATCGTAATGTGTAAAAATACCCCATACCCTACCCGCAATATAAGTAGCGCCATCGCGCGTATTCATCAAATCACGGATGATTGCATTAAGCGCGCGCGCCTGCGGGCTTGGTTTCATAATATCAACCTGAGCGCGTGACCAATCCAGAACCTGTACGCCTACCGGGTGTCGTTCAGTATAGTAACTATCCAACAAACCTTCGGGCGCTTTCTTTTGTATGGTTGCGGCTAGCTTCCAGCCCAAATTTAGGGCATCACCCAGCCCAAGGTTAAGCCCCTGCCCTCCCAACGGCGAATGTATGTGCGCGGCATCACCGGCTAAAAGTATCCGGCCGTTGCGGTAGGTTGTGACCTGCCGTGCCCGGTCGGTCCACGTGGTTGCAATATGCAGGGCACTGATAGTAACGTCGGTGTTCGAGATGTGGCGTAGCAATTGCTGTACGTGTTCAAGCGTAATTGGCTTTTTTGAATTATGAAATGCCCCGGCATCAAAATCCTGCATCATCAAATAACCGGGCTGCGATTGCAAGTACATGCCTGTTGGTGTCACGTTTCGACCTGAATTAAGCTTCTCCGGGTCAGCAATATCAACCCGGGTAGTATAGCCAGTAAATTCCGACTCCGTACCGGCGAATTCAAAACCACCTAATTTGCGAACGACACTACGGCTTCCATCACACCCCACCAGCCATTTACCATTGAAAGACTGGTTACCCGACTGAACAGTTACTCCATCTGTAGTTTGATGAAAATTGGTGATCGCAAGCCCGCGACTGATCACTACACCTAAGGCCTCTGCGCGGCGGGTAAATACCGTTTCAAGCTCTTGCATTTCAGATATCAAACTGGTTTCAGTCGAGCCTGGCAAGCGATACTTCCATTGTGAGGTGTCAATATCACCTTCATAAAATGGAATTCCGGCGAAATGCCCTACCTGCCGACGCGCCCCTTGCCCGGCATTTTGGTGAGGGCTTTTAAGGCGTTTATGAATTTCAAGTTCGTTCAGTAATCCACGGCGATAAAGCGCTTCAATTGTAGGCGCCGATAGTCCGCGTATTCCGAAAGGAAGTTGCTTTAGGGGTGAGTTCGGGCTCTCCGCCTTTTCCAGTATCAGTACCGAGCATTTAGCCAATGCCAATTCGCAGGCGAGGAATAGCCCTACAGGCCCTGCACCAGAAATGATCACATCGTAAATAGAACTATGTTGCGCGTATTTATTACTTTTAAGTGTTGCTTTCATATTAAATGATTGAAACACAAATTTCTGGAATGCTTTTGCGTTAGGCTTGTACAAATGCGACAAAATCGTTGCCTACAGCCTGTTTCCCTTTCTTCGCTTTTCGCGCGAATGCTGCTGGTGTGGCACCGCTGTAGCGCTTAAATTCCCTGCTTAGGTGAGATTGATCCGTATAGCCCAACTCATGAGCTATACTGGCAAGGTTGGAATCTGGATAAAGCCACAATTGGTTTCGCACCTGCTCAAAGCGAATCAGGCTCGATACGTCTTTAACCGTATGGCCAGATGATTGCTTGAAATTCCTTTCCAATGTGCGAATCGTAACATGAGCTGCCGCCGCTACCTGGCTTACCGGCATGGTGCCGTTTGCTTCCCTCATAGCAACTCCTGCTTTAAATAGCATACTGTTGGTGGCAACATGCAACTGTGCATTCAAAAAATACTGTTTTACCTTCGCCAGCGCTTCATCTATCTCACCAGCTTCAACACACTTATTTAATGTAGATTGAAGTTGGGCGATGGGGTGCTCAAATATGCGTACTCCGTTTTTACCAGATGGCAGTCCGAGCAAATCGAACACCGTCCACGGAAAGCATCTGATACCAATAATTTCTAAACGGTTTCTGGCGTAAAAAATAGCAGGCTGATTAAGGAGCCCCATCATAAACGGTGATGGCAATGGCTGCAAACTCCCATTATGAGAAATACTACAGCCGCTTCCAAAATGAAAAATAATTTCGGCGTAGCCATCAGGTTGTACCTCAAAACTGGATTGTAGCTCCCCAAAATCTTTACTATTGTACCAAAAGCACTTTATGGTATCCCGTAGCTCTTCGGAAGGTTCAAACTCTTGGTGTTGCATTTTTAAAGATAGCATACCTGGAGTGAATTATACAAGCATAAAGCATTTTAAGCAAGAAAAAAGCCGCTCATTCTCGCCGGCAACGATTACATGGATTATTAATTAACTTAGGTATTCTTATAAATGAACGTAACGTATAATGTGAGTTAATTACGTAATGATTGCATGTGTACTATGACACCGCTGTAACATTCCCCGGAGAATTGCTTTTTATATTTGTCCAATAACCTTCCCAAATCTCAACCGCCTGATGTATCTTCTTCAGTACCGCCCGGTGCTTGCATTATGCCATCTAAAGCAATCATTATAAGACTATTATATTTCTCATAGCATTTCCCTCCCTTTACAACTTATCGTTTAAATAGTTTCTTCAAAATTGGTTAGCTACGATTGAAGTTACTTTAAAAAATTATCCGGATATAGTCATTAACCTCTGCTTCCTGAGGTTGATGACTTGTTTGAAAACATGGTGGCAGGATTTTGGTAAACATCAGTCATTGATTTATTATTTAAGCTGCTCGCTTAAACCGACGATGATGCCCTCCGGGCCGCGTATGTAGGCGAGCCGATAAGTGTTCTCATATTGCACCACTTCGCCTACCAGTTCAGCGCCGTGAGCAAGCAGGCGCGCGACCACCTCATCAATGTCATCGACAGCGAGCATGATTCGGCGCATTCCGAGCTCGTTCACCGCAACTTTCTCAGGTCCGGTTCTGATCGCTTCCGGCGTGTGGAACTTGTCCAGCTCGATCCGCCCGTGGCCGTCCGGAGTACGCATTAGCGCGAGGGTAGCACGGACGTTCTGAAGGTCGATGAGGCGATCTACAGAGGGGCCCTCAACGGTTGTTTCGCCCTCCAACTCAAATCCGAGTTCAAGAAAGAAGGCTTTCGCGGCTTCCAGATCGTTGACGACGATAAGGACGTTGTCCATTCGTAGTAATTTGCTTTTTGACATTGCTTTACCTCCTTATAATTATAAACCTATACCTCAATTTAATGTTTTTTAATGCCAAGTCACCCTTGAAGATAGCGGCTGTTAGATATGACTATGATACTTAAAGTTATCAAAATAACCGAATATTGTCTGTGTTTACATCATCAGACTGACATGTCCCTGAGAAGGAATGATGGCCACGCGATTTTGGCATTGCGCCCATATCAGCAAAAACAGCACCTCCCAATAATTTATATGTTTTTACCATCTCAATTTTAATTTCATAAAAGTTCAAAATAAAAGCTTTCGCTGATTTAGTTGTACTCAAAGTATTGAGCGTTCAATTTGACCTGTGCCCTGATGTTTTTTAATGACCTGGATGCATCAGCAACCGTGTTTGCTTTCTTCAGATCGGCTACTTTGTTGATCAAGGGCTTTAACCAATGATGTAAAACTTCGTGATCCGGCCCTGTCATATGACATTCTTTGATCATCTTATCAATCCCGTTTTTAAGATCAAGTTGTACTTCCTGATAATCACTCAAAGGCCGGGAACCATCCTCGGTAAATGCGTTAAGAATGTTCTGCAGGTTCACAACGTTGTTATGTGTGGATCGGTCAATTTTCCATTTGTTTCCGTTATTCAATGTCAATTCCTGGCTTTGGCCCTTTTCTTCCTGTTCATCTGCCTCCACGTTTACCACAATTGCCTTCTCAACCGCTTTATCGTTGGTGCAAGATGATAAGCCTGCGGCTATTAAAAATATGGCTAAAATATTTCTCATGCGTTTATTACAATTTTTACAGATCATGTCCAGATCGAATGATATATGATTTAAAACATATTAAAGACAAAATTATCTTTAAATGTATCTCATAAAAATGATTAGCATCATCTATTTAAGTGAGCCGTATCAATCTTCGTCCAGGCTATTAAAGACACTTTTGTCTTAAATAATTATCGGATCTATGAGTAAGCGCTCTTGCCTGTTAACCAGCTATAAAGATCGCTTGATGGTAGAAACCTTTAAAGTATCAAACAAATAAAGTATCCATCAAAAATCAAAAACAAAATGATGAACAAAAAGCTCACATTAGCAACAGCAGTTATAGCGGTTATAACTACTTTATTTATTTACAGCTGCGGGCCGGGCAACGGCTCCGACGGATCATCCAGCGAAGCCACAACGGCCGCTACTCCCGACAAAGCTGCGGCACCTGCTGCCGGTAATCCTAAGGGAACAGGAAAATTTACCGATGTAAAACTTACGCACCCGCTTGATCAGGCTATGATCGGACAGGGTAAAGCGATCTTCGATGTAAAATGCGGTAGTTGTCACAAACTGACCGATGAGAAACTCGTTGGCCCCGGATGGAAAGGTGTTACGGACAGGAGACAACCTGAATGGATCATGAATTTTGTGACCAACACCGATGAAATGATCGACAAAGATCCGGAGGCGCAGGCCATGCTGGAAAAATGTATGGTCCGTATGCCAAATCAGCACTTAAGCGATGATGATGCGAGGCATATCCTGGAATTTATGCGGAATAACGACGGTAAAAAATAAACCACCTTACATTAAAGTTAATATCATGAATAAACTCCTATTAACGCTTGGCTCGGTTGCATTGGTTGCTTCCCTGCAAAGCTGTAAAATGAAAACAACGGACTCCGCTGTAGCGGGCGATGCCGCACAAAAAGTGTACGTAGCTCCAGGCAAATATGATGAATTCTACAATTTTGTCTCCGGTGGATTTAGCGGCCAGGTTTCTGTGTACGGGCTTCCTTCAGGACGACTATTAAAAGTCATACCTGTTTTTTCTGTTTTTCCAGAAAATGGCTACGGGTACAGCGAGGAAACCAAGGCTATGCTGAACACAACAAACGGTCCTGTCCCTTGGGATGACCAGCATCACCTTGAACTATCCCAAACCAATGGGAATTACGATGGACGCTGGTTATTTGCCAATGCAAACAATACGCCCCGTGTCGCCAGGATCGACCTGAAATCTTTTAAAACGACGGAGATCCTGCAGATACCAAATAGCGCAGGTAATCACTCTTCTCCTTTTATTACCGAGAATACGGAATACCTGGTAGCAGGGACACGCTTTTCAGTCCCTTTAGGTAATGCAGATGTGCCGATAAGTTCTTTTAAAAAGAATTTTAAAAGTACAGCTTCATTTATAAGTGTCGATAAAAACAACGGGCACATGAAGATCGCTTTCCAGATCGTATTGCCAGGAATGAATCTTGACCTGAGCCATGCCGGAAAAGGGCCTTCACATGATTGGTTTTTCTTCTCTTGCTATAATACAGAACAAGCGTATACATTGCTCGAAGTAAATGCGTCTCAAAAAGATAAAGATTTTATTGTTGCGGTAAACTGGAAAAAAGCGGAAGAATACGCTAAAGCTGGTAAAGGCCACAAAATGGCAACAGAATATGCTCATAATACTTTTGACGAGGATAGGCAAACCGCTACATCGGTAATGGAAAAGGAAGTTTTGGTATTAGATCCGAAAGATTGCCCTGGTATGGTTTATATGATACCTTGTCCAAAATCCCCTCACGGTACCGATGTTGACCCAACCGGAGAATACATTGTCGGCAGTGGTAAATTAGCAGCTTTAATCCCCGTGCTTTCGTTTACTAAAATAATTAAAGCCATACATGATAAACAGTTTGAAGGCAATTATTATGGCATCCCGGTGATCAAGTACGAAGCTGCATTGCATGGTGAAGTAAAAAAACCGGGCCTTGGCCCACTGCACACCGAGTTTGACGACAAAGGAAATGCATATACCTCTATGTTTTTATCATCCGAAATTGTAAAATGGAGACTTAGCGACCTTAAGGTACTGGATCGCACGCCAACTTTCTATTCAACCGGCCACTTGATGGTACCAGGGGGCGATACCAGAAAACCTTATGGTAAATACATGGTGGCCTATAACAAGATCACGAAAGACAGATATCTACCAACAGGTCCCGAGTTGTGTCAATCCGCCCAGCTTTTTGATATTACAGGGGATAAAATGCAACTGTTGCTTGACTTTCCAACTATTGGAGAGCCACACTACGGGCAAGCTATACCTGCAAGCGTAATAAAAGATCAGCAAGTTAAATTCTACGATATCAATAAAAACCATAATCAATATGTCACCATGGGCGAAAAGAAAGCTAATGTGGTTCGTACCGGCAATAGAGTGGACGTTTATATGACCGCTATCAGATCACACCTGGTCCCTGACAATATAGAAGGTGTGTTTGTAGGAGACGAGGTTTATTTCCACGTTACCAACCTTGAACAGGATTGGGATGTACCTCATGGCTTCGCAGTTAAGAACTCACCAACCGCTGATCTTTTAATCATGCCGGGTGAAACGCTTTCAATAAAGTTCAATGCTAACAAACAAGGGATATATCCTTTCTATTGCACCGACTTTTGCTCCGCGCTTCACCAGGAGATGTCGGGTTACCTGAGGGTATCTCCAAAAGGGGCTAATGTGCCGCTTAAATTTGGCACCGGCGTGGTAACACCAGAAACCGCATCTAAATAGTTTTAAACATAGAATGGCAGTGCCGTATATACGGCATTGCCATTTTTTATTCAACCAAAAAATGAAAAAATTAACCATTGCCGGTAAAGCGAGTATCTTATTCGTGATCCTTTTTCTGGCTACACTCTGGATATTTCCGATGTGGCGGATCGATCTTCGCGCGCCACAATATCCTGGAGGATTATCCATGAAAATATGGATCAATGACGTCAAAGGCGACGTTGATATCATTAATGGTTTGAATCACTATATTGGTATGAAAACGATACATAAGAGCGATTTTCTTGAATTTATTTATCTGCCTGCTGCACTCCTGATATTTATGGGCCTGGGTATTGTCGTACTGCTTTTGAACCGTAAGATCGGTTATTATATCTGGACTTTCCTATTCACGTTTATCGCCATTTTTTCTTTTTATGATTTTTATAAATGGGAATATAACTACGGACACAACCTTGATCCTGCTGCACCCATTAAAGTCCCGGGCATGTCCTATCAGCCGCCTTTATTCGGTTATAAAAAGTTATTAAACTTTGAGGTTTTGTCGCAGCCGGATATCGCGGGCTGGTTTTATATCGGCGCCGGTGTGTTACTGGTCGTGATCACTTTTTATGAATGGAAAAAAAATAACACAAAATGAGGAAGTTGATCTTTTTAACGCTAATCATCGCAGTGATCTCGCTATCGGCTTGTGAACAGCAATTCGCCCCGATCAATTACGGTCATGAAGGCTGTCAGCACTGCCGCATGACGATCATGGATAAAAGGTTCGCTGCGGAACTACTGACAAGCAAGGGTAAGGCATTCAAATTCGATGATTTGAGCTGCCTGATCAAATACATGAAGGATGAACATATGAACGATGCGGGCATCCGCATATTCGTGGCAGACTACCAACACCCGGATGGACAGTTTTTAAACGCCCAGCAGGCCGCGTTCGTACACGATGAAAACCTGAGATCGCCGATGAATGGGAATATTGCGGCGTATGCCTCGGTGGCCAAAGTAACATCTCCTATCCCTCACGGGGTTTTATACTGGACAACGTTGAACAAATGAAAAAAGTGATCCTTTTGCTGGCATTTTGTGCCCTCCTCTTTTACAGACCGGAAGAAACCCGCGCGTCAGTTATACAAGTTAAGCCCGGCTTCAACAGTATACACAAGGCGATCGCAACTGCAAAAGATGGGGACACCCTTTTAATTACAGCGGGCTTGTATAAAGAACACGACATCATGATCACCAAAAAACTGATCCTTACCGGGATGGGAACACCCTTGATCGATGGGGAAAGTAAGTATCAGATCTTCATTATTCGTTGTGATGCTGTTCAAATTAAAGGATTGCAGATCCAAAACGTCGGAAAGGCGAGCATGACGGATATGGCGGGCATTAAGGTGGTCAATGCTAAAGATGTGGTTATTCAAAATAACCGGCTCATCAATACCACATTTGGTATTTACCTGCAAAATGGAACTCGCTGTACAATCAAAAACAACATCATCCATTGCGATATCAAAGATGAACTGAATGGAGGAAACGGCGTTCATGCCTGGAAATCCGATCATTTAATGATCCAGGGAAATACCATATCTGGCCACCGCGACGGTATCTATTTTGAATTTGTTACCGATTCGAGAATAACCGGTAACCGCTCATCCGGTAATGCACGTTATGGGCTGCATTTCATGTTTTCGCACAATGATATTTACACGCAAAATACTTTCCAGGATAATGGCGCTGGCGTGGCCGTCATGTATTCCAAAGGCGTAATCATGCGCCATAATATATTTCTCCATAACTGGGGAGAGGCCTCCTATGGCTTATTGCTAAAAGAAATTACCGACAGCCATATTGAGAGTAATCAATTTGTAAAAAACACGATCGGGCTACACATGGAAGGCACAACAAGGGTAACTGTTATTCAGAACCTTTTCCAGGACAACGGCTGGGCGGCACGTGTGCAAGCCAGTTGTAGCGGCAGTAATTTTGCCGGGAATAATTTTATTGGGAATTCTTTTGATATGTCTACCAACGGCTCTATGATGCTCAATACTTTTGATAACAATTACTGGGATAAATACGATGGGTATGACCTTGA
Organism: Mucilaginibacter sp.; assembly: GCF_039921305.1. Lineage (GTDB taxonomy): Bacteria > Bacteroidota > Bacteroidia > Sphingobacteriales > Sphingobacteriaceae > Mucilaginibacter. Next base: position 49,831 of record NZ_JBDSCA010000004.1, read on the forward strand.
TAAAAACAATATCGGCGATGTTCCTTATTACCCGGTCAGCGTTTATTCGGTGGTAACGGAAAAGATCCCGTCTGCCATGATCCTTTACCATAGCCTGCTTACCGATATCATGGACCAGGTAGAAAAGGTAATGCCCACCATCATCCCTGATAAATTGAAGGACGATCACCCCATGATGAAAAAAATAAAACTATGATCTCTATCACCAACCTCACTAAATCCTTCGGGAAATTTAAGGCGCTGGACAATCTGAGCCTCGATTTTCACCGCGGGCATACGGTTTCGTTATTAGGACCGAATGGGTCTGGCAAAACCACGCTGATCAAGTCTATATTGGGTTTGGTTATACCTGAAAGTGGAACCATCAAGATCAATAATGAAGAAGTAAAAACTCACTATGCTTACCGTTCAAGTATCGGATATATGCCGCAAATAGGCCGCTATCCGGAAAATATGACCATCAAACAGGTGATCAATATGCTGAAGGAGATCAGGGCCGACCGGGAGGCTTACGATGAAGAGCTGATCGAAAGTTTTGGGATAGCTTCCATTCAACACAAAACCATGCGTAACCTTTCTGGCGGCACAAGGCAAAAGGTAAGCGCTTGCCTGGCATTTTTGTTTAAACCGGATATACTGATATTGGACGAGCCCACGGCAGGGCTCGATCCCCTGTCAAGCGAGTTGTTAAAGGATAAGATCGTTAAAGAACGGAATAATGGTAAGCTGATCCTGATCACCTCGCACGTGCTGAGCGACCTCGATGATATCACCAGTCATGTTGTTTACCTGCAGGACGGAAAACTGATATTTTATAAAGATGT
>NZ_JBDSCA010000005.1:0-72156 GCF_039921305.1 Mucilaginibacter sp.
CAGCAGACTTGTCGCGCGAAAAAGATTTCTCCCTCCGGTTCGAAATGACATGGAGGATAATTAGTTAACGGGCCTTAAAACTTCACCCCTAACCCAATTTGCCAAACCTGGTTATTATACTGCGGAATATCAGATATCCCTGCAATACTGGTGCTCTGCAAATCAATATTATACCTTGCACGCAATTCAATGTTCGGGTTTAACTCTAATCCAACGCCCACAACACCACCAATTAAGGTTTTGTTATAGCCATCGGTAGCCTTGTTGTAAACATCTTGCGTTTGAGTACTGTAGCCATTATTAAACTTGTTTTGTGTTGATAACAGGAACGAAACCTGCGGACCAACCACAAAATTAAAGTTAGGCACCGGCCTGATCTTTAAAAGCAATGGCAGATCGATCCAGTTGGTACGTTGCTGAAACTCACCAGTTGACGTTATCGCGCTGTAACCTTTACCCGAGTAAAGCAGATCGGCCTCAAACCCGAAAGGATAGCTGATAGGAACATCCATAGTAACCCCGGCATTTAAACCCGCCAGTGTACCGGTAGAAAAATTGGAATTGTTCACATTAACAATGTTCGAAATATTTACCCCACCCACAATACCAAACTTCACCTGCTCCTGAGGCTGTTGTTGCTGCCTTTGATTACCCTGCGGACGATTACGAGGATAATAACGGCGATGTTGCGCACTTACCGAACCCGCCAGTAACAGCAGGCATATTGCCGAATAAAAGATCTTTTTCATGTCTGAAAGTTTTTTAATTTTCAAGATATAGATAAAAGAATAAGGCAAAGGTTTTGTTTCATTATTGATTTTAACAATAATTAACAATTGGATGATAAATGGGAATTAAGTGCTTTTAAAAGTAAGAACGTAACCACCCTGTCATTGCCAGGTACGAAGCAATCGCACGGAGGCAAAGCAGTTATGCATGTTCGCCCTGTATAGTTGCAACAAGCGAGCACTTGCGGTAGCGGGGGGGCTTGTATAACAACTAAACTTTGATTATTCTTGAATCCAATACTAATCGTTACCTTAACAGTGTATCGTAAGCTTCTGAACATGGATATCCCTAATATTATAAACTATCTTAAAACACATTTAGATCAAACAGATATTACGCTTAACCCAGGAGCAAGCCAAGAATTGATCGCGAGATTTGAAGAGGCACGAAATAGTAAGCTACCTGATGACATTCGACTGTTTTATGAGTTCAGCAACGGGTTTAACTCTAAGGAAGATGATTTTAACATCGTTCCTTTGGAAGATCTTGCAGACATTACATATCACGAAGAACTATTCATTGCTCAATTCTTGATATACTGCGATGCCTGGGAATTAGAAATAGATTTGAATAACCCCGATAGCTACGGTATATTCGTCATACAGAACGACAGTTCTAAAATTGTGCTAACCAATTCCTTCGCTGAATTCTTACAAAGATTTCTTAATGGTGGACTGTATGGCAAGGGCGGTTTATATGATTGGGCTGAAGAGCTACAAAGGCAGAAACAAGACCATTCCAAAGAGGTTGTTATTGTAGCGAATTTAATTTTTTCAGGAAATGCTAGTAGTTATTATCGGTTTCCAATAAGAGAGAACTTAAGACTATCATTTTTACTTAATGGTGCTGCTATTGCAACTCCATCTGAGTTAATAGTTGACGATGCGATAAAGTTTAATAAGTCGTACAGGGTTCAAATAATCGTTATAAATCAAGATGTTTTAGAAGATTTGATTTACATAGGCAATGAGTTTCACTTGGCTACTTTTACTATTTTATTAGCAAAAGGAACTATACTTAGTATAAGCAAAAGGTTTCCAAAATAATCTCGTATCCCCTCGCTACCGCAAGTGTCCTCACTTGTGGCTTTAGGACAAGCGAACATTACAGAGCAGCTCTGTAGGTCACAGATTAAACCAACTCAAATAAACAAAAAAACCCTTTAGCTAAAAAACTAAAGGGTTAAAAAATGTGGGTTTGGTTTGAACTATCTTAATTATCCAGAGCAGCTAATGCACCCCTCTTCCATCGAACAAACTGGTCCTTCAGGTATTTCGTCTACTACAACAACACCATTATCAGGCATAACCGGGTCCATAGCTTTGCCGCCCTGGCTCTCAATGGTAAATTTAACCGCTTGCGATGCCGCTTGAGTACGCAGGTAATACATACCGGTTTTCAAGCCTTTCTTCCATGCGTAAAAATGCATCGAGGTTAGTTTAGAAGCATTTGGCGAGCTAACAAACAAGTTTAACGATTGCGACTGGCAAATGTAAGCGCCCCTATCGGCAGCCATATCAATAATGGTACGCATCTTAATTTCCCATACGGTTTTGTACAGTTCCTTAATGTCGGCAGGTATTTCAGCGATGTCCTGGATAGATCCATTCGCGCTGATGATCTGGTTCTTCATTTCGGTGGTCCAAAGGCCCATGTTAACCAAATCGCGCAATAAGTGTTTGTTTACGATAACAAATTCACCGCTCAATACACGGCGGGTGTAAATGTTTGAGGTATATGGCTCAAAACACTCATTGTTACCCAATATTTGCGATGTAGAAGCCGTAGGCATTGGCGCAACCAATAACGAGTTACGTACACCATGGTTCATCACGTCCGAACGTAAGTCTTCCCAGTTCCAACGGCCGCTATCCGGAGTAACGTTCCATAAATCGAATTGAAACTGTCCTTTAGATAATGGTGAGCCTTTAAAGGTTTCGTACGGGCCGTCTTTAATAGCCAAGTCCTTAGAAGCCGTCATGGCAGCAAAGTAAATGGTTTCGAATATCTCTTTGTTCAGTTGTTTAGCTTCTTCGCTTTCAAATGGTAAACGCAGGCGGATAAACGCATCAGCCAAACCTTGCACACCTAAACCAATAGGGCGGTGGCGGAAGTTTGAATTGCTGGCCTCAACAACCGGGTAGTAATTATGATCGATGATCTTGTTCAGGTTTAAAGTTACCTGGTAAGTTACTTCGTATAATTTATCATGATCAAATACACCAGCGGTAATATATCTTGGCAAAGCTAACGATGCCAGGTTACAAACGGCAACCTCGTCAGGAGCGGTGTATTCAATAATTTCGGTACAAAGGTTCGAGCTTTTAATGGTACCTAAGTTTTGTTGGTTTGATTTGCTGTTGGCAGCATCTTTATACAACAAATAAGGGTTACCGGTTTCAACCTGGGCATCTAATATGGCAAACCAAAGCTCTTGCGCTTTAATGGTTTTACGGGCACGGCCTTCGGCTTCGTAACGGGTGTACAAAGTTTCAAACTCTTTACCCCAGCACTCGTGCAAGCCCGGTGCTTCGTGCGGACAGAATAAGCTCCAATCGCCATCTGCTTCAACACGTTGCATAAACAAATCACATACCCAAAGGGCATAGAACAAATCGCGGGCACGCATTTCTTCCTTACCGTGATTCTTACGCAGATCAAGGAACTCAAAAATATCAGCATGCCAAGGCTCTAAGTAAATAGCGAAGGCACCTTTACGCTTGCCACCACCCTGATCAACATAACGGGCGGTATCGTTAAACACCTTCAGCATCGGTATGATGCCGTTGCTTGTACCATTAGTACCGCTGATGTACGAACCTGTAGCACGTACATTATGTACGCTCAGGCCAATACCACCTGCGCTTTGTGATATTTTAGCGGTTTGTTTTAAGGTATCGTAAATACCATCAATACTATCATCCTGCATGGTTAATAAAAAGCACGACGACATTTGTGGTTTAGGAGTACCGGCGTTAAACAAAGTAGGCGTAGCGTGAGTGAACCAACGCTCGCTCATCAGGTTATAGGTTTTGATAGCGCTTTCTACATCTTCCTTATGGATACCAACAGATACACGCATAAACAAGTGTTGAGGGCGCTCGGCAATTTTGCCGTCTATTTTCAGCAGGTACGATTTTTCTAAAGTTTTGAACCCGAAGTAATCAAAACCAAAATCACGATCATAAATAATGCTGCTATCCAGTAATTCAGCATTAGCTTCAATAACCGCCCAAACATCATCAGCGATAAGCGAAGCATCTTTACCCGTTTTTTTATCAACGTAGTTGTACAATAACTTCATCGTCTCGGAGAAAGACTTGATGGTGTTTTTGTGCAAGTTTGATACCGCTATACGCGATGCCAGTAAAGCATAATCGGGGTGCTTTGTAGTTAACGACGCCGCCGTTTCTGCCGCAAGGCTATCCAGTTCAGATGTGGTTACCCCATCGTACAAACCCTCAATCACCTTTTTAGCCACATCTATCGGGTCAACTAACGCTGGGTTTAAGCCATAACATAGTCGCTCAATTCTGGCCGTGATCTTGTCAAATTTTACTGTTTCCTTTTTTCCGTCGCGCTTAAGTACAAACATGTTGCCCCCTCCTTACTCCCCCAAAGGGGGAGAGATTTTTAAAATTGTTAACTATTATTAATTAGGTATGTATCACCTGTTTCCAGGGTATCAAGCTATTGTAAGTCCTCTCCTTTGGAGAGGATTTAGGTGAGGCTCTTAGAAATCCTCATCCATCGAGAACGACTGGCCCTTAACATCGCTGCTAAGTACACCGCTCTTTTGGTAATCGCCCACACGCTTTTCAAAGAAATTGGTTTTCCCTTGCAGGGATATCATTTCCATAAAATCAAACGGGTTGGTAGCGTTATATATTTTTGGATAGCCAAGCTCCTGCAACCATCTGTCGGCTACAAATTCGATGTACTGGCTCATCAGTTTCGCGTTCATGCCAATCAGGTTAACCGGAAGCGCGTCTGTTACAAATTCTTTTTCAATTTCAACCGCGTCGGCAATAATAGCCGTTACCGCTTCGGTTGATAGTTTGTTGCTTAGCATACCATAAAGCAAACAGGCAAACTCGCAATGCATACCTTCGTCACGCGATATCAGCTCATTGCTGAAGGTTAAACCCGGCATTAAACCACGTTTTTTCAACCAGAAGATAGAGCAAAAGCTTCCTGAAAAGAAGATACCTTCTACAGCCGCGAAAGCAACCAAACGCTCGGCAAAGCTTCCGTTATCTATCCATTTCAATGCCCATTCGCCTTTTCTCTTTACACATGGTATAGTATCTATAGCGTGGAACAAACGGTTTTTTTCGGTAGCGTCTTTAATATAAGTATCAATTAACAAGGCATAAGTTTCTGAGTGGATGTTTTCCATCATGATCTGGAAACCATAAAAACAACGCGCCTCGGGTAACTGTACCTCGCTCATAAAGTTTACAGCCAGGTTCTCGTTCACAATACCATCGCTTGCCGCGAAAAATGCCAATACGTGCGAAATAAAATAGCGCTCGCCATCGTTCATCTTGGCCCAATCCTTCATATCGTCAGATAGGTCGATCTCTTCTGCTGTCCAGAAACTGGCCTCGCATTTTTTGTACATCTCCCATATTTTGGGATAATTGATAGGCAGAATCACAAAGCGGTCCTTGTTTTCTCTTAGCAATAATTCGTCTTCCTGGCTCATATTCTGTTATCTCTTTTATTAATTGTACAATGGTTTCATTAGCGACGACGATGCTTATCCCTTTTTTCACAAAGAGCTTCGGCAAAGCTTCCATCAAAATTTTATTCGTAAAAATATTTAACAACTATTGGCCTGCTGCCTGCTTATCAGCAAATAATCCGGAGTCAATCTGTTTAACTCATTACCCAATTTTTCAATCGGGTAGTTAACAGTAAGTTAACTTTATTCGCTGCGGCATAAGCCGGCCCATGCATTTAACACGGTTACCTTTTTATGTGTTACAACCTAAATTGCAACGGGCTGTTTAATTGTTTGAAAGAACGTAAACCAAAGTTACATACTATACCCTAAAGGTTGTTATCCTATTTATAAACATTAGGGTTAGTTTTACACACATTTGATAAACATTTTCCGGCCGGATAATATATCAAATCGTACTGCATATTACGGGTAATTTTTAAACATTCATCGCCGCATTTATCAACATATTAACATTCTTGATTTTATTTTATTTGTTAACATTAACTTAACAACCAATGGGTTAGGTAAGTCGTAAACTTGAAAAACTAAACACTAACTAAACATTATTTGTATGAAACTAACTAAGTTTTTCATTTACCCTTTAGCAGCGGTCTTATTTCTAAGCTCGTGTCAAAAGGAGGCTTCGGCTCCGGTTGTTGATTCACAGTCAGCACCATTTTCCTTTAACGGTTCAATAGCGCAAGGCTATGCCATCACCCAAACTTTCGACGAAGGTTTTGAGGCCGGTACTAAAACAGCTTACGCCATTGCCAACGTAACCTTCGGCAGTGGGAGCTGGAGTTTGGATAACGCCCTGGTAGGCACCAGCACATCCGATCCTAAAGTAGGCACACACTCCGTTCGCATTACCCAAACAGGTATTGTAGGTATGAATTTTGATGTAACAACAGGCGCGTCAACAGTAACCATTAAACATGCTGTTTACGGCAGCGATGCTTCATCAACCTGGGGTTTGTACATGTCGGTTAGCGGCGGGGCTTATTCACAGGTCGGTTCAACAGTAACTACATCATCAAGTACCATAGCAACCGCGAGCTTTGCCGTTAACACCAACGGAACCCTGCGTTTCCAGGTGCGTAAATTAACCGGAGCTGCAAACCGTATCAACATCGACGAGTTTACCGTTAATAGTTACGACAGTGGCTCAGGCGGTGGCGGAGGGGGTACAACCGGCGATAACAGCAACATGCTGTTAGGCAACCCAAGCGGAGCTACAACCAGCATCACTACAAGCTATAACAACTTTTTGTACGATCATACCCAATACATTGATAGCTATAACCGCGATAAAGGCGTACCAAACTGGACAAGCTGGTACGTAGGCCCAACAAGCTTAGGCTCTGCCGCGCGTCAGGACGATTTTAGGGCTGATACCGCCCTGCCAAGCGGCTGGTACGAAGTTGGTTCTTCAAGCTACTCGGGTTCTGGTTTCGACAGGGGCCATAACTGTCCATCTGCCGATCGTACCTCAAGCGTTGCCGCTAACTCTGCCACCTTCCTGATGGACAATATGATACCGCAGGCGCCAAACAATAACCAGCAAACCTGGGGTAATTTAGAAGACTACGGCCGTACCCTGGTAAACGCCGGTAACGAGATCTACGTGATCATGGGAATCTACGGCTCTGGCGGTACAGGCTCAAGCGGCTCTGCAACAACTATTAACAGTGGCCACGTTGCCGTACCATCACACGTTTGGAAGATCATCGTTGTGATACCTAACGGCAATGGCGATTTAGCACGCATCACGGCTTCAACCCGTGTAATTGCTGTTGATACACCAAACATCAACACCGTAAGCAGCACATGGCAAAACTATATCACCACAGTTCAGGCTATTGAAAATGCTACAGGTTATTCATTCTTCACAGCTTTACCGGCATCAGTAAAAGCCGCGCTTGAAACTAAAGTTGATCCGGGTTCATAATTAACCCCATCAATATCTCACAACAAAAAACGCCGGGTGAATGCCTGGCGTTTTTTGCTTCTTTCTACTTTCGTTACAGCAAACTGAACAGGAGCCCACAGACGGACACAAAAAAAGCCGATATCAATGATACCGGCTCTTCAAATATTCGATTAAGCAATTCTTAAAACAACAACCTAACAGGCTCTTCTAACAATGCTTTTAAAGTTTGTAAAAATGCGGCGGCAGTAGCGCCATCAACAGTACGGTGATCCGCGCTTAGCGTAACCTTCATTACGTTACCTGGTACAACCGCGCCGTTTTTCACAACCGGAACCGCTTGTATACCGCTAATGGCTAATATACATGAGTTTGGTGTGTTAATAATAGCCGTAAACTCGTCAACACCAAACATACCTAAGTTTGATATGGTGAAGGTTGAGCCTTCCATTTCGTTGGGCTGTAATTTTTTAGCTTTTGCTTTACCCGCGAAGTCTTTAACCTCGGCGCTGATGTGGCTCAATGATTTACCATCGGCAAATTTGATAACCGGAACCAGCAAACCTTCATCAACCGCAACGGCCACACCAATGTGAACGTGCTCGTTGTAACGGATCTTATCGCCCAACCATGATGAATTGATATTCGGGTTTGTTTTCAACGCGATAGCTGTAGCTTTCAACACCAGATCGTTAAACGATACTTTAGTTGGAGCGTAAGCATTGATCTTGTTACGGGCCTCAATAGCTGAATCCATATCGATAGACATGGTTACAAAGAAGTGAGGCGCGGTAAACAAGCTTTCGCTTAAGCGCTTGCCAATAACTTTACGCATTTGAGTAACCGGTTTTTCGGTAAAGGTTTCAACACCAACATACTCAGGTATCTTAACCGGAGCCGGTGCTGATTTACCAGCGGCCGGAGCAGCCTCGGCAGGTGCAGGAGCACTTGCAGCAGGTTTAGCAGATGGCGTGTAAGACTCAACATCTTTTTTCACTATACGGCCACCTTCGGCGCTTCCTTTTATTTCAGTTAGGCTAATGCCTTTATCTTTTGCAATTTTGCGTGCCAATGGCGATGCCTTTACACGGCTATCGTCAGCTTCTTCAGCAGATGCAGATGTTGCTGCAGCGGCCGCCGGGGCAGCTTCGGCAGCAGGAGCGGCTTCTTCGCTTTTAGCAGCAGGCGCAGCGTTACCAGCATCAAGCAATGGCTTAATATCGGTACCTTCTTTACCAACAATGGCTATAATATCGTTAACCTTAGCGGCTTTACCTTCTTCAACACCAATGTATAATAATGTGCCGGCTTCGTAACCAACAACATCCATGGTAGCTTTATCAGTTTCAACATCGGCTAACGAATCATCGCTCTTTACCTTATCGCCAACTTTAAAGTTCCACTTGATGATCACACCTTCGGTCATGGTATCGCTCATCAAAGGCATACGGATAACCGTTGCCGGGATCTTAGATAGATCAACAGCCGGAGCGGCAGCTTTCTTTTCTTCAACCGGAGCGGCAGCAGGTGCTTTATCAGCAGCAGGCGCGGCAGCTTTCTCTTCGGCTTTTGGAGCGCTTGCGCCATCGGCATCCAGAGCAGCTTTAAAATCTTCGCCCTCTTTACCTATTACAGCTATAACACCGTCAACAGGCACAGCTGTACCTTCGGATATGCCAATGTATAGTAATGTACCATCCTGAAACGACTCAAAATCCATGGTGGCTTTATCGGTCTCTATCTCAGCCAATACATCACCCGATTTTATCTTATCGCCAACCTTTTTATGCCACTTAGCCAATACCCCTTCGGTCATGGTATCGCTCATTTTAGGCATTTTAACTACTTCAGCCATATATTTACTTGATGAATAGTTTTATAATATTTTGTAAACGTGTTTGTAATTAGTCTCTGATGTATGGATAATCCTTTTGTACATACACATCGGTGTACAATTCAGATGCTTCCGGCCAAGGTGATTCTTCAGAGAATTTTACTGATTCATCAACAATGGCTTTGATCTTTTCGTCAATTTCTTCAAACCATTTGTCGTCAGCATATTTCTCAGCGATGATGGTATTTTTAACCGTTTCGATAGGGTCTTTCGCTTTATAGCTTTCAACCTCATCTTTGGTACGGTATTTTTGAGGGTCGGACATCGAGTGACCTTTGTAGCGATAAGTACGCATCTCAAGGAAAGTTGGTCCGTCACCTTTACGGGCACGCTGAACAGCTTCGTCCATCGCGTTGTGTACCGCAACCGGGTCCATACCATCAACCGCAGATGAAGGGATCCCGTAAGGTAAACCTAACTTGTAAATATCTGGCTGGATAGTAGTACGCGCTACAGATGTACCCATGGCGTAACCGTTATTCTCGCAAATAAAGATCACTGGGAGTTTCCATAAAGCCGCCATGTTAAAGGTTTCGGTTAATGCACCCTGGCGCACTGCACCATCACCCATGTAAGCGATGTTCACGTTATCGCGGCCACTATATTGGTTAGCGAAGGCAACACCAGCACCCATCGGGATCTGGCCACCTACTATACCATGACCACCATAAAAATGGTTCTCTTTATCAAACATGTGCATTGAACCGCCTTTACCTTTAGAGCAGCCAGTGGCTTTTCCGTAAAGTTCGGCCATTACAGCGTTCGGGTGGGTACCTTTGGCTAAAGCGTGAGCATGATCGCGGTAAGCGGTTATCATACTATCATCATGCCTGATTACCGACATGGCTCCGGCCAGAACTGCTTCCTGACCTATATACAGGTGGCAAAAACCCCTGATCTTTTGCTGACCATATAACTGACCTGCTTTTTCTTCAAACTTGCGCATTAAAAGCATTGATTCGTACCAATGCAAATAAGTGTCTTTGGTTATCGCGACTGAACTCATGTGTTAAAAAAGAACTTTTAATTTTAAGATGCGCAAATCTAATTATATCCACGTAAAAAGCGAAACCCGAGCGAGTTTGTTTAACTTTTATTATATTTTTTTTGGAAAACTAAATTTTTAGGCTATCTTCGAAACCTGATAAGAATGTTAAAAGACCAAACGCTACCTGTTTGATGAACTTTTAAGTTATCAGTTTAATAAATATTGTTGCAGATCCCTAACAACAAAAAGAGATTAAATGAAGAAATTTTCTATCCTGTTTGCATTGTTCATCAGCGTTACTATTGCTACCGTACAAGCTCAAACAAAAACAGTACCAAACACAACACAGGAAGCTGCTGATGATCAGGACAAAAGCTTAGTTAAAGATTACCTTTCACAAATAATGGGCGTAGCGTTGTCTACAACCTCAAATGTTAAACTTTTTCAATTTGTTTACGACTGGATTGGCACTCCATACCGTTTTGGTGGCAACACTAAAAAAGGTATCGACTGTTCAGCTTTTACTAAAGAGTTGTATAGCAAAGTGTTCAACTTAGATATTCAACGCAACTCACGCGATATTTTCAGCATGGTTAGCCCTGTTAAAAAAGATGAGTTGAAAGAAGGTGACTTAGTATTCTTCAAAATACACAGCCGCAGCATATCACACGTTGGTATTTACTTAGGCAACAACAAATTTGCACACGCGTCAAACAAAGGCGTATCTATCAACAATCTGGACGACGATTATTACAGCCGTTACTTTTACCGCGGTGGTCGTTTGCTGGATTCGTTTAAAAAAGAATTAGAAGTAGAATCGAAAGACTCAAAATAACCAATTATAGTCCTCAATTAGAGAATCCTTTCGCCCATCGAAAGGATTTTTTTTTGACCTGATATGATGAATCACTCCCGCCTAATACCATTATCCGCCCTTTTCGGGATCATATTTCTGGCATCATGCGGGGAGCAGGCTCACACTGTTTTGTATTCCGAAAAGCCAAAATCCATCATAATACCCCAATCAACACTAAAAACACAACATAACGATACCATAACCATTGCCGCCGTTGGCGATATGATGTTGGGCACTGCTTATCCAAACGCCTGGAATCTGCCACCAGATAGCGGTAAAAACAGCCTAAAAGCCGCCGAAAAGCATCTAAAAGAAGCTGATGTAGCCTTCGGCAACCTCGAAGGCACTTTGGTTGATAGCGGTGTACCCATTGGTAAAAAGAAACTCAAGCCATACTCCTTCCGCATGCCTGTAAAATATGGTGGCTTATTTAAAGCTGCCGGTTTTAAAATGTTAAGCATCGCCAACAACCACATTGATGACTTTGGTGATCAAGGCCGCAAAAGCACCGCGAAAGTTTTAGATAGTATTGGCATCTATCATGCCGGTTTACAAATACACCCCACATCCATATTTACTATTAACGGAGTTAAATATGGTTTCTGCGCTTTCTCGCCAAATGCACAGGTAGTATCATTTCATGATTATAAAGGCGCGGCCCAAATTATCAAAAACTTAAAACAACAGGTTGATATCGTTATCGTATCCTTCCACGGCGGCGGCGAAGGTGTAGGTTACGAGCATGTGCTTTGCCAAAAAGAATCTTACATCGGCGAAAACCGTGGCGATGTTCACGCCTTTGCTCATAATGCCATTGATGCAGGTGCCGATGTAATATTTGGTAACGGCCCCCACGTTAGCCGCGCTATGGAATTATACAATAAACGATTGATAGCTTATAGCCTTGGCAATTTTTGCACCTATAAAAATGTAAGTGTAGCCGGGGTATGCGGCCTTGCTCCATTACTAAAGGTGCGCCTCAATAAAAAGGGTGAGTTTTTAAACGGCAATATCATTTCGTTCACCCAAAACCATAATAATGGTTTGCAGCGCGATAGTTTAAACCGCGCCGTTAACCGGATTAAATATTTGACAGAGATGGATTTCCCACAATCTGGGTTAACCATCACCAATGCTGGTTTAATAAAACCAGTAAATTAGATTTGACAACTTTTAAAAAGTTGTCAAATCTTTACGGATGCTAAGCCTCATCCTTAGTAACCCTTACCAAACTGATTCCCGAAAAGAAGAATAGCAGCCCAATAATGGCGAATACCGTAATATTAGTTGCCGCTGCCGATTTATTGATGATGGCAATACCGGCATAAATAAGCCCTATAATTCCTAATACGGTTAATATGGCTCCAAAAGTACGTTTCATGTTCATGGCTATAATTGTTTTTACTGATACCTATCAAAAAGTCAACCATTTATAAACCTTTAGTTATATTCGTTAAATTAATCGTTATGGAAATGATCCCAACACTCATTATTGTCGCCGTAGTTTTACTATTGATTTTTTCGGCGTTCGTGTCTATCCAACAAGGCACAATAGCCGTTGTAACTGTATTTGGAAAATACAGTCGCATTTTAACGCCGGGCTTAAATTTCAAAATACCCTTGATAGAGATGATCTCGTCGCGTATTTCTATCCAAAACCGCTCTGTCGAACTGGAGTTCCAGGCCGTTACTGTCGATCAGGCCAATGTATACTTTAAAGCCATGCTGTTATATTCTGTTCTGGATCAGAACGAAGAAACCATCAAAAACGTAGCCTTCAAATTTGTTGACGAACGCAACCTTATGCAAGCCCTCATCCGCACGGTTGAAGGTTCCATTCGTGCCTTTGTTGCTACAAAACGCCAGGCAGATGTACTGATTTTAAGGCGCGACATTGTTGATCACGTTAAAGAACAATTGGACCAAATCTTAGAAACCTGGGGATATCACCTGCAAGATCTGCAATTGAATGATATTACCTTTGATGATGTGATCATGAAATCAATGAGCCAGGTAGTAGCCTCGAACAATTTAAAAGCCGCTGCCGAAAATGAAGGTCAGGCCCTGTTGATCACCAAAACCAAAGCCGCCGAAGCAGAGGGTAACGCCATCAAAATTTCCGCCGAAGCAGAACGTTCAGCCGCCCAATTACGCGGACAAGGTATCGCCCTCTTCCGCGAGGAAGTGGCCAAAGGTATGAGCGTTGCCGCGAAAGAAATGAAAGAAGCGGATATGGATACCTCGGTAATTTTGTTTACCATGTGGACAGAAGCCATCAAACACTTCTCCGAAAACTCCAAGGGCAACGTTATCTTCTTGGATGGTTCTGCAGATAATATGCAACGGACCATGAAAGAGATGATGGCATTAAATACATTAAGCGCCCAAGGTAATACCAAGGATACAAAATCTAAGTAAAACCTTACACAATACATTCAAACCCGGGGCATAACAGCTTCGGGTTTTTTGTTGGTAATTTAACTATTGCAAAATAAACCAAAGCATAATTTATTGGTCTATCCATCGTTATCCTGATAGAAATGAGAACAAAGATTAGTGTGCGATTGATTGGTGTAGTTTTTTTATTCCTTCTTCCGTTTTTGACCCTCGCCCAACCTTACCGCAAACTCAGCACCCGCGATTTTACCGGCGCACCTGCTAACGATGGTTTTGCCGCTTACACTTATTGCTATGTAAGTTATTCCTATCAGCCAACAAGGCGCAATGGTAATTATAATATTGATTTTAATGTGCAGTTGCAGATGAACCCCGGCAGATCATGGATAAAATATGCCCAGGTAAACAATCCCAATGATTTACAGGATGTATTGAAGCACGAGCAGGGCCATTACAACATTGCCTACTTAATGAGGAACGAACTTTACTCGGTTCTATCCCGCCACCGGTACACCTCAAACTATCAGGCCGAAATTGCCAGCCTTTTCAGAGAAGTAGATAACAAATACCATAAACTCAACAGCGATTACGAAACCGAAACCCAGCATATGGCCGATATCCGTAATCAACAAAAATGGGATCTATGGTTCAGCAAACAACTAAACACTACCGAAATAGCATCTAACTATTAAACACCCAAACTTTTTCAGGAGTAATGCATTGGTGCAATGGGATGTCATACTGGTTAATATCCTCAATAAGTTCTACCGGCTCAAAAAAAGACAGCCCGATAAACCGGGTGCCCGGTTTACAATCTGCCATAAAACGATCGTAAAAGCCTTTGCCATAGCCAGCACGGTAACCTTTCTCATCAAAAGCCAACAGCGGAACAATAACCATATCAATATCTCTGTTTGATATGGTGTTTCCTTTTATAGGTTCAGGTATTCCATAAGCGTTAGTATCTATTTCCAGATCAGTATCTTCAAGGTAATGCACCATCGTATTCGCAACAAAATCAGATTTAGGAAAAGCCAGCCTAATTTGTGGATGCACTTCCTCTAACCACTCCGCAAAACTAAATGTATTGGGTTCACGTCGTTCAAGCATCGGCAAAAACAAGCTGATGTAATTGATATCATTCAAATCCACACTTTTAAACTGATTCAATAGCCCTTCGTTAAAGCTTGCATACTCATCCGGCGACAGATCCATGCGCTTTTGTAGATACAGCTTGCGTAATTCTTGCTTTTTCAAGTTGATGCTAATAAAAAAAGGCTCCCAATTTTGAGAGCCTTTCTATGAATAATTAATTCTTATTTCTTTGCACGCTCAACATAATTACTGCTGGCCGTATCAATTTTAACCCTATCGCCAATATTGATAAACAATGGTACATTAATTTCGGCACCGGTTTCAACGGTGGCTTTCTTTATTGCACCGGTTGATGTATCACCCTTAACTGCAGGCTCAGTATAAGTTACCTCTAACTCTACCGAGTTTGGCATCTGGCCTATAATAGGCTCATCGCTTTCAAAAGCGACAACCACATTCATACCCTCTTTCAAAAACTTTACCGCGGCGCCAAATAAGCCTTTAGGCACGTTAAACTGGTCGTAAGTGTTAGTGTCCATTACAACTAAAGCATCACCATCCATATACAAAAACTGGTAGTCGTTGGTTTCTACACGTGCAATTTCAACATCCTCATCCGTACGGAAACGGTATTCAACCAACTTGCCGCTTTTAACGTTACGCATACGGGCCTGGTAAAAGGCGCGCAGGTTACCCGGTGTACGGTGAATGATCTCTTCAACCTGAATCAGTTCGCCATTAAAGCGAAGTATACTGCCATTTTTTATTTCTGATGCTTTAGACATAAAACTCTTAAAAATTTAGAACCGCAAACTTAGCCACTTGTGTTGTAAATTACAAACAACTATTTAACAGGTTCGCCATCGGCATCAAGCTCAATAATCTCATAACCTAACTTTTGCAAGCCGGGTAAAACCCGGTCTTTATCACCAACTACCAGTATCACCATTTTATTGATGTCTAAGTATTTTACAGCTAAAGCATCAATCTCTGGTTTGCTAATACCTTGCAGTATCTTGTTTTGCTCATCGGCAAAAGTAGGTTGCAATTTGTATTGTTGTATCCTTGATAAAAATGCTGCCTTTTGCTGATTAGTTTCGTATTTACGGGCATCGCTCTGGCTAATGGATGCTTTGGTAAAAACCAACTCAGCCGGCGTAATACCATCCTGATGATAGTTTTTGATCTCCTTTACAAACTCCACCACAGAGCTATCAGTAGCCCCCGCTTTAACACCCGCCGAAGCAGTGAACACACCATCGTACCTATCGCCTATAAAATTGGCTCTCGCACCATAAGTCCAACCTTTAGCTTCACGTAAGTTAAGGTTAATGCGGCTATTAAAGCCACCACCCAATGCATAAGCCATAATACCCGAACGGTAATATTCGCCCAAAGCATCATATTTCAAATCCGTTTCGTTACCGATCCTGATCTCGGATTGTGCCGCTTTAGGGACGTTAACCAGGTATAATTTAGTTTGAGTAAATGTTTTTCCAGGTGCTGGCGCAGGTACATCAACCGCTTTAACAGCCCAGTTATTTAAAAAGCCAAGGCTCGCCTTTGCTTCTGCCTCGGTAATATCGCCAACTACAACAACTTCGCTAACAGACGGCGAGAAGTTATTATCGTAAAATGCCTGTACATCGGCCAAAGTAATATTGGCAACAGTTTCCGGCGTTCCAGCTACCGCATAAGTGCTGATACTTTTTGAGCCTTTTAAAATTTTATCATACACACTGGTTGCAACGCCCGCAGGCTGGGTTTTAGCAGTTTTTAAACCCTGTATCAATTGTTTTTTAATGCGCTCAAGTGTTTCTTCTGTAAATTTAGGATGCATCATCCGCTCTTCTAACAAAGCAACGGTAGTGGCCAGGTTCTTCTTTAAAGCCGACATACTAAAACTCATACTGTATTCACCCGGGCCCGCAATTACGCTTCCGCCAAGTTTTTGCAGTTCGGCGCTAAATGCTTCGGCTGTATGTTTTTGCGTGGCATCATTCAGCATACTCGCGGTAATAGCCGGCAACCCTGCTTTTGCTGGGGCTTTAGCCATTAACAAGCCGCCGCCTTTAATAGATATAGAAACCGATACCGTAGGTATTTCATTGTTATAAGTACCTATCATGCTAATACCATTCGGTGTTTTAGCCGTCCAAAAAGCTGGGGCTTTAACTACAACAGCTGGGCCTGTTGCCGGTACTTTACTCCGGTCAAATTTATCAATTGCCTTTTTGTATCTTAATGTGGCATAACCATAATCGGGGGCTTTGTAACCGGCCTTGTTAATGGTATAATTATCAGGCGCTAGGCGCATATCTTCTTTATCTTTGGGCAACACGCTCACAATAACTGCCGGTTTCCCTTTAATATATTGGTTATAAACCCGCATTACATCCTCTTTAGTAACCGCCTCAATCTCCTTGATCTCACGCTGTATCTGGTTAGGGTTTCCTGTTAAGGTTTGTGCAAGCGCCAATTCAGAAGCTTTGCCTGATACGCTGGCCAAACCATTAATAAACTGCGATTCTGAACTACCTTTAATACGTTTCAGATCTTCGTCTGATACTCCCTTAGCTTCAAATTCAGCTAACGATTTATCAACTATCGCTTTAATATCAGCCAAATTTTGGCCCGGGTAAGGCACAACGGTGATGCTGATCTCGCCCGATAATTCAGAATTTCCCGAGCGCATGCTGGCCTGTACCGCCTTCCGCGCTTTTACCAGATTTTGATATAAAACAGAGTTATTCCCCCGACCAATGATAGCTGCCAGGGCATCTAAAGCTGCCTCATCTTTATTATAAGCCTCAACACCCGGATAGGTTATGTTTAATAAAGGTAATTGCGCGTAGTTATCTACGTAAGATACATAACGGTTCTCGGTTAATACCGGAGTCGGCAAATGCATTTTAGCAGCAACCGGGCCACGTGGTATAGGGCCAAAGTATTTTTCAACCCAGGCAATAGTTTGCTTCGGGTTAATATCACCGGCAATGGTTACTGTAGCGTTATTAGGGTTATACCAACGTAAAAAAAAGTTCTTTAAATCGTTAACCCCAACCTTATTCAATTCTTCAATATAACCAATGGTTAACCACGAATAAGGGTGGCCGTAAGGGTACAGGTTTTTAGATACATACTCGCTTAACAAACCATACGGGCGGTTATCATAATTCTGTCCGCGCTCGTTTTTAACGGTTGCACGTTGTATCTCAAATTTCTTTTCGGTAACAGCATCTAACAAAAAACCCATCCGGTCGGCTTCAAGCCAAAGCATTTTTTCAACCTGGTTGCTGGGTACGGTTTCGTAGTAGTTGGTGCGGTCCAGAGTGGTTGATCCATTTAACGTTCCACCCGCTTCGGTAATTATTTTAAAGTGTTGCTGATCTGTAACGTGGTCTGAGCCCTCAAACATCATATGTTCAAAAAAGTGGGCGAAGCCCGATTTACCTATTTCTTCGCGGGCAGAGCCTACATGGTAGGTAACATCAACATGAGCCACCGGATCGGAATGATCTTCGTGCAATATCAACGTAAGCCCATTAGGAAACACATATTTTTCGTACGGGATAACGATTTCGTTCCCTTTGCGGGTAACTTTTTCAACCAGTTTAGCCTGGGCAAACGCGCCGCTGCCAACAACCACTGTTATACAGGTGCCGAGTAGTAATTTTTTAATCATATCTGGTGACTTTAATAAGAATTTAAAGCTACTAAAAAATAACTGTTCGCATAATCAAAAGAATGGAGAACATTATTTTTTATAGTCGGAGATATTCAAAATCTGGCTGCAAAAACCATACTCGTGCTGCTGATTGGAGCAAATGATGGTGAGCCGGTTAGCCGCGAATTTTGAAGCCAGATCAAGATACCAATCTACCCCCTGAACATCCAGGTTCGAGGTAGGTTCGTCGAGCATCAGCATCGCTGTATCCGAGCAAAAAGCCAGCGCCAGTTTGGTACGTTGTTTCATTCCGGATGAAAAGTAGCGGATCAGTTTATTCTTACTGTTTTGCAACCCCAATAGATCAATAACCCCCGCTTTATTCAAACCATCCCGGTATTTTTTGAACTGGAAATGAAAATCGATCATTTCATCCAAAGTAAACTCTTCGATCAATTCCTGGTATGGCGCTGCGAAGCTCAAGTGCTGATAAACGGATTCGATATCTATGGCCTTATCATCGAAAGCAAAATCAATGCTCCCGCTTGATGGGGTAAGGCTACCCGTTAATATTTGAAGTAATGTTGATTTCCCGGAACCATTTGGCCCAAGTATAGCGTAGGCGTTATTGTCGCCAAATGTGTAATTCACATCCCTGAATATCCAATCGCGATTAAAGCGGCGGCCAATATTTTGGAGGGAGATGGTTATTGGGTTCATAGTTGATGGTTCATGGATCATAGTAAGAAGGGAGGCGTTTTACGTGATCATATTTTACTATGAACTATCATCTATGAACCATGAACCCGTAATTACTGGTTACCAAAACCCTTCATGATACCACGGTTTGAGTTACGGATAAAATCCAATATCTCATCGCGGATCTCGGTGGGTTGGTATTCAGCTTCAATAATATCGAGTGCTTTAGTAAAGTTATGCTTTCTAACAAATATGGTGCGGTAAATATCCTGTATCTCGTTGATCTGCTCGCTTGAGTAACCCCTGCGGCGCAAGCCAACAGAGTTGATACCTACATATGATAGTGGCTCGCGCGCGGCCTTAACATACGGCGGAACATCTTTGCGCACTAACGAACCACCCGTTACAAACGCGTGCGACCCAACATGGCAAAACTGGTGTATAGCCACCATACCTGCCAGCACTACATAATCGTCAATGGTTACATGGCCGGCCAATGTGGTGTTATTGCTGAATATGCAGTTGTTACCTATAATACAATCGTGCCCAACGTGGCAATAGGCCATAATTAAGCAGTTATTACCCACTACGGTTTTCCAACGGTCTTTAGTACCGCGGTTTATGGTTACGCATTCGCGGATGGTTGTATTATCACCTATCTCAACAGTTGTTTCCTCGCCGGCAAATTTTAAGTCTTGTGGGATACCTGATATAACTGCTCCCGGAAAAATACGGCAGTTTTTACCGATACGGGCGCCATTCATAATGGATACATTCGGGCCGATCCAGGTACCTTCGCCAATTACAACATCCTTATCAATAGTTACAAAAGGTTCAATTACCACATTATCGGCTATTTTGGCCTGTGGGTGTATATACGCCAGCGGTTGGATCATGCTTCTAAACCTTTTACTTTTACAATTTGCGCCATTAATTCTGCTTCCACAACAATACGCTCGCCAACCATACCAACACCCCGCATTTGCGCTATACCACGGCGGATAGGCTGGAGCAGGTTACAATAAAATATCAGCGTATCGCCTGGCACTACCTTACTTTTAAAACGCGCGTTCTCTATCTTTAAGAACAAGGTAAGATAATTTTCCGGATCGGGCACGGTATTCAATACCAAAATACCACCGGTTTGCACCATAGCCTCAATTTGTAAAACACCGGGAAAAATAGGGGATCCCGGAAAGTGGCCCATAAACAAATCTTCGTTCATGGTAACATTCTTTAAACCAACTACGTGAGTTTTTGATAGTTCCAATATCTTATCAACCATCAAAAACGGCCAGCGGTGCGGCAGCATATTCATGATCTGAACGGTATCATAAACCGGCTTGGCATTAGGGTCGTAAACCTTAAAATGCTTGCGGCTGCGTTCCTTTTTAATTATCGCTTTTATCTTTTTAGCGAAGGCAACATTAGCCGCGTGGCCAGGCCTTGCAGCCATAATATGCCCTTTAATAGGCACCCCAACCAAAGCCAGATCACCAATCATATCTAATAATTTATGACGGGCAGGTTCGTTTTGATGACGGAGTTCTATATTATTCAAAATCCCTTGCGGGGCAACATCAATATCTTTGCGGTTAAACAGTTTAGCCAAATGATCAAGCTCGCCCGGGTTAACGTGCTTATCAACAACAACAATAGCGTTGTTCAAATCACCACCTTTTATCAGGTCGTGTTTCAGCAACATTTCCAGCTCATGCAAAAAGCAAAAGGTACGGCTTGAGGCTATCTCTTTTTTAAATTCAGAAATGGTAGATATACTGGCATGTTGGCTACCTAACACAGGTGAGTTATAATCAACCATGCAGGTAAAGCGGTAATCATCTAAAGGCATGGCAACCATCTCAACCTTTCGGTCTGGCTCCGAGTAATGGATGTTATCGGTAATATGATAATATTCCCTATCTGCATCCTGATCCATAAAGCCCGATTCCAGCATGGCATCAACAAATAAGATCGAGCTGCCGTCCATTATTGGGGTTTCCGGCCCGTCCACATCTATCAACACATTATCAACCTCCAAACCTACCAACGCCGCCAAAACGTGTTCAACAGTACTAACACTGGCGCCGTTTTGTGTAATGGTAGTACCGCGTGATGTATCGGTAACATTATCTACATCAGCGTCAATTATCGGCTGTCCGGGAAGGTCAACCCTTCTGAATTTATAACCGTGATTTTCTGGTGCCGGTCTAAAGGTCATTGTTACGCTTTCGCCTGTATGTAACCCTGTACCCGAAACCGAAACCTCGGTCATTATAGTTCTTTGTTTTGCATTCATATTATCTGTAATTGCGGCCGGCTATTTTATTGCTACCGTGCGTAGTTCAGCAATTATTTTTTCTAATTCTATTATTCTTTTTTCCAGGTCCGGCAAACGCATCGATACGATCTGCGAACGCATATGATCTGTATATGCTGTAGCTGGCGCACCGGCCCATTTTTTATTTTCGACCTCTATAGAGCGGCTAATGCCCGATTTTGCCTGTATTTGTGTGCCTTTAGCTATACTAATGTGACCAACAATACCCACCTGGCCACCAACAATACAATTCTCCCCAATTTTTGAGCTACCCGATATCCCGGTTTGCGCTGCAACAACAGTATTGGCCCCTATTTCCACATTATGTGCTATCTGGATCAGGTTATCCAGCTTTACACCCTTACGGATAATGGTTGAACCTAAAGTAGCCCTGTCAATAGTGGTATTGGCACCAACTTCAACATCGTCTTCAACAATAACATTACCTATCTGGCTCACTTTTGTATAGCTTCCATCGCCATTAGGCGCAAAGCCAAAACCATCGCCGCCAATAACCGTTCCCGAGTGGACTATCACCCGGTTACCAATGTTACAATCAAAGTAAACTTTTACCCCGGCATAAAAGGTAACGTCGTTACCAACAACCACATTATCGGCTATGTACGTATTAGGATATATTTTGCAGTTATCGCCAATTACAACATTCGGTCCTATATAAGCAAAAGCGCCAACGTAAGCATTTTTACCAATTTTAGCACTTGGATGAATAAAACTTGGTTCTTCGATTCCCGTTTTATTTAATTTAATGGTATTGTATTTTTCGAGGAGGACCGTGAAAGCGCTATAAGCATTTTCAACGCGTATCAAAGTACCTTTTACCGGCTCGCTCAAAACCAGGTCGCTATTAACAATAACGATCGATGCATTAGTGGTATACAAATACTGCTCGTATTTAGGATTAGCCAAAAACGATAATGAACCCGGGCCTGCTTCCTCGATCTTAGCCAGTTGGTTAACCGACACACTCTCGTCACCCTCTACGGTGCCATTAAGCATAAAACTTATTTGCTGTGCGGTAAATTGCATCCGACAAATTTAAAGGTTAATATTAAAGCAACAAATTATTATCAAATGGTGGTATTACGATTTATAGTACACCTTTGATACAACACAATACATATTTTTTAACAGTTTTAGCCAATGCCTCTAAATTTGAGTTATCACTCGCTGTGGTAATATCCTGTACACTCCCATCCTTCATCAATATCCTTATGTTACCATCGCCAACTTTGTAAGCCTTGTTTGTGATACTATCTGTAAACACAAAATACGAGGCTTCATCCTCGGTGATGCCATATTGTTCAATTGCGCGTTCAACCAATGTGTTAATTACGTCGGCTGTTGGTGCAACGTTGCTTATTTCAACATGGTATAGATTTCGCGTTATCAGGTTTTTGCAAAGCGATGATAATATAAAGTCATCATGCGTTGCCCACACCTTAATGGCCGACATAATATCGGTGTCATCAAGACTCGCAAAGGTATCTAAATCATTGTTACTATTTACAAAAGCGTTAATAGTTATACTGTTTGTTAAAAAATACTTTAAGGCGGGTGTAGCAAACAGGTCTTCCCCTTCAAGCGCAAGCTCCCTGCTGCGTTCCAGTATCTTGCCCAGCATCAACTCGCCGGCTATTACTGTTTTATGCAGATATACCTGCCAGTACATCAGGCGGCGGGCCACCAAAAACTTCTCGATAGAGTAGATCCCTTTCTCTTCAACCACCACATGATCGTCCTTAACGTTCAGCATCTTGATGATCCTGTCAAAGCTGATCACCCCCTCTGATACCCCGGTAAAAAAACTATCCCGGGTTAAATAATCCATCCTATCCATATCCAACTGGCTCGATACCAATTGATGCAGAAATTTTTTATGATAAGTACCATTAAACACATCAATAGCCATAATTAAACGCCCATCAAATTGTTCGTTTAGCCTATCCATCAATACCGATGAAATATCTTCGTGCGATATACCTTCAACAATAGTTTGTTCTAAAGCATGCGAGAATGGGCCGTGGCCAATATCATGTAGTAAAATGGCAATGGTTACAGCTTCTTCTTCTTCGGGCGTAATATCGTGGCCTTTATTACAAAGGGTTTCTATGGTGAGGCTCATCAGGTGCATGGCACCTAAGGCATGGTGAAAGCGTGTATGCAAAGCACCCGGATAAACCAGGTGAGTCATCCCCAATTGTTTAATATAACGTAACCGCTGAAAGTACGGGTGCTCTATCAGATCAAATATCAGTTCGGATGGAATAGTAATAAACCCGTAAACAGGGTCGTTTATAATCTTCTTTTTATTCAATGTAATAAATATGATACAAAAATGTTAAATTATGGTTAATTGCAACATTTTATTTTAGTTAATTTTTGTTAATACGGCTATATGTCGGCAACAAAAGCTATGTTTATTGGTTAATACTACTTATACTAAAATATCATGCAAGATACTACCATTTTATGGGCCGACGACGAGATTGATCTGCTAAAACCACATATATTATTCTTAACCGAAAAAGGTTACAAAGTAAAGACAGTTACCAACGGTAACGATGCTGTAGACCTGTTTAAAAGCCAATATTTCGATTTAGTTTTTTTAGATGAGAACATGCCCGGTTTAACCGGATTAGAGACCCTGGCACAAATAAAAAATTTAAATGCCGATGTCCCGATAGTCCTCATCACCAAAAACGAAGAAGAATATTTGATGGAAGATGCCATAGGATCTAAGATAGACGACTACCTCATCAAGCCCGTAAATCCAAAACAGATACTGCTTACCATTAAGAAATTCACAGAGAACAAACGCCTGGTAACCGAAAAAACAACCATGGCCTACCAGCAGGATTTCAGGCAGTTGGGGATGACAATGAATGAGATCTCAACCTACCAGGAATGGGTTGATGTTTATAAAAAACTAATTTACTGGGAACTTGAATTAGGGGGGTTGCAAGATGCCGGAATGCACGAAATATTGACCCTGCAAAAAGCCGAAGCCAACGTACAATTCTCCAAATTTATCGAAAAGAACTATCTCGATTGGATCAAAAACCCGGCAACAGCGCCAACATTATCCCCCGACTTGTTTAAAAAGAAAGTTTATCCACAATTGGAAAGTAATGTACCTGTGTTTTTTATCCTGATCGATAATTTACGTTACGATCAGTACCGGATGATCCACCCTATTATTTCAGAATATTTCCGTTTGGAAGAAGAGGATACCTATTTCAGCATTTTGCCCACGGCAACTCAATATGCGCGTAATGCTATATTCTCGGGCTTAATGCCGTTGGACATGGAAAAACGTTACCCCGAAATGTGGCAAAACGATGAGGACGAAGGCGGTAAAAACCTACACGAAGCCGATTTTGTTGGCGACCAGATCAAACGTGTTTTACGTAAAGACTGCAAATACTCTTACACCAAAATATTAAACATTGACGAAGGCCGTGCCCTGAACGAGAGCGTAAGCAATCTGATGCAAAACGACCTGAACGTGGTTGTTTACAACTTTGTAGATATGCTATCGCATGCCCGTACAGACATGCAAATGATCCGCGAACTGGCAAGCGATGATGCCGCTTACCGCTCATTAACCATATCATGGTTTGAGCACTCGCCACTGTTTGATTTGCTTAAATTCCTATCGCAAAAAAAGGTAAAAGTTGTGATCACTACCGATCATGGTACCATACGGGTACGCAACCCCAGCAAAATAGTTGGCGATCGTAACACCAACACCAACCTGCGTTACAAACAAGGTAAAAACCTAAACTTTAACCCAAAAGAGGTTTTCCATATCCGTAACCCGCACGATGCCATGCTGCCCAAGCTACACGTAAGCTCAAGCTTTGTATTCGCCAAGGTTGATAACTATTTTGTTTACCCCAACAATTACAATCACTTTGTCAATTTTTATAACGAAACCTTCCAACACGGCGGTATCTCGTTAGAAGAGATGATCATCCCGATAGCCACCTACGGACCAAAATAAAAGCAATATAAAATCCCATTTATGAATGGGATTTTTTTATTTAAATTTGAGTATGGTAACAGTCTTAACGGGAAACCCGTTCTGACTAATTCCCAGATCAACGGTTTATACTAAAAATGAATTATATTCTTTTCATGGTAACAATGAGGTTAGCGCAGGCAAAGTAATCACCAATAATGGATAACGATATTGTAAAACAATTAGAGGCACTTATTGATAAACTGCGCCGCTTAACTTACGACGAGGCAAAAACAGACCCCGAATTTAAAAACCTTACCCCAAAGCAATTTGAGCGTTACGCGGCCGAGCAGATCAAAACGGTGCGCGAGCAGCTTGCCCGGCTAAAAAAATAAACACCTGTATGGTGTAATCAGTTATGGATAACAGCATTATTTATACCCTAAACGACATTAGCCAAGTAGCCCAAAAATTGCTTGCGGTTATTGGCGATCAAAAGATCTTCCTTTTCCACGGCGATATGGGCGCGGGAAAAACCACACTCATTAAAGAGTTATGTAAAGAATTAGGTGTTACCGATAACGTAACCAGTCCAACATTCTCCCTCGTAAACGAATACACTATCCCCACGGGTAAAATTTATCATTTCGATTTTTACCGGCTTAAAAACCAAACCGAGGCTTTGGATATGGGCTGCGAAGAATACTTTTACTCGGGCGATTATTGCTTTATAGAATGGCCTACCATGATCCCTGATCTGATACCCGATGGGCATATCAATATCAGCATCAAAGTATTATCCGGCACCGAACGCGAAATACATATCGGTTAATTTTATATTATTTATCTTTTTGCGTATCTTCATAAACGGATATTAGAGATATATGAGTTCAGGGATTTTAAGTGGTTTTTCCGACATCGCAAAGCAGGCCATGATGCAGCCGCAAGAGTCGATGCTCGAGGTGAAGAACAAAAAAAACAAGCTTTACATTGGTATACCCCGCGAAGTTTCTTTTCAGGAAAACCGCATCGCTTTAACTCCATTATCAGTAGCGTTGCTTATTCACAATGGCCACGAGGTTATTTTAGAGAGCAATGCCGGTAAAGCAGCCAATTTTTTAGATAAAGATTACAGCGAGCAGGGCGCACGCATTGTTTACGATACCAAATCGGTTTACGAAGCCGATATCATCATCAAAATTGCGCCGCCAACCATGGTCGAGATCGAGATGATGAAGCCTCATCAAACGCTGCTCTCAACCTTACAACTATCCACATTAAAGCCTGAATACATACAAGCATTACAGCAAAAAAAAATAACAGCCCTTTGTTTTGAAGATCTGTTGGACGAGGGCGGAACCTTAACCGTAGTCCGCGCCATGAGCGAAATTGTCGGCGCAACCTCCATCCTGATAGCAGCCGAATACCTGAGCAATGTTTTTGAAGGTAAAGGATTAATGCTCGGCGGTATAACCGGAGTTCCCCCAACCGAAATTGTAATATTAGGCGCGGGTACTGTTGGCGAATACGCAGCCCGTACCGCTATATCATTAGGCGCGCAGGTAAAGGTGTTCGACCCATCTATTTATAAACTTCGCCGCCTGCAAAACAATATAGGTACCCGCATATTTACCTCGGTAGTGCAACCTATCGTATTAGAAAAAGCCATTACCACTTGCGATGTTGCCATAGGCGCCATGCGCGCCGAAAGCGGCCGCAGCCCATGCATAGTTACCGAAGCTACCGTTAGCCGGATGAAACCCAACTCGGTAGTAATTGATGTGAGTATTGATCAGGGCGGCTGTTTTGAAACATCCGAGGTTACAAACCACACCAATCCGGTATTCCGCAAGTATGATGTGATACATTATTGTGTACCCAATATTGCATCGCGTGTAGCACGTACCGCAACCTACGCGCTAACTAATATTTTCGCCCCTATTTTATTAGATATAGGTGAACAGGGCGGATTAAAAAACGTAATCTGGCAAAAAACCGGCGTACGTAACGCAGTATACATTTACCAGGGCCACTTAACCAATAAACATATAGGCGACAGGTTCAATATGCCTTGTAAAGATCTGGACCTGCTTATCGTATCGCATCGTTAACCTCAATAGAACCGACATCACAATTTATAATATGAAGCTAACCTTTACTCATTTAAAGGCCATTTTTGTTACAGGCCTTTCTCTTATTTGCACTTTTACATTTGCACAAAACACGCTACCCAATGCTTGGGAAGCATTTTATCAAAATAAACGTAGCGAAGCGCGGACTTTGTTTACCGAAGCCGCCAAACAGCCAACCTCGGCCGAAGAAGCTTTGCTTGGCTTAAGCCTGCTTGCTCAGGTTGACCGTTCAGGAGCTGAATCTTTTGATTATTTCAGGAAATTTTACGCGGCAAGTAAAAATCCACAACCTTATATCTATGCCTTGTGGTCTACCACCTCCATCAACTACTCTTACAATAAAAAGGGAGAAGAGTTAGCGTTCTTTAAAGACATCATCAACCATAAAGATTATGATGGTATGCTTGCCGCTATGACTTATTCTATTTTAGGCAAGGGTTACGAAAATGTCAAAAAGTTCGACCTGGCCGATAAAGAATATAAAAACATTGGCTCGTTAAACGCCTGGCAAATAGCCGGCGAATACGAAAATATATCAACCAGCGGTTTTGATAAAACTTACGAAACCCTGCAACACCCCGAGGCTGAAGCCCTTTTCACCAATAAGAACGGTGTAAAAAATCCCTGGTTTGAAATACCTTATGTCCGCCACGATCAGTGGATCGATTTTACTTATTATAGTAACGCCTATAACTCCATCAACTTTGCACAAACCTTTGTTAAAAGCGATAACGATTTAGAGGCCCAATTGCGTATCGGCGTATCCGGTTCGGTTAAGGTTTGGGTTAACGATCAGCAGATCATATCCGAAGCCGAAGAAAGAAACAACGATCTGGATACTTACATCCAAACCATCAAACTAAACAAAGGCTACAACCGCATCCTGATACAAATTGGCGAAAGCTATGCCAACCGCTCCAATTTTTTAGTGCGGTTAACCAATACCCAAGGTCAGCCTTTAACCGCGCTAACAAGCACGGCAAAGCCGCAGCCTTATACCAAAGAAACCGCCTTTGTATCAAAAACGATTGAGCCTTTCGCCATCACCTATTTTGAGCAGCAAATTAAAGCGCAACCATCAAACTTGCTGCCTCAATTACTTTTGGCCGAATCTTACCTCCGTAACGATAAAACTTTTGAGGCCAGGCGTATTGTTGAGAACATGCGCAAAAAATATCCGAACAGCACTTTTTTAAATAGCCTGTTACTTCGCATATTCAACAAGGATGAAAACCGTACTGGTGCCGAAACCTTAAAAGAAACCATGAAAATGGCCGATCCGGAAAGCTCGGTTTCTTTGATTATGAAATACAATCAGTTGATAGAGCAAAAAGAATACGATAAAGCAGCCGACGTAATTAATCGTTTGGAAGTATTACAGCCCGATCAGCAGGAGTTCATTTATCAAAGCCGTATAAACCTGGCCAGCTACAATAAAAAGCAGGATGAGGTGGTTAAACTTGCCGAAGAGGCGTACAAAAAATTCCCGGACAATAAGGATTTTATGGGCCTCGAATCTGCCATCGAATCAAGTTTGCGTAAAAATGCCTCCAAAGCTATCGGGATATTAAAAGATTATGCAGATACACACGATGATTACGCGGTATCTAAAAAACTAGCTGCTGCCTATTTTACAGCAGGCAACGCCGCCGATGGTTTTAAAGTTTACCAGGAAGAAGCCAGGCTTGACCCGATAGGTGTTGGTATATATGCCGACCTGGGGTATCAGTACTATCAGCAACAGCAATATGATAAGGCCGCCGCAAGCTATTTAAGCGCAGTTAAAATACGCCCAACATCATCAGTTTATTACACCTCGTTGGGAAAAATATACGAAGTAAGCAATCAACCCGATAAAGCCATTCAATATTACAAACGCGGATTGGAGTTCGCACCGAATGATTACGCGACGATTAAATCCCTACGCAAACTTCAAAACAAAAAAGATGTATTTACCTATTTTGAAGAGCCGGATATTAATGCCCTGATCAGAACCGCGCCAAAAGCGAGTGACTATCCCGAGGATAATGCCATCATTTTAGACCAAGAAGTACAAAAAGTAGTTTATGAAAACGGAGGATCGGAAGAACGGCAATATCTTATTGCCAAAATACTTACTCAAAAAGGCATAGACAGCTATAAAGAATATTCCATTAGTTACGATAACTGGCAAAACCTGTTGATAGAAACAGCCGAGGTAATTAAAGCCAATGGCAATAAAGTTCCGGCCGAAAGGAACGAGAACAATTTAGTTTTCACTAACCTTGAGGTTGGCGATGTAGTTAGCATTCGCTACAAAATTGAAAACTACTTTAAAGGTAAGCTGGCCAATCACTTTTGGGATTCGTTCTATTTTAACCATGGCAAGCCTTACGTAAAAAGTAAATACTCGTTGTTAATTGATAAAGACAAAAAGTTCACTTACAAATTCACCAAAACGGATATCCCAACACAAAAAAAAGAAGCCGACGAGTTTGACTTGTATGTATGGCAAAACAACAACCAGGCTTCTTTATCTTACGAAGATAAAATGCCTCCATTGGCCGATATATCCAACATTTTATACATCACATCAATACCCGACTGGAAATTTATTTCCGATTGGTATAACGATATGGCATCGGCAAAAGCCCGTACCAATTACGAGGTTAAAGAGGTAATTAACGAGTTACTTCCCGAAAAACTGAACCTCACCCCAATGCAAAAGGTTGAGCGTATTTATAACTACATCACAAAAAATATTAGTTACAGTTCGGTATCATTCCGCCAAAGCGGGTTGATACCCCAAAACCCGGCAGATGTGCTAAATACCCGCATTGGCGATTGTAAAGATGTATCAACTCTTTTCGTATCCATGTGTAAAGAAGCCGGCATTAAAGCCCAGTTGGTGTTGGTTAAAACCCGCGATAATGGTTTAAATACCATGCCCGTGCCTAATATTGATTTTAACCATTGCATAGCCAAGGTTAACTTGAACGCTAAAGATTATTATATCGAACTCACATCGCAATACCTGCCTTTCCGTTCCAATTATAATTCGGCCATAAACTCGGTGGTATTAGATATTGGCAGCGCTGATGCAAGCAATGTAAAATACTTGAACCCAACAAACCGTAAAGAAAACAATGTTAGCCGCAAGGTTGATATCAGTTTTAGGGATAAAGATATGATCATCAAAGAAAACGGGTATAAAACTGCCGCCCTTGCAGGGGATATGCGCGAGGTTTATAAAGAGCTTTCGCAAAAAGACCGTATTAAGAAGGTAAAAACAGCAATTTCAACCGCTTATCCGGATAACGAGATAATCCGTTTGGAATTTAACAATCTTGATGCTACAGTTAATAAAGACACCGTTTACTCGCACTTTGATTATGAGCTGCGCAATATAACCAAAACCATAGCGGGCATGTCCATATTCTCGTTGCCATGGTCGGATAAAATGGCAGCTGCCGATTTGCAGGTCATATCACCACGATACTCAGGTATTGATCTGGACCAGATGTTTAGCCTTGATAGCGAAACCGAAGCCATATCGATAACCCTGCCAGCCGGTAAAAAACTGGTGGAGCAATTTACGCCCGTTATTTTAAAGAACGATGTTTTAGACTACAGCATCATACCCAAACTTGTAGGCAATAAATTGATACTAACCCGTAGCTTAAAACTGAAAAAGGATTTCATCCCGGCAGATAAAGTATCCGAGTTTAACGAGTTCTTTAAAAAGATGGTAGAGGCCGATAACCGCGAAATAGCTATGAAATAATGAATATCAACGCACGCTACTTATTATTGCTGTTGGTTTTGTGTACCGGTGTGGCCGGGGCACAAAACTATAGGGATTCGTTAGGTGTGATCAATCCGCAGCAATACAGCAAACAGATCAAACTAAAACCCGATAGGAAGCTTGTTGAAATTACCAAATACATTCCGGGTATCCGGTTAGATATCCGTTATGCTACTACCGATAATTTTATGCACGAGCGCATGTATAACCAGGCCCGTGCCTTTACCCGTTTGCCCGTAGCTATGGCCCTAAAAGCCGTACAAGCCGAATTGAATGCCAAAGGCTTAGGGTTAAAAATTTATGATGGTTACCGCCCATATACTATAACGGAAAAGTTCTACAAAAAAGCCAGCGATAAACATTTTGTTGCCGATCCTAAAAAGGGATCAAAACATAACCGGGGTTGCGCCATTGATCTGAGTTTGATCAACCTGAAAACCGGACAGGAATTAGATATGCCCACCCCCTTTGATAGCTTTAGTAAATTGGCCGCGGCCAATTATACAGATTTACCGGCCCAGGTTATCCAAAATCGCGAATTGCTAAAAACAGTAATGGAAAGCCACGGCTTTAGAGTGCTGGATAATGAATGGTGGCACTTTGATTTTATAGGCTGGCAAAACTTTGAGATACTTGACGTGCCTTTTGAGCAACTGTAACAATCATTAAAACAAAACTATGGTATTCAAGTTGCATAACTATGATGAGTAAGTTAGACAAGGGTAAATATTTATGAGGTTTTTGATAAAAAGGCGTTTACTATCTGGATGGAAAATAACAGCAGCCACCTTTAATGGCTTTTTAGATGATCGGGGTTTAAAATTAAGCGCTTCATTAGCCTATTACACCGTCTTTTCGTTGGCCCCATTAATGATGATGCTTGTTTTTGTATTGAGTTTATATTTTGGTAAAGACGCCTTTGAAGGGAAAATATATCCTGAACTTAAAGGCTTTGTTGGTGCCGATGCTGCCGCGCAAATACAATCAATAGTTAAAAGTGTACAATTGGGTAAATCGGCACTTGCCATTGTGATTGGAGCAATCACCTTAATTATTGGCGCCACGGGTATTTTTATGGAGATACAAGATTCATTAAATATTATATGGCGGGTTAAAGCCAAGCCCAAACGTGGCTGGTTAAAACTCATCACCAATCGTTTGCTTTCGTTCTCATTGGTAATAGCATTGGGGTTTTTATTGATGGTTTCGCTGATCATCAATGGCTTACTTACCGCACTTAGCGACAAGTTAAGTCATTATTTGAGCCATTTCGAAATTGTATTTACCCTGATAGATGTTGGTGTAACCTTCGTTGTTATTTCTACCTTGTTCGGTATCATATTCAAATACCTTCCTGATGTTAAGATAGGATGGTCGCATGTACGTACAGGTGCCATTTTTACCGCTATACTTTTTATGTTAGGTAAGTACCTTATTGGTTTATACATAGGCACCATGAAAATCGGTTCAACCTATGGTGCCGCGGGTTCAATCATCATTATCTTTGTGTGGATCTATTATACATCGGCCCTGTTATATTTAGGAGCCGAATTTACCCAGGTGTATGCCGAATTTACGGGTTGTAAAATAGAACCCGCGGAATACGCGGTAGCGGTTGAGCAAAAAGAGGTAGAGCGTGATGTGGCTGTTTTACCTCCTCAAAACCCTAATCTTAAATCTTAAATAATTTTCTGCTAAACAACCCTAACGATCAATAAGTTTCGTGAATGTAGGTCATTATCTTAACCATCTCTTCGCGTATTTCGCGGACTGGCCGGGTAAAGTTATTATTCATGAATGAAAAGGCTAATCGCTTTCCTTTGCGGGTAACCAGGTAACCGCTTTGGTTATGGTTATTAGCTAATGTGCCCGTTTTAGCCCAAACAAAGGGTTTACCATTATCCGTTTTGTAAGCGCTTTTAATGGTTCCAACAACACCTCCGGCTGGCATTAAACTATGTAGAAAATTCTCGTCTTTTACTTCGATCGATATTTTTTGCAATAGGGCTATCATATCACGAGGTGTAAATAAGTCTTTTCGCGATAAGCCCGAACCATCTACCCATTGCGGTTTATCAGGCAAATCATTTAAATAATGCTTAACAGAATATTCGATAACCGAATCGGTACTCAGTGTTTTAAATTTGACTGATGAGCATACCAGCAATAACTGCTCGGCAATAAAGTTATCACTTGGTTGCAGCATCCGGCGATAAACCGAATCCGACTGTGCATTATAAACCGTTTTAACACTGGTTGGCATTGGTAAATGAACTTCGGTGATCTCTTTTTTCAAAGTATCGCCTAATAAAGCCAATTGCAAAGCGGTAGAAACCTTCCAGGGTATTTCTGCTCTATATTTTTTAGGTACAGGCGTTGCCGGGTAAACAAAATCATTATTCAAAATATTACGGGTTACCCTGAATGAGCTGGGCTTATAAGTGCTATCGCACCGTAGATATTTTTGCAGATATGCTGGTTTGATCAGCAATTTTCCGTTACCATCGGAGTAAACTACGGCTACGTTATCCTGAATAGGCAGTTCATTGATCTCGGCCTGGTAGTAATCGCTGTAATCGCCATAAGGCCATCCGTTACCATAAAAATCGCCGGTATAACTCCCGGATGAGAAGTAGAGTTTACTGGTACTGTTTTTCAATAAATTATAACCATTAACACCTTTCAAATCCGTTTGCAAAAACGATGGATCGCCGGTTGCCCAAAATATCAGCGAATCATTCCGGTTAACGTATTTAAAAGCGGGTATAGAATCGCCCAACATTTTAAGACAGGTATAAAAAGTATAAAGCTTGGTATTTGATGCCGGAGTATAATATTTATCCGAGTTTAACTCGTAAACCATTTTATGCTCATCCAGGTTATACAAAGCAAAACCGGTAAAATGATCATTCACTATTGTGGACTTTGTAAATATTTTTTTGATTGGCGCCTTTCTCAATTTATTGCTACAGCCAAACTGTATGGATATAAAAACAAGCGCCAAAAGCAACCCTATTAATCTATTTACCGTTTTCATGATATATAAAGGTGATTTTCGCATATAAACAGTTGTGTTTTTTAAGTACAGTACCAATATTTATTTATAAATTTATAATACCAATTATAATTACTTGCTATCTCATATACCCATCGGTTTAAAGCGTTCAAGTATATTGCTTTTGCTTATATGCTTGTGTAATTGTATTACCTATGGACAGCCTGCCTTTAAGCTATCCGAAAACCGGAAACGTGTAACACTCCCATTTAACTTTACGCGTAATTTAATTGTAGTGCGTGTTACTGTAAACCATAAAGGCCCCTACAATTTTATATTGGATAGTGGAGTTGGCCTTATGATTATTACCGATCCCAAACTTTTAGACTCTTTGAATATCACATATAAACGTACAATATCAGTATCAGGCTTAGGCGAAGGTAAAGATTTTGAAGCATATGTTGTTCGCCCGCTTAAAGTTGAATTGCCGGGAATTGAAGGTAATAATATTTCGGCCGCTATCCTTAAAAAAGACGAGTTTGGGCTATCAAATTATGCCGGACTACCTATTCATGGTTTGCTGGGATATGATTTTTTTAACAGTTTTGCCGTAAAATTAAATTTCAGTGATAGCACCATCGTTGTAGGTCAGCTTACGGATATGCATGTTTTTAGGAAAAGTGAAAGACTCTCGCTCAGTATTGAAGACAATAAGCCTTACATTTTAAGCGGGGTTAAAATTAAAAGCGATGGTAATATTACGGAAGATAAGCTAATACTTGACCTTGGTGCCGGGCATCCCCTATCGCTCGAAAATTTAGTTGGCCAAAACAAGGGCCTTCCCGATAAATTTATCGCTTCAAACCTGGGGGTTAGTTTAACCGGACCAATAAGGGGGTATCTGAGCCGCATTAGTGAATTTAGAATAGGCAAGTATAAGTTAAAGGATGTTATTGTATCGTTCCCGGAGTTTGACACCATCAAAAACAATCTTTTAAATGTAAAACGAGATGGTAATATCGGTATTGCGATATTGAAGAAATTCAATATTATAATTGATTATCAAAGCGGATCGCTTTATTTAAGGCCCAATTCTCTTTTTGGTGAGCCTTTTGAACACGACATGAGCGGCCTGGAATATTATTCGGCAGGTCCGGATCTAAAGCACGTCATAATCAGCAACGTAGAGAAAGGATCAGCTGGTGCCGAAATCGGTTTGCAGGCCGGTGACGAGATAGTGAGCATTAACTTCAAGCCTGTTGATAAAATGACCATTGAAGAAATAGACAAGATATTTTGCTCAAAACACGACAGATCATTGCTGCTTGAGATATTTCATGATAAGCAGTATGATAAGGTTATTATGGTGCTTAAACGGCGGGTTTAACGTAACTCGCTCAGGTTTTCGTAAAAGGCGCTTTGCAAATCAAGTAACGATCTTACTTTTATCTTCTCCCCATACGTATCAAAACACACAAATTCTGATTTTTCGGCAGAATCTACCTTGCGTTGCTCAATAAAATTAAAGGTTTTAAAAAAGTAATGATCAACGGTTAAGTTATCTTTTTTAATAATATTGGTAGAGTTTAATCTAAATCCCACCTTCTTTATCCAATCGTGAACCCGCGATCGGAGTGTTCTGCGCAAATTAGCCATCGGTTAATGTTTTTATAGTAGAACGAAAGCTATTAGTTAATGTTTCAATAAATTTACAATCGAATTAAACACAATTGTTGATAAACTTTCGGTTATACGCTGTGTTTCCTTTCAAATCCAATAAAAAACAGCATTTTTGCACCCCTTTATAATCATATGTAACAATCCTATGATTTATAGCCAATTATCATAAAGAAAGTGAACTTTTGTACTCTTTAAATGTCTGTACTGTATAATCAGCAATAAAAAACACTCAGGCAGTATGGCCGTGTAATAAATATTATGAAAAAACTAATTCTCCTTTTTACATTTCTACTAACAATAGCCTTTAAGGGCTATTCACAAACAGGCCGCGAGGTGCATGGTGTAGTTGCCGATTCAACCGGCATAACCATTCCGGGTGTTGTAGTTAAATTAACCTCGCCAACTGATAGTTTAAACGTTGTTACCAATGTTGATGGTGTATTTACTTTTACAGCGGTAAAATCAAAACAATTCGCTTTAACTATATTATCAATAGGTTATCAGGGCTTAAAACGCAACTATACGTTTGATGGTGATAACAAGCCTGCCAACATTGGAACGATCAAGCTTAAAACGGAAACAAGAATGTTAAACACGGTACAGATTACCGATGTTAACGCGGTAAAGGTTACAACCGATACTACTGAATACAAAGCAAGTGCTTATCCTGTTAGGGCAAACGCGCCGGTTGAAGATGTTTTGAAAAAGCTACCTGGCGTTGATGTAGATAAAGATGGTAATGTTACCGCCGAAGGGAAAGCAGTAAATAAGGTACGTATTAATGGAAAGGATTTTTTTGGTGGAGATGTTAAAACAGCCACTAAAAACCTGCCCGCCGATGTTATTGAAAGTATACAAATGATTGACGATTATGGCGATCAGGCTAATTTAACCGGATTAAAAACCGGTGAGCCTAACAAAATCATGAATATTGTTATCCGTAAAGATAAAAACTATGGTTACTCATTATCGGCTACCGGTGGAGACGGGTCTGATGCCTTACCTAAAAACCCAGGTGTAACAAATTCAAACCGTTATGTTGGGGCAATAAACTCATTCAAGTTTAATGGCGACCAACAAATTGCCTTATTGGGTAGTATAAATAATACCAACATAAATACCTTCTCTTTTAGCGGAGGTGGAGGCGGAGGTGGTGGCCGTGGCC
This sequence comes from Mucilaginibacter sp., assembly GCF_039921305.1. Lineage (GTDB taxonomy): Bacteria > Bacteroidota > Bacteroidia > Sphingobacteriales > Sphingobacteriaceae > Mucilaginibacter. Next base: position 37,100 of record NZ_JBDSCA010000005.1, read on the forward strand.
AACGGCTTGGCGGAGGTGGTAATACACCAACAAACGGTATCACTGATGCTAAATCTTTAGGTTTAAACTATCGTGATCAATGGGGTAAAACCTTATCTGTTTATGGAAGTTATAGCTTTGCGGATAACTCTGTTTATACAGCAAACACCCAAATCCAAAGAAGCCTTGATGGTTCATTTGTAAACAACTCAACCGGTAATAATATAGATGGTACGTTAAACCACCGTATTAACTGGAACATGGAGTGGAAGCCGGATACGATCAACTATTTGAAGTTCACGCCAACATTCGCGTATGCAAGCACAACTACCGATGATGCCAGTCAAAACAGCATATCAACGTCGGGTTTGCAAAGCCTGTTATATAATTCAAAAACCGTTGGTAACTCCAGTTCACCAAGTTATGGTGGTAATGTTTTGTATAACCATAGGTTTAACGGGCATGGCCGTAACTTTAGTTTAAACCTATCAGCCAATAGCAGTCCGAGTGATGTGTTCTCAAATCCGATTACAACCTATATCGTAGGTAGCCCCGGAGGCTTATCACGCGTTCCGGCTAACCAATTGATCAATACAAATACAACTACTAATTCCGAAAGTATTTCCGCATCATATATCGAGCCGTTAAGTACTGTATCGTATTTAGAAGCAAATTATAACTTCAACCGCGCCGAAACAAATACCAACAGAACTAACGATACTGTTACAGTTAGCGGCCAGCAAAACTTTTACGACAGATTAAGTAATAATTACAACTTTACATACACAACCAACAAATTTGGTTTAAACTATCGTTTAATTGAAAAGAATTATAATCTTACATTAGGTGCTGGGGTACAGCCAGGTTTGTTAGATGGAGTTTCGCCGGCAACACAAACCTATCCGGCTATAACTACACATGTTAGCACATTCAATTTTATACCGACCGCTCGTTTTGTTTACAATTTTTCGCGCAGCCAGGCTTTAAATATTAATTATAACGGATCAAGCAGCCAACCATCTTACAGCCAGTTGAATCCTCGTCCGGATCTTTCTGATCCAACTTACATTGTAACTGGTAACCCTGGTTTACAGCCCGAGTTTAATAACAACTTCTCTATCCGCTATAATAAATTCAGCTTTGGCACAGGTAATGTATTGTTCACCAATTTGTCATTTACGCAAACCAATAATAAAATTGTAACTAATGTAAATACCATAGGAAATGTGCAATCCGTTGATTACCGCAATACCGATGGTTATTATAGCGCTAACGGGTTTTTCACTTATGCAAAACCTTGGGCACAACGTAAATACACATTGATATTAAATGGCAATGCTAATTACACTAACAATATTGGCTTTAATAACAATGTAAAAAACATATCTAAACAACTTACTTTTACTCCTGGGCTACGTTTCAGGGTTGATATTACCGATGTGATTGATGTGCAGGCCAGTGCCAATTATGCTGTAACATCAACAGATAATACTAACGCACAGCTTAACAGCACCTATAAAACAACAACCTTAGGCCTCAATGGTAAAAACTACTTCTGGACAAACTGGACACTTAGTTATGATTTTAGCAAGGCCATTAACCAGGGATATTCCACCGGAACAGTAACCAATCCTAATATTTTGAACACCTATGTTGAGCGTCGTTTTCTTAAAAACAACATGGCAACTATACGTTTAGCAGCTTACGATTTATTTAACCAAAATACAGGTTACACTAATACACCAAGCGGTAACTATATTGTTGAGCAATCGGTTAACCGTTTAGGCCGTTACTTTTTGGCAACCCTAACTATCCGCCTGCAAAAGTTTGCAGGTAAGGCTCCAGACCAAGGTGGTATGCCTGGCGAACGCCGTATGCGCAAAGAAGGTGGCGGTGGCCAGGGAGGCCCTGGTGGTGGCTTTGGTGGCCCACAATAACAAAGTATCATAAACCATACACAACAAAAAGCCCTTGCAATTAGATTGCAAGGGCTTTTTGTTGTGAGATATTCTTCCGGATTACCCTTCGCTCAGCATTGCCACAATCATCTCTGTAGATAACTTTTCTTGCTCGCCAGTTAGCATGTTCTTGAAGGTAAGCATCCCGCTTTCCATTTCGTCGCTGCCTATTACAATCACATATGGTATTAGCTTGTCATTGGCGTAATCCAGTTGCTTTTTGATTTTGGCTCCTGCCGGATACAGTTCGGCGCGTACCTCGCGACTACGCAGCTGCTGTAAAAAAGGCAAAGCATACGTTTCGCCATCCTTATCAAAGCAGCAAATCAACACCTGAGTAGTTTGTCCCGCCGCATCCGGAAAGAGTTTCAGCTCATCCATCACATCATATATCCTATCGGCACCAAAAGAAATACCGGCACCCGTCAAGCCTTTCAAACCGAACATGCCGGTCAGGTCGTCATAACGGCCGCCACCGCCAATACTGCCCATGGCAACTTCGTTGGTTTTCACCTCAAATATAGCGCCTGTGTAGTAGTTCAATCCGCGGGCCAGCGTAATATCCAGTTCAACCGTAGCTCTTATTAGCTTAAAGCTTTCCAGGTATTTAAATATGCTTTCAATTTCATCGCAGCCCTTCAAACCAACTGTTGATGTTGACAAAGCCTTACGTAGGCTTTCCAGCTTTTCAATATTACTGCCTTCCAGTAAAATAACAGGTTTTAGTTTGCGGATATCGGCATCGGTAAAGCCCTTTTCATTCAGTTCTTTGATCACGCCATCCAAACCTATCTTATCCAGCTTATCAATGGCAACGGTAAGGTCAATGATCTGGTCCGGTTTATCAATTACTTCGGCTATGCCCGATAATATTTTGCGGTTGTTGATCTTGATGGTAAAATCCTTCAAACCTAAATTGCTCAAAGCCTCATCATATATCAAAATAAACTCAGCCTCGTTCAATAACGAATCCGAACCAACCACATCCGCGTCGCATTGGTAAAACTCGCGGTAACGGCCTTTCTGCGGCCTGTCGGCACGCCAAACCGGCTGCACCTGGAAACGTTTGAACGGCATCGTGATCTCGTGCTGATGCATCACCACATAACGGGCGAAGGGAACGGTAAGATCGTAGCGCAGGGCTTTTTCGGAGATGTCTTTAGTTATGAGTTGTGAGTTATGAGTTGTGAGTTTTTCGGCATCAACTTTTGAAAGGTAATCCCCGCTGTTCAATATTTTAAATATCAACTTATCGCCCTCATCACCATATTTACCCATCAGGGTTGATAGGTTCTCCATAGCCGGAGTTTCAATCTGTTGGTAACCGTACTTACGGAACACGCTTTTAATGGTATCAAAAATATGGTTACGCTTCACCATTTCGGTGGGCGAAAAATCACGCGTTCCTTTCGGGGTTGATGGTTTATTAGCTGCCATGCGGCAAAGGTAAAAATTTCATTGGTTCATTTGTTCACTGGTTCATTAGTTGATTAGGGTTACTTGTGCAATAAGTGAGTTTTTTAATGAGATCTGTTAAAAATTTCTTACAATTACCCCCCTGTATGATTATTATGGTTATTGAGGTTATGGGATAAATGTTAGCTTTGGATAACATGACCATCATTACCCAAACACCACGCATTATTGTAAGGGAGTATACCCCCGAAGAAGAGATCCTCTTTATCAAACTCCTGTCCGATCCTTTGGTTACCGATTACCTGCCTAAACGAACTCCCGATGATAACCGCATCATCTTTCGTGATACCTTAAACGATTATCACCAGGGCAATAAACTTACCCGCTGGGGCATTTTCAATAAAGCAGATGGCGAGTACATTGGCCTCGGTCTGCTCAAATCAATAGAAGGCGAGCCAACGCTATCCGAATTAGGTTATGTGATACACGATAAGTTTAAAGGGCAAGGAATAGCTACCGAATTTTCAAAGGCCATGCTAACCTTTGGCTTTATAGAAATGGGCCTGTCCGAAATTTACGCCGTAACCAGTAAAGAGAACACCCCCTCAAAACGGGTGCTTGAAAAAGTAGGCATGCAGCCAGGAAACGACATTATGCGCAACGGCGAATGGTTAAACTATTTTAAAATAACGAAAGAAGATTGGCATAAAAGCCTAGAGGCTTAGTGTTTAGCCTGTAGCTCTTTCAACAACTGTTTACAACCATCAAGCACCAATTGGTAAACAGGTGCAAATAAGGTATCGTCATGATAAGGGTCGGGCACGTTTTTATCGCCCAGCAACAGCCTCACCTTTTTACTGTCCTCATCATTGCGGGCCAAAGCCAAAATATCGCGCTTGTTATTCTGGTCCATCACCACAATCAGGTCAAACTCATCAAAGTCGCCTACTTTAAACTGGCGACAAACCTGTTTGCTGATATTCACACCGTTTAACTTAGCCTCACGTGTAGATCGATGATCGGGCCCCTGCCCAACATGCCAGTTGCCTGTTCCTGCGGAATCAACTTGCCAATCTAAGCCTTCTTCTTTTACCAGGGCTTCCATCACCCCATGCGCCAACGGCGAGCGGCAAATATTACCGAGGCAAACCATTAATATTTTCATTGTTGTATTAAATTAAGTTCCCCTTTAGGGGGCGGAGGGGCTACCCTTACAAAGGCTTCACCACACAAGCAACCCGCTTCACCAACCTCAGTTTCACCGCCATCGTACTGCTAAAAGGCAACAATACCAATCCCGAATCACTTTTCGCGCTCACCACAAACCGCTCATCATAAGCGCCAAACCTAAAGCAACCGCCTTCCTTTTTCAAACTATAATCCGGATTACAAAAAAAGCCATTCAGATGCAGTGTATCACTCTTTTGCTCATAAGTCCCTTTGGCATATTCCAGCCAATGGCCCTTACTCATGCAAGTATCCGATCCATAATTCACCTTACTTACCGATGCTATCCGCACATAAAACGAATCGCAGCTAAACTTGAAATCATTCAGCGAGTAGCTTACCAGCATTTTCTGCCGCTCCACCGAATCCTGCTTCCATTCCCCCTGCACAAAATCACTGCCCTTACGTTGATAGTTAGGATTGAAAGAGCAGGAGCTTAGAGCTAAAAGCAATAAGCTGCAAGCTGCAAGTAAAAAACAAGGAAGGTTAAAAAATCTATACATAATTCAAAAAAAAGCCCTCCCTTTTAGGGGAGGGTTTGTATGTGGTTCTATTTCAAACCACCTATCATTTCTTCGGGCTTAACCCACTCGTCAAACTGCTCGTTGGTTAATAAACCCAAACCAACGGCGCTCTGGCGTAACGAAAGGTTTTCTTTTAACGCCTTTTTGGCAATTTTAGCGGCATTCTCATACCCAATATGCGGATTCAAAGCAGTAACCAGCATCAACGAGTTTTCCAGGTGCTTCTTAATACCATCATAGTTAGGTGTGATACCCTTAGCACAATGATCGTTAAACGATACACAAGCATCACCAATTAACCTGGCCGACTGTAAAAAGTTAGCCGCCATTAAAGGCTTAAACACGTTCAGCTCATAATGTCCGTTCGATCCGCCTATCGAAATAGCCACATCGTTACCCATCACCTGGGCGGCAACCATAGTAACAGCTTCGTTTTGGGTAGGATTAACCTTGCCCGGCATAATTGACGATCCCGGCTCATTATCCGGAATATGGATCTCTCCAATACCCGAACGCGGCCCGGAAGCCAGCATCCTGATATCATTCGCTATCTTCATTAACGATACCGCGATCTGTTTCAGCGCGCCATGTGTTTCCACAATAGCATCGTGAGCGGCCAAAGCCTCAAACTTGTTTTCGGCCGTGCGGAAAGGTAGGTTAGTAAACTGGGCAATATATTCGGCAACCTTAACATCATAACCTTTTGGGGTATTAATACCGGTACCAACCGCTGTACCGCCCAAAGCCAATTCGCTCAGGTGGTCTAACGTGTTTCTTAAAGCTTTTAAGCCATGGGTCAATTGTGATACATAGCCCGAAAATTCCTGACCTAAAGTCAGCGGGGTTGCATCCATTAAGTGCGTACGGCCAATTTTAACTACCGATTTAAACTCTTCAACTTTAGCTTGCAGTGTGTCACGCAGTTTCTCAACACCCGGAATGGTTACATCAATAACCATTTTGTACGCCGCTATATGCATAGCCGTAGGATAAGTATCGTTTGATGATTGCGATTTATTCACATCATCGTTCGGGTGGATAAAGGTTTTACCTTCGCCCAATTTATTACCAGCCAATACGTGCGCACGGTTGGCAATAACCTCGTTCAAATTCATGTTCGATTGCGTTCCCGAACCGGTTTGCCATATTACTAAGGGAAACTCGCTGGCTAAGCCACCAGCTAATATCTCATCACAAACGGCAGCAATCTGGTCGCGTTTTTCGGCAGGTAGCACACCGCAATCCGTGTTGGTATAAGCGGCAGCCTTTTTCAGATAAGCAAAAGCGGCTATGATCTCTTTCGGCATCGAAGCCTCGGGGCCAATTTTAAAATTGTTGCGTGAGCGCTCTGTTTGCGCGCCCCAGTATTTATCGGCAGGTACTTGTACCTCGCCCATGGTATCGTGTTCGGTTCTGAAACTCATGGTGTTAAATTTGCGAGCAAATTTAGAGTTTTATATCAAGTTACTTAATACTAATAAGCTAAAGTTTCATTTTTATTCTTGTCACTTTTCTGTACCATCGTAGTAGTAATCATTAAGGGTATCATCAATTAATATTTGCACCCAATCAACAAAGTTCAAATTGCAAACCTCTGCTTCGTCATCGCTTTCATAAAAGTATCATGCTGCCAAAACACAACCGGGCAGAGACCATCTTTTAAATTAGAGAGGTCAAGGCAGTAATGATTCCCATAGCCATCAGGTGAGAACGGTAAAAATTTTAATGGCATAGGGTTTCCTGCTTCGTGATGTTCAAACGTATATATTTCACTCAGTGATGAAGACTGGAGTTTGTCTAACGCCAATACTTCAGTCCCAAGTAATGAAATACCATTGTATTTCGTAAGTATATATTTAAAGTCTATTGGTAGTTGAAAACCGATAGACTTTTCAAAAATCTCAAATCTATCGTCACTAATAGATTTGCCTAAATCAATTATTTCTTTCGAGAATTTTTTCAGTTCAGCTATTAATTCATCACATTGTTGAATCAGTTCCTTCATTTTTGCTAAATTAAATAAAGCCCGCCATTGGGTACCTATATTTCCAAATCAGCACTAAAAAATGATATTTGCATAACTGACCGAACTCTACATCGCGAACTTATATGCCGCTCTATTGGGTATTCTTTGTTCCTCGGAATGAAATGAAAGCCAAATCAAACCGACGCGTCACCCAAATCTTTCCCCGCCTGCCAGGTAATTATTCTTTTCCGCTTATCTACTTCGGTGCTCACATCATGGTCATAAACATTATCCGTTACCGTGACGGATTTATCCCTATCCTTATCCGCAAAATGCACATCGGCCTCTTCAATCCGCGCTAACGCGATATCATACGATCCTCTTGGCGACATCAGTTTCACCAACACAGGCAAACACTCAAACAGAATAAACAGGTAGGCGATGAATGATTGCGCCAAATAAGTATCAATATCCCTTGTACCATTATCCCTGAACATCAATTGCCCCAGAGCCCAATTCCTGTCAGCAAAACCGGCTACATTAGCCAAACTATCCAGCTGGCTACCCGAAAACAGCTTCACATCATTCAAACCATCGTACTCTTTACGTTGGTTCAAATACCCATCCATCTTATCCAAATTATCCTGAACAATTTTCAGCCTCTCTTGCTTTTCCTGCAATACGCCTTGCTTCTGTTTGGCATAAGTACCATAGCCTTGTATGCCCGAAGTTTGGTTGCTTTTATCCCCAAAAACCTCTTGGTTCAACTGATAACGCGAACGGTTAATATCTTTAGTGAGCGAATCGCGCTCCTTTTTCATTTCGCCATTTTTGCCAATTTCCTGGGCATATTTATCACCATAAGCCTTTTGTAAAGTATCAACCTTGCGGCGCTGTCCGTTCAGGTACGAGGTTTTGAGCTTACCGCGAATTTCCTTATCAAATATCTTCAGTTCCAAAGGGCGGGATATCACCACACCTATCATAATCGCCAGCAATATCCGTGGCGAAGCTTGTAATATCTGTTGATTTGTGGTTCCCTGTTTGTTAATACTCCCCACAATATAGCGGTCCATATTAAAAATAGCCAGCCCCCATATCATCCCGAAAAGGATAGCGAAGCCCACCGCGAAGCTGCTGCCGCTAAAAACAAAATACATAGCATAACCACCCGATAGCGAGGCAAATAAAGCCGTAAAAAATATGGTAGCGCCTATCCCAACATATTTATTATGCTCGATGGGGTATTTTTTAAGCGTTGCCTGGTGCGCGCCCGAGCAAAACCAAAAGAAGCGTGTTAGTTTTTCCATCAAATAAATGCGGCAGCCAAAAATGCATGCTCAATTCATTAAACGCCAATAGCCCCTGATTGTTACAAACTTAAACGCAATGCCATTTTTAATGACACCCATTTTATATACGTTAAAATGAATAACTTTGCCTCATAAATATCCATCACATGAAAGAAATAAGTGTACTTGAGCTAAAAGAGAAAATAGATAACAAAGAAGATTTTCAACTGATTGATGTTCGCGAGGACTTTGAATATGAAATGAGCAACCTTGGCGGTACCCTGATTCCCCTTGCCGGGATCTTGATCGAATCGGACAAGATAGCCAAAGATAAACCCGTAATTGTACAATGCCGCAGCGGCAAACGCAGCGCAGTAGCTATTATGCAGTTAGAAGCGAAAGGCTTTACCAACCTGTACAATTTACAAGGCGGCATATTAGCCTGGGCCGAAGAAATTGACCCAACAATGGAGGTGTATTAATGGGCATCAAGGTATTTTTAAATGTAATGTACAACATCTGCATATTTATATGTGCGTACTTTGTTTATTACAGCATTAAAGGTCATAACTGGCCCGTTGCGTTTGGAGCTGTTTTTCTTTTGGGAATGGTTATCATTTTTAAATTGCGCCTGTTGAAGGATATCCGCAACTCTCAGAAAAAACCGTAAATTCAACAAAAAAAACAAACCATGTTCATCGCAATTATTGGTATCATCATCCTCATTGCAGGAATGGTGATCAAGGGTAGCCCAACCCCTAATGCCCGCTACGCGGGTGTAATTAAAATAGTAGGTATCGTTATAGTTGTACTGGGCTTGTTCAGCTCATCGGTTAAAGTGATTGAGCAGGGTAAAATAGGGGTGCAAAGCTTATTCGGCAAGGTTCAACCCGATATTCTTGAAAGTGGCTTACACATTATTGACCCCGTTGTTGATGTGACCATATTTGACGCCCGTACCCAAAACTACACCATGAGCGCGCAAACCACCGAAGGCCAAAAACCGGGTGATGATGCCATCAGGGTGCTATCGTCAGATGGTTTGGAAGTAACTATTGACATTACGGTACTTTATCGCCTGATACCTAGTAAAACACCTTTTTTACTGCAAAACATTGGCCCGGATTATATCGATAATATTGTTCGCCCGGTATCGCGTACTGCAATCCGTGACAACGCCGTAGCTTTTGAAGCCGTGAGTTTATATTCAACTAAACGGGCCGAGTTTCAGGCTCGCATTCAAAAAACTATAGCTACGGCCTTTGCCAAAAATGGAATGGAGTTGCAGTCGTTATTGGTTCGTAACATATCCTTACCAGCATCTGTAAAAGCCAGTATCGAATCAAAAATAAACGCTGAACAGGAAGCGCAAAAAATGCAATTCGTACTGCAAAAAGAAAAACAGGAAGCCGAGCGTAAGCGCATAGAAGCACAAGGTATTGCCGATTACCAAAAGATACTTTCAACTGGCTTATCTGATAAACAGCTACAATACGAAACCATCAAGGCTCAAAAAGAAATAGCCCTTTCACCCAATGCCAAAGTAATTATTTTAGGAAACGGTAAAGGCGCTCCTATCATTTTAGGAAAAGACTAAGGAATAAACACTTCACAAAAAGCACGAATCTAAACTGGTTCGTGCTTTTTTTATTTCAGGCCACCACCTACAACTAATAAAATAGTTATACTTGCATTGCCATGAAAACCATTGTATTATTCCTGCTTTTCATACCCTCACTGGTCATTGCCCAATCTACCATTACGGGCAAGGTTCTCAATGCTTCAGATAAAACCCCCGTACCTTTTGCCAGTGTATTTTTAAGTAATTCGTTAGTAGGGGCCAAAACCAACGATGATGGCTCTTTTACCCTAAATAATGTAAAAGCCGGGCAGTACGATTTGGTAATATCCTTTATCGGGTTCGAAACACATCACCAAACGGTTACCGTAAGCAACAACGTTTTGGCTTTGCCGGATATATTGATCACACCCAAAAACACAACGCTAAAAGAGGTAACCATTGGTCCACCTGATCCTAAACGGGATCAAAACCTGCAGGTATTCATCAATGAGTTTTTGGGCCATTCAGTAAACGCGCAAAATTGTACAATAAAAAACACCGACGATATTAACCTCAGCTATAATGCCCATGCAAGAATTTTAAGTGCCAGCTCAGATGATTTTCTCATCATAGAAAACAAAGCCTTAGGCTATATTGTAAAGTATCAGCTCGGTAAATTCATTAAAAATTACGCACAAGGTTTTTTATACTACGAAGGCTCGGTACTGTTCGAAGAAATGAAAGGCAAACCCGCACAACAAAAGCGTTGGCTAAAAGCCCGGCAACAAGTTTATAAAGGGTCGGATATGCACTTTTTTCGATCCATATACGGCAATAATTTACAAGAACAGGGATTTAAAGTATTAAGGCTTATCCGGAAAACAAACCCGGCCCGTCCGCCTGATAGTTTAATACGCGCAAAACTAAGATTGTACGGACCCTTTTCAAAAGCCCAACCCGGTTGGGCCGATTCTGCCAAAGTCTGGAGTGCAAAATATAAACTCCCCAAAGCATTGGAATATTTGGTATCTAAACCAATGCCTATTGCCGACTATGTAATTCAAACCGACAATAAAGCGATACTCGCCCTAAAATACACCGACTATCTATACGTCATCTACACTAAAAGATCGAACGCCGATAATAACGGCAGTATTTATCATCCGCTTGATATGCCTACTTATCCATCTACAATTATCGGTTTAAATTTACCCTATGCTGTCTTCGATAGCAATGGCATATTAGGTAACCCAACAAGCACCACGGTAGAAGGTGATTGGGCAGGCCATGGCGTAGCCGATCTGTTGCCTGTTGATTATGAGCCGCTAATTTCTAAGCCTTAAGCCCAAACCATTATCACCATTCAACACCCACTTACCATCAGTAAATTCGGGCATTACATAAGGGTTATTCGTGGTCAAAAACGGACCATCCAGATCGGCCCAATCACATAACGGCGCCAAGGCAATAGCCGCCAGGGTAGCGCAACTGGTTTCGCTCATACAGCCAATCATAGTTTTCAGCCCAAGCTCTTTTGCCTTTAATATCATTTGATGCCCTTCGTGCATCCCTGCCGATTTCATTAGCTTTACGTTGATCCCATTATAAACGCCATTAGCTTTGGTAACATCCGCCAAACGTTGCACGCTTTCATCGCCAATTATAGGTATCGGGCTGCGCTCGCTCAACCAGGCATTACTGTCTATATCTGTTTTAATAATGGGTTGCTCTATCAGCACAATACCTTGCTCATGCAACCAGTAGGTCATGTCCAGGCTTTCCTGCAAATCTGTCCAGCCCTGGTTGGCATCCACGTAAAGCGGCACATCGGTAACGCTGCGTATGGTTTTAATCAGCTCTTTATCACTATCGCGCCCAAGTTTTACTTTTACCACTTTGAAGCTCCTGGCATCTTCCAACTTTTTGATCACCATCTCGGGTGTATCAATCCCGATAGTGAACGATGTTACCGGCATCAAAGCCGGGTCGCTGCCCAGCAATTGCCAGCAGGGCTGCTGCTTAAGTTTGCCCTCCAAATCATGTAAGGCAATATCAATAGCCGCTTTAATGGCAGGCATACCGGGCGCTATCTCATCCAGATAGTTAATTATCGCTTCAAAATCAAAGGGGTATTGAAATTGATTAACATCAACCTTTTGCAAAAAATCGGTAGCGCTTTGGTGGCTTTCGCCCATATAGGGCACCATTGAAGCCTCGCCATAGCCAGTATAGCCTTCATGCTCCAGCTGTACCAGCATAACAGGTGTTGATGTGCGCGAAAATTTTGCTATCGTGAAAGCATGTTTCAGTTCAAGCTCAAAGGGTTGGTAAGTCAGTTTCATGTTAAAAATCAAATCTAAAAATTTCATTCAACTTTCAATCTTATCTTTGCAGCAATGTCAGCAAAATTATACCAGCCTTTCGAAAAATTTAACTTCAGTAACAAGCAATGCTTCCTTACGGGAGAAGAATTAAAATCTACCGAAGAAAAGATCCAGGTGTTCCCGGCATGGCTCATGAGCCGGTATGATCTGCAAGACCAGCCCTTTAAGCTGCTCGACGAAAGCATGGCAACCTATAAGGACCTTAAAATCCCTTGCGCCGCCCATGTAAACGAACAATACCTGGAACCCTTAGAAGCCGAAATTGCCCGGGCATTTGATGGTGGCTTTGAAGCCGTAAAAGCCATCGACGAGCTCAAACTATTCCAATGGGCCGGAAAACTATTGTATGGCATCATCTTTAATGAGATACAGGTAGCTATCCGCCAATCACATGCTCAGGGCGAAGAGTTCAATATATCTCAATCCATCATCCACAAATTCAGCAACCTGCACTTAATGTTGCAAAGTTTGAATTTACCCATGATTTTCGAAGCGTTTAAACCTTATAGCATCTTCCTGTTCAAGGTAAACAACCCTGAAAATGAGTTTGCTTACCGCGACGAGATCAATACCCTTACCTTTTCTATCCGTTTAAAAGATTTTGGACTTATCATATCTTTGCAGGATAACGGCGCTAACCGCAAATACCATCATAACATCTTACAAAAAATAGAGGGCCAAACCTTGCACCCCATCCAGTTCGAAGAGTTTTGCGGGCGCATATTTTACTCGGCCTACCTGTTTAACCGTTTGCCGGAATACAATATTTTGCCTGTAGGCGATGAGATCTACCTCGAAGCCATGAGTCTGAAAGGCATGAGTGTTAAACCTTTATTTGATGATTGGTTAGGCAAAACCTACGGACAAGTATTAGAAAACTTCTGGAAACGCTGGGGATTCTTGCTATTAGAGATCATCAAAAACCCCGAACACCCCATGACATTTTTGGTAGATAAAGACGATAATTTTATGCCCGCCGAGAGTATAGAATTGGGCCTTTAGCTCAATGTGGCCAGGTGATGGATAAATATCTTTAATACATCGTGGTTTACAATGATGGTGATAAATACACCACAAAGTGCGCCATAAAAGTGAGCATCATGGTTAATATTATCATTATTTTGCCTTGCCGCATACACACAATAAGCCAGATATAAAGCTCCGAACACAACGGCCCACATTTCGAATGGAAGAAACATGATGCCAATAAGACTAAACGGAAAAAACATAATAAAGCCAAATATTACCGCGCTTATCGCCCCTGATGCACCAAGACTATGATACCAGTAATCGTCCTTATGTTTAACTACCGTAGGCAAGTCGCTCAGTATTAAACTAACTATATAAAGCAATCCAAATTGCCAATGCCCAAGAACCATTTCAAGCTTAAACGCAAAGATATAGTACGACATCATGTTAAACAGCAAATGGGGCCAATCTTTATGTATCAACCCACTGGTTAACAATGTGTACATGCGTTCCTTACGGCTTACACTATAAGGATGCAGTATAAATTTACTGTAAATCTCGTCGTTATAAAACGCCAATAAGCTCACAAACAAAGTTATTGCAAATATAGCTGATGCTACTGGCGCGTATATCAAATTAGCTGAAAGCTCGTTCACAAATTGCTGTTATTATTTACTGCAATGATAACGGTTTTTTAAACTGATATTGTTGCAATTACGTAATGTTCAAAAAAAAATCCCCGCAACTTTACGAAGCGGGGATTCACAAATATTTTAACCGGATACTACCAGTAAATAGAGTAAAGAGCTACCAGTATACCACAAATAAGTACTGATCCTACTACAAATGATGTATGAGCTTTAAACATTTTGGTATCAACCTGTAATGCATTTACCTTGTCGCCTTTGCTGTTTTCTATCATACTGATCACGTACATCACAAAAATACAGATCAGGAATACGAAGCCCATCCTATCTAAGAAAGGGATCTCATATACACCAGCATCGTTAGCTTTTGAGAAACCGCTATTGGCCAGGAATGATAAGTTAACCCATCCTGGTAACAGTTTAAACATTACCGATAAGATGAAACCACCAATGGTTGCAAAAAGAGCCGCGTTAGAAGTTGTTTTTCTCCAGAAGAAGCCTAAAATAAACATGGCAAATATACCCGGAGATACAAAGCCTGTATACTCCTGAATGTATTGGAAACCACCTTTTTTATCGATACCCAAATAAGGAGAGATCACGATACCTAAAAACATCGCTACCACAACCGCTATCTTACCAACCAAAACAAGGTTCTTTTCAGATGCATCTGTTTTAAAGGTGTTTTTGTAGATATCCAATGTAAATATAGTTGCAATACTGTTAACCTTACCGGCCAATGATGCTACCACAGCAGCGGTTAATGCCGCGAATGATAAACCTTTCATGTAGGTAGGCAATAAATCCAACAATACCGGGTAAGCGTTATCAGGGTTTAGCTCGCCATTGTGCATCATTTCTTTTTGGAAAAGATCTTGTTTGTACAACACAAACGCAGCTATACCAGGCAATACCACAATAACAGGCATCAACAGTTTTAAGAACGCCGCGAACAGGATACCACCACGTGCGGTTTTCAAGTCGGCACCCAAAGCGCGTTGTGTAATGTACTGATTGCAACCCCAATAGTTCAGGTTCACTATCCACATACCACCAACTAATACGGTTAAACCAGGTAGGTCCATATAGCTTGGATTGTCCTTTTTAAATATCATGTGGAAGTGATCACTGGCATGTGATGCCATCAAATTAAATCCGCTGACAGGGCCCGAGCTACCAAAGTGTTGAGCCACCAGGTCCAAAGCGATATAGGTTGTTACCAAACCACCCAGTATTAAAAAGAATACTTGTATTACGTCGGTATAACCAATAACCTTCATACCACCTAAAGCGATAATGATGGCGAATATGGCCAATCCCCACATACATACTGCAAAACTTACACCAGATATACTGCTTACCGCTAAGGCGCCCAGATATAAAATAGAGGTTAAGTTTACTACTACGTACAATAACAACCAAAACACAGCCATAATCATGGCTACGGTACCGTTATAACGTTGCTTTAAAAACTGCGGCATCGTGAAGATCTTGTTCTTCAGGTAAACCGGGATAAAGAAAACAGCTACAATGATGAGGGTTAATGAAGCCATCCACTCGTAAGTAGAAATAGCCAAACCCATTTTAAAGCCCGAGCCGCTCATACCGATAAATTGCTCGGCTGATATATTTGATGCAATTAAAGATGCTCCAATCGCCCACCAGGTTAATGATCCTTCGGCCAAAAAGTAATCGTGTGAGGTTGCATTAACGTTCTTTTTACGCTGGTATACCCACCAGCCATACAGCGCGACGATTAAAAAGTAAATAAGGAATACGATGTAATCGCCCGTTTGGAGTCTTTTCATTGTTGGTTATTGGTTTTTAGGTTAATAAAGGTTTATTTGACAATTATAAATTAAATATAGTTGTTAATCAAGTTTTCTAAATATTCTTGTTTACCACTTATTACTGCAGGCTCGCCTTTCTCAATGGCGTAGTTCCGCAGATCCTCCAAACTTAATAAACCTTTTTCAAATTCTGAACCTTTACCACTATCAAATGAAGCGTAACGATCTGTACGGATTTTTTTATAATCTGATTTTTGTAAAATGTTATCAGCAATGATCAATGCCCGTGCAAAAATGTCCATACCGCCAACGTGCGCGTAGAACAGATCAGCCGGATCGGTTGAGTTTCTGCGGATCTTGGCATCAAAATTAACACCACCACCTTGCAAGCCTGTGCCATCTAAAATAACCAGCATGGCCTCAACTATTTCAGTAATATTGTTCGGGAACTGATCAGTATCCCAACCGTTCTGGTAATCACCGCGGTTAGCATCAATTGAGCCTAACAAACCAGCATCACTGGCAACCTGTAACTCATGTTGGAAAGTATGGCCCGCCAAAGTAGCGTGGTTAACTTCTAAATTCAATTTAAAATCATTCAACAAGTCGTATTGGCGTAAAAAGCCGATCACCGTAGCCGAATCATAATCATACTGGTGCTTTGATGGCTCGCAAGGTTTTGGTTCGATAAAGAACGTTCCTTTAAACCCTTGTTTACGGGCATAATCTTTTGCTGTATGAAGGAACTTCGCAAAATGTTCCTGCTCACGTTTCATATTAGTGTTCAGCAAAGTCATATAACCTTCACGTCCACCCCAAAATACGTAGTTCTCGCCACCTAAAGCAATTGTAGCATCTAAAGCAGCTTTTACCTGTGCGCCACCATGTGCCAACACCTGGAAATCCGGGTTGGTTGATGCACCGTTCATATACCTGCGATGCGAGAACAGGTTAGCAGTTCCCCAAAGTAGTTTAACGCCGCTATCGGCTTGTTTTTGTTTGGCATATTCAACCAAAGCTTGTAAGCGGCTTTCATTTTCGGCAACATTATTACCGTAATCAACCACATCCACATCATGGAAACAGTAGTACGGCAAATTCATTTTAGTTAAAAACTCAAATGCCGCGTCCATTTTATCTTTGGCACGCTCAACAGCATCGCTTTTAGCATCCCAAGGGAAGATATGGGTTGGTCCGCCAAACGGATCGGCACCATTACCCACAAACGAATGCCAGTAAGCACCGGCAAAGCGCAAATGCTCTTTCAATGTTTTGCCCGCAACAACGCGGTTCTCATCATACCAGCGGAAAGCCAGCGGATTGTCTGTTTGCGGTCCTTCGTATTTAACCTGACCGATACCTTTAAAAAACTCCTTCTCACCTAAAACGATGTTTGCCATTATATTAAAAATTGAATGATTGAATGATTGAATGATTGAATGATTGAATGATTGAATGATTGAATTAATATTTATTATTATGCATTTAACTGCTTACCAAGCAATGTTTTCCACTCCTGGTAAATAGGCTCGTAATCTTTTGTGTGCGATGGTTCTACCAATTGTATGGCCTTTATATTACTGAACGCTTCTTTTGGCGATTGATAAATACCGCTGCCAATCCCTGCTCCCAAAGCCGCGCCAACACTACCATCATTTTGATATAATTCTACGGGTACACCTGTTGCGTTCACAAAGGCTTCGGTAAACAGATCGCTTAAAAACAAATTGGCCTTACCTGCTCTGATGATGCTCGGATTCATACCATTCCCCCGCATAATATCCAAGCCATAACGGAACGAAAAGGCTATGCCCTCTTGAACAGCCCTGAATATATGCGCCCTTGTATGTAAATTCAAATCAATATTCTGGAAATGCACACCTACCAACTTATTGTTCAGCATCCGTTCGGCACCATTACCAAAAGGCAATATGCGTAAGCCATCACTACCTAATTTAATGTTCTTAGCCTCGCTATTCATTTGCTGATAGGTAGTATCGGCGCCAAAAATGGTTTTGGTCCACCGGTTTAAGCTGCCGGTGCCATTAATGCAAAGTAAAACGCCCAAACGCTGCTGCTCTTCAGTATGGTTAACATGCGCGAAGGTATTCACCCGAGATTCCTGATCGTAAGCCAAAACATCGCTCACGCCATAAATAACTCCGGATGTACCCGCTGTTGCAGCAACCTCGCCCGGGTTAAGAACGTTTAACGATAATGCATTGTTAGGTTGATCTCCCGCCTTATAAGCTACAGGTATTCCTGCTTTTAAACCCAGTAAATCAGCGATGGACTTTTTTATTTGCCCATGATCCGAAAAAACGGGTTTTATAGTTGCAAACAAGCTTTCGCTGAAGCCGAAATAATCCAGCACTTCTTTAGACAACCGATTGCATGTAAAATCGTAAAATATTCCTTCGGATAGCGCCGATGCCGAGGTGGTGATCTCACCCGTCAGTTTCATTGCGATAAAGTCGCCAGGCAACATTATTTTATCAACTTTGGCATAGATCTCTGGCTCATTAGCTTTTACCCATGCCAGTTTTGATGCCGTAAAATTTCCGGGAGAGTTTAGCAAATGGCTCAAACAAGCCTCGTGGCCTAATTTATCAAATGCTTCGTTGCCAATTTCAACCGCCCGGCTATCGCACCAAATAATACTATCGCGTAAGCTATTCTGGTCTTTATCAACCAATACCAGGCCATGCATCTGGTAAGCAATACCAATGGCGCTAATATCTTGCGGATCAAAACTCTTGCTCTGTTTAACTTTAGCAATAGCCTTTTGCACATGCTCCCACCACATTTCGGGCGATTGCTCTGCCCATCCCGGTTGCACCGAAGTAATGGCCGATTCTGTTTCGGGGTACTGTGCAGATGCAATACAAGTTTGTAAAGTTGCATCAACAACCGAAACCTTAATAGACGAAGTACCAATATCAATACCCAAAAGTAACATGCAGCAGCTGTATTAGTTTATAAAAGGCTTTAACACTTGTTGATTTAAACAAGATGCAGTAAAATTATATATATTTTTTGAAAATGCAACCGATTGTAATTTTAATTTTTAAAGTGTAAATTGCATTAAATTTATACCTTGCGTTGTTGCAACCTATCCATTACGATGAAAAACAAAGAAATTACTATTTACGATATAGCTAAAGCGCTTGATATTTCGCCGGCAACGGTTAGCCGCGGTCTGCGCGATCATCCGGCTATTAACCGTAAAACCAAGAAAAAGATAATGGATATTGCAAAGGAAATGGGCTATCGCTCAAATACCTTTGCCAGCAGCTTGCGTTTAAAGCGCACCAACACCATAGGTGTAATTGTACACCGTTTGGATAGTTATTTTGTAGCCCAGGTTTTAGCCGGTATGGAAAAAGTAGCCAGCGAATTAGGCTATAACTTGATCATAAGCCAATCTTTAGAGAGCATGGCTAAAGAGGTTGCCAATGCAAACACCATGTTTAACAGCCGGGTTGATGGCTTAATGGTTTCGTTAGCCTATGATACTGATAATATTGAACACTTTGATGTTTTTATAAATAAAGATATCCCCCTGTTGTTTTTCGACCGGGTTGCGCAGCATAAAAATTGCCCTACTGTAGTAATTGATAACTTTAAATCGGCCTACGAAATTACCACACACCTTATTGAGCAGGGCTGTAAAAGAATAGCCCACGTTACCGGAGATTTAAAACGTAACGTGTATGCCGATAGGTTTGCCGGCTATAAAAAAGCATTGGAGGATAATAAGCTTAAATATAGCGATGACCTGCTTATCATCAATTACCTTAACGAGCACATTGGCCATGATGTGGATGCATCACAACAATTACTGAACTTGAGCCCGCGCCCCGACGGCGTGTTTATTACCAACGATGCCTTTGCCGCCTACTGCATGCGCGAACTGAGATTAGCCGGTGTTAATATTCCTCAAGATATTGCCGTTGCCGGGTTCAATAATGATCCGATGTGTGAACTGGTTGATCCTAACCTCACAACAATAAATTACCCCAGCTATGAAATGGGCGAAGTTGCGGCAAAAACTCTGATTAACCATTTAAAAGGTGAATCTAATATGCTGCTTACCGATTCCATCGTTTTAAAGTCGGAAATGATCATCAGGGAATCATCTTTAAAGAAAGGTTTGTAGGGCTATTTAAACGTGGAAAGAGCTGTTTGGCGTCGAAATGGGTAGTCCCTGCGGGACATAACAAAGACGCATAATTTGTTTTCTACAAAGCGGTAGTCCCTCCGGGACAAAAGAAAAAGGGGGTATTTGTTTTCTATAAATAGGTAACCATACCCTATCTGAGACTAAGTGATTATCGCAAAAACTTTAAGACGGATAGTATCTCTCTGTTTAAGTAAGTTCGCATACCTACTCCATCTTTTAATTATCTTCGGTTGAATAAAATAAAATATTATGTCAATATTCCACGGTATTCAGGTTTATGAAATTTTAGAAAATGGCAATCTACTCAACGCTATTTATACAAATACAGGGCTTTTGAAAAAGAATAGCCTAAGCCCAGGTAATCATTATTGTATAGATAGTGAAATTGCCAGAAAAAAAATGAATGATAATAAAGGAGTTGATGGGGATTATGAATGCATAATTTATTGAAACAGATAATCAAACGAATGATATTTCAGCAATACGTTGCGATTTAAAAATTTCGTGGCATAATGGTGTATACGAATTCGAGTGGAGTGAAGGAAATAAACCAACTTGGAAAGGATTAGGTTTAATGTCTGGCACTACGCACATTTCAGTTTCCTATATTGAGGCCTAAAGTTTTCAAACAGAGACACTACTCCCTGATGTAAATATCAATCGATCTAAATCAATTCATCTATTTTTATAAATTTGCGCCCGTAAATATCCTACTATTTTGGTAGGATAGGTGCTGATCGCTTTAGAATTAAGGAACAACATGTTAACAGTAGAAAAAATTGGTGGCACATCCATGAGTGCTTTGCAGGATGTGATCAACAATATTATTTTGTTTAATCGCAGCGGCGATGAATTATATAACCGGATCTTTGTGGTCTCGGCCTTCTCGGGCGTAACCAACCTATTGCTCGAAAACAAAAAAACCGGTGAGCCCGGCGTTTACCACCGCATAGTTAAATATCAGGATTTCCACCATGCCCTGGATTCATTAGTAGTTAGTCTGCAAGATATCAACAAGAAATATGAATCGCTTGGTCTCGACCTGCTGATAGCCGATAAGTTTATTGAGCAGCGCATTCACGATGCCCGTCATTACCTGGATAACCTGGCTAATATTTTAGCATCCGGCTACGTAAGTAAAGAGGGTATTTTACAAGCCGCCCGCGAAATTTTAGCTTCAATCGGCGAAACACATTCTGCCTTCGTGTTCACCAATATTTTGCAAAGTATGGGCATCAATGCCACGTTGGTTGATCTGAGCGGTTTTCACGATCATAAATCATACACCATCGATCAGCGCATCAAGCATACTTTTAGCGAGATCGATTTTACCAAAACCATTTGTATAGTAACCGGCTATGCCAAAGGTACCGAAGGCATTATGCGCGAGTTTGACCGTGGTTATTCCGAAGTTACTTTTTGCAAGATAGCCGTAGCCGTTAAACCCGAAGAAGCCATCATCCACAAGGAATATCACTTGTGCTCTGCCGATCCGGTTTTGGTTGGCATTAACAATTGTGTACCCGTAGGTTTCACCAATTACGATGTTGCCGATCAATTGGCTGATGTGGGCATGGAAGCCATTCACCCTAAAGCATCAAAACCATTAGAGATCAACAACATCAATCTCCGCATTAAAAACACCTTCGAGCCGGAACACCCGGGTACTTTGATCACCAAAGATTACATCTGCCCGCACAAGCGTGTTGAAGTAATTACCGGCACAACCAAATTGATGATGATCGACATTTACGACCCACTAATGGTGGGCAACGTAGGTACAGATTTTCATATTATGCAGGTGTTTTATAACCTGGGCGTGAGTTACAACTTTAAAGCCACCAGCGCCAACAGTATCTCTATCGTGATTTGGGAAAAAGATTTTAACAAACAACTGATACACGAGCTTGAAGAAAAATTTGAAAAAGTATCGGTCGAAAAAATGGCCATGGTTTGTTTGATCGGTTCTAATATGGATCAGGTTGGTTTGCTTGCCAAATCGGCAGGTGCGCTTTCGGCTAAAAACATCGATATCAAAAGCGCGGGTTTTGCTTTACGCAAGGTAAACATCCAGTTTTTGGTTGCCCGAGAAGATTTTGACGAAGCCATTATTGCCCTTAACCAGGCAATGGCATCCTAAAATATCACCAAACTAACTTATAACCGATTCCCCGGATATTGATGATCTGCACCGAGGGATCGGTTTTTAAATGTTTACGCAACTTGGTAATAAATACATCCAAACTGCGTGCATTAAAAAAATTATCATCTCCCCAAAGTTCCGTGAGCAGTTTGGTACGCGTTAGGGTTTCCTGCTGGTGCTTGCATAATATCTTCAACACATCACTTTCGCGGGCAGTTAATTGCTGCACATTAATACCGTATTCAATAATATTACGGTTGGGTTTAAAGGTAAAGGCCCCTATCTGGATAACTTCATTACTATCCGGTCGGGCAGGTTTAGGGTTGATCAGTAACCTATCTTTACTCAGCAATACTTTAATACGCACAATCAGCTCTTCTACACTAAAAGGCTTTTTCAAATAATCATTGCCGCCAGTTTCAAACCCCGTGACCACGTCTTTAGGTTGCGAGCGTGCGGTTAAAAATATGATGGGCGTAACCCTATCGCTTTCGCGGATCTTTTTGGCCAACTCAAAACCGTCCATTTTAGGCATCATCACATCAAGCACCAAAATATCAGGCTTGTAAGTCGCAAACTTTTTAAACGCCTGCTCCCCATCCGCGCAAAGCACCACTTCGAAATTGCGCTCCTCCAAACTTTCGCGAACAATGTGCGCCAAAGCGCTCTCATCCTCGGCCATTAAAATTTTGATCTTATCCATTAGCTACAGGTAAGGTAACTATAAATTCGGTTCCTTTGCCAAGAGTGCTTTCGACACTGATGTGGCCGCCATGCGCGTTAACAATATAATTTACATAGCTTAAGCCCAGGCCTGTACCCTTAACATTATGCACGTTACCGGTGGGCACACGGTAAAATTTATCAAACACATAGCCCAAATGCTCCGGTGCTATGCCAATTCCGTTATCCTTCACGCTGAACACCAAATTATCCCCCGATTGCAGAACTGATATATCAACAGTCACTTCCTCCCCGGCATACTTAATGGCGTTATCAACCAAATTTAAAAACACATTGTTGACGTGTATCTTATCGGCATAAATGCTATTAACAGCACTATTATTTATGTAATTAAATGTAACCGCTTTAGTTGCTTTTACCTTTTCGGATGCGATGATATTACTGATCATCGCATCAATATTAACCTCCTGAATATGCAGGTCAATATCCTTATTCTCAAAAGCGGCCACATTCAACACTTTGGTTACCAACTGGTTTAAACGCTCCAACTGCTCGCGCGATGTTTGCAGGTAGCGCTGTGTTTTTTCAATATCGTTTAAAGCGTTAAAATTCTGCATGGCTTCAATAGCAACGGTGATGGTTGCAATTGGGGTTTTAAGTTCATGCGTCATGTTATTAATAAAATCGTCTTTTAATTCGGCTATGTTTTTTTGCTCAACAATGGTGCGTATCACATACATAAAGCAAAAGCCGGTAAGTAAAATCAGCGCCAGCGATAAACCAAGATTAAACAACATACTGCGCATTACGGCATACTGCGGTGTTTTAAAAACAGCTTTGGTGTAGCGGGTATCAACTGTTAAAAGATTAGGCGTTAAAAAATCAAGCCCGTGGTACCGGTACGGAAACTCGTTGGTTTCGCTATGCCAGGCGTTAAATGTTTTAACCGGGTTTCTTTTGTCAGAAAAACTCAGTGTAAATGGAGCATAAATATTAGCCTTTTCCAGTTCCGTTTTAAGGTAACGGCAAATTTTAATACTATCGGCCTTCCGGTAATTTGGCGGCATTTTACTATCCCTTTGTTGTTTATATATCTGCCTAAAATTTACATGTTGCCCATCCATCGTTGGCTTTGGGGCAGTTAATACCGCGGGTTTTCGTAGTATATCGGCATTTATCTGTGCTTGCTTGGCTTTAGCGGCTTTCAAAAACTTCACATGTTCGTCAAATAGCTGGCTGGCCAACTTAGCAAATGAGCTATCACTTACCCGCCTTGGCCTCATATTGCGCAAACGGAACAATTCTTTCGTCTTTTTTTGAAAAGCAGTATCCTGCACAGTTTCAACAGCAAAAGGCCCGGGGCTCTTCTTAGCAAGTTCTTCCTGCTGTCTATGCAGCATGATCGTATCGGGCGCTGCTGTTTTGTTTAAATCGCCACCTGGTCGTAACCTTCGCATAACATTGTCCATCTCTTCCATTTGAAAAGCCCATGTAATATGGTACAAAAGAGTGGGTACATAAAAAGATGTTTCGGTAAGCAATGCCGGGATGCTCTCGTTCCCTTTAAAGGTTATTTTGTTTTTATAGTAATCTAAATTAGGTTTCCTGATGGTAAAGGGTTCATTTGCTATCATAAACGAACGCTGTGTTTTAGGCGCTATTCTGATATCATAGGATGTGTTGGTTGGATCGGGCGCCTTGTTCGTATCTATCTGGATAACAAAATCTGGCGAGGATATTTTTTTAATGATCACCACCCGTATCGAATCAAAATAATCTTTCTTGCAATCATCCATCGCCCGCAGCATGGCGCTATCAATATCGCTGTCGAACTGCTTTTTGTTTACACGATAAGCGTTTACAGTCCAATATCCCTGGAATATAATAATTCCGATTAGCGATAATGTGATCAATGTAAATGCAATGCTGAGTTTCCGTTTCATTAATTACTGTGCCTCAAGGTAAATGTAAAAAGTTGCCCGTTAAAACGCCAATCGCTTAACAATCGTTAACATAAAATAAGTTAATGCTGCGACAAAACATAATGCCAATCTGTTAACATTAACTTAACACAGGCCAGTTATCTTTGCACTATATTATAAATAATTACCAATGTCTTTAAATAGCATATTCCAGTATTTTGTCCCTAAAGACAGAAAAGTGTTTTTCCCGTTATTTGAACAAGCCGCCAATAACGTAGTTGCCATAGCAACTGTTTTGGTTGAAACTGTAAACTCAAACAACCCGGCTACCCGCGAAGAGCTATACAAACAAATAGACAAACTGGAAAACGTTGGCGATGAGCTTACTCACCAGATATATATCGAATTAGGCAAAAACTTTATTACCCCATTTGACAGAGAAGATATCCACTCTTTAGCCACCGCTATTGACGATGTTGCCGATAACATACAAGGTGCCGCCAACCGCATGAACCTGTACAGTATTGAAGATTTTACAGTGCCGATTAAAAAACTGGCAGACCTGATACTACAAGCCAGTATTGATATGGAAAAAGCGGTACGCGAGTTAAAGGACTTGAAAAACGTACGTAACATTGCCGATTCGTGCATCCGCATTAATAGCGTTGAAAACCAGGCTGATTACGTTTTTGACCGCGCTGTTGCGGATCTTTTCCTATACGAAAAGGACGCGATCAAGCTGATCAAATACAAAGAGATTTTAGCTACGCTGGAAAACGCCACCGATATGTGCGAGGATGCAGCTAATGTTATGGAAACCATTTTAGTTAAAAACGCATAAGCACTGTATGACCTTACTGGTTGTTGTTATCGCCCTGGCGATCATTTTCGATTTTATCAATGGTTTTCACGATGCCGCGAATTCTATCGCTACCGTGGTATCCACCAAAGTACTATCGCCTGTAATGGCGGTGCTTTGGGCCGCAGCCTTTAACTTTCTGGCTTACTTTATTATTAAAGAACACAGCGTAGCCAACACCGTTGCTAAAACAGTATTTGAGCAATTTATAACGCTGCATGTTATTCTGGCCGGTTTAATTGCCGCCATCACCTGGAATTTAATCACCTGGTGGTTTGGTATCCCGTCAAGCTCGTCACATACCCTGATAGGTGGTTTTGCCGGCGCCGGTATGACCAATGCCATGTTTAAAGGCTTTAGCGCCTTTAGCGCGGTTGATCCGAACCCCATCATCAAAGTAGTGGCCTTTATATTTTTAGCACCCATTATTGGTAGCATTATCGGTTATGTAATAAACGTAGCCATTTTACACCTCTGCAAAAATGCGCGCCCATCCAAAGCCGAAACCTGGTTTAAACGATTACAACTGGTATCATCCGGCGCATTGAGTTTTGCACACGGTGGTAACGATGCGCAAAAGGTAATGGGTATTATTTATGTCGCCCTTATATCTGCCGGAGTGCTTCATAAAAGTGATTCTATGCCCGAGTGGATCCCATTAACCTGTTACTCTGCCATAGCCTTAGGCACCATGAGCGGCGGTTGGAAAATTGTTAAAACCATGGGAACCAAGATCACCAAAATAACACCGCTGGAAGGCGTGAGCGCCGAAACAGCTGGCGCGGTTACCCTGTTTGTTACCGAGCACTTTGGTATCCCTGTATCCACCACACATACCCTTACGGGATCAATTATTGGCGTTGGTTTAACCAAACGTATCTCGGCTGTGCGCTGGGGTGTTACCATCAATTTGATATGGGCCTGGATCATCACCATCCCTATCTCTGCTTTAATTGCGGGTTTGGTGTTTGCTATCGTACATAAACTTTAACAAAGTCATATCTTTGGCTTGTTAAAACTAATGGCGGTACTGTTTGTACTGGTATATAATAATCCATTTTCATGAAAGTATTTCGCTCAACCATTCTGGCAATAACTATACTTATTTGCACCAACAATTTTGCATCGGCCCAGTTTCTAAAAAACATCATACAGCAACTTGGCAATAAACAAACCACAAGTACCACAGGTACACCAAGCGCGTTTGAAATAGGCACTGCATTAAAACAGGCACTTGAGCAGGGTACTACCAAAAGCTCCGACCAACTATCTGCCCTGAACGGTTTTTTTGGCAACGCGGCAATTAAACTGGTTTTTCCGCCGGAAGCGCAAAAGGTTGAAAGAACATTGCGCTCATTAGGCCTGAACCAGATGTGCGATAACGTAATATTATCCTTAAACCGTGCTGCCGAAGATGCCGCCGGACAAGCCAAACCCATTTTCATTAACGCCGTAAAGCAAATGACTTTGCAAGATGTGACCAATATTCTGTTAGGAAGCAATGATGCCGCTACGCAATACTTTAAACGCACAACTTCGGTATCCTTAGCCGAAGCTTTTAGACCGGTGGTACAAAGAAGCTTAGATAAAGTGGGCGCGACACATTACTATGGCGATGTGGCTAACCGTTATAACAAAATACCTTTTATATCAAAGGTAAACCCTGACATTAACGACTACGTTACCCAAAAAGCTATTTATGGTTTATTTGTGCAGATAGCCTTAGAAGAATTAAACATACGCCAAAACCTATCGGCCCGTACAACACCGTTGTTGCAGAAGGTGTTTTCTTACGCGGGTAAGAATATGAAGGGTAATTAGGTTCGCACTATACTCATTTCCAACGCTGGATACTTGGCAATGGGGGAGGTAGCCGGAAACTACGTGCATAGAGATTCGAAGACTCAGCCTACGAATAGCAGAAATTTTATTTAGTACCTATGACTATTGCAAAAGTCTCCCCTCCAAGGAATTGATAAGTAATATGTATAAGCAATGGTATATTTATGCGTAAGGGAAACCCTTGCAATAGTCATAGGCTTGACACTAAATAATATTATGGGTTTTAGATACTGTTATCCATGTTTTATCAAAGCCTAAAGCTTGTAACGTTTTCTCTTTATTTAGCCCCTCGGGTTTCTTTATTTTAATCAAAACACTGTTTGATGGAACTTTTTCGTGTATTGTAAATTGCGATCCGTGCGGCTGCCAAGTAAACATATGTTCATTTGTTTTTTTACTAAAGCCTTTTAAATTCAAATTTTTGTTCCATTCCCAATAAAAAAGTTCTTGATCGTACCTTATTGTTTCAAATTCAAACACAACAACTTCAGAAAGGTCGTTTGACTTAATTAATACTATTGTTCTTAGATGGTCGAATCTTTCTCTAATTGCACTAACCCGATCATTCCAAATGGAAAGAACTTGGTCTCCAGGTAAATTGGGGTCAACAGAAGTATCTATACTTGCACCAAATGAATACACGATAGAATTCCGACCAGATACGAGTTGAACTTTTTTCTGCTTTGATGGATTTGTTGACTTTACAGTTTTCGCACCCCAGGCAGTATTTCCCAATCTAACATCATCCAAGCCAACATTTGAATCCCTCCATTCTGCGCCAATACTTGTAGCAAATATTTCTTCCCATTCTGAGCCAACTAAGTTAGGTTTTCCTTTTGACGCCAGTAAATAGACTATTTCTCTACCAACTATAAATGGCAAGTTTGTAGGAAAACGATTTAATTCATATGCTGGCGGGCTCTTATGTACCGTTCTTAACTTAGGCGACCTTTTGTCCATGGACAAATATTATCATAATTCATAGTCTTTCAAAACCGGGCTCATATCTAATGATGTAGCAACGTAGGGGAGAAGTTTCAAAATAACCGCTTTAACCATGTTAACAGGAACTGCATTCCCAGCTTGTTTTCTTGCTTGAGTATCGACATTAATAATTTTGTAGGAGTCTGGAAATCCTTGAAGTCTAAACATTTCACGAGGTGTTAATCTTCTTTCACCATTAACTAAAAGGTAGTTATATGATGCTCCAGCTCTTAAAGCGCATGAATATGGATAAGAACAAATATTACCGGATTTATTTTCGTGCCAAATAGATAGTTTATACGATGATTTATGTCTATCCTTTCTTTTAGTCGCAATGTAATCAGATGCGTAGTGTTTTTTATCTACAGTTTTTTCTAAAATTTCTTCAAGTGGCTTAAATGGCCTTATCGGTTGAGGATAAGAAAATAAAATAGGATCCTTATGCCCAACGATTACAATTCGTTCCCTTTTTTGTGGCAGTCCAAAATCTAATGCATTCAATACCGCTACACGTACGGTATATTTCAATTCCTTTTCAAGCGTGTGTAAAATTACTTTTAGGGTTTTACCTTCATCATGGCCAACCAATTGTTTTACGTTTTCAAGTACAAAGGCTTTAGGTTGCTTCTCTTTAATAATATTAGCAATGTTATGGAATAAAGTTCCTCTTGTATCGTCGAAGCCTTTCATTTGGCCAATAATACTAAATGGCTGACATGGAAAACCACCATACAGAATATCATGATCTGGAATATCTTTAGGGTCTATTTTAGTTATGTCGCCAGCGGGTCTGTGTCCGAAATTATTTTCATAACTATCTTGACAATGCTTATCAATATCTGATGAAAAAACACATTCAGGGATAATATTATTTTCACGGCAGGCTTCATCCATTGCAATTCTGAACCCTCCGATTCCACAAAATAAATCTATAAATTTTATTTTTTCCATGATAATTTTGTTAGCGCTAATTTTTTTAGTAATTGATTCAAATTTCGATTAATTTTTGAATTGCACAAATTTTATTTGAATTATTATAATTTATCGTGTTAGCAATAAAAAGATTATTAGGTTAAGCTATTTATTAACCTATATCTGATGTCTTCTACAGTAGATTCTATATTACGTTTTGTTAAATTACAAGTCCAGGCGGTAATTATATTCCAGCCTAAAGAAATTAAAGCTTCACGATTCCTTTTATCTCTTAAAATGTTGCCTTTAATTTTACTAACCCAATATTCATTGTTATTTTGAGGAACAGTATAATGACTACAACCTTCATGGCCATGCCAAAAGCATCCATTAACAAAGATAACCGTCTTGAAACGAGTCAATTTTATATCGGGAGAACCGGGCAAATTTTTATTATGCAGACTAAATCTGAATCCCAATGCGTGTAATGCTTTTCTTAGTTGAACCTCTGGCTTTGTGTTTTTACTTTTCACTAAACTCATTATTTCGCTTCTCTTGCCTTTACTAAATATGTCAGCCATAATTGTAGAACGTTTTTCTTAAATGTATGTTCTTTGCTTAGCTATGAAAATGCATACATTTTATTATGTCTAACTAAATACTTTCAATTTGATTATTCTGGTAATTTTGGTTATTATGTGGTTTAAAATCAAATACTTATCTTTGTATCGCGTAAGTTTTTAGCCTGCCTGTCGGCAGGTAAACTTTTTCGTGAGGCACGGGTGGTTCTTTACCTGTGCTGATTTGCCGTTCTGGTGATGGGTTGCAATGTTTGTGGCTTGTTATGTGATACTGGTAAGTATCTGGTGAGTCGCGTGGTGAAACACACCCCTCCGCCCCTCTCTAGAGGGGAATCGCGCGGGGCTGTCGCTTTTGGTTGGCTGGTTACATTTCTATTCGCTTTTCTCCGTGCGGTTGCTTCGTTCCCTGTCTGCCGACAGGAAGGCTCGCAATGACACAGTTTAATATTTCTTTTGTGTTGATGCGTTTATTTTGCCTTTCGGCTTTTCTTTTCTGAAATTTTTAAACCAATTTAATTATATATTTTATGATACGTGTAACACCAAATTTGAGCGAACAGCAGATTTGCTTTTGTGATGAATACCTGGTTAGTTTTAATGCTTACCGCAGCGCTATTAACAGTGGTTATAGCGAGAATACCGCCCGAAAGGGCGAACTTTTGCATTACCCGAAAATACAGGAGTATTTGAGGATGAGGATGCAGGAACGCAGTGACCGGATGGAAATTACTCATGATATGATCTTGAGGGAATATGCTAAGATCGCTTTTAGCAGTATGGCTAATTATTATGATGAGCGTGGTGATTTGAAACCGGCCTGTGAACTGACCGAGACTGAGATGGCGGCTATTAGTTTTTTGGAGACGAGGAACATTGCGGAACCGGATGGTTATATTAGGGGAGCGGTTACCCGGATAAAGCTTCATAATAAGATGGCGGCTTTGGATAAGATCGCGAAGCATCTGGGGTTTTTTGAGGTGAAAGCGAAAAGCTCAAAGCAGAAAGCTGCTGAAGAGCAGCCGGAAGCGGAATGCTTGAAGCAGGAAGCTTTTGAGGAGCAGATAACAGAAGAAGTGGCAGTTGTAAGTGAGACCGAAGAGATGCCATTAGCAGCCGTTGATGGGGTTGAGCCTGTGATTGATGGCGGTGAGGAAAAGGACGAAAATATTCTTACTTTATCCCCCCTTGCCGGAGCAATAGGAGCGAGTTATACCGACGTATTACTTAACAACCGTACCACAAGGGGGACCCTTGCGGGAGCGGTGATGGGGAAATCTTTTGCGCGTGGTTAACATTATGCAAATTACGGGCGCTACATGCAAGAGCAGAAGATTTTCGCTATCGCTCAAGAGAGTAGTTCCTCTCTCGTACCCTGCCTGCCGGCAAGCAGGCTCGTTCGAAATGCCATCTTTTTTACTTGAAGAGGATCAGCAATTGGCCTTTTTCAACCTTATCAGTTGGTTGAATTTTAATGGTTTTTATTACGGCATCGGCAGGCGCTTTGATGATGTTTTCCATTTTCATGGCTTCGAGTACGAACAGGTTATCGCCTTTTTTAACTTCGTCGCCTTCGGCTACCAATACTTTTAGCACCAGGCCGGGCATTGGGGCTTTAATATCGCTTATCTTGTTGTTGTTGTTGAGGTTGGCCATACCCAGCTGTTCTAAAAGGGCATCAAACTGGTCTTTAGCTTTAAGCTGATAGTTATTACCGTTAACTTTAATGGTCGCGGTTTTTTCTGTGGTATCTAAGCTCACTACTTCAACGTTGTACGATTTCTGCTCGTGCAGGATATGATAATTATGAGCATCAAGCTTGATCGTATCTGCCAAAAACTCATGGCCGTTAAGGGTTAAAGTATTTGATTTGGACTCAACCACGTGGTCAAACTTGCCGTTTACCTTTATCTTAAACATAACTATTGAGTTAAAGCGTATTGAATTAGGTTAGCGCCCATTTTAAGCGCTTTTAAGCGCGATTCCTGGGTGTCGTTAGGATATGTTCCGAAATCTTCCCAGCCATTGCCCAAATCGCATTCAAAGGTGTAAAAGCAAACCAGCTTGCCTTTGTATAATAGTCCGAAACCCTGCGCACGTTTGCCTTCATGTTCGTGGATTTTGGGTAAACCGTTAGGGAAGTCGAATTTTTGATGATAGATGGGGTGATTGGTGGGTAGCTCCACAAAATCCAATTCGGGGAAAACCCGTTTCATTTGTACGCGGATGTATTTATCCAGGCCGTAGTTATCGTCGATATGTAAAAAGCCCCCCCCGGTTAAATATTTGCGAAGGTTTTTCACTTCGGAATCCGAAAAGATCACGTTGCCATGGCCGGTCAAAAAGATGAATGGGTAATTGAATAGTTCGCCGCTACCTAGTTCAACCGTTTCTTCTTCCTGTTGGAAGTTGGTTTTTAGGTTCTCGTTGCAAAATTTGATGAGATTGGGTAGCGCAGTACGGTCGCCATACCAATCGCCGCCACCGCTATATTTTACTTTGGCCATTTTATAGGTTGGCTCAGTAAAGCTGCTGAACAGCAAAAGGCAACAAACGGATAAAATGGTGAATACTCTCATTTAGCGGTTTAAAAAATTGATCTCGAAGCAAGCCTCAAGCGCGGCCGTCTCTGTTCTTAAACGGCTATTGCCTAAAGTTATTGGTTCAAACCCATTTTGCAAAGCATCTTCAATTTCTTTTGGAGTAAAATCTCCTTCGGGGCCAATTAATATAAGGTATCGACTGTTCGGTTTTAGGGTTTTGCTCAGGTCCTGTTTGTCGCCAGGTTCGCAATGTGCAATAAATTTTTGCCCGTCGAAAGGTTGAGCGATAAGCTTTTGCAACGGAGTAATGTCATTTAGTTTGGGATGATAAGCTTTAAGCGATTGTTTAATGGCAGCTGTGATGATCTTATTCAAACGTTCGGCTTTGGCTTCCTTACGTTCTGATCGCTGGCAGTTGATCAGGGTTATTTCATCGATGCCGATTTCGGTAGCCTTTTCTAAAAACCATTCCAGGCGTTCTATATTTTTGGTTGGCGCTACCGCGATATGCAGATAATGGTTACGTTTGGCGTATTCCAGTTCGCGGGTTAATAATTTAAGGGCTACTTTTTTAGGATGAGCATCAACTATCTCCGCCTCATACAAGCCACCACGACCATCTATTAACTGAACATGGTCTGCCAGTTCCAAACGTAGTACCCTAATACAATGCTTACTTTCCTCCTCGCTTAAATAGTATATCGGCGAATCAGTTATATCTGGAGTGTAAAAAAGCTGCATAGTAGCGATGGGGTTAATGCAGATCTACAGCATCGTCATCATTGATCAAGAGTTCCAGTTTAACAGATTCAATATTCTGATCTGATTTTTTCAGAACCGTGATATTATAACCACTGGCTTCCTTTTGTTCGCCAACCTCGGGTATCTTACCAAATACATGGCCCAACCAGCCTGCTACGGTATCATAATCACCATCTTCGGGTAAATCATGTGGTAAATGCTCGTTCACATCGTATATCGGCGCAAGCGAATTCACTACAAATTCACGTTCGTTCAGTTTTTCAACAATGGGCTTTTCCTCATCATACTCATCCTGTATCTCGCCAACCAGTTCTTCAACAATATCTTCCAGGGTAACCATACCGGCAGTACCGCCAAACTCATCAGATACGATAGCTATCTGAATACGTTTTTGCTGCAATTCCGCCATCAGGTCGTTGATCTTTTTCGTTTCCGGAATAAAGTATGGCTTACGGATGATATCCTTCAACACGATATCCTGGTTACGGGCCAGTAATGCCAAAATATCTTTAGCATGTACTATACCAACAATCTTATCAATTACATCATCATAAACAGGCATACGTGAGTAGCCTTCGGTAATAATGCTTTCTATCAACTCGTCTTTGGTACAATTCAGATCGATACCCGATATTTTGGTACGGGGCACCATAATGTTTTTCACCACACGCTCATTAAAGTCAAACACATTCTGGATCAGTTCATGCTCGTTAGAATCAAGCGCACCTGTTTCCTTACCCTGCTCTAACAAGTATTGTAACTCTTCCGAGCTATGATGCGCCTCGCCGCCGGGTATAGTTTGTATACCCAACAGCTTTAAAATAAAATTGGCGAAGGTATTGAGTGTCCAGATAGCCGGTTTAAATATTACGAAAAACACTCTTAATGGCACCGAAACTGCCATTACCGTACGTACCGACCGTTGAATAGCTAACGACTTAGGTGCCAATTCACCAAACACAATATGAAATACCGTGATCAATGTAAACGCCGTGATATGGCTAATGGTGATAACAACATGTGATGTAACGGCCAAACCCAAAGCCGAAAACGCATTGAGCATAATAGCGCTTACCACACCCTCGCCAACAACACCTAAACCTAACGATGCAATGGTAATACCTAATTGCGTTGCAGCCAGGTAACCATCCAAATTATACAATATGCCACGAGCCACTTTAGCAACAGCGCTACCGGTTTTTGCCTGCAATTCAATCTGCGATCCGCGCACTCTCACCATGGCAAACTCAGCGGCTACAAAAAAACCGTTGAGCGCAACCAAAGCCAGTGTGGCAAAAATGTAAAAACCACTGATATGAAGGTCGGGTTGCTCCATTCAATTATTGGTTAGTTGGGAATGTGGCCTTATAAAGGTCCATTGCTTCGCTGATCACCTTATAGGCATAACGCTGCCCCATCAGGTGCTCAATCGTAACGTTTTTGCCTTCCAAACTTTTATAGTCCTGGAAAAAACGAACGATCTCTTTCATGGTATGCGGAGGCAATTCAGTCAACTCATTAATATAATTAACCGACATATCGTTTTTAGCTACCGCGATGATCTTATCATCCTGCTCGCCATTATCGATCATATGCATCACACCAATAACCTGCGCTTCGATGATAGACATCGGGTAAACATCGGCAGAGCAAAGTACCAATATGTCCAGCGGATCTTTATCATCGCAATAAGTTTGCGGAATAAAGCCATAATTGGCTGGATACATTACAGAAGAAAATAACACACGGTCTAATTTTATTAAATTAGATTCTTTGTCAATTTCATATTTTGCCTTAGATCCTTTAGGAATTTCAATAATTGCATTTACAACTTCTGGTAAATTTGCTCCAGGTGATACGCTATGCCATGCGTGGTGATCGGTTTTTGCCATTTTAATTTAATTCTGCTTATCTTCCTCCGGACTACTCACT
>NZ_JBDSCA010000006.1:0-64183 GCF_039921305.1 Mucilaginibacter sp.
ACTCGAAGAACGCGCGCAGAGGCCATATCCGCCATTCCCCGATAAAAGGGCTTCCGGGCTTTCCACTGCAATCGCTAACGCGGGTGCTCTGCAAATACCAAGCATTCAAACAAAAAAGCCGTACCCAATTAAATTGAGTACGGCTTTTTCAATATGAAATCAAATTACTTTGATGGCGGCGTAGTTGAAGCCGGTGGTGTAGTACCAGCCGGAGGTGTTTGCTGTTGTGCAGGGCGCTGACCTTGACCTGGGCCTCCCTGACCACGTGGCGCACGCGGCGGAGCAGTAGTTTCTGGATGGGCCGCGCCGTGGTGACAGGCAAAGCAGGTTATAGCTGCCAGCATATCCTTACTGTTTTTATCGCTCTTATCTTCCTTAAACCATTTTTTGTTGATCTTGGCCGTCATGGTGTACATTTTGCGGGCCATTTCTTTTTCAGGTTTGGCATCGCTGGCAAAGTCATTTTTCCCGGTAGCGGCATCACGCGCATGGCAAAATCCGCACTTAACGCCCAGGGCATCGCGCCACTCGTCCATCACATGGT
The DNA here is from genome assembly GCF_039921305.1 of Mucilaginibacter sp. Taxonomy (GTDB): domain Bacteria; phylum Bacteroidota; class Bacteroidia; order Sphingobacteriales; family Sphingobacteriaceae; genus Mucilaginibacter. Next base: position 545 of record NZ_JBDSCA010000006.1, read on the forward strand.
CCAATTCCTTTTCGCTTATGTTTTTGGGTAGTACTTTTAGGTTTTTCCACTCGTGCTTTTCTTCCTGCTGTTGCATTGATGCTGTAGCGGCAAAAACAACGGTAGCGGTTAGGCAAAAAGTAACTATTAATTTTTTGTGATGTATCATTATGCAGGTGTTTAGTATTGTCATGCTAAAGTAAGGATACTTGGTGACACTTCATAACGCCTTATGTAGTATATACGTTACAACAGCTAAAAATAATTGCAAATAATATGCTGGCGGGTTAAACTATTGCCCTATAATTTTTGATATTTGTGTACCATCGCATACCTTAAATGAAGAGAAACCTGATCATACTGCTGGCATTTTTAACATCATCTATCGCTGTTTGCGCGCAATCAAACCTGCACCGTTATAACATTGATCCGGATAGCACCGGTAACGGAATTAAAAAAATTTATAACGGGCATTTGGCTACGGTGGATGTTTCAAAAAAATCAAACTACAAACTATTAATAGCTATACCCGGCACAGGCGGTACGGCTTATGCCTTTAAGCACCTGAGCGATGTTGCCGCAGGCATGGGGTACCATGCCATTAGTATAGATTACCCTAATAAGCGCAACACAGCAACGCTTGGCGGTAGTGCTGATAAATTGGTATTTAATAAATTTAGGCAAGAGCTTGCTTTTGGCACTCCCGTAAGCGATTCGATCAACATAGATACCGCTAACAGCATTATTAACCGTATTACTATGTTGATGATATATTTGGCCAAAACCCGCCCATCCGAAGGTTGGGAACAGTTTTTAAAAGATGGCAGCCTAATTTGGGATAAGGTTGTAGTAGCCGGCCACTCGCAGGGTGCGGGGCACGCGGCTTATATAGGAACCCAATTTAAGGTGCACCGGGTGATCATGTTTTCGGGCCCGCAAGATTTTTTGGCCGTTTATGATACGCCTGCACCTTGGTTATCGGGTCAATCGGCAACAGCGGCAAAAAATTATTACTCGTTACTGCATACCAACGATCCTTATAATACCGACAGGCAAACCCGTAACGATCTTACTTTAATGCACACCGATAGTACAGTGATAACCCGTTTTACATTAAAACCAACATTTAAAAGCAAAACCCGGATATTTATTTCAGATGCGCCAATAAGCGCTGCCGATTTGTTTGACGATCCCGCCAAGGCAGCCGCAACTGTAAAATTATCGGCACCATCGGCACATCATAGCTCAACCATCAGGCCGTTATACGCCGATGTATGGCGTTATTTATTAGATTGAGCGGGTTAGGGACTTTTTAGACGGGTAATAATTATTCGTTCAGCAGGTTTTGCAGTTGATCTAAAAACAAACCAACGTGATATCCATCAACCAAAGCATGATGTACCTGGATACCGTAAGCCATTTGCTTGCGGCCATTAACGTTTATTAATTTTCCGATAGAGATCTGTGGGCAGCTATCGCCCGATTTGAAGTTAAAGGCTTGCGACATAGACGAAAAATCAATCCAGGGTAATGCCGAAAAATGGATGATGCTATCCATTGGCCCGGTAGTGGTAAATAAACCTGTAGTATTTTTAACCCGATCAATTTCGGCCAATACGATCTGGTGAAACTCGTGCAGATCGGCTACGTATTTGATATATGAAAAGCCAAAGGTATGATCGTCCCGCAATATGGTTGCCGAGGCATCTACCCTATCATACAGGTAAACATCGCCACTCTCAATACGGTATTTAAAATTATCTAACTGGTTTATGGCAATCAGTGTTTTATGCAGATAATAGGTGTAAAAAGATACTCCCAACGTTTTAGCCTGTTGATAGGCCCTTGTGCAATCTAACTTAATGGTAACACCGTAATAAGGTATATCAAAGGTTTTAAAAAAATTAAAGTGCTCCCTGCGGCTCCAGTTTTCTACATCCAGCTTTTGTTTCATCGCTCAAAATTAGCAACGCAGTTAGTAATAACAATAAATTTTGTGGCGGGTTAAAGGGCAGTTCGTACCAAAAATGGTTTAACCAGTTCGTTACTTTTATCCCAAAGTTGCTCCCGGATATTTACATTATTGGCTATATGGGCGGTTTTAGCTACCTTTTTCTTTTTAAAATAGCTTCCATTCATTTTTTCTAATCCGGGTTCGGTAGCTACGTAAACCGATGTTTCGGCGCCTTGCTCGGCAGTGATCATAAAGCGACGCATACCTTGCAAAAGCAGTTTAAATATACCTTTATAAGCGGCGCCGAATTGCGTATTTACTAAGCCTGGGTGCAAACTATAAGCGGTGATACCTGCGGCAGCGTACTTTTGAGCCAACGATTGCGTAAAATAAATATTGAACAACTTGGCATCGGCATAAGCTTTAACACTTTTATAACCCTTTTCTATTTGTATATCATCCAGGTTAGGTTTGGCTGCCTTATGCGCGGCCGAACTTACGTTTACAATACGTGCTTTGCCTTTTTGTAGTAATGGCATTAAATTTAATGTCAATAAAAAATGGCTCAAATGGTTTAAGGCAAAAGTCATTTCAAAACCGTCTTTACTAAGTTCCCTTTTGGGGAATATGCTTCCGGCGTTATTTACCAGTATGTTTATGCAGTCAATACTGGCCCTAATTTGTTCAGTCGCCTTTTTAACACTGGCTAAACTGCTCATATCGCATTCAATTAAATAAATATTGGGATTTCGGGTATGAACCAAAATATAGCGTTTAACCCGCTCGCCCTTGGCTATATTACGTACCAGCAGAAACAGATCATCGCCATTGCGGGCCAAAGCCAAAGCCGTTTGCTCACCAATACCTGATGTTGCACCTGTAATAATTATTGTTTTTTTCGGCATCAAAAAAGTATTACATCTAAGTAATAAGTAAGCGGACCCAGTTATAAAATGGTAAAGGTACATTTTTTTTGTTTTTTTAAAAAATGAGTTTATTACAATTATTGCAAATGCGGTATTTGTAAAAAGCAACTAAACAAACTAAATAACTTAGCAAAAGTTGTATATTTGCTTACCATGTATGCTATAGTAGATATTGAAACAACGGGGGGCCATGCCAGCGCACACGGTATTACCGAAATTGCCATTGTGATACACGATGGTGAAAAGATAGTTGATCGCTTTGAAACGCTGCTGAACCCGGGCCAACCTATACCGGTATATATACAGGCCCTTACTGGGATAAGCGATAGCATGGTGAAAAATGCACCAGCGTTTGAGCAGATAGCCCAGCATGTGCATGATATTTTAAAGCCCTGCACCTTTGTAGCGCATAACGTAAACTTTGATTACTCGTTTGTAAAGCACCATTTAATGCAGGCGGGCTTTGATTTGCAAGCGCCTAAACTTTGTACTGTGAGATTGGGGCGCAAAATATTCCCCGGTTTACCATCATACAGTCTGGGTAAGTTTTGCCGGCAGATGGGTGTTGAAAACGATGCCCGCCACCGGGCTATGGGTGATGCCTTTGCCACGGCACAACTATTCAGCATGATGCTGGCTAAGGATACCGAAGGCCACATTAAACAAACCCTTAAACTACGGGCCAAAGAGAGCTCGTTGCCCCCTAACCTGCCGCAGCAGCACATAGCCGGTTTGCCCGATGCACCCGGAGTATATTATTTTCATGATGTTAAAGGCAAAGTAATTTATGTTGGCAAGGCCAAAAGCCTGATGAAACGGGTAAAGAGCCATTTCAATAATAACCGCGCCGACCTGCAAAAGCAAGAGTTTTTAAAGAACATCCATCAGGTAACTCACCAAACCTGCGGTACCGAACTGCTGGCCTTCATCCTGGAAACAGTAGAAATTAAACGCCTGTGGCCCAAATATAACCGTGCCCAAAAGCACCACGAATACACTTACGGCTTGTATCAGTACGAAGATCAGCGCGGTTACCTGCGTTTAGCTATTGATAAATGGAGTAAGTATTCTGCACCGTTATACACCTGTAATTCGCTTTTAGAAGGGTATAGTTTATTAAACAAACTCATTGAAACCTTTGATCTATGCCCTAAGTTGTGCTTTGTACAGCGTAATGACCAGCCCTGCCCGCGCAACCTAACCAAGCCCTGTGCCTGCCAGGTTACCGAAACACCCAAGCGTTACAATGGCCGGGTAAATAAAGCTACCGCGCATTTAAAGGCTGCACTATCAACCTTCGCTATTCGCGATAAGGGCCGCACCGATGACGAGTATAGCTATATTTTGATAGAGAACGGCGAGTTTTATGGTATGGGATACATCAGCAACAGCACGGCAGATATTGACGGACTATCATCGCTTAAAAGCCAGCTAACGCCTTACTCCGGCAATAATTACATTAAAAGTTTGGTAGCCAACTATGCGGTGAGCAACCCGGATAGGAAGGTGGAGTTTGGGGTGAATGCGGCTTGATATTGATGATTGCATATGGAGGATAACAACATCAAAATATTATTCAGATTTCACAGCGATATTTTAGATGAAGAAACTGTTGAAACCATGTGGGCCTTGCCGGTTGATATTGAAAAAGGCTTATATCAAATAAAAAACATCCCTTTTTATGTCCCCTCGATTGCTACTGAAGATATTGTTTTTGCGGAGTATGATAGTGACGAAGAGAGATTAACCTATCGGGAAACTATTGAATATTCGGACAATTCAACCGTAAGAGTAGTTATTATGAACGATTCAATACAAATAGAAACCGTGCGAAAGTTGTTCAATGAGTTAGGATGCCCATCGGAGAAGCTTAACAGAAAATATTTTGCGATGGAAATACCTGAAAATGTGAGATATAAAAAGATTAAAGACATACTTGCAGATATGGAGCAAAAAGAAGAGTTGAGCTATAACGAATCTTGTCTATCAGATAAACACAGGGAAGAAATCGAATAACTGAACAATTCCACAATGAACCCCTCACAACTCAAATGGGCCAAACGCATCCTATACACTGCCGCGGCATACAACTTGTTTTGGGGCGCGGTGATATCACTTTATCCGCAGATCATCCTGTTTGGAAACCTACCTACCGTTTACATGCTCATCCTTATCCGTTGCATTGGCATGCTGGTGGGTGTTTATGGGATAGCTTATTACTTTTCGGGAACCGACCCGCAGCGTTACTGGCCTTTGGTTTTGGTGGGATTGATAGGGAAAGTTCTTGGCCCGTTGGGCGCGGCTTACTATATCATTTCTGGCACTTTAAAACTTAATTTTTTGTGGGTGAATGTGTTTAATGACATCATTTGGATGTGGCCCTTTGGCTGGATAGTTTATCATTGTTGGATGATGGAGAACCGCAAACCAAAAACTATACCCCCGCACCGTTAGAGCCCGGGGGTATAGCAACCTATGGTTTTTTAAGCACCTTGATCCGCAGGCCTGCATTTACCACCACACCATCCAGCGGAGCATATATCTCACGGAATACGGGGTTGCTGATACTGCCGCTATTAATATTTTGCCAGCGGCTTTGTCGCCTGTCGGTTATGTTTTCGCAATTAATAAAAACATCCAGGTGCTTCCACATTTTTTGGATCAGCGCGCCAAAAGTAATGTATCCCTGCCCGATTGTACCGTCGCTTAGCAATTGTTGTCCGGTATAAAAGCTTTCAATACCGGCCCGTAACTGGCCTTCAATCTCGTAGGTAGCATCAAAGCTAATGCGGTTTTTGGCTGTTAAAGGTTGGGTAAATATTTGTTGGTTAAAATGCTGTTTGGCATCAATATAGGTGTAGCCCACATAAAAGCTCAATTCATCCATACTCAGTTTTATATTGGTTTCGGCACCCTTACTGGTTAAGTAACCTGGCGCATTGATAAACGAAGTGTTTTGTAGTACCAGCGGATCGCTCACGTGAGTATAAAAAAACAATTGGTTAAGGCTTATGAAGGCATCGCCTAAGGCACCCCTGAAGGTTATATCGGCATTGGCCCCTGCAGATCGCTCTGCTTTAACAGCGCCTATGTTTAATGGGGCGATATTTTGATAGCCATCCTGCTCGCTTTCGTCGTTAAACAGGGTGGGCATTTTATAACCCAAACCACCACCTACGCGGCTGGTAAAATGTTCACTAATTTTAAACAATCCGTTTACCCTGGGTAATAAAAAAACACCATCTGGCTTACCATTGGGTGCCGGGGTATTATAATCGGCCCTTAAACCACTCTCTAACGAAAACCATTTATAGGCCTTGAATGTATTTTGAGCAAATGCCCCAACCGTTGTTAAGCTGTAATTGTACTTGTTTGCAGGATTGGTAGTTGTAAAATTATCGGTAATAAGGTTAGCCCCCGCCACCCAGTCTGATCGTTCAGCGTGGTTCACATAGTTTACTTCGCTGAACGACGAAAGCTCATGCCCGGCAAAAACAAAGCCCGGCATGGATAAATTACGGTCGAAATAACCAACCGTGCTTTTAACATTTAGACTGCTGTTTGATACAAATTTATGCGTAAATGATAACTGTGTTGAAACCCTGTATGAACGATTGCGCTCGAAGTATTGATGTATAGGATCACTGTTGCCTTCCAGCACTTGCATATCTCCGCCATAACGGTTCTCGTAAGTGGAATTTACTCCAAACCAGCCCGAATTATGCTCATCCATGTATAAAAAAATCTTAGGATTAAAGGTATAGCGCGTGGTTTGTGGAATGGCCGAAAAACCTTGTCCTGATGGATCGTAAGCGCCATTATAATTGTAGGCCCCAAATATTGTGGTGCCTATATGTTTCCATTTTTGAGCGTAATAGCCGCTTGCATCGGTACCTTTGGCGGTAGTGCCATTCAATAAAAAAGTAAGCTCGGGTTCATTTTCGGGTGTTTTGCTGATCAGGTTAACCAGGCCCGCTATAGCACCGCCGCCGTAAAGCGTAGATGCCGAACCTTTGATAAACTCCACCTGTTTTAAATCGAGCGGACTGATCTGCAAAATGCTTAATCCGCCCGAAAAACCTTGATATAAGGGCATACCATCCTTCAATAATTGAGTATAACGGCTATCAAGCCCTTGTATGCGAAAGCTTGCCGACCCACTTACCGCCGATGTAGCCTGCACCGCTATTCCTGTACTTTCGCCCAGTAGCATTTTAATATCGCCGGGTTTCATGGTACCTTTTTCATCAAGCTCTTCTAAAGGTAAAACTTCAATGCGGGTTGGTATATCGCGCAGGTTTTGATTGGTTCGTGTACTTTGAACTACAACTTCGGCCAATTCGCCTCCATTCGGTTCAAGCGATAAATTGAGCGGGGCACTTTCTTTAAGTGGGAAGGTAAAGGTTTTTTCGGTGCTGATATAACCGATAAAACTGAGCTGGATCCGGTACTTACCATTCGGGATGTTTTTGATTGTGAGTAATCCGCCGCTATCTGCCGAAGCACCAATTTTAAGATCGGGAATGGTGGCCGTTGCACCCGCTAAGGTGAGGTTTGTTTTATCATCCCGGATAACCGCTCTGAATGTATTTTGTGATATCGCTGCTGTTGATAACAGCATGTATATAATTAATAAAAAAGGTTTCATGTAAAAAAAGTCATACCAATAACATGGTGTCAGCAAGCTACAAAGCGCAAAGCCGCAACATGCAATGGTTATAAATAAATAATACTATAAAGCAGTGTAATTAAGCCAGCATTATTGGAGGCCTAAACAGCTTGTTTTGGTAATTGAAAGTATGAAAAGTATGCGAATGGATGGGGTGTTCTGCAATGGGCTGTAAGAGCGACGCTTGCAACTGACACACCTGAGGCACAAAATAAAGCAGCATATTAGCCTGATGCTGAAACTGTAATGCTCCACCGGCTTTACTGGTATCGTCGTTAGCATTATGGCCTAAAATAGATTTGCCACCCAACAGGTAATCGCCCACAAAATCAATCACATCCGGCGAACCGGCTTTAATTTTACTGTATGAACGATACATTCCGGGTAAATCTTTGATCAGCGAAAAATCACTCAAAGGCAATAACACGCTACCCGCTAAAAAGTAGAGTGTTAAAATTATAGCCGTTATACTTTTTGCCATCACTGCAAAGGTAGTTTTATTTGGATATTCAATGAGTTATTGTCCCTGATAATTCTACCCGTTAAACAACTTTAATCGTTTGATCTTTTTCCCTTTTCTGATCTTGAAGGCATGATAGATGGTTGGAATATCATTGGTCCATTTTTTAATAACAATGAGCATGGCAATAATTTCCAATCGCGAAATAATGCCCCAGTAAAAACAAGCAATGAATAAAGCGCCAGATGTTTTGGTGGCTATAACTTGTATCAATGTGGCAAAAATAAGCAATGCCCATACTTTGGCCGATAAGGCATGCGTGGCTACTTCCTTTTTAAATTTGATGTAACTTAAAACATAACAAGCCAGCTCAAGGCTTATCAAAATGGTAAGCTCTACAAAATTGTTTCGGTAAAATGCTGGTGATAATACGTAACTGGCTGCGATAACGCAGATCCAAAACACCATATCCACATTAGAATCCAACCGACGCATTTTGGTGGTTGATATTTTTAGTTGACGGGCAATAATACCATCAAAAACATCGGTAAGCAAGCCGATAATTACCAGGCTCACAATAATAGGTGTATAGTAAGTTGGCTTATAAAATGCAAGCAATAATATCACAATGCCTATAAAAATGCGTGAGTAAATTAACGCTATCGGGATCTTTTTCAAAAGGGCTTATCTATTAATGTTGTTAATAAAACATACTAAGTTACTTAATAAGTATTGCGATAGTAAACTGTACCTACACCGCCACATGATACCCCGGATCTTCCAGAATATTCACATCAATAACATTGCCCGCGTTTTGCAATAGCTGGCGGCAATCTTCGCTCAAGTGTTTTAAGTGTAACTTTTTACCTACCTCATGGTAACGCCCGGTGAGTTTATTCAAAGCATCTATTCCCGACATATCAGCAACCCTACTGTCTTTAAAATCAATGATCACTTCGGGCGGGTCGTTCAGCACATCAAACTTCTCGTTAAAGGCCGTTACCGAGCCGAAGAATAATGGTCCGTAAATTTCGTAATGCTTTACGCCCGCCGCGTCAACATACTTTTTGGCACGGATGCGTTTGGCGCTTTCCCAGGCGAAAACCAACGCCGATATAATTACGCCTATTAAAACTGCCAGAGCCAGGTTATGCAGCCAGATGGTGATAAGCGCTACGATAATTCCCACAAAAATATCCTGCTTAGGCATTTTATTAATAATCCGGAAACTCATCCACTCAAAAGTGCCAATGGCTACCATAATCATTACGCCGGTAAGGGCCGCCATAGGCACCCGCTCAATAAGCGGCGCACCAAATAATATAATGATGAGTATGGTGAGCGAAGCGATGATTCCCGAAAGCCTTGCCCTTGCACCTGCCGATAGGTTAACCAGCGTTTGGGCTATCATGGGGCAGCCACCCATCCCGAAAAAGAAACCATTTAAGATATTGGCGCTTCCCTGCGCAATGGCTTCGCGATTAGGATTGCCCCGGGTAGCGGTCATTTCGTCAACTAAGTTTAGCGTGAGCAGGCCCTCGGTGAGGCCAACGCCGGCCATTATTAATGAGTATGGAAAAATGAGTTTCAGCGTATCTAAATTTACCGGTATGGCCGGGATATGGAAGGGCGGGAAACCGCCGCTTACAGCCGCGATATCGCGCACGGTTTTGGTATGGATACCGAAACCAAGTACAATTAAAAACACAATAACAATAGCCACCAACGATGGCGGAACCGCTTTGCTAATGCGCGGAAAAACAAACACGATACCAATGGTTAAGGCTACCAATGCCCCCATTACCAACAACGGCGTTCCGCTTAACCAAACTTGTTGCCCGTTAACTACAGTTTTAAACTGCTCCAACTGGGCCATAAAAATGATAACCGCAAGGCCGTTAACAAAGCCGTACATTACAGGCTGCGGCACCAGGCGTATAAACTTGCCCAGTTTAAACAGTCCCACTAAAATTTGGATAACCCCCGCTAAGGCCACCGCGGCAAAAACGTATTCTAATCCGTTTGATTTCATGAGGGCGATGAGTACCACAACCGTTGCCCCGGCCCCGCCCGATATTAAACCCGGCCTGCCACCAAATATAGCTGTAACCAAACCCATAATAAATGCGGCGTACAAACCCACCAAGGGCGGAAACCCAGCCAATATGGCGAAGGATAGGGATTCGGGCATCATCGTCATGGCTACGGTTAGGCCGGCCAGTATTTCGTTTTTATAGTTTACTTTTTGTGCGAAGTTGAAAAGGGGCATGCAGATATGGAGTATTGCTTATTTTAAGGTGAGACGTACAAAAGTAATGAAATTTGGTTGTTTTTAAGGAGTGAGTATGCTCTTTAAAGCGTCAATGGCGCGGTGATGAGAAGTTTACGAATTTCGCGTTAGGGACAGAAGCGGATACCGGCCTGTGGTTAATGCCTGTGCAGTATGAGCGTATGGCCCGGGCCGCAGGCAACGCCCAAATGATTTACGCCTTTTACAATCAATTCCCTTATTAACACACATAACAATCTAACTTGTATAGCTGCTCTGCCTCCGTGCGATTGCTTCGTACCCTGTCTGCCGACAGGCAGGCTCACAATGACACAGTTTTAGATTTTTGTTTAAAAACTCTCAAATTACAACTACAAAATATCCACAACCTACCCCGAATATCCTCCCAAAACCTTAATTTCGCGCTACACGAAACGAGGAGAAGATTTTGGATTATTTAAAGGGACTAAACCCATCGCAGCAAGAGGCGGTTAAGCAAACCGAAGGGCCGGTGATGATCATCGCCGGTGCCGGATCGGGCAAAACAAGGGTTATTACATACCGGGTTGCGCACCTGATACAAAAGGGTGTGGATTCGTTTAACATACTGGTACTTACGTTTACCAACAAGGCCGCCCGCGAAATGCGCGAGCGTATTACCAGCGTGGCAGGCACCGAAGCCAAGAACATTTGGATGGGTACCTTCCACTCGGTTTTTGCTAAGATTTTGCGCGTAGAGGCCGATAAAATTGGCTACCCCAGCAACTTTACCATTTACGATACCGACGATAGCAAGAGCGTATTGCGCGCCATTGTGAAAGAAATGAATTTGGATGATAAGTTGTACAATATCAACTTTGTAATGAACCGTATTTCGGCATCAAAAAACAATTTGGTATCGTGGCAGGAGTATCAAAACAACCCGGGCATACAAGCCGAGGATTTTAGCAGCGGCCGTGGCCACATCGGTAAGATATATGAGAATTACAGCAACCGTTGCTTTAGAGCCGGGGCGATGGATTTTGACGATTTATTGTACAAAACCAACGAGCTTTTAAAAACCCATAACGATGTACTGTACAAATACCAGAACAAGTTTAAATACCTGATGGTGGATGAGTACCAGGATACCAACTTTTCGCAGTACCTGATCGTAAAAAAACTGGCATCCATAAACCAAAATATTTGTGTGGTGGGTGACGACGCGCAGAGTATTTACGCTTTCCGCGGAGCCAATATCCAGAACATTTTGAATTTTGAGAAGGATTATCCCGACTTGAAAGTGTTTAAACTGGAGCAAAACTACCGCTCCACCCAAAACATTGTGAATGTTGCCAACAGCATCATCAGCAATAATAAGGAGCAGTTAAAAAAGAACGTTTTCAGTGAAAAGGAACATGGCGATAAGATCAAAATTATGCGCGCCTTTAGCGATAACGAAGAAGGTAAAAACACTGCCGAATCGATATTTCAGGACCATGCCAACAAGGGTTTAAAATGGAAAGACTTTGCCATTTTGTACCGCACCAACGCGCAATCGCGCTCGATGGAGGAAGGTTTGCGCAAGCTTAACATCCCCTACAAAATATATGGTGGACTTTCCTTTTATCAACGTAAGGAAATTAAGGACCTGATAGCCTACTTCCGCCTGACGTTTAACCCGGCTGATGAAGAAGCGATGAAGCGGGTGATCAATTACCCTAAACGCGGCATTGGTGATACCACCGTTGATAGGATAATTGTTGTTGCCGGCGAACAAAATAAAACAGCCTGGGAAGTTATGGCCGATGGGGTGCAATATCTGGACGGGCGCATTAACTCGGTGATCTACCCTTTTGTTACCATGATCCAGAGTTTCCAGGTGATCACCAAAACCATGTCGGCTTATGATTCTGCACTTTACATTGCCCAACATTGCGGGCTGTTGAAGGATCTGTACGAAGATAAATCGGTAGAAGGGTTGAACCGTTACGAGAACATTCAGGAGTTACTGAACGGTATCAAGGAGTTCTCTGAACGGGAAGACCTGGAAGAAAAAGGCCTCGATGTGTTTATGCAGGATATTGCCCTGCTCACCAACGACGATAACGATAAAAAGAAGGATGCCGACACGGTTTCCCTCATGACGATACACTCCTCAAAAGGACTGGAGTTTCCGCAGGTATATGTGGTAGGATTGGAAGAAAACCTGTTCCCGTCGCAAATGTCGCTCAACTCGAGGAGCGATCTGGAAGAAGAGCGCCGCCTGTTTTATGTAGCCGTAACCCGTGCCGAAAGTAAGCTAACCATCAGTTACGCCACATCGCGCTTCAAATTCGGAACGCTTATCAACTGCGAACCAAGCCGTTTTTTAGATGAGATAGACGCGCAATATTTAGAACTGGATTATACCGCTAAAAAAACACCAAGCGGCAATCCATTCTTTGATGAAGAACGCAGCAGTTGGGCCAGCAAAAGCGGTAGCGGAGGTGACACCTTCAGCAAACCTAAGGCGGCAACATCGGCACCCATCAAAACAACATCCATACTGGCTAAGGCACACGTACCCACACCGGGTTACACGCCAAGCGATACCTCAAACCTACAAGTAGGCATGGAAGTTGAACACGAGCGCTTTGGCTTTGGAAAGGTGCTTACTTTGGATGGTAACAAGCCTGATGTTAAGGCAACCATATTTTTTAAAGAGGTTGGGCAAAAGCAGTTGTTGTTGAAGTTTGCGAAGTTGAGGATAGTGTAGCATGAAATACATTTGCGAAAACTGCGGTAACGAGCATGAAAGCTGGCCTGCGTTAACTTTTAACGCGCCCTTGTATTATGATATTTTGAGTAGCGATGAAAAGGAAACCATAGCAATTATTGAGTCTGATTTTTGTACGATAGAAAATGAAGACCATACTGATCGGTTTATCAGAGTCACTCTTGTTCAAACAATTACCGATCATTGTGAGGATTTGGCATACGACTTATGGGTATCACTGAGCGAGAAAAGTTTTAACAATTATGTTGAAACCCATAAAAATAAAACACCTGAACCGGGTTATTTTGGTTTCTTATCAAACCAAGTTCCGGGTTATCCGGATACTTTAAATATCCACATGGATGTTTACCCTCAATCTGGCCATCAAAGACCTATTATTGAGCCACATCAAAATTTTGACCATCCATTTGTGAGAGACTATTATAATGGAATCAGTAAGGAAGAAGCTGAAAGACGCATAAAGGCAATGATGGGAGAATAAATTCCTCTTGTGTCATTTCGACGATAGGAGAAATCTTCTGCATCATTCATTTGCGCGTGATTGGTGTGATGCAGACTTATCGCTCGCAAAAGGTTTCGCTCTCATGCCTCCTTGGAATCACAAGATTATTAAAACATCGCCCCCTGCACAATCCCCTGCAAAAGCGGCACCACATCCATTTCAAACCCCCCGCTGTTCGTAGACTCTGTCTACGAACCAATATGCCTGTAGTCTATGACTACCATATTATTGATAGTGCTTTCTAAATCAACAAAAAGCACATCACATCGCCCCCTTCACAATCCCCTGCAAAAGCGGAACAACTTCCACTTCAAACCAGGGGTTCTTTTTTTGCCATATCCTGTTTCGTGGCGATGGGTGTACCAAGGGCAAATATTGCGGCAGGTAGCTTTCAAAATCCTTAACTGTTTCTGTTAAGGATAGCTTGTTGTTATTCAGGTAACAGTTTTGGGCGTACTGGCCTATCAGTATGATTAATTTGATATCGGGTAGCATATCAAATAGCTTTTTATGCCATAGCGGGGCACATTCGGGCCGGGGAGGTAAATCGCCGGATGCGCCTTTGCCGGGATAGCAAAAACCCATGGGTATAAGGGCAAATAGTTTATCATCATAAAATTGCTCATTACTTACACCCAGCCAGCGCCTTAACTCGTTGCCGCTTTGATCGTCTCAGGGGATGCCGCTGCTCTGCACTTTTTGACCGGGGGCCTGCCCTATTATTACTATTTTAGACAGGCTGCTTGCCCGCACAATGGGCCTGGGTTTATTAGGCAAAAAAGCCGCGCAATGTGTACATGATCTTATTTGTGATAGCAGTTGGTCCATGATGATCACAAAGCTATAGATTAAAAACCGGGAATCATTAAAGCCTTTTTTTCCTAATGGGAATAGTAATAGTTTGGCTATCTAATTTACTTATAATTAGTTATATTTAGCTATTCAAAAACCTATTGGGCATGACTATTACCGAACACATCAACACACACGACGCCGAGCTCCAGCCTTTGATAGAAACCATCCACTCGCTCATTTTAAAGCACGATCAATCGGTAGAGGCCACAGTTGGTAACCTGATGGGTAAAGAAATGATTATTTATAACGACAGGGGCAGTTTTAAGTACGCTTTGGGTGTTGGTAAAGATCTGTTATCGCTGCATTGTTTGCCCATATATATGAATCCGGAGCTGCATGGTAAATACCAGGCACTACTGCCAAAAGCTAAGGTTCAGAAAGGTTGTATCAACTTTAAAGGCGAAACCGATATGCCGCTTAATGTAGTTGCCAGTTTGATAGATGATTGCGCGCCTATCGATCTGATCGCCATAAGGCAACAGCAACTGGATGCCAGGAAGAAGAAGAAATAGCCTCTTTATTTCCCATATCTCAAAACAAATTCCTATTTTTAACACCATAAATGGTACGTTTCAGTAAATCTTCGTGGGTGTTATTGGGTGGCATTGGTACACTTTGGTACGCTGTTTTAGTGATGTTGATTGTTGCCGATAATGATTACCCCGGCTCGGCTGCTTTGCGCGATTATAAATCGATGATCGGCATGGTGTTTTTAGTATTTACAGCCTGTTTGATCCAGGTTTATTTCTTAAAAAGGCAAAAGGATGAGGATGACGACTAAACTCGAGCCATGTGCCTGTTGAGCAGCATAGCCCTGGTACAAAACCCTGCTGATCCTAACCAGGAACCCCACGATAACATAACCGTAGCTTTACTGATATTTTTGGTGTTGGTAACGATCATGATCTGGAGATTGTGGCCCAATATTATTGCCGACAGTGTATTCAGCAAAAACCGGAAGTATGATTACGGGCGCAGCGAAGAAGTATTGAACCGTAAAAGATCGGCCGCGCACTATATATTAATAGGCGCTATTGCGCTGGCCTTAGCAGGCATAACGCTTTCAGTTTATGATGCTATCTTCTCTAACCCTGATAACTATCACCAAAACTCAGGTCTTTTGGCCTATATCTTATTTTTCATATCATTCGTGGGTATCATCGCCTGTTTCGTTTATGCGCTTTTAGACGAGAGCAGCTTTAGCGATATCCATAACTTAAAATACAGCTTAAAAGTATGGATAACTACTATGCTGGCAGCACCGCTGGTTTTGTTGTTGATGGATCATAAACCTAATCATTGGTCGTTCCCAGTATATATTAACACCGTTGTATTAGGGCACGGCATTAGTATCATCACCTTAACTATCCTGATTTACGGCGTACATTATCTTACAGAAACACCCGTATCCAAACACAAAAGGCGTTTAACCATTTTATTAATTGTCCAGACCTGCTTACTGCTCAATATGTTTATCGTAGCATTGATATTGCACTCAGGCATCCGCTGGCTGCTACAGGTTTTACCCTATTGCGTTATAATTGGCGTATGTATTTGGTTTTACCCAATGGACAAAACGGTTTACAGTAAAGAAGAATTTTATGAGAGCGAAGTAATAGAGTAATTAATTATCTTAGAATAATTATCACAAAACCTATGTTACAGAAACTATCATTTACGCTACTGGCAGGTTTCGCCTTTGCCACACATGTGCTTGCCCAAAAGTTTGATGTTCAAAAACTGCATTACAACATTAATGCCGGCTTCAATATATCGTGGTTTACTAATGATGTGGGCGTTTTTAACAAAAGTTATCCCGGTTACGCGGGCAGTTCTTATTCGCAGTTTGACCACTACTTCCGTGGCTCGGCATTGGTGAACGTATCGCTTGATTACCCTGTAAGCCCCAAATTTGGTGTCGCAGCCGGACTGGCTTACAGCGGCCGGGGTGGTGGTTACAAAACTGAGGTTAAGGGCATAACCATACGCGATAACGATAACAACGATGTAAGTGCCAATAACAATTATAATTTAAAAATAGATTATATGGAACTGCCCTTGCTGCTGCAATACAACCTGCGTAATCCATCATCAGACAAAGCATTTATACTTTATGGTGGCATTGCCCCAGCTGTTAGGGTGGGCAGCGCGGCACGCTATGTTTACTATCCGGAAGATGTTACCGTTACTACTGTTGACGAAACCAAGGTAAAACAATACGGCCTAAACAATGCCAACGTGTTTAATTTACATCCTATTTTAGGTATGCAATTTGGCCCCAACCGGGATAAGAATGACTTTTTTATTGATCTGCGGTTTGAATACTCATTACTGCCGGTATTTAACAACAGCAGCCCATATTATAACACCCAAATGTGGACCGGGAGTTTTGGCTTTGGCTGGCGTGGATTATTTCCGGGAGTCAGATAATGATAATTTACATCATAAATATTTGATATATTAGCGTAACCAATTCATCACCGTTATGAAAACCGCCTTAACCATCGTTATATCCTTATTGGCTTGTACCGCTGTAATGGCGCAAACAGGTACCGCAACCGGTAATGGAACCAATTCGAGTATCAAGATCAGGACCAGCAATTTGGTTAAAGACAAGCCCATGTTTATCATATTTGCTGCCAGCCAGGAAATAAGCCGGGGAAGCATGGCCGATACATCCGCTTTGCACCTTGTTAACCCTGCCGATATTGAATCGATATCGGTTTTAAAAGATAAAACAGCCGAAACTAAATACGGCTGGGAAGGCATTAACGGCGTGGTTGAGATCCATCTTAAAGATGGTAAATTCCCGGCAGGCTATATTAAGCCCGAAGTAAAAAAGGGTTAATACATGCGCCGCGTGTTTCCAATCATTGCCTTATTGCTTGTTTACCATACAGTATATGCGCAAACCGACACATCGGTTAGTAAACCTAAAATTGTTAGCCGCTGCACACCCAGCCGCGGGCAAATAATAAACCCACCGCTATACCTGGTTTTTGATGGTAAGAAGCAGGTTCTGTCTACCAAAAATCCGGAAGCATTTAACAGTCAGCTTAACCCACACAACATCAAATCCATCAATGTATTGAAAGGTGCCGAAGCGTTAAAAAAGTATGGCGACGATGGCCAGTTCGGCGTTGTTGAAACCTATTTAAAACGGGGCAAACACCTGGTAAAAAACCATAATCCTCTGCCAGTCGATACGCTTATACGGTATCGGCGGTAACATGCTCCTTATTCTATTCCCTTTAAAACTTCATCAACCTCTTTCCCGGTCATGCCGTGTAGTATTTTAGGGTTGTAAAGGGTTTTTATCCGAAGCGCATCTTCGGGTTTAAAATTGATGGGCAATACCGTTGGCGTTGCCGAAAATATGCTGTTATCGGTATACGTTATCTTACCAAAAAGGCCAATACCATTACCTATTTGTATTTGCACTATGGTACGTACATGTGGCCGCTGTGTATATTGCTTAGGGTTTACAATGCTGGTTATACTGCTTATACCACTTTGATTGGTGGTGTAATAAAACATGCCGCCCTTTTTAAAATACGACAAAAGCTCCGGACTAAGCAAGCCAGCCAGCTTTGCGGGCTCGCCTATCATGATCTTAAAATTGACCGAATCATCGGCCATTACCTGTTTGATCTGTAAGCCGGTAAGCTGCCTTATTTGCTTAAAGGCCGAAGCCGCCTCTTGCTGAACGGCTTTATCGTACTCCGCGTTTTCGGTACCGTAAATTTTATAATAAATAGGTGTGCTCCACTTACGGATGATGAGCGTACGCGAAAGCGGGTTATCAAAGGTTAGGGCCACCGCCTTAAACGCTTTTACCTCACTTGGCGTAAGCTTTTGCGCGGTTGCGTTTTGCAATATCAGCAACACTAAAAATATCAAGCTTAAATTCTTCATTGTTTTATGCGGCTTTTTTGGGGGATAATATCCTGTGGTGATACATATTCAAAAGGCAGCATATCACCTATGCGTTGCGTACTCATGGCGCCACTCCAGGCCAGGCCCGTACCATAAAAGCCACGCTCGTTCACATACGAGTAAGCTTCCTTTTGTTTTATGTTGGTAATATACCGGCTATTCCCTTTGTAAGTGATGTGGATAGCGCCTTTCAGATTGATAAACTTGTCGCCCTTTTCGTTCGCTACCAGTATATCCTCCACCTTTATTTTTTCGTACAGGCTATCATATATTGTAAAGTCTGATGCATCTACAGTCCGGCTCCAAATTGCCCTGATGAGGTGCATCCGCGAATCGGAGTAGGCTCTTTCGCGCTCCTTTTGTATTTTCTTAACATCCCGGGCACCAAGGGGCATATCCTCTTTAAATAAATAATTACCGGCATATAACACACCAGCGCTTGTACGCGAAAAGTTATCCAGGTAATAAGTGATGGTATAGCCCAACAGTTTATTTTTTATAATGATGGGATTATTGCACGATGCTGTAAGCTCATCCTTCTTCTTACTATAATCCAGATCGATATCATCCATATTGGTGATAATGCAGTTAAGTCCGTAGGTTGAGGTACCCAAAAACTCGCGCTTAAATATCGCCACCTTCCCCGCTCTCGACATACCATCATCACCTATCTGCACCATGCGCATTATATTCTCTTTAGGTTTAAGGTAAACCTCGTAAAGCTTGCCTGGAGTATAACCGGTAATCGTTTCCGAATAATAACCAACGCAGCTTACAATAATGGGTACATTGGTTTGTGTGGTAAATAGCTTAAACATGCCCAAACTATCGGTACGGGTACCTTTTACCGAGCCGCTAAAATAAACGCTGGCATTGGCTATTATACTTTTATCGCCCATACGTATTACCTTGCCGGTGATGATTTGCGCTTTAAGCAATGCCGGTAGCGCGATGAGCAGGATGGCGATGGTGTACTTCTTCATGGAAACAAATTGGTGACTAATTTATAAATTTTGCTTGATTTTACTTTGACCCAGGATGCTATTGTATCAAAGTGTTTTGTGTTAGGGATTGCAGCGGATACCGGCCCGTGGCTAAGGCCTGTGCAGTATAAGCGTAAAGCCCGGGCCAAAGGCAACACCCAATCATCTTACACTACCTTAAAGCACGCTGCTTATTCTTTAAACAAAGAATTGCCCCCCTACCCAAACTCCATAAAAATATTTTTTAAATAAATTGGTAACCAAACGGTTTCTTATTATATTTGTAACCGAACAGTTACATATTAAAATATGCGCAGAGATGTTTTTCAGGCTATAGCCGACCCTAACCGCCGGGCCATTATTAATTTACTGGCCGGTAAAAAACTGACGCTGAACGGCGTTGCCGATCAGTTTAACGTAAGCCGACCCGCCATATCAAAACATATTAAGATACTCACCGAGTGCGGTTTGATCACGATAAAGCAACAGGGCCGCGAACGCTATTGCGAAGCCCAATTAGATAAACTGCGCGAGGTAACCGACTGGGCCGAGCAATACCGCAAGTTTTGGACCAGCAAACTGGATGCCCTGGGCGACTTTTTAGATAACGATAATGAACTAAATAACCTTTAATAATTAATGCGATGGAACAACAGCAAAACACCCAGCCATTTGTAATTGAGCGCACCTACAATACCCCCATAGCCAAAGTATGGAGCGCCATTACCGATAACGAGAAAATGAAACAATGGTATTTCCAGCTCGATGAGTTTAAACCCGAAGTTGGCTTTGAGTTTAGCTTTGAAGGCGGCACTCCCGAAAAAACTTATTTACACCTGTGCAAGGTTACCCGGGTTACCCCAGGCAAGTTAATAGCCTACACCTGGCGGTATGATGGTTTACCGGGCAACTCGGAAGTAACATGGGAGTTATTTGACGAGGGCGATAAAACCCGCCTTAAATTAACCCATACCGGCCTGCATACCTTTACCGCCAACGACCCCAACTTTGCCCGCGAAAGCTTCTCCAAAGGCTGGACACATATTACCAGTGTGGGCTTGCAAAATTATTTGGATAAGGAGTAGTATTCTCCAACTACACATTTCTCACCGCGTCATTGTGAGGTACGGAGCAATCCCCAACTGTACATAGCCGTTTTACACGTCTACTTGTCCAAAGAGATTGCTTCTTACCTCGACATGACGCTTTTTTATTTTGTTTCCTGAGTCTCTCTACCCCATTCCGTTCAACCCGCCCCTTAAACTCACCGCATTTTCAAAACCTTTTTCGCGCATTAACCGTACAGCGGCCGCGCTGCGCGCGCCTACCTGGCAATAAAATATAAGCTGATGGTGTTTTTGCACATCCGAAAAATCGTGCCCGCTTAAGGTATTCAGCGGAATATGCTCGCCGCCAATATGGTGCTTTTCGCGTTCCCACTCTTCGCGCACATCAACTAGATGGTAGCTACCGGGTTGCAGTGTCAAAAATTCTTCGTGGCTAATATCTATACGATTATTTTTTTGCTTAAAGCGAGCATTACTTATAATGCGGCTCTGCGCACCGGCTTTGTAAGCAATTGTCCGTAACTCTACCGATACAGCATCATAAGTTACCAGTTTGTTTACCAGCACATCCGGGTTATGCAAAATAAGTTTTACGGCTTCGTTAGCCATCATTACGCCTATCATATTGGTAATGATGCTGTAAGCGCCAATTTCGGCACAACTGGGTACATGCGTTTCGGCATCCGGCTCAGGGAATAAACACCTTAGCGTGGCCGAGTTTTGGTAGTTAAATACGGTTACATGGCCCTCGGTTTGGTAAATAGCGCCATAAACCAGGGGCTTATCCAAATACACGCAGGCATCGTTAATTAAATAACGCACGGCAAAGTTATCGGTACCATCAACAATAATATCATATTGCTCAACCAGTTCAAGCACGTTGGTAATATCAACCAGTTGCCGGTGTACGTTGATGCGGATAAAGGGGTTATGTTTTAATAAATGATCTTTAGCTACCACTACTTTTACCTGGCCAACATCTTCGTAGTTATAAATAATTTGCCGGTGCAGGTTGGTGATGGATACGATATCAAAATCGGCAATGCCTATGGTGCCAACACCGCATCCCGCAAGGTAAAGCAGGCACGGGCAACCTAAACCACCCGCGCCTATAACCAACACCCTGGCGTCATTCAGTTTATGCTGACCATTAGCACCAATAAACCCGAGTTTGCTGTGGCTTTGATAATATTGTTTAGCAGCTTCTGTCATTTAGGGGGATAAAAATACCTTATAAAACTTTAACGAAAGGTTTATTAGGTTTGTTTTGAGTAAGTTTTTAAGTTAGCGGAAGTAAATAAACGTTTTCTATCATCACGAACGAAATAATTTTTAAGATAGTTTTTTAACTATCACCATATTAATTACTAATGCCAGATACTCCAATCATCCCCCAGTTATATGTGATAGGCGCCGGTCCCGGCGATCCGGAATTGATTACCATGAAGGGATACAAAATATTACAACAAGCCAATGTAGTACTTTACGATAACTTAGCCAGCAAAGAGTTATTAGCATACACCCGTGAAGATTGCGAAAAAATATATGTAGGCAAGCGCCCTTACGGCGATTATACCAGCCAGGAACGCATACTGGAACTGATTAAAGAAAAAGCCTTTGAAAAAGGTTTGGTTGTACGCCTTAAAGGTGGCGACCCCTTCATCTTCGGCCGTGGGTTCGAAGAGGTTTTATTTGCCCGCGAGCATGGTATTAAAACCGAATTTATCCCCGGTATTACCAGTATGCAGGCCAGTGGTTTTTTGGATATACCCCTCACTCACCGCTCGGTTAGCGAAAGCGTTTGGATGGTTACCGGCACTAAAAAAGATGGCCGCCTTTCGGCAGATTTGAAACTGGCGATGGAAAGTAATGCCACCGTAGTGATATATATGGGCATGAAAAAGCTACCCGAAATTGCCCAAACCTATATTGATGCCGGTAATGGCAATATGCCCGCGGCCATTATACAGCATGCATCGTTACCGCAGCAACGATCTGTTAAAGGGATGATCAAAGATTTGCCCGAACTTGCTGAAGAGAATGCTTTAACCCACCCGGCTATTATTATTATTGGAGGGGTTGTAGGCGTGTTAAATTATTGATTTTCTAAACATGAGGATAAATTACAAGCTTACCGCTAATGATTTATATAATGCAACTTATTATGTGAGTTGGAAATCGCCAGAGAAAAGATGGCACCGGATACTTGCTACAGCAATGCCAATGTTAGTATTACTCGCCTTAATGTTATTTGATGTTTGGGATGAAAATCTGATAAACGATAAAAAGCAGATTTTATGGTTAGGTATCACTTTTGGATTTATTTTTGTAGCAAGCATAGTACTTACACCCTTTTATTTAAAAAGCGTTACTGATAATAAGATAAACAAATTTCTAAAAAAGGATAATAATGCAACCCTATTAGATCCTAAGGAATTAGATATCAACGAAAATGGCCTAACGGAAATAAGCAACGACGACGAAAAACATTATCCGTGGCAATCCATTATCAAAATGCGAGAAATTAATCAATACCTGTATCTCTATTTAAACCCTATTACGGTTATTGTTTTGCGAAAAGACATGTTTGATAGCGAACAAGATTTTCAAAGTGCCATAGTCTTGATAAAAGCAAACATCACTCTATAAGTCTGCTCCGCTTCTGTGCTATCGCTTCATTCACAACAATGGCATGTTAGTTATACTCAAACTTCCAACTCACTCAGCATCGTATCCAAATAAACAAAGTACTCTAAAGGAGATATGCTACCCTTGAGATACTTAGCGCGAACCATATCCATTTGTTTGTAGATATCATCGGGTAAGGTAACATCGGGGTTTACCTGTTGAATGAGGCGCAGTTTAAGTTCAAGGTTTTTTTTGACCAGGGTGATGATGGTATTTTCTACCGAGCCAAACACCTGTTCCCATGATGCTATTACCTGTTGCTGGGCATCAATCAGCTCCTTCATTTGTGATAATATCATTTGAGAAAGTGCTGGGCATAAACACCCTCGTCAAAACCGAAGAACAGAAAGCCGCCGTCTTCAATAACCGGGCGTTTGATCATGCTGGTTTTTTGTTGCAGCAAAGCAAGCGCGGCTGTTTTGGTGGTGATGGTTTCTTTAACAGATGGGTCTAATTGTTTCCAGGTTTGGCCCTGTTTGTTCAAAAATTTTTCGTAGCCGGCTTTTTGGTTCCATTCTTCCAGCTTATCGGCGCTAACGCCTAACTTTTTAAAATCCTGAAATTCGTAGCTTACCTTATTTTCTTTAAGCCAGTCTAAAGCTTTTTTTACCGTGTTGCAATTGGTTATTCCGTATACCTTCATGCAACAAATTTATTAATTTCCCGATGTTTTCGCACCACCGCCGCCCTTGGTATCGTCATTTTTAATACCGCGCTGGTTTTGTTTAATATTGCTGTTCAACTTACCAAACCTGTAATTAAAACGCACCGCGAAACTTGCATAAGGATTTTGATAATAAGCTGTTTGGTAAAAATTGGTTGTATTTGTAGTGGAGTTTGAAGTAAAGTATTTGCTATAAGGGTTATTAGCCACTAACGATATGGTAGCCTTCTTTTTCAAAACATCAACACCTGCCACGTATGATGTGTACAGGTAATTACCATTGCGGCCCTGCAGGTTAACATCGCCAACAAAATAACCACTGTTAAAACCTAAGCGATAACCCTTATCAAACTTATAACCAACATTGGCAAATACGTTACCGCCAAAGCCGCTGTTAGCATAGGTTGTACCGCTATAATTACCCTGTAACCAAACGTGGCTAACCTGGGCATTAATACTTACCGACATCTTTTTGAAAAAGGTAAGATTAGTGTTCATATTTAAGCCCAGCGTTTTGTTGCTGCCCAGGTTTTGAAAGGTTGTAATGGTTACCGTATCCTTTTTACCATTGTTAATTTGCTCCACGGTGTTGGTTACGTTTTGGATGGAGTTGTTTGAGAAAGCATAACTCATCCCGATAGTAACCGAACCTTTGCTGAAATTACTGTAATTCAACTCAAAAGTATTGCTCAACTCGGGGCGCAGATCCGGGTTACCGGTGTTTTGAAACTTGGGGTTTGTTTTATCAATAAACGGATTAAGCTGGTAAATGCCCGGCCTTTGTATGCGCTGTGTGTAGCCCAGTGTAAGGCTGCTGCTCTTTAATTTATACTGGCCCGATACCGATGGAATAACGTTGTTATAATTAGGCGCTATAGCGGTACCAGCCGAAGTAAAATCGGCATCTAAGGCTGTATGCTCAATACGTAAACCCGCCTTTACTACCCATTTTTCAAACTTTAGCTGGTACGAGTTGTACAGGCTGTACACATCCTGGTGGTATGTAAAGTTGTTTGATTGCAATGGCGCGAGCGTGTATTTGCCTGTGGTGGTATTCAGGGTATCGGTTTGAAAATCGCTGAAGTTATTGCGTAGTATGGCTTTACCACCCGCTTCAATATTAATTTTTTTGTTAAAAGGCTGCACATAATCTAACTGAAATGTGTGCTCCCTGTTACCCGATTTATTGTATTGCTGATAGCTGTTGGGATGCGTACCCAATGTGTTGCTTATCTCGTTCAAATTGTTTTGCTCGTTAGGCGAATAGCTGTATTTGTACGATATGGTTAGCAATTGCTCCTTATCGCGCTTAAAGCCTAATTGATAATTAAGGCTGGCATCGGCACCCTTAAATGTACTGGTGTTGGTATTGGTTAAAGTGTATTTTTGGAAAACACTGCCCAAACCATTTTGCTGGCTGGTTAACTGATCGCCATTCTGATCAAACTTGCCACCATAAAACTCGTACGAAGCCGTGATCAGGTTAAGGGTATCAATTTCATAGCTTAACTCGGCATTGCCGTAAGTATTATCGCCGCCGCTTTTGCTGTATGCATTTTGTAATAAAATATTTTGGTTGATAAAGACCTGGTTACTACCATTATAATTATCACGGTTGCGGCCGTTACTGCCGTAGCCTAAATATCCGGCTAAACCAAATTTGCCTTGCTTAACTGTTCCGTTAAGGTTTATGCCGGGGCCCCAAACGGTATTCATACGGCCGTTAATACTACCATTATAACCCTGATCGGCATTCTTTTTGGTAATGATGTTGATGATACCGGCCAAACCTTCGGCATCGTATTTAGCGGGCGGCGTAGTGATAACTTCTATCTTTTCGATATTGGTGGCAGGCATTGATTTTAAAACATCCGACGGATTTTTAGCCATCAAAGCCGATTCTTTACCGTTGATTAGTATTTTATAATTACCCTGCCCTTTTAACTTGATATTATCATTGGCATCAACCGATAGCAAGGGTACTTTGCGTACCATATCCAGCGCGCTAAGCGCTTTACTTTCCGGGTCGGCCTGTACATCGTAGGCTATCCTGTCAACCTCTTGTTTAATAAGGGGTTTAGCAGCTACTATGGATACTTCTTTCAAACTGTTGTTAGTTTCGGATAACAATAGTTTACCCAGGCTAACTATCTGGCCAGCTTCCTTAGCTTCGGGAACATTGACGGTTTTAGATCTGTAACCGATAAAGGCAAAAATTGCCTGGTAAGTTTTACCGGTGGGTACCGATACCTCAAATGTGCCATTATCTTTAGTGAGCACAGATTTAACCGACTGGTTGGTTTTACTATCTTTAAGTAATACGGTAACAAAGGCCATCGGCTGGTTCTTAACCGAATCAATAATGGATCCTTTTATAGTGCTTTTAGATGGTTGAGTTTGGGCTAAAACACTGTTTAACAATACAAAAGCAGTGAATAAGGTCAGTAAAAATATTTTCATACAGCTATAAGATGCAAATGTTGGTGATTTGTTGCAGTTATACACACCTTTTTTTAAGAAAGGTTACATTCGCACATTCTTAGTCGTAATAAATATGGAAAAGCTATTTGTTATAGCGGGTCATGGTAAGTTCGGTACCAGCGGTGGCAAAGCTTTTGATCATTTCGATGGAACGATCAATCAGGGCCGGTAATTCTGGTAATTCATCTTTATCAAAAGCATCAAGCACATAGTTAACCTGCTTACCTTTCGGGAAGTTATCGCCAATACCAAAGCGCAGGCGCGCATAATTGTTATTGCCTAAAATAATTTCGATATGTTTTAAACCATTATGGCCCGCAGCGCTACCTTTAGGTTTTAAACGCAGGATACCTAATGGTAATGCCAGATCATCAACCAAAACCAACACGTTTTCAACTGGTATTTTAAGTTCGTTCATCCAGTAACGCAGGGCGTTTCCGCTCAGGTTCATGTAGGTAGTTGGCTTGATGAGATGTAATGAACGGCCTTTGTGTTTAACCTCGGTGTAATAAGCCAGGCGCATATTAAAAAACTGGGCACCTTCTTCTTTTGCCAGCTTATCTAATATCATAAAGCCAATGTTATGCCTTGTATCGGCATACTCGGGGCCAATGTTGCCTAAACCAACGATGAGGTATTTCATATCAGCGGCAAAGATAAGTTTTAGCGCGAAAGTGTGAAAATTGCTAAGCTTTTAAAATATTGCAAACCAATAATAAGAAGTATGGGGTTTGCCGTGTCGCATTTACAGCTAAATCTTACAATACGCTAACGTTTCAGCTTTTACATCGGCTAATAAATACATAACTTAGCCGCCTTAATACATAGATTATGGCTACTATTGAAATATCGCGCCTGAACGGCGATTTTGGTTTTGAGGCAAAGGACGAGAACGGACACACCGTATTGATGGACAGCAGTCCGGAGAGTGGTGGCCAGAACTTTGGTATACGCCCCATGCAGATCCTGTTAATGGGTTTGGGTGGTTGCAGCGGTATTGATGTAATCAGCATCCTGAAAAAGCAACGCCAGGAAGTAGTAGACTATAAAATGATAGTTAAAGGCGAACGCGAGGCAGGCAAAGAGCCATCGTTATGGAAAGAAGTTGAACTGGAGTTCCATATTTACGGTGATGTTGATAAAGACAAAGCTGAACGCGCTGTTGAACTATCGGTAAACAAATATTGCTCGGTTGCGGCCACCCTTAAATTTGCAGGTGCCGATGTTAAATACGAAGTATTTGTACACCCAGCTAACAAATAAGAATATGAATTAGAATCAAGATGCTTTTTGTTGTCTTGATTGCTGGTTCTTGACTCTTGTATCTCAAAATAATAACAATGCTTGATAATTTAGACCCGATAAGCCAGGCTATACGCATACAAACACCGCGTACGCAGCAGGGCGAACATTCTACCCCCTTATACTTAACCAGCAGCTTTTGCTTTGACGATGCCGACGCCATGCGCGCGGCCTTTGCCGAAGAAAGTGATGATAACATATACAGCCGCTTTAGCAACCCTAACGTTGATGAGTTTACCCGCAAAATGGTAGCTCTGGAAGGTGCCGAAGCTGGTTTTAGTACAGCCAGCGGTATGGCCGCCGTGGTGGGTTCTATTATGGCGTTGTTGAAAAACGGCGACCATTTGATTTGCAGCAGCTCGATATTTGGTAATACCAATACCTTTATTAAAAAATACATGCCGGGTTTTGGCATTACGGTTACCATGGTACCTGCCGGTGACGAAGCCGCATGGGAAGCTGCCGTAAAGCCTAACACAAAAATGGTGTACCTTGAAACGCCCACCAACCCTCAATTAGAGGTTTTGGATTTGGAATGGATAGGCAAATTCACCAAAAGGCATAACCTTATTTTAAACGTTGATAATTGCTTTGCTACTCCACTGCTACAAAAGCCAATTGATTTTGGTGCCGACCTGGTTATTCACTCCGCTACTAAATGGATTGATGGGCAAGGCCGTGTGTTAGGTGGCGTGGTTGTTGGCCGTGCCGATCTGATCCGCGAGATCTATTTGTTTTGCAGGGTTACTGGTCCGTCGCTATCCCCCTTTAATGCCTGGGTATTGAGCAAGAGCCTTGAAACTTTGGATGTACGCATGGAACGTCACTGCAAAAACGCGCTCAAGGTTGCCGAAGCTTTGGAGAACCATCCGCAGGTGAGTTTGGTTAAATATCCGTTTTTAAAGAGCCACCCGCAATATGATATCGCTGTAAAGCAAATGACAGCCGGTGGCGGCGTATTTTGTTTTGAAATAAAAGGCGGGGTTGAAGCTGGCCGTAAGTTTTTGAATGCTTTGCAGATGTTATCGGTAACAGCCAATTTGGGTGATACGCGCAGTATTTGTTCGCACCCGGCAAGTACTACACACTCTAAATTAAGCGAAGAAGAACGCCTGGCCGTGGGTATTACCCCCGGTTTGATACGCGTTTCGACAGGTTTAGAGAAAGCTGAAGATATTATAGCTGATATTAAGCAGGCGCTTGATAAAAGCATTTAAATAAAATATAATGGGTAAAAGATTGATAACAGCCCTGTTGCTTCTTTTACCCATTACTTTATTTGCTCAAAACCAAACTGAGCAGATAGGTCACATCCAAATATTTCTTAAATCCACACAAACCAAATAGACTGCGATACAATCTAAAGTGTAGCAAATACAGTACTATTCGGATATTTAACTATTTTACTCTATAGTTAAAATGTTTAAAATATTCCCGACAAGCATAAACAATGTTTATATTTAGTGAGCAGGTATAACTCAGTTGTTTATGTTTTTATTAATAGTAGAAACATTTGCTTGAATTGAATTTTGAAGGCTGTTAATTTTCACGACCGTTAACACTGAGGATAATGGCATCAATATTGGCTTAACGGAGTAGCTCTGCAATTATATCCAGAGATTTATAAAACAATTAATATGAAACTACTTAACTTAAAAAAAACATCACTGCTTGCAGTTGCCTTAATGGCTGGAAGCACATTATTTGCCCAAACAGATACCACATTAACTAAAAATTATGTTCAGCCGTTTTCTGGCGGGAGCGCTTACCGTACCTGGTCGTTCGGTTTAGGTGTTGGTGTTATAACTCCTTATACCTTTATAGGTGGCAAACAAGATTATAAAGGCCGCGGTACCCAATTGGGATACAGTGGTTTTATCAAAAAACAAATACTGCATTCGTTTGGCTTAGAGGCCGATTTTTTAGGCGGACAAATTGCTGGGAATGGTACACCAACAACAGCACCTGTTGGCCCGTATGCATCGTACAGTACACAAATCAATTGGTCGGCAGCGTTATCAGCAAACATTACCTTGGCTAATATTAACTGGAGGCATAACCAAAGCGCTATACAACCTTATTTAACATTGGGTGGTGGCTTTATGGATTTTACGCCTAAGGTTTATAGCGGTACCGGTGCCCGTTTAGCATTAGCGTCAAATTCTACCGATTTCCGCGAGTTTTTCATCCCGGTAGGATTAGGTTTTAAAATTGATCTGGCTAAGGGTGTAAACCTTGACTTGGGTTACCAAATGAATTTTGTTAACTCTGATTTTGTTGATGGATTCGCTTATGGACCTACTAACGATAAATTTGCCTACGCTCATGCAGGTTTAGAGTTTGCTTTAGGTAGTAAATCAAAACCACAATTAGCTACACATAACCCGGTATCATCAATGCGTTATGAGTACATGGTTAAAGCTCAAAATCTGCAAAACCA
The DNA here is from genome assembly GCF_039921305.1 of Mucilaginibacter sp. Taxonomy (GTDB): domain Bacteria; phylum Bacteroidota; class Bacteroidia; order Sphingobacteriales; family Sphingobacteriaceae; genus Mucilaginibacter. The sequence continues at coordinate 30,478 of NZ_JBDSCA010000006.1, forward strand.
AGTAGATGCAGAAAAGGCGGCTAATGCCCAGTTACGTAACGACCTGAATACTACAAACGCTAATTTAGCTGCAACTAATGCTAAATTAACCCAGGATTCTGATGGCGACGGTGTGCCGGATTTGTTTGATAAATGCCCTAACACTCCGCAAGGCGTTAAAGTTGACGGTGCCGGATGTCCGTTACCTAAAGCCGAAAACGTTAAGGTATATGTAACCGAAGAAGATAAAAAGATTGTTAAAGACGCGATTGCCAACCTTGAGTTTGACTTAGGTAAAGCAACCATACGTGAACACTCTTTCCCAAGCTTAAATAAAGTTGCCGAGTTATTGGTAAACAAAAATTTTAGCTTGAAACTGGCTGGCCATACTGATAATACAGGTTCGGCAGCGCTGAACATGCGTTTATCAAAAGACCGTGCCGAGTCGATCAAATCATACCTGGTTAGCAAGGGTGCAAACGCATCACGTATTGAAGCTACAGGTTACGGAATGAACCAACCTATAGCGACTAATAAAACCGCCGCAGGTCGTCAACAAAACCGTAGGGTTGAGTTTACGCTTTATTAGGCCGTAAGGTTAAATAAATACATTGAAAGAGGCATCCCAAAAGGATGCCTCTTTTTTTATGCTGTGATTTAATTTCCTCATAAATGTTTAACAGGTTTCAATATTTATTATTTATACTATTATATTTACTTACAAATAATAACCTATTTAAAAACCAAACCACACAATTATGGCAAATTTTATTAACGCATACAATTTAACTATGGCTGCCGAAGGTGGCTACGCGAATAATCCGGCCGATACGGGAGGCGAAACATTTAAAGGTGTATCGCGCAATAATAACCCCAACTGGAGCGGCTGGGTAACTATTGATGCTATTAAGGCTACCAATCCACCAAATTTAAATGCCGCGCTTAATGCCAATACCGCTTTGCTTACCGCCATACAATCGTTTTACCAGGTAAATTATTGGAACGCCAATCAAACCGGGAGCATCAATGATCAGCAGATTGCTAACCAGGTTTTTGACACTTCGGTAAATATGGGTACGGGCCGTGGCGCCCAGTTTTTGCAACAAGCCGCCGGAGTTACCGCCGACAGGATAGTTGGCCCGGCAACATTAGCCGCCGTAAATGCCGCTAACGCCGAAACTTTGTATAACCAGTTCATCGCGTTAAGGAAACAGTATTACATCAATATCATAGCCAATAACCCAAGCCAGGCTCAATTTCGAAATAGCTGGTTTAGCAGGTTATGGCCGTATAATCCAAACCAGGCTTAAAAAGAAAGAGGCCCTTAGTTAAACTAAGAGCCTCTTTTAATATTAACTTTTACTTATTAAGCCATCGGGCCGATAGGCCAAACGGTTCTGCCATAAAGTTCGTTCAATACCTGGGCAACGCCGGTGTATATTGCTGATGCACCACAGATGATACCTTCGTATCCAGCGAACTTTTCAATCTCTTCTTTACCAGTTACGTGAAATGCAACCAGCAAAAAGAATAAGATAGTTAACGAGCCAAATACAAATTGCAGCGCGCGGCTTAGTTTAAACGTGCCGAAGAATAGTAGTAGGGTAAATACTCCCCACATAGCTAAAAACGCTATCATAGAGTTATTGCTTGGAGCCGGAAACCAGCCCAATTTTGGCATAATGATCAAACCAACTAATGTTAACCAGAAAAAACCGTATGATGTAAATGCGGTTAAGCCAAAAGTATTGTTTTTTTTAGCTTCGATTATGCCGGCAATTACTTGTGCCGTTCCTCCGTAAAAAATACCCATGGCTAATATCATGGGGCTCATTTCGATAAAGCCGGCGTTTTTAAAATTGAGTAAAACGGTGGTCATGCCAAAGGCCAGCAATCCTAAAGGTGCAGGGTTAGCGGTGTTCTCTTTCAGGGAGACAATTCGGGTGTCGCTCATAATGTAAGGTTGTTTTATTTTAAAATTAGTTTATAATTACAAAATTGGTTAACTGTAATTAATACAACTAAAAGTAAATGTTTTTAAAACAATATCAAACTAAAATTATTCCCTAAACAAACGTAGTTTTAACATAATGCAGAAATTAGTTTTGATACGCCACGGCGAGAGTGTTTGGAACAAAGAGAACCGCTTTACCGGCTGGACGGACGTTGATTTATCCGCAGATGGCTACACCCAGGCCCATCAAGCCGGGCAAATACTGAATAAACATGGCTATAATTTTGATATTGGCTTTACTTCTGTTTTAAAACGGGCCATTAAAACGCTGCATTATGTATTAGAGGAGCTTGACCATTTATGGATACCTGTAGAAAAATCGTGGCGGTTGAACGAACGTTTTTATGGTGCTTTACAGGGATTGAATAAAGACGAAACTATTGCCCAATACGGATTAGAGCAGGTGCAGAAATGGAGGCGCGACCCTAACGAATATCCGCCTGCTATAACCAAAGATGATGACCGTTACCCCGGAAAAGACCTCCGTTATCAGCACCTCACCGAGCGCGAGATCCCGCTTACGGAAAACCTGAGCGAAACTATGAACAGAGTTTTACCTTTTTGGCAGGAGCATATTATGCCTGCTATGCGCTTGAATCAAAAGGTTATCATCTCTGCCCATGGGAATAGTTTGCGGGCGCTTGTTAAGTATATTGATCAGTTATCCGACGAGGATACAACCAAGCTTGAGATACCTACGGGTGTACCTTTAGTGTATGAATTGGATGATCAGTTTAACAGGATAAAGCATTATTATTTGGAGTAGAAGAGATCAAAGAGCAAGGAATAAGGATTATTGTTCTTACTCTTTACTGCTTTTCTCCTTAATCCATATTAAAACAACGACGGGTTACCCCCAAGTTTTAACCGGCCCAAATGTTTGTAGGCATTTTCTGTAGCTTCCCTTCCGCGGGATGTGCGCATCAGGAAACCTTCCTGTATTAGAAAAGGTTCATAAACTTCTTCGATGGTGCCTTCGTCTTCGCCAACGGCGGTGGCAATGGTTTTTAGTCCGACAGGGCCACCTTTAAACTTATCGATAATGGTGAGGAGTATTTTGTTGTCCATTTCATCCAGGCCATGCTCATCAACGTTAAGCGCGTTCAAAGCATAACGGGCAATTTCGGTATCAATTAGGCCGGTGCCTTTTACCTGGGCAAAATCGCGCGTGCGGCGTAACAGGGAATTGGCAATACGTGGCGTGCCACGGCTGCGGCGGGCAATTTCGTAAGCGGCATCCTCGCGGATCTCGGTTTTTAATATGGAAGCGGAACGTAGTACGATGGTAGTTAACAGCTTGGCATCGTAATATTCCAACCTGGAGTTAATACCAAAACGGGCGCGTAGTGGCGCGGTTAGTAAACCTGAGCGTGTTGTAGCGCCTACAAGGGTAAAGGGGTTTAGTGAGATCTGCACTGAGCGGGCGTTCGGGCCGCTTTCCAGCATAATATCTATTTTAAAATCCTCCATCGCGCTGTACAGGTACTCCTCTACCAAGGGGCTTAGGCGATGAATCTCATCAATAAACAAAATATCGCCAGACTCGAGATTGGTGAGCAAGCCGGCCAAATCGCCGGGTTTATCCAGAACAGGGCCTGATGTTATTTTAATGCCCGCTCCCATTTCGTTAGCTATGATGTGCGAGAGGGTTGTTTTACCCAATCCGGGAGGGCCGTGTAACAGCACATGATCCAGTGATTCGCCACGTTGCCTGGCTGCCTGAACAAATACTTTTAGGTTGGCTAATATTTTATGCTGACCGGTAAAATCTTCAAATGCCTGCGGACGCAAAACTTTTTCGATGTCGCGTTCTATTGGCGAAAGATTTTCAAGGTTGGGATCGAGATTCTCGTTCATTGCCAACGAAATTAGTAAATTAAGCGCAAAGCTAAAAGATGAAAGCAGAAAGCTTTAAAATAAGATATAATCCGAAATCGAAATTCCTAAATCCAGATTAACCTATCACCCTTCCGGATATTTCTTGAATATGGAGTTGATACGCATCCGGATAACGCCGAAGAAGGCTTCCTTGAATATTCCGCCCGACATTTTGGATGAACCTACTGTGCGGTCGGTAAAAATTATTGGTACCTCGGTTACCTTGAAGCCGTGTTTAACGGCGGTGTATTTCATTTCTATCTGGAAGGCATACCCTACAAATTTGATCTTATCCAGATCAATGGCTTCGAGCACGCGGCGTTTAAAGCATTTGAAACCTGCTGTAAAATCCTGTATCTCAACTCCGGTTATAAACCTTACGTAAACCGATGCGAAATAGCTCATCAGTACACGGCTCATGGGCCAGTTAACTACGTTTACGCCGGTAACATAGCGCGAGCCTACGGCAACGTCGGCGCCTTCAACACAGGCCTGGCGCAAGCGGATAAGATCATCCGGGTTATGCGAAAAATCGGCATCCATCTCAAAAATGTAATCGTACTGGTTTCTTACGGCCCATTTAAAACCGTGAATATAGGCTGTACCTAAACCTTGTTTACCTGCACGCTCTTCGATAAAAAGGCGGTCGGGATAATCTCTTTGTATGGTTTTTACAATTTGCGCAGTACCATCTGGCGAGCCATCGTCTATGATGAGCACATGAAAATCATGCTCGAGTGAAAGTACTTTATTCAACAGGCGTTCAATATTTTCTTTCTCGTTATAAGTAGGTACAATAACTATACTATCGGGCACGCTTACAAGTTTAGGTAGATAATGGCTTTTATGTTAAAGGCTGCAAATATAAAAAGTTTTTTAAGCCGATATTAGCATAACTACCTTTAGCTATGAAATATTACATTGCCGGTATAACGGTAACGTTAATTTTACGCTACAAGTTGGCAAAATAACTTAATCAATTACCAATGGTGTGTAATTATCTTTGTTGGCTGAAAAATAAATCTGTAATATTATCTCACCAAAATAAAAATCTGTTAAAACCATGAAGAAGATCAAATCCGTTATCATCACTGTATTGTTTGCAACCGCAATTGTATCGGGCGCTAAGGCCCAGGGCCCTAATTGGATTGTTGACGTTGACACCTATTATAACCACGAGTTCCATAAGGGTGCCGATGGGAAAATGGAGCGTTTTCATTACATATGGGAGGAGAAAGACCTTAACGGATACTCTAACTGGGGTGATGCTTTTATTAAATACGGCGGCAAACTGCGCAGCCATGATGCGGCGCCAACTTATCAAAACCTAAAAGGTACCGATATTTATATTATTGTAGATATGGATTCGCAAAAGGAAACTGCGTCTCCAAATTATATTGACCTGCCGCAGGTTAAAGTAATTGCCGACTGGGTAAAAGCAGGAGGTGTATTGGTGATTATGGCTAATGATAGCACTAATGTTAACCTACCGGGCACTAACAAACTGGCCGGTGCTTTTGGCTTGCATTTTAATGATGATATTCAAAACCATGTGATAGGTAACAACATTGCTGCCGGCACCTTAATGATACCTGATGGCGACCCGATATTTAAGACTGCTAAAAAAGTTTATTTGAAGGATATGTCGTCTATCAAACTAAGTGGCAATGCTAAGGCTGCTTATACTAAGGATGGCGCGGTGCTTTTTGCTACCGTTAAATATGGTAAAGGAACTGTTTTTGCTGTTGGCGACCCCTGGTTGTACAACGAATACACTAACGGACACCTGCCTGCGGGATACGATAATGATAAAGCTGCTGATGATTTAGCCAAATGGCTGATTAGCCAGATACCGGCTAAAAAGTAATGTGGTAATAACCAGGCTTTAAATTAATTGAAACTCTATTTTTTTAAATTATAGGTTTTTCGCATATTTGCAGCGCAAAGCAATTTGTGATGGTCGCATAGCTCAACTGGATAGAGCATCGCTTTTCTAAAGCGACGGTTTCAGGTTCGACCCCTGATGCGATCACCGGGATAAGCCCTTTAGAGATAATCTGAAGGGCTTTTATTGTTTTGGGTATAACATTTTTGTATATAGATTATTTCATTATGTGTTTATATAACGTAAAGATTAATTCAGAAATATCATTGCGTGTATAACATTAAAATTCTGATATATTTGGATTAATGACAACAGAAGAATTGGCTAACGAAGCTATCACATATCATCTATCAACACTATACAACATTAATTCGTTACCAGACAAGTATAACAAAACAGTTCTAACACTTATAGGTGAGATTGCTACCTATGCTACCAACGATCCATTATGGAGTGGTGATGACGATGAGTTTTGTCATGAAGAAACTAAAACTAAATTAGCTCTTAAATATCCCTTTTTAACAGAAGCATCGAAGATAAAAATGGCTGATGCTGCTGCATACTTCTGGAAGTAGAACATGTAAAAATCTATATATTACCATCAATAACTGTGGCTTAACAATAGGAAAAATCACTCTTTAAGTATCGTGGTAATTGAACAGAGTTCTACACCCGATTTGACCCCTTTTTGCTATTTAAATGCAAAATTGCATTACCAAGTATCTGTCCGGAAAGGCTCTGCCGGTAAACCGGCTGAGTTTTGTAAATTGGTTAATGGTGCGCTGGTAAACGCGTATCGTACGGCTTGTATAGCTATTGGCGTATCTGCGGACAGGCTTAATACAACCGTGTTACCGCTTATTGAGGCGGTAGCCCGATGGAAAACATGATCGGCCCCGGCTACAAAAAAGTACTGATTAAGCGCGCCGTTGTTAATGGCATTGAGGCCATTAGCCGTACCCGGTATATAATTGACCGTAACCTGATTGCCACTTTGCGAATACGATAGAAACTGTGGCCCTACGCACTCTACATTTAAATTATAGGTGTTTTTTAAGGCGAGTAAGGCCAGCCGCTCTCCCACAGGTTTTTTATTACTTGGATGATGGTTCTCTACCTCGCCAACATCCATAGTTACAGCCATGCCTGTACCCGGTGTTAGCCGTATCATTGATTGCGCTTCGCGGAACTTTGCATAATAATCGGTTATCATATCGCCACCAGGCGGGGTAGTGTTAAAATAATCTTCGGCAAAGGGAGTCATTTGAACATAATAAAAAGGAAGACTGCTCTGCTTAAAAGCCGATCGCCAGTATGTTATCAATTGATTATTAAGATCGGTATAACCGCTTGCCGGGCTGATATGCTGATCGTTTTCGCCCTGGTACCATATAAAGCCCTTTAATGATAATTTGAGCAAAGGGTTAATCATACCATTATAATATATTCCGCCGTTTGACCAATCTCTGCAATATGAGCCATTTATTGCCGAAACGATTACTCCTATAGGTACATTAAGCGAGGTATGTAATTTACGGGCGAAAAAATAGCTTACCCCGCTTAAATTACCAACCGTCGCAGGTGAACATACTTGCCAAAGGTTGGTGTAAGTAAAAGCGGATAGCGCATTTCCCTGATAATCACTTTGAACAGTTTGAAAACGTATAAGCGGATATTGCGCGGCCTGTATCTCTTGCTGATAATTTGTTACCCCTTTAAATGGCGCAAGCGCATCAACCTGCATTACCATGTTTGATTGCCCGGAACACAGCCATACATCGCCAATTAATATATTGGTTAGAGTGGTAGAATCGGCATCATCAATTTTGCAGGTGATGGTTTGAGGATCAATATTTACCGGTGAAGCAGGGATGGATACGCTCCAATCGCCGCTTTGGTCGGCAGTGGCAACAAATGGGCCTGTATTCCAGGTAACGGTTACATTTATTTTTGAATTGGTGGTAGCCCTTCCCCAAATAAGTAAGGGTTTATCACGCTGTACCACCATGTTGTTTTGAAACACATTACTTACGCTAAATTTTTCGGTAGTAAAAGGGGGAGTTGGTGTTTCTACCGGTGGGCCGTTTTCGGGTTGGGGAACAATATTGATGTCCGGGTTCTTTTTACAGCTATTAATTATTAATAAACAACAGCCCAAAAAGAGAAGCCACTTTAATTTCATTTAAGGTATTAGGTAATTTTTATTAAAGATATTCATTTTTCAATTGATAAAAAATGAATATGAGTAATTGGGGATGACAGCTGGCAAGTAGTAATATTAACCTATATTTACTGAAGCATATTCACATAATGACCCTAAGAAAGATGGTGCAAATTTTGAAGACTAAATAGAGGCTAAGTGAAAAAGATATTACTCCTACTTATTTGTTTGTGGTTCGGCGTAAGCTATGCCCAGCAATTGCAAACCAGTATTTCGGTTCACGACCCGGTAATGATCCGCCAGGATAGCACCTATTATATTTTTTGTACGGGTAATGGCATAGCTATGTGGAGTTCAAAAGACATGGTGAACTGGCAGCGTGAAAAACCCGTTTTTGAAACCACGCCACAATGGATTACTGATGCCTTGCCTAATTTTAAACGGAGTTTTTGGGCGCCGGATGTTTCTTACTATAATGGCTTGTACTATCTATACTATTCGGTATCGGCATTTGGTAAAAACACATCGGCAATTGGCCTGGCTACTAACAAAACTTTGCATACCGGTGATGCCACTTATCAATGGATAGATCATGGACAGGTTATCCGGTCAATCCCCAACCAAACTAATTGGAACGCAATTGACCCTAACTTAATTATTGATAATGATGGTACGCCCTATTTGGTTTTTGGATCGTTTTGGGATGGGATCAAAATGGTGAAGCTGAACAAAGATCGCCTAACTGTTGCCGAAGATATTAACCGGATACCAACCATTGCCAGCAGAAAAATACGGTCATCAACAGTAAACCCGCCATCGGTTGATGATAATCCGGTTGATGCCGGAGGGAATGCTATTGAAGCACCTTTCGTGTTTAAAAAGGGTAAGTATTTTTATCTGTTCGCATCAATTGATTATTGCTGTAAAGGCCCCAAAAGCACTTATAAAATGATAGTGGGCCGGTCAAAAAACATTAAAGGACCATATCTGGATAAAAACCAAACCGATATGGCGAGAGGCGGAGGCTCTATTGTTTTGGCCGGCGATAAGGACTGGTATGGTGTAGGACACAATGCCGTTTGCACTTTTGACGGTACCGACTACCTGGTATTTCATGGTTACGATGCATCGGATAATGGTAAATCAAAACTCCGGATTGAAAAGCTAAACTGGGATAATGATTGGCCAGTAGTTACGCCACATTAATTGCGCATCAACTCAAACAACCCATCCGCTACAGCGTTATCAATTAAATAAATATACATATCATGATAACTCCAGAAAATAACGTTCCGTTGGATGATGCTGATAACTCAGATGCAGCGGATCAGCAAAGTCAGCAAGATATCCATTCGAACGGATTTGATACTACTAACGAGAGCGGAACAGATTACGATGGTGAGGATGATGGCGACAGGTTGCAACAGGCAGATAAGGCATCAGAAGCTTCGTATACTTTAGACGTGGATAAAGGCATAGCACCCAAGTCTGAAAAGAAAGAAGATACCAATATTAAGGATTAAGCTTAAAGCTGTTATAAGATTAAAACGCCCGTAGCTAAAAAACTACGGGCGTTACTATTAAGGGGAAAAAAGATGTCTCAGATCCATTCGTCTTCCTGTTTGCGCTCAATAACCCATGTTGAAAATATCACGAATAATACGAGGCATAAAGTAGCTGTTATTAGAAACATAATGTTTTAGATTAGGCAAATATTCAATCATCTGTAACCGGCTGCTATAGTAATTACGTAATCCATTCACATACGGTTGCTTAGATCATCAGCATAATTTAACCGACGTTTAAATTATAATTTCTTTAACCTAAGCAATAACAAACGATGCTAAAAGCGAAGAACAAAAAACTTAATAGTTTTGAAAAAGTGGTGTTGGTGATCAATTTCCTGTTTGCTTTTACCTTACTTGTTTGTTACCTGGCGCCATACATTAACCCGGCAAGCTTTTGGCCCATCGCGTTTTTTGGGATGGCTTATATACCTATACTATGCACCAACGCTGTTTGTTTGATTTTTTGGATGATCAGGTTACGGTGGCCGGCTTTGATATCGGCTACATGTATCTTGGTTGGATCGGGTTTAATGGTGCGGAACATTGGTTTCAGGAAACAGGCTTTTGAAACGGGAAAGGCCTCGCCAAGCCTTATCAGGGTGATGACTTATAATGTTTATTGCTTTTTGAACAAATCGGCAACTATCAAAAAAAACACCCATGACGCTGTGTTGCAGATAATTAAAGATAAGCAGCCCGATATTATTAACATGCAGGAGTATTTTGTAAAGCGGGGAGATACGAACCCTATGGGTGAGGCTATTAAAACTGCCATGCAAGCCAAGTACTATTGGTTTAAACCGATAAAAACCACGCCTTATGATACAACCGGATTAGTGATATTCAGCAAGTATCCTATTATTAACCGGGATACTATACCTACAACAAACGGGATTGAAACCGAGGGCATTTTTGTTGATGTGAAGCGGGACGAAAAAATATTCAGGATATATTGTGTTCACCTGCAATCAACCCAATTTAGTCAGACAGACAATGATTACCTGGCTAATGGCAAACCTAATCTGCACGAATCAAAACAAATTGGCGGTAAACTTAAACTGGCTTTTATTAAACGCGGACAGCAGGTTATAGCTTTAAAACAATTACTGGATGCGTGCCCCTACCCTTACCTGATCACCGGCGATTTTAATGATACACCACTATCTTTCGCGGTAAGCTATTTGCAAAAAGGTTTAAAGAATGCTTTCAGAGAAAAAGGCTTTGGTTTGGGGGTAACTTATTATGGTGAATACCCCGGCTTTCAGCTAGATTATATTATGGTGAGCCGGCAATTTAGTGTCACTAATTATAAGATACTTCGCGAGCGGCTATCCGACCATTACCCGGTGATGAGCGATGTGGAATTGAATTAATATACTCAAACAAAAATCGTTACACTAAACAGATATATTACAACGTTACAGCGATTGTGATTAAAAAAGACCTGGTATTATTGCCAAGCTTTTTGTTTACCTGGTTTAGAGTATGGTGCAGAAGCCCCTCCCTACAGCCTCTCGTTAAGGGGATCACACAAGAGCCAACGCTTTTTATTTTTGTTGTTGCCTATAAAAAACAAAAGAGGACACAACGAATTGTGCCCTCTTTCCCCTAATTAATTTAAACTATTGATTAAACCCAAAATAAAGAACGTTCTTAACACAACTTGGGCGGCTGTGTAATACAATTGTTAAACGATGAAAATGAAACAAGGTTTAATCGGTTTTGCAAATAATGACTAATAAGTCAGGATTATTTTTCAAACCTTGGTTTATTGCTTCTCAAATGGGTTAAAGTTTCGGGCACCAATCTCCATTCCTGCTGCCCTGCACACGGTTTTATTGCCATAACGGAAGTTTATTTTATCTAAAGCGCGATATAATTTAATTCGTTCTTCGTTATCCTCGAATAAATTGATCTGATAATTGCCGGTACAGAGGTTACTTAGCTTAACGCCGATAAGCCTGATGGGACGGCTTTGGTTCCACGAACGTTTGAGTAGGTTTTTTATGCCGGGTATTAAAATATGGTCTGCCGAAGTTAAAGCTATTTTTTCTTGCTGGGTATGGGTTTCAAAATTGGCGTAACGGATTTTGATAGCCAGGCACGATGCCAATTTATCTTCTTTTCTTAACTTAAAAGCAAGTTCCTCTGTCATGGAGACTAAAATAGATTGGAGGGTTTTTAGATCGGCGGTATTATGATCGAACGTATGTTCGGTGGAGATCGATTTACGATCGGAATAGGGTACGATATCGCTATCGTCCAAAGCGTTTGCTTTTTCGTAAATAAACCGTCCGGCTTTGCCGAAAACAGATTCGAGGAAACGCAGCTCTACCCGTTGCAGGTCGGCTATTTTTTCGATACCGTAGCTGTATAATTTTTGACAGGTTTTTTCGCCCAGCATGGGGATCTTGCTAATATTGAGCGGGGCCATAAATTCCTTTTCGTGCCCATGCCGGATCCAAAGTTGTCCGTTAGGTTTGGCCTGGTTGGTTGCCATTTTAGCCACAGTTTTATTGCAGGCCAGGCCGAACGAGATGGGGAGCCTGGTATCTTTAATTATCTTTTGCCTTAGTTCGGTTGCTATTTTGTATGCGTTGTGGTATTTGTCCATCCCGGTAAGGTCGATGTAAAATTCGTCGACTGATGTTTTTTGGAAGAGCGGCACGGCTTCTTCAATGATGCGGGTTACTTCGGCAGAAGCTTCGGAATAGCGGCCATGTGTGCCGTGAATAAAAATAGCATCGGGGCAAAGGCGTTTGGCCTCGCGGGTAGGCATGGCGGAATGGATACCAAACTTACGCGCTTCGTAACTGCATGATGCTACTATACCCCGCTCCTCCGACCCACCAACGATAACCGGCTTACCAACGAGCGCCGGGTTCAATCTCCGTTCAACGGAAACGAAGAAGGAATCGAGATCGATGTGTACAATATGGCGCAGGTGATCCATACACAAAGCTAAAAATAATTTAAACATTTTGCTAAAAATATTAGTAATTTATACTTTTGTTTTTATGGATGTAAATGAAAAAACCTATTCGGATTACATGATGGTGATCTCACCCCCGGCGGAGGTTGAGGAGATGATCAGGAAATATAAAAAAGCGTCGGCGAGGTTGATCGGTGATTTTGAAGGAATGTATAGCAAGGCGCATATCAGCATAACTAACCAGCACCGCCAAATGCCCGATATGATGCAGCAAAAGCTAGATTGTTATATGCGGCCCATTAACAGGTTAAGGCCGGTGCCTATGTACGTTAATGGGTTTAGTTATTTTACTCATGGCAATACTACTGCAACCATATATGCTAAAATTGAGCTTACTCCCGAGGTTACCAATTGGTTTTTACACATCAAGCGGATTTTTGGTGATAAGCGAAAGGATACGGCACCGCATATTACTGTGGCTAAAAGCATCCCGATGGAGCATTTCCAAAAGTTATGGCCCAAGTTTATTGGTCAACAATATCAGTTTGAGTTTACGCCGCAAAGCGTTACAGTTTTATCAAGGCCGATGATAGGCGGACATGGAAAATACTGGACACCGTTTAAGGAATTGTATTTTAATAATTTTGGCTATTAGTAAATAATTAAGTACTAATACTTTAGTTATAAACCAAATAAGTGGTATTCTATTTATGGTAATATGATATATATTGATGCTAAAATATTATAAATATACAACTTGAATACCGCCTACATTTGAATAAATAACCTATAATTAAATTTTTTTACCATGAAAAAACAAAAATTAATGTTGCCATTGGCAATGATTGTTTGTGCCTTTATGTTTGGCACTGCAAATGCAAAAGTACGTTTGAACGCGCTTAATCCGTATGCAAAAAGCGCGTATGCAGTAGTACCGTATTCGGTGAGTTATTCGGCGGAGTTAAAGCAGCAGCGCAGTACCAGCCCGCGGGTTTTAAATTATTCGTCGGTAAGATTTTATGTACCATCGGGCCAATCCGGTTTCCGCGACTGGATCGTTACATTATCCCAAAACGGCAACCCGGTGTATACATTTTACACCTGGAATTCCCCCAACTTTAGCTGGACCAATGAATGGACCCTGGGCGAAGTAAATCCCGGCGTTTATGATGTGACCGTGCAATGCGCAAATGATCCATCGGGAGGTTATTACGCTGATGTATTTTGGGATTGCCCGGATAGTAACGATGTTGATCAATACGGAGGCGACCAGGACATTATACACATTTTTGATGAACCGTATTCCCTGGGAAGCATAGATATTAACGGTTTGTTGTACATATCATCATCATGCAATCATTAATTATATTGGCATGAATTAGTAAAAAGAGCCCTGTTACAAGGGCTCTTTTTATTTAATAGCATTGTGTAACAGCCTTTTTTAATTTAAAGCTTTACAATGTTTTAACATAGCATACAATTTGTTACCTTTGTGCCGGGGTAAGTCTTTTACGACCAGCTCCTCTTGAACTCCCCCAGGGTGGGAACACAGCAAGGGTAGAGAGTTGAGCGGTGCGATAAAAGTTGCTTACCCTTTTTTATTTTCTTTTTTTTGGCAATGGTTTGTTGCCGCTTCCCTGTAGATACTATCAAGTAGTTAGTATCAAAACTTGAAAACATTCTTACTTTATCCCCCCCTCGAGTTAGTTAAGTTATTGGGATTAACGCCTTAAAGCTTAAATTTCAAGCTTAAGTCCGTCGTAAGCTAACATAATACCGGGAGGCAGTAAGTCGGATACATCTTCGTGTTTGCCTAAGCGGTGGCTAATGTGAGTGAAATAGGTTTGCACCGCTCCTATTGTTTCAGCGAAAGCGATGGCTTCGTCTAAGGTAAAGTGCGAGATATGTTTATCCTTTTGGAGCGCGTTAATCACTAATATTTTTGAGCCTTTGATCTTTTCTACTTCGGCAGGCTCAATGGTTTTGGCATCGGTAATATAGGTAAAATCGCCTACGCGGAAACCTAATACCGGGAGTTTGTAGTGCATTACCTCTATCGGGATCAGCTTTACGTTGCCAATATTGAAAGGTTCTTTATCAATGGTATGCAGTTCTACCTGCGGGATACCGGGGTATTTAAAATCGTGGAAGATGTACGAAAATTCGCGCTTTAGGGCTGTTTGCACACGTTCGGTAGCGTAAATATCAATAGCGGCTTGCTGGCGGTAGTTAAAGGCGCGGATATCATCCATACCGGCAACATGATCTTTATGCTCGTGTGTGAATACGATGGCATCCAGGTGCTTTACACAGGCACGCAACATTTGGTAGCGAAAATCCGGGCCGGAATCTATCACGATCACCTTTCCTTCGGCTTCGATCATAATTGACGAGCGCAGGCGCTTATCGCGATGATCGGGAGATGTACAAACCTCGCAATCGCAGGCGATAACAGGTACGCCCTGTGATGTTCCGGTGCCTAAAAATGTTATGGTCACAGTTGCAGCTTGGTTTGTTTTATCTGGTGTAAAAAGGCTATTTGTTTTTCGTCTAACAGCTTGTGTTCTATCTCCAGTTCGGATAGCAACTCTACAATAGATTGTATCTTACTTTCGAGGTTGGAGAACTTGTTGATCACCACAATTTTGCTACTCAATAACATGCAGGCACCTGTTTTAAAGTTGCCTTTCTCGTACCTAACCCTGTACCCTGCCGCTTTAAGCAACAGTTCGAGCTTTTCGAGGGTATGGGTGGTGAAGGTAAGATGTGACATGTAAGATGGACGATGTTAGCTATTAAAGTTTATGCAAGATACTACATTTTCCACTTTACCTCATACATCTTCCATCTCATATTTACCTCAAATCTACCACCTCAACTCCCGGGTGTGATTTTACATCGAAGGCAAAAACAGCATCGGTGGTTTTAAAGTTGGGCATAAAGGTTTGCATGGTATAGGTGTATTTGTTGCCGTTCTTATCGAAGATCAAGGCACTATAGATTTGCTTTTTAGCTTTATCAATATATAAGCGCACTTTGAAAATAGACTTTTTGGCATCGGTAGGTGTCATATCAATCACCTGGCAGGCTATGCCGCCTTTCTTCTCTTCGCCAAAATAGGTGTACTTAAAGCCCTTTTCGTAAATGGTGAAGATATGGGCAGGATTTAAGGCATCATCACTGTTGGAAACCGTGTTTAACTGCACCTCGTTATCTTTTTTAAGATAGGTCCATTGTTGTTTGCCATCGCTGATCAGCTCTTGCGCTACTGCCGGTGTTTTGCCGTTAGTATACAGCGTAACTTTAAACTTGTTGGTTTTAGCTTTGGCTATCAGGGTGCCGCTTTGGGTTTCTTTTACGTTGGCTTGTGGGCTCTCTAAGGTGTAAACAAAGTTTGTTTTGATCACATCGTAGGTTTTGTATTTGCTGCTAACCTGGCTCAAAATCTGTTTGGCCTGCACGTCTTTTTGGGCGAATGCGGTATTAGCGGCACTTAAAAAAATCAGGGTATATATAACGTATTTCATAATTAATCAAATAATGGCTTCTTATTTACCATCCATGTTACTCAAAAACTGCTCCAAAGCGTAATCATCCGGAATTAAAACTTCGCGGGCCTTGCTCCCCTCAAACGGGCCAACTACTCCGGCGGCTTCCAGTTGGTCAATTATACGGCCTGCACGGTTATAACCTAATTTCAACTTGCGTTGAATTAATGAGGTTGAACCTTGCTGGTGAAGCACAATTAGCCTTGCAGCATCTTCAAACATCGGGTCGCGGTTTTCGGAGTCAAACTCTTTCGGGCCACCTTCCTCGCCCTGGCCTACATATTCTGGCAATAAGTGGGCAGTAGAGTATCCGCGTTGAGCGCCGATATAATCGGATATTTTGTCAACCTCGGGCGTATCAACAAAGGCACACTGTAAACGGATCAAATCGTTACCTGTAGATAAAAGCATATCCCCACGACCTATTAACTGATCGGCACCACCAGAATCAAGGATGGTGCGCGAGTCGATCTTAGACTGAACCCTGAACGCGATACGCGCCGGGAAGTTGGCCTTGATAGTACCTGTGATAATGTTTACCGACGGGCGCTGTGTAGCGATAATTAAGTGGATACCAATGGCACGGGCCAGTTGCGCTAAACGCGCGATAGGTACCTCAACCTCTTTACCGGCTGTCATCATTAAATCGGCAAACTCATCTACAATCAGCACGATGAATGGCAGGTAACGGTGCCCCTCGGTTGGTAACAGTTTGCGGTTAACAAACTTGACATTATATTCTTTCAGGTTACGAACCTGTGCATCTTTCAGCAAATCATAACGCTGATCCATCTCGATACACAAAGAATTAAGGGTATTAATAACCTTTTTGGTATCGGTGATAATGGCATCGGCTTCATCCGGAAGTTTAGCCAGGAAATGCCTTTCTATCTTACGGAAAAGGGTTAGTTCAACCTTTTTGGGATCGACGAGGACGAACTTCAATTCGGCCGGGTGTTTCTTATAAAGCAGCGATACTAAGATGGCATTGATACCAACAGACTTACCCTGACCGGTTGCTCCGGCCATTAATAAGTGAGGCATTTTGGCCAGATCGGCAATAAAGATCTCGTTGCTGATGGTTTTACCTAAGGCGATAGGCAGATCCATGGTAGTGGTCTGGAATTTTTCGGAAGCCAGAACAGAGCGCATAGATACCATTTCGGGATGCTGGTTTGGCACCTCGATACCGATAGTACCCTTACCCGGCATTGGGGCAATGATACGGATACCCAAAGCGGCTAAACTTAGGGCGATATCATCTTCCAGGTTTTTGATCTTGGAGATACGTACACCAGGGGCAGGTATAATTTCGTAAAGGGTTACGGTTGGCCCGATGGTAGCCTTGATCTTATCGATCTCGATATTGTAATGGTTAAGGGTTTCAACAATTTTGTTTTTGTTGGCTTCCAGTTCTTCGGTATTTACGGCTATTTTGTTGGAGCCGTAATTTTCTAATAATTCCAGCGTAGGGAATTTATAGGATGATAGGTCTAAACGCGGGTCGAATGCGCCAAATTGCGATACCAGATCATCGGCAGTTACTAAATCTTCCTTCTCGATGCTTAACACATCGGTAGGGCGTTCTTCGCTCACCATTAAAGGTATTTCGGTATCCTCGCTTGGTTCGGGCATTAAGGTTACGGCTTGGTGTTCGCGCTCTTCAATCGGCTTTTCTACGTTTAGTACCAAGCCCTTTGGTGCAGCTTCAAGTTCTTCGGTTAATTCATTCTCGGCGTGGCGGCTTGATGGCAGTACACCTTCCTGAGTTAGTTTTGGGCGACGGCCGGGCCACTCAACCGGGGTTGAAGGCATTTCGGGCATTAATGGTGCTGTACCGCTAATGTAAGGTTCTTCCAAGTCGGAGCTATCGTCAACATCATCAAATCCCGGCAAGGTAGCTTCCTTACGCTTAAACTGGGGGATCTTAAAATCGATGTTGTAAACGATGATCATGAAGGTTAGGGCGGCGAAGATGATCAATCCACCGGCACCGGCACGGCCTATCTGCGCATCAATTAAACGGTTGCTCCAATAGCCAAATTCGCCCTCTAAAAAGTGAGGGTAATCTATGATAAACCCATGCACAAAACCGATGGTGATGGAGAAGAATATTAAGCCAAATAAGGCGTAAGCCAATGTTTTCCCGATAGGAAACAAACGCACCTTGAATAAAAAGCGATAGCCTATAATGAAGAATACAACTATAAAAATATAAGACGCGATACCAAACCACTCGAACATGAACTGGTTAGATAGTAAGGCGCCGAATTTACCCAGCCAGTTATCAACCATGGGGTTTTTAACGCCGTTATCCAATAACTCTTGCGTGGTTTTGAATAGGTTGTGCCAGCCGCCATTGGCTTTAAGCACATAACTCTGATCTTCTTGCCAGGTAAACAGGTAAGATGTAAAGGCGATGAGAAAGTAAACCGAGGTTACGAGGAAAACCAAGCCTACTACCTTAATGAGGCGGCCATCTTTCAAATCAAACGAAGGAAGGCTTTCCGACTTTGGTTTAATTGGCTTTTCGGCCTTTGAGGAGCCTTTAGGGGTACTCTCGTCTTTAAAATTATTAGATCTAAACTGATTTCCTTTCACAGGCATTCCTATATTCAACGGCTTTAATGCGCAAATATAAAGTTAATAGATAAATCCTATTGATTTGTGATGATTTTTAATTTTTAGTAATATTACGTTCAATGAGCATAGATATACTGGAACAACATATTCAAACAGGTAATTTACAAGCGATTGGCGCCCTGCTTACAAGTGATCCGGCATTGGCAAAGGCCAATACAAGTTATCATGTATCGCCCATTATGCTGGCCAGGTATTATAACCAATTGGATGTTGTTAAGCTATTGCTGAATTATGTAGATGAATTAAACCTGTTTGAGGCAGCAGCAATTGGCAAGCTTGACGTGATTGCGCATTTGGTTTACACTCATCCGGAATTGATAAACGAATATTCTGACGATGGTTTTACGCCCTTGGGTTTGGCTTGCTATTTCGGGCAGGCAGAAACCGCACGTTTTTTGATTTTGAAGGGCGCTGATGTAAATATATCGTCAAAGAACGGTTATAATGTTTACCCGATACATTCCGCAGTAGCCGCTAATCAGAACGAGATCGTACGGACGCTGATAGATGGCGGGGCTAAAGTAAATGTTGTACAGCAATCGGGAGTTACGCCATTACATTCTGCCGCGCAAAATGGCAATTTAGAGATATTAATATTATTGCTGGAGCATGGTGCTGAAGTATCTACACGGATGGAAGGTGGTAAATTACCAGCCGACCTTGCCCGCGAAAAAGGATTTGATGATATAGCTGATATACTGGGCTATTAACCTATGTAAGTTAACAGATCTTTCAGGTCCTTACCTGTAGCATCCGGATAAGCCCCCAACTCTTCGGCTGGCAAACCGAGCCTATTGCTCCAGAATGTTTTATAGCCGAACTGTTTTGCCCCGGCAGCATCCCATCCGGCGAAAGCCACAAATAGGATCTCGCTTTTATTTAGCCCAAACGCATCAACAGCCATTTGATAAGCCATGGGATCTGGCTTAAATTTTTTCACTTTATCTGTACTCAGGCAATGTTCAAATACGCCTTGTAATTGGCCATGATCAATACCTTTTTTAAGCATTTCATCGGTAAAGTTAGATAGTATGACTAAACGTACACCCGAAGCTTTTAATGTTTGCAAGGCCCCGGCAACATCTGGCCATGGTTTCAGATTAAGATAGCAGAGCATCAACTGCTGCCTTTTAAGGTCGTCAAGGTCTATCTTTAATACTTTGGCGGCAAAGGTAAGGGCGTTATTAATCACCTTATAAAAGTTGATATAGGTACCCGTAATATTATGGAGCCAGGTATATTCAAACTGTTTGGTTTTCCACAGATTACTTAACTCAACACCGCGCCCGGGGAAAAACTCTTCGGCCAAATTAAAAACCGGGCGGGGATCAAATATGGCAAAGCCATCAAATGCGATGGCTTTAATAGTCCTGGTATCGCCTGCAAAAACATTGGTTATACCACCAACCATTAACGAACCACTCAAGGCACCTGTTATTCTTAAAAAATCTAATCTTTCCATAAAGATATCTTTATGAGCTTGATTAAAACCCATTTATCTGTACGCACAACACGCACAAAAAACACCTTGGGTTGCTTATTGCCGGGCAAATACTTATAAATTACTTATTTACAGCGAGTTTATTTAAAATTTACAGTATGCTGTTTTTACTGATCGGTAACGCGGGTGTGAATACGTTTCACATAGTTGCGGATATCTAACACGATACCGGCGAAGAAATAGAATACCAATGGCATACCCACCGCCAAAAACGACGAATAGATAAAGAATAACCTGATTTTGTTAATGGATATATTGAAACGGCTACCCAAATAGGTACAAACCCCAAAGGAGTAACGTTCAAAAAAAGTAAGTATCCGCTGTATCATAGCTATTGAACCAGTTTTAATATTTTAATACCAACGCCGCATTGCAGGCATTTCTTATTGTCGCAATACGTTTTTTTGAGTTCGAGTAAAGCCTGCGATTCGTAGGCGGTTTTTACTTTCACCCCAAGTAACGCAAAATTATCAATAATACTGTTCTTTTCAACAGGTAAATACTCTAATAGTTTTAAACAGCGGTTTACATACCGCTCGCTTTGGTGGTGATTACCGTAAGTGAATAAAAATAAGGCTAAAGTATTTAATAACAAAACATTAACCGAACTTTTACCCATCTGCTTTGAAATAGTGGCCGATGGCTTATCAAACTGGTAATGGTTATCCCAATAAGGGTTCACTTTAATATCATCAAACAGTTTATGAGCGTCCTTCCCCTGTGTTTCGAGCACTTTGGAGAGCAGATGGTTTGATTGCGCTATCAACGCGGCAAATTGTGCCAGCCTGATGGTTGGGAAATTTGACGGGCGCAGGCGCAAAAACTTCCACAAATGTTTTTCTATCGGTTTGAGCTTGAATTTCTTTTGCAGGAAATTGTATTCCTGTTGTAGCTTTCGCGGATATTCGTCTTGCAAGTCATCAGTCAAAAACCCGGCCTGACCGAAGATTAACGCTTCTATCTGCATCGGATCATTCTTGTGCTTGGCCAGTATGTTTTGCGGTAGCGATTTGGCCAGTAACTCAAAAGGTAAAGCGTTTATTTTGAAACCGAAGTTGGCCGCTAAAAACTGGTAAAAGGTTTCTTCCCAATCGCCACGATTTATTTGGAGCGCATTGGTTAATGCTATGGAGCGGTTTTGCAGGCGCTCAATCAATACACGGGTTAGCCAGTTTTGAATAAGTAAATTATCTACCAAACCAATCTGAGCTTCGCAGGGAATGAACTGCTTAGGATCGAATATGAGGTGATGATATCGGGCGTATAACTCTGGCGAGATACGATTGAATAGTATCAAGGTTGGCACTTTTGCGCCATCCATCCGGTAAACGGGTTCGTCGTCACGATAAACTACGTGGAGTATTACATTGTTATAAGCGCCATCCGTTTGATGCCCGTGCTCCTTCCATCCGGATGATGATAAATGTATTTCGGCATTGCCAGCCCAAAGAGTATCTCCTATTTGAATTTTGGCATCCTGAAAATCGGGACCGGCGTTTGTATTTTGCAGACCGGGTGAAATGATCTGCAACGGTTCGCCATCGGTAGTTTTCAGATCGTTCATATCGAACAGCCTGAACTTCCAGATGTATTGCAGAAAATCTTCGGTGAATAACATTTAATTGATGGAAGATGTAAAAGGTAAGATGGAAGATGTGTTGATCATGTTACTAATATAATATTAACTCCATTATTTATATCATTTCGAAAGGAGGAACGACTGAGAAATCTTCTGTGGGCGACTGGGATGCTGTAGACTTATCGCGCGCAGAAGATTTCTCCTCGTACCTCGTCGAAATGACAATGGTGTTTAATCTTGTTAAATAACCCCAGCTTTCTCCAGTTCTACTTGCATTTCCTGTTGTAGTTTTGAAGCTTCGGCTCGTGCCGCTTCGGCAAAATCTTTTCCGTTGGAGGCATAGATGATAGAGCGTGAGGCATTCACAATCAATCCACAATCCTTGTTCATACCATATTGACAAACATCGGATAGGCTTCCGCCTTGAGCGCCTACACCGGGAACTAAAAGGAAATTATCGGGGGCGTATTTGCGTATGTTGGTGAACTCGGTGCTTTTGGTGGCTCCTACTACAAACATTATTCTATCGGCACCGGCCCAGGTGGTTGCTTTTTTTATTACCTCTTCGTACAGGTAGCCGCCTTTACTAACCAGGTATTGAAAATCTTTACTGCCGGAGTTTGAGGTTAAACCCAAAAGGATGATCCATTTATCCTCGTACTTTAAATATGGGGTTACGCTATCGGTACCCATGTATGGCGCAACGGTTATGGCATCAAAACTTACGCCTGATGATGCTTCATCAAAAAAGGCTTTGGCATACATGTCAGATGTGTTGCCCAAGTCGCCACGCTTGGCATCTATTATATTTAAGGTTTCTTTAGGAAGGTATTGCCATGTTTTGGCCAAACTTTGCAATCCTTTAACGCCACGGCTTTCGTAAAAGGCGGAGTTTGGTTTGTAGGATATGCACAGATCGCGCGTGGCATCAATAATTTGGCGGTTAAATTCGTATATTGGGTCTTCCAGATCAAGCAGATGCTGTGGTATTTTTTCGATATCGGTATCTAAACCTACACACAGAAATGATTTTTTTTGTTTGATTTGGGCGATGAGCTGCTGGCGAGATGGCATGAACTTTGTGTTATTTGCTACAAAAGAATGAAAATTACACAAAACCTGTCACCGTAAAGTATTATATTTTCAAATAAATTTGAAGTTTAAAATAAATTGTCTAAAATTGTAACGTTTTCCTGAGTTTCTTGCACCAAAGAATCAGTTTAATTTTCCAAATATTTTTTGTTTTTAACACGGATACTACATAATAAACTGGCGCAAGGTAATTTCTACCCAAAAAAATCCTTTTGAAATATTATTCATCACATGTCTAACAACACTGAATTAAACGATAAGCTCGTTTCTGAACTTCGCAGTATGGCGAAAAGTTTTGGCATAGCCGAAGCAGATAGCTTTAGAAAAGCAGAGCTGATTACCAAAATAGTTGAGCAACAGCAATTAATAGAAGCTGCCCGTGCCCAACAAGAAACCGTTACCAATAACTATACACCAACCGAAGCCGCTGAAACACCATCTGCAGAAGAAAGCGCCGAAGCAAGCCAGCCACGTAAAAGGCTGCGCACCTTAAAGCCTAAAAACGAGCCACGTGTTGAGGTACAGGTAAATGATACAAACCTTTTTGACCAACAACCCGAAGAGGACACTCAGCCTAAAGCTTTTGAAGGCAATAGCGGCGAAGGCCCTATCCCGGTAACGATAACCCCGGCAAGCGCCCCTGTTCAGGAAGGGCAACCTGCTGCAACAGAAAGTGCACGCCCGCAAAAATTTGAACGCCGTAATAATAACAACAACGGTAATAACAATGGCAACGGCAATGGTCAGCTTCAAAAAAGCCAGGATCCAGCCATCAACCTTGATTTTGACAATGTTATTGTTAATGAGGGTGTTTTAGAGATCATGCCCGATGGTTATGGCTTTTTGCGCTCATCAGATTATAACTATCTAACATCTCCGGATGATATTTATGTATCGCAATCGCAGATCAAATTATTTGGTTTAAAAACCGGCGATACTGTTCGCGGAAGCATACGCCCTCCAAAAGAAGGTGAAAAATATTTCCCTTTGGTACGTGTAGAAGCCATTAATGGCCGTATACCTGCCGAAGTACGCGACCGTGTTCCGTTTGACCACTTAACGCCGCTTTTCCCGTCAGAAAGGTTGAACCTGTTTACCGAATCGGGTAATTACTCAACCCGTATCATGGATCTGTTCTCGCCTATAGGTAAAGGGCAGCGTGGTTTGATCGTAGCACAACCTAAAACTGGTAAAACCATGTTATTGAAGGATGTGGCTAACGCTATCGCTAAAAACCACCCTGAGGTTTACTTAATTATATTACTGATTGACGAGCGCCCTGAGGAGGTTACCGATATGGCCCGCAGCGTACGCGCCGAGGTTGTATCGTCAACATTTGATGAGCCTGCCGAGCGCCACGTTAAAATAGCCAACATTGTTTTAGAGAAGGCAAAACGTATGGTTGAGTGTGGGCACGATGTGGTTATCCTTTTGGATTCTATCACCCGTTTGGCTCGTGCTTACAATACTGTTGCCCCAGCATCTGGTAAAATATTATCGGGTGGTGTTGATGCTAACGCGTTGCACAAACCAAAACGTTTCTTCGGTGCGGCCCGTAAAATTGAGGATGGCGGTTCGTTAACCATCATCGCTACGGCATTAACCGAAACCGGATCGAAAATGGATGAGGTTATTTTTGAAGAGTTTAAAGGTACCGGTAACATGGAGTTACAGTTGGATAGAAAATTATCTAACAAACGTATCTTCCCTGCTATTGACCTGACCGCATCGAGCACCCGCCGCGACGACTTATTGCTTGACCGCGACACGCTGCAACGCATCTGGATTTTACGTAACCACTTAGCGGATATGAATTCGCAGGAATCAATGGAGTTTTTGCAGGCGCAAATGCGTGGAACAAAAACTAACGAAGAATTCCTGATATCCATGAATTCTTAATAGATTTGTAACGAAATTATTGCGCAAGAGGTAATTACACCTAATGCACAATAATTTCGTTATACTTAAATGAATCAATTACATCCACAGCAAGTGCAGCAAAGAGTGAAGAAACATCTTCCAAATGCTATTACCTGTGCAAATTTGTTCAGCGGCTGTTTAGGTATCGTTTTTACCTTTCAGCATAATCTCCTGTTCGCGGCTTACGCGATATTTTTAGCAGCACTATTTGATTTTTTTGATGGCTTTGCGGCCCGGATGTTAAAATCATTCTCGGGCATTGGTAAAGATCTGGACTCGCTGGCTGATATGGTTAGTTTTGGGTTATTGCCAGCGGCTATACTGTATGAGTTATTTTTAGAATCGCCACAAATAGAGCATATTAGTCCGTATTTAAATTACATTGCCTTTTTAATACCTGTATTTTCGGCTTTACGTTTGGCTAAGTTTAATAGTGATGAACGCCAGGCCGAGATATTTATTGGTTTACCTACTCCGGCCAACGCTATTTTGATAGCCTCGTTCCCGCTGATGCTAATGAGTAACAATATTTTTTACAGGGAATACATTTTGAATCCTTACTTTTTAGCGTGCTTTACATTGATCATGTGTTCGCTTTTGGTAGCCGAAATACCGTTAATGTCGCTTAAATTTAAGAGCACTGATATGCAAGAAAATATTTACCGATATTTATTGCTCGCGGTATCGGTAATTGCCATTGTATTTTTTAAATTTGCCGCAATTCCGGCGATCATATTTGTTTATATCGCCATGTCAATCATACAATTCAGAATAGCCAAATGAAACCGTGATGAGTTAACCGTAAATCTATAAAACGGCTCATGATAGCTTCATTACCTTTAAAAACAATTATACCGATGAAATTCCAAGCAGAAATTGATGTAATGCCTAAAAAAGAAATACTTGACCCACAAGGTAAAGCCGTAACGGGAAGTATGAAAAACCTGGGCCTTGCCGAAATACAGAATATACGTATAGGAAAGCATATCACGCTTGAAATTGAAGCCGCTACAGAAGCGGCCGCTACCGAAAAGGTTGACCAGGCCTGCAAAAACCTATTGGCTAACCTGATTATGGAAAGCTATACCTTTAAGTTGGTTCAGGCTTAAAGATTAGCCTGTTTAGCCTTCATTATCACCTCGAGCTTGGCTAAGGTTGGGCGAACTTTGCCTACTAACTGGAGAAATAAAGTTTTGATTTCCGGACTATCTTCACCTGCCTTGCATAGGGCCTCGATCTGTTGCATTAAAGTTTGACTTTCCAACATACCAAAAAAGCCCAGGTTAGGTTTCAATTTATGGGCAGATTGCGCCGCTGTAACCCATTGTTTTTCGCGAATGGCGGCATCAATGGCGTACATTAATTCGGGAGTTTGTTTCAGAAACAGCTCTATCGTTTCAACGAGAAACTCATCGGCGCCGTCGGCAATTTCCATTAACATCGAAAGATCAAAATTTTGATCGGATAACTCTAACTCAGACATAGGGGTGTTTTAAGTTATTCAAACTTACAAATTTTTTGTTAAAAAGGGTGTTGGAGAAATTAAGGAGTATTTATTTACTCTGTAAGACTCTCAGTCACCTTCATAACATTCAACATACACCCATCAGTTATAACTAAACAACGTTTTCTTTATAATTCATTCCTGTTTTAAGTGTTTACACAACATGTTTTCCACAAAATGGGTTAAGGTGGCGCATTTATTGAATTATATTAGTTAATTTCAGGTTGCTGGTATATAATTGTACCCAGTACCTTAATTAATTTATACTTATTAGAGCCAAACATTTACATTCCATGGACCAAATACAAGATCCTGACGCACCAGAAGAAGATTTATTGGAAGAAGGGGTAGTTCAGCATTTAAACAATCCTGTTGCCGCGCTTAAACCGATCGTGAAAAAATATCTCGGTACTGTGAAAAGTGTGCAACAGGAGGGGAATAAATTCTACTTTACCGATGGTGATGCCAGCGTAGAAGTAATTATTGTTAGCGACGATATCATTCGCGTTAGGCTTGCCCCGCACAGTGTTTTTTTAGAAGAGTTTTCGTACGCGGTTACGGGTTTGGAGCAAAAGGTTTCGGTATTCTCGCTAAAAGAAACCCCTACCGAATACATCGTATCAACCAATACCGTAAACTGCCATGTTAATAAAGCCGACTTTTTAATTTCCTTTTCGGATAACGAAGGGCATATTACCAGTTCGGATGCCAAGCCAATGCATTGGGAAGAGAACGTGGCCTTTGGTGGGTATTACGTTTTTAGTACCAAGGAATGCGACGCGCACCATGAAAGCTTTTTTGGCTTAGGCGATAAGGCTACAGAGCTTAACCTAAAAGGTAAACGCTTGCAGAACTGGAATACTGATGCTTATTCGTTTGCAAAGGATCAGGATCCTTTGTATCGGAGTATTCCTTTCTATATCAGTTTGAGGGCTGGTATTGCTCATGGGATATTCTTTGATAATACCTTTAAATCGCATTTCGATTTTGGTGCCGAAGACGCTACCAAAACCAGCTTTTGGGCCGATGGCGGCGAGTTGCAATACTATTACATTCACGGGCCGCATATGATGGATGTGGTGAAGCGTTACCATAGTTTAACGGGTACGCACCCCATGCCCCCGCTTTGGGCGCTTGGGTACCACCAATGCCGCTGGAGCTATTATCCCGAAAGTAAAGTGAAAGCTATAGCCAAAGGTTTTAGAGATAACAAGATACCTTGCGACGCGCTGTACCTTGATATTGACTACATGGATGGTTACCGTTGCTTTACGTGGAACAGGAAATACTTCCCTGACCCGAAAAAGATGATACGCGAGCTAACGGACCAGGGCTTTAAAACCGTAGTGATTATTGACCCGGGGATACGCGTGGATGATAATTACGGCGTATTTAAAGAAGGTAAAGAGAAGAAATATTTTTGCCGCCGAAGCGATGATTATTTTATGGAGGGCCATGTTTGGCCGGGCCGTTGCCAGTTTCCGGATTTTACAAATCCGGAGGTTCGTACCTGGTGGGGTGGTTTGTTTGACGAGTTGGTGCAGTTAGGCGTTGCCGGGGTTTGGAACGACATGAACGAGCCTGCAGTGTTTGGCGCAGGTACTTTCCCGGATGATGTGCGGCACCAATATGACGGGCACCGGGGAAGCCACCGCAAGGCGCATAATGTTTATGGGATGCAGATGGTGCGCGCTACTTATGAGGGTTTGCGCAAACTGATGAAAAATAAGCGTCCGTTTACCATTACCCGTGCGGGTTACTCAGGTTTGCAGCGTTATGCCTGTGTTTGGACGGGGGATAATGTGGCATCGTGGGAGCATTTAAAGTTGGGTAACATTCAATGCCAGCGTTTATCCATATCAGGTGTGCCGTTTTGCGGTACAGATATAGGTGGCTTTAGCGGTGAGCCGGATGGCGAGCTGTTTACCCGCTGGATACAGTTAGGCGTATTTTCGCCATTTATGCGGGCGCATAGCGCGGGTGATACCCGTGAGCGTGAGCCATGGAGCTATGGGGAGCCCTACACCAGTATTAACCGCAAATTTATTGAGTTACGTTACCGTTTGATGCCTTATTTTTATTCGGCATTTTGGGAGCATAACCGTTATGGTTTCCCGATACTGAGGCCGCTGGTAATGCATGAGCAGGATATTGAGGTGAATGAATACCGCCAGGATGAATTTACTTTTGGTGATAAGATATTGGTTTGCCCGGTGATGGAACCGGGTGTTAAAACCCGCACCGTTTACCTGCCTAAAGGTAATTGGTACCATTACTGGACGCACGAAAAAATTAAAGGGGGTGCCGAACTGATTGTTGAAACTCCGTTAGATTCGATGCCGATATTTGTGAAGGCGGGCTCGGTAATACCGGAATCGCCGGTGATGCAGTATGTTGGCGAAACCCAGATCGAAGAACTGCTGTTCCAGGTTTATTATGCTACTTACGAGGTTAACTCTTTCTTTTTTGAAGATTATGGCGAAACCTTTGCCTATGAGCAGGATATTTATTTGGAGAAAAAATTTAGCACCACGGGTGATAAAAACAGCATGACCATTACACAATCTGTAGAAGGGTTATATACGCCACGCTATGAGAACTATGAAATGAAGATCATCGGTTTACCGTTCAAACCATCGAAGGTTTTGGTTGACAATAAGCAGATCATCGAGACTACGATTGATGAATTGGAGCGTTACCGCTTTAAGGCGAACAAGAACTTTAGGATGATACAGATATTTAAATAGATTTTGGGATTACACCGATTTTGGTTTGATTTCGCTGATATTTTAGCCCGGTTAATACCGGGCTTTTTTTTATCAAAAAATTATTATTTATTATTATTAAAAATAGCGTCTATTAAATATAATACTTATTTTCGGACTTATAAAACCAAGCTGATATCACAATAAGCCGATGAAAAACAAACCACTAAAAGGATTCTATTTATTTTTAATTCTATTATTACTTATAACCAGTAGTAATTCGTGCCGAAAAGATAATGAATTTACTGGCAACAGCGGCAATTCATTTATTGCATTACCCACCACTTTAGCACAATTATCGGATAACGCTAAAATTCAACTTGACGACATTAATAATTGGTTTTTAAATTATCCCGACTTAAAGCCGGCTCAACAGTTGTTGGATTTAGCTCAACAAGCTGTGATCAATGGGCAACATGTTGTACGGATACCTATGGCTACTAACTCCGCTTTTTATTTTACTAAAGTAGATGGGGTTGTTAAAATATTTATTTACAAGTGGAAGGATGAAAAACCTGGCAGTAGAAAATTTACAGGCAAAGTTGTATCTTATAGCTTTCAGGATAATGTGATCAGAGAACTCACTTACATTGGTGGTAATTTGACCAGTACTAAAAACTTAAGTCATGTGTTACCCGCTAAAAATTCCAGCGGTATAAAAACTACATCCTATACGGTATCTTATTTTTGGGGGGCCTTTATATGTTGGCTTAGTGGTGGCGATTTTGTTTACGACTCTACCGATATGATTGATGGTCAAGAAATTATATGGTATACCTGCATTCCATCAGAATCAGGTGGGAGTGGCGATGGTGGAGATGGCGGCAGTTGGGGTGATTACTGGTCGGACTTTGGCAATCAAGGCGGAGCAGGTATTTATGGCACCAACGATGGTGGTGGTGGATCGTCATGGGTTGACCCAGATGATCCTTGTAACGCAACATCATCAACAACATATCCATCACCAGGTCATTCGCCATTTAGCCCGGATCCTGGTCCGGATGGTGGATCGGGAGGTTGCCCAACTGGCTATGTCCCTTATCCGGTAGTACCAACTACCTCTATCGCATTAATTGCAGAGCCCCAAAACTCAGACATCATAACTGATCCTGAAAGTGGCGCTACCGTTACTTATAGTCAATTAAAAGCTTACTTTGAACAATATCCTGAAGTAATAGATCAAATTGAATCTCAAGAGGAAGCATCTTTGTTTAGCTTTCCTTCATTCATTGTTTCCTCTACAGCTATGCTTTTACCAGCGGTTTTAAAAGAAGGGGAAATAATTAAAATTCAACACCCTGATTGGTCGCTTGCCCGCGTTTATGCTACTGCCATGTGGTATGTGAGCGGAGGCACTGTGCATTTTATATTGGATGTAGGAAGTCTTGTTCCTGTAGTAGGCGAGGCCGCAGCACTTGTAAATGGAGGGATATATTTTCTGGAAGGGGATAAAATTAATTGCGCGTTAAGTTTAGTTAGTGCAATACCTGTTGTCGCATGGGTACGGGTTGCGGGGCAGTGGATTAAGGTATCAGCTAAAAGTGTTCCGGTTGCTGCGGCCGCAGGGAAAATTGCATCCCATGTTATAGCATCAGGTGCCGAAATGCGGATGGTTAAAGTAGCGGTTAGCGCGTTCGACTACGCATCAGTAAAAGCATTAAAGCTGATTAAACCTGCCGATCAAACATTAACTAATCTTAGCCGTACCCTGGTTGATCAATATGGACTACGAATAGTACCCACCGAAGCTACTTTAAAAAACATGGTTGATGACATAGTATTGCATGGTGACGCACTAGGTCAAAAAACAGAACAATTATCAGATGCGATATTGCAACGTGAAGGTTATGTAAAACAGACATCACAATATGGTAGTAACAACGGCTTTGATGGTGTTTATATTAAGGGAAGCCCGAGTAACCCAACAGATATCATTATAAATGAAGCCAAATCAGTAGGCACAAAAGGTAATATCAAGCTTAATGCGGCAAATGCAGCAACAGGTTTGCAAGCACAAATGAGTGAGGCTTGGATAAATCAAGTTATTAATAACATGAGAAACCCATCCGGACAAGCTCAAAATATAATAGATTTAGGAAATTATCTTAATACACATCGACAGCTTATAAATAAAACAGTTACTGCCGTTGATAAAAGCACAGGTGAAATTGTTGTTTTAAATCTTCAGAAATATTAAATTATTTAATGTAGATTAATCCTCAAAAAAAGAATGCCAAATAAAAAAGAAAACTTGTTACAAGCCTATCAAAACAGGTTGAACGATGAAGAACTAGTTTATAAAAAAATACAAGAGCCATCAAACAAACAAATATTTATTCCATTATTACACGGCACTAATCAAATATTAGGCTTGTACGATCTGTTTATTGAAAACGATATTTGCAAAGCTAAACAGCATTTTTATTTGTGTGCGCGTATCGATGAATATATGATAAATAATTTCGACAGTCGAATCTTAGATGCAGGAATTAATCATTTGTCTTACGCTTTGTTAAGTGATTGTATCCCACTAATGAAACGTTATGCAAAACTGTCCCATTCGCAATACAAGTGGATGATTGAAAATGGGCATAGCACTCCCCTTTACATCTTACAACAAATGATGTTGGATAATTGGGATCAGGTGGCTTGGGGAATAGATATCATGGATAAAAAAACAATAAAGAGACACAAGCTTCTAATTGCTGATCGTGATTTTTATGAAGGGATGTTAAATAAAGATAAAAACCAAATCCAAGATTCAATTAACAAAATATTAAAAGCTCATAAAACACGCAACAAACATTATCAATTAATTAATGAATTTATTAGTCATCCCGCATTGGGGTATATTAAGTTAGCTTGGTTAAAAAATATTGAGATAAATATCGATCATCCTTTAATTCCGAAAGAATTGTTGCCATACAAACCTCTGGATAGATATGAAGAGACATATTCATTTTTGAATGACAGCGTTTGATGTCTTAAGAAACCCCAAAAACCATTTAAGGGAAATTCATGAAAAATTTTTATAAATGAAGCCATGGTTTCTGAAAGAATCAAGCCCCCTGAAAACACACGTTATTTGTTCCCCATTACATATACAAACGTTGCATATTTTCAACATCGAACACGCTATAAACCTCTTTGGTTCCTATCGAATTAATGCCGGTAAAACCATTAGAGCATTATGAAACTTACCCTTTTTTAGAAATATAATTATGAAAATACTTTTCACCTTTTGTTTTATCCTTTGCTTAACTGATACCTTCGCACAAACCAAACCCTATCAATTATAACTAATCAACATCCATACCCATAAAATTAAGCACCCGCAAAAATTCTTCCTGCAAAGAAGCTTTTATCTGAACCTGCACACCTGTGATGGGGTGTTTGAATGATAGTTCGCTGGCATGTAGCAGCATGGTTTCCATTGCCCAGCGCTCTTTAAAAAGTTTATTTTGTTTGTTGCAACCGTGTGTACGATCGCCAATAATGGGGTGAAATATGTGGCTAAAGTGTTTACGCAACTGGTGCATTCTGCCCGTTTGTGGACGCGCTTCAACCAGCGAATAGCGCGATGTGGGGTGGTTACCCAAGGGCACGTCTAACTCGGTACGGGCCAGGGTTTTGTAATGGGTGAAAGCATCCTGTAAAGTACCATTCTCTTTTCGTAGGGGGTAATCAATATCCTCCTCATCAGGCGTGTGGCCGCGTACTATGGCCAGGTATTTTTTACTGACCTGGTTATCCATAAACTGAGTTTGCATCAGTTTTTCGGTTTGCTTATCCAGGGCGAAGAGCAGCACGCCACCAGTTTTACGATCTAAGCGGTGAGCCGGATGCACGTGGCGGTTCAGTTGATCACGTAGTATCTGGAGGGCAAATTCGGTAACATCATTAGCTATGGATGAGCGGTGTACCAGTAACCCGTGGGGCTTGTTAATGGCAACTAAATAGTCGTCCTGATAAATTATATTGAGCATTGGGGCAAAGGTAGTGGAGATTTCGGATGTGGAATGTTCGATTTCGGATTTATTTGATTGTTTAATTACCAGAACTACAACACAACCAAGGTTAACAATGCAGGTATTTTAGCCTTCATATTTTATAGTACTTGATAATCATTATCTTTACTGCATAAATCTACACCTAACCTATGAAAAAGATCTTTTTATCCGCATTAGCAGTATTAATAAGTATGGGCGCCTGGGCGCAAATACTGCCGTCGTTCCAGTTTGGTGTTAAGGGCGGGGTTAACCTTTCAAGCTTTTCAACCAGTAGTACTTTCAGCAGTGATAACCGGGCCGGTTACCTTGGCGGGATATGGTTGCGTGTAGGCGCGTTGGGCTTCAACTTTCAACCCGAGGCTTATTATGCCAGCAAAACCACCAGCTTTAACAGCAATGGAACTACCAACAGCGTCACGCTTAAAAGCATTGATGTACCTGCCTTGGTAGGTTTTAAAATAGGCACCTTTGGCATTGGTGGCCGCGTTTATACCGGGCCAATGGCATCATTCATTATTGGCGATGATCAAACCATTAATGGGGCCTTGGGCAGCATTGTTCATCTCAACTTTAAAAACCAAAATTATGCATGGCAATTTGGAGCCGGGGTTGATATTAGTAAGTTATCCCTCGATTTAAGGTACGAAAAGGGTTTAACCAACCTTAATAATAATGGGTACGATCAGAAACTGAATTTGTTTAATTTGACCGCAGCGTACAAGTTATT
>NZ_JBDSCA010000007.1:0-2531 GCF_039921305.1 Mucilaginibacter sp.
GCGGTATCATACATCATTATTCAGCATCTTTCCTCTGATTTTAAAAGTCAGATGGCCCATATCTTGGCACCCCACAGCAAATTACAGGTCATTGAGGCTATTGAAAATGTAGATATAAAGCCGAACACCGTCTATCTGATCCCCAGCGCCAAGTTTATGGCAGTCGAAGATGGCAGGCTTATCTTATCAGACAAAAAAGACCAGCCACGTCCACACATGACTATTGATTACTTTTTTGCATCATTGGCAAAAGAACGAGGAAATAAAGCAATCGGTATCATTTTATCGGGTACCGGTAATGATGGATCAAATGGTGTCGAAGCGATTAAACAAGCCGGTGGAATAGTGATTATTCAGGACCCACAAACTGCCGGCTTTAATGGAATGCCACTGGCCGCCATCGCTACAGATTGCGCAGACCTGATCCTTTCGCCGGAAGCTATGCCTCAAGCGATTGAGGATTATGTTAAAGATGGTACATTGGAAGCCCTCACAGAACACAAAGATGTTCAGATCAATGAGGATGAACTCACTAAAATCTTTGACCTGATCAAAGGAAACTTGCCGTTGGATTTCTCCGATTATAAACGCCCAACCATTGTCAGGCGAATTAAAAGGCGCATGGTTGAGCATAATTTTAATACGGTAGATAAATATTTTAAGTTTTTAAAAAATAATCATACCGAGGTTGTTTTGCTGGCAAATGATTTTTTGATAAGTGTAACATCTTTTTTTAGAGATCCCCAAGCCTTTAAAATTATTCAGGAAACCGTCATTCCTGCAATCTTTGAAAAAAATAAAGACGAAATTATTAAGATATGGGTAGCTGGTTGCGCTACCGGAGAGGAAGCTTATTCGATGGCTATCCTGGTTAAAGAATACCTGAATGAACATCCTCAAAATATAGATGTAAAAATATTTGCTTCGGATATTAGTAGGGCTGCACTTGATACTGCATCTAAAGGGATTTACCAAAATAGCATTGAAAATTCGGTTTCTACGGAAAGGCTGCAACAATTTTTCACAAAAGAAGGTACATCCTACAAAATTAAACACGAGATCAGGAAGATGCTGATATTTGCACAGCATGACTTGGTTAAAAACCCCCCTTATTGTAATATTGATTTGCTCAGTTGTCGTAACCTGCTGATATATCTTAATGTAGCGTTGCAGCAAAAGGTTTTTGCAATGATGCATTTTGGATTGAAAAAAGGCGGCTATCTCTTTTTAGGCCCAAGTGAAAACGCTGCGGTGCTCAAAGACGACTTTGAAGAAATTAGCGGCAAATGGAATATCCTACAAAGCAATAAAAACGGACGTGCTGTAAAATTCGACACATTTGCATCGCAGGTCATCGAAAGTGTGAAAACGACCCAAATGGAAGTAAGTAAAAAAAGCTTCGCGTCTGGTTCGGGTGCTGAAATAGGCGATCAGATCAACAAGGCACTGCTAAATGAATCTAAATTCACCGGCGTCTGTACGGATGAAAATTTGGTCGTTGTAAAATCTTTTGGCAATACAGCACTTTACCTTAAAAATATAAATTTCAATCATAATCTTAATGACCTGCTGCCTGATAAAATATCCACCATCTTTAAAGCAGCCGCTCACAAAGCGCTAAAGTTGAACGAGCGGGTTATACTTAATGAACTTAAATTGAGTGATACCGATGATAGTTACATCAGGGTTATAAATATTGTGCTTAGCCCGTTCTATTTAGATAAGTCAGAAGAAAGGTTATTACTGGTTCTGTTTACAGACGTAAATGCGAAATTAACTGAAAAGCACATCATCAATGTTGAGGATACTAATGAGGTATCCAAAGAACATATAATTAGTTTGGAACAGGAAGTTGCTGAATTAAAGCATAACCTATCGGTAGCTAACGGTCGAATTGAAAACTCTAATGAGAATATGCAGTCCTTTAACGAAGAACTGCAATCTGCCAATGAAGAGATGCAATCTGCTAATGAAGAGATGCAGAGTACGAACGAGGAACTGCAATCTGTCAATGAGGAACTGCAAACGATCAATAAGGAACATCAAATGACTATTGATGAGTTGACCGATATGAATGATGACCTTAATAATTATTTCCGCAGCAATACCAATGGCCAGCTCTTTGTAGATCGGAATCTATTGCTGAAAAGGTACTCTCCCGCAGCGGTTAAACATATAAATATCCGGGAAAGCGATATAGGCCGTCCATTAAGTAATATTACGACGAATATCAAATTAGAAACATTAATTGAAGATATTAAAAAAGTAATTCTGGACGAAGAAGTTATTACCAAAGAAGCGGAAGCTTTAGACGGTAAAGTATACCAGGTGATGACGATGCCTTATCTCAAAAAAGGTAGCAAAAGGGCCGACGGTGCTATCATTAGTTTTTACGAGATCACCGAATTGAAAAAGCTTTTAAGTGACCTGGATATAAGCAATAAAGGCTTAACTGATTCTGTTTTGGCTATTGAACATAGCCGGGAGAAAGTAAGCCTGTTGCTGGCGAAAGAAAAAGAGTTGAATGTTCT
>NZ_JBDSCA010000008.1:0-8737 GCF_039921305.1 Mucilaginibacter sp.
TACGGGAGGGCTGTATTGCCTGTCACACCCAACAGGTCAGAAACGTGGATATGGACAAAATGTGGGGTACAAGGCCCAGCATCGCCGCTGATTATGCGCGGAACGTACGTACTGATGTATGGCGTAATACGGCTAACCTGATGGGTTCGGAACGTACCGGTCCTGACCTGATGAATATTGGTAATCGTCAGCCCAGCGCGGACTGGCATTTATTGCACTTATTTAATCCCAGGAGTGTGGTAGCCCAATCCATCATGCCGGCTTATTCCTGGTTGTTCGAAGTAAAGGAATACGCCTATCCGGGGGATGTGATCATCAATGTGCCCGATCAGTACCGCCAGGGAATAACCGGTAAGATAATTGCTTCGAAAGAAGCGCTTGAGTTGGTTGCTTACCTAAAGTCGTTTAAACAGATCAAATTACCGGATGGCAAACCCACACCGATTTTCTTGTATGGTAAGGAGATTAAGACCGAACCGACAGGAACCACCAGCAAACTAAATACCGAACTGGATGGAGCTGCCCTATATGCTGTAAATTGTCAGAGCTGCCACCAGGAAAATGGCGAGGGCTTAAAAGGTGCTTTCCCGCCTTTAAAAGGCAGTCCGGTTGTTTTAGATAAAAACCCGAAAGTGCAGTTGACCATTATTATGAAAGGTTATAATGGCCGCGCAAGTGAAGGTTACGGGATCATGCCGGCGGTCGGCACTAACAACAATCTGAAACCAGAGGAAATTCTGGCCATTATTAATCATGAGCGGAGCAGCTGGGGTAATAATTCCAGGAAGATTACGCTCCTGGAATTAAAAGAATTATACAACCAGGTCAAAACAGGACCCATAGCAAAATAATATGAAAAAGAAAACGCTCTCTTTTGGTGTGCTGCTGATTTTCGGGATATGCTTAGGGGATAATTTTGCAGCCATGGCCTGCGATGCCTGCAAAGCCCAGCAACCAAAATTTTTACAAGGAATTACCCACGGTGCCGGGCCAACCAGTAACTGGGATTATGTGATTGTCAGTATCATGGTCATCATCACGCTTTATTCTTTGTACGCCCTGATCAAGTGCCTGGCAAAACCCACTGAAAAAGCACATGAAGAAATTAAAAACATCATTTTTAATTCTTAAGTCATGGAAGATAAAAGTTTTGTGACCCTGTTTATTGACGATGATCCGCAGCCAATAGGAACCTTCCCAGCCCCGGTATCTTTCGATCTGGATACTAAAAAGCTAACGGACGGCAAGCATATTCTGAAAGTGGTAAGCAGAGACCATAAAGGGAAGGAAGGTATTAAAACAATCCCGTTTATCGTCCGCAACGGCCCTGCAATCGCGGTTGAAGGGATCAGGAAAGATGAGGTGGTGGATGGTATCCTTCCCCTGATGATCAATGCTTATGGGAAGGGTGACCAGAAAACATTTATGCTGCAAGGCAGTGAAACTCCGCAAAGTATCCCTTTCTGGATCGTCATCCTGTTGATAATGTTTGCTGCCTGGGCCGTTTATTATCACATCACATCCGGGCAAATGACTTTATTTAAATAGAACATAGCGAAATCTATTTAGGTATATAATGCCAAAGTAATAAAAGATAAAAAGCTCTTTATATTTTTATTAAAATCCTACTTTTGTTTACTAATGAAATAGGAGATACCTAGTTATGAACGATATTGAAGACATTGCCGCTATAAAACTGTTTGTAAATGAATTTTACGGAAAAGTTCAGCAAGACCTGCTTATCGGACCCATATTCAATCAAACAATTGAAAACTGGGGGCCGCACCTGGATAAAATGTACGCGTTTTGGAATGCCGCACTTTTTGGTGTTCCCGGTTTCAGGGGCAATCCTTTCGCCAAACATGCCCCTTTAAATTTGAAACCCGACCACTTTAAGCGATGGCTTGAACTATTTCATCAAACCATAGACAGGAATTTCAAAGGTTCTGTCGCTGATGACACGAAGAACCGGGCGGAGTTAATGGCCTTCATGTTCCAGAATAAATTGGCACGGGCAGGAGGCAATGTAGATAAAATAATAGTTTAACACACGATATGCGACTGGAATTAAACGATATAAGTACAGAAAATGATATTTCGCTATTGGTGAACACCTTTTACACAAAGGTACGCGAGGATGCTTTGTTATTTGCTGTATTTGATCCCATCGTGAAAGATAACTGGGATCAGCACCTGCAACGCATGGTCGACTTTTGGTCTACCTTGTTACTATACACAAAAAAGTTTACTGACGATCCGCTTAAAAAGCACCTACCGCTTCCAATTGATAAAGTGCATTTTGACAGGTGGCTAATGCTTTTTAATGAAACTATTGATGAATTATTTAAAGGCCAGGTAGCATAAAATGCCAAAAAAAGAGCGAATAGCATTGCAAGGATCATGAGGGCTGTAAAAAATATACCAGAATAACTAAAATCAAAACACACGCTAATGAAAAAGTTATTAATCCTACTATTATTGGCAGGCACATTATGGTCTTGCAATAATCACAAAACTGCTGAAAATAAAAATCTTCCCAATCCTTCAGAAGTAGCTGAACATCAATCTGGAGAGACAAATGAAAAACTCATATTGAATAACGGAGTCAAATGGAAAGTGGATATGAGCACCAGTAACAACGTAAAGAATCTGAAGATTATCATCGAAAATTTTAATAGCGGAAGCGATAAATCCATTTAGCCTGCCAGATCATGGCTGATGAAAATATAAACGGATTGAGAATAAACATTTTACCATAAACGATAAAAAAATGATCATACAAGAAGTTTTAGCCCAGCTTGAAAATGCAGTAAATCCCATAGTCAAAATATTACAACGCGGCGACCAGTTTAAGGTTATCGCTATGGGTTTCAAAAAAGGAATGGTGCTAAAGGAACACCAGACGCCGATCCCGGCCAAATTAGTGGTTATTGATGGAAGTGTTCTGTATAGGCAGGGCGAAGGATCAGTTACCTTGAATAGGTTTGATGAACAGGAAATCCCTGTAGCTGTCATCCATTCCGTTGAGGCATTGGAAAACAGCATTTGTATATTAATTCAGGGATAGATCCCGTTAGCTAAATAAAATGAGCGATCAAGACAATACGATAACTACAGACATTTGCATTGTTGGCACCGGCCCGGTAGGTTTATTTGCCGTATTTGAGGCCGGTTTGTTAAAAATGAGATGTCATTTGATTGACGCCTTAACACAGGTTGGCGGTCAGTTATCCGAAATTTATCCGCACAAACCGATCTATGATATTCCGGGTTATCCTCAAATAATGGGCCAGGAACTGGTGGATAAATTAATGGAACAGATCAGCCCTTTTCATCCCGGTTTTACTTTAGGTGAAAGGGTGGAAACGATAATACAGAATGATGACGGTTCACTATTAATAACAACCAATGAGCTTACTGAAGTTCATTGCCAGGTCTTATTGATCGCCGGTGGCCTGGGATGTTTTGAGCCGCGCAAACCTTCCATTGATCGCCTGGCTGATTTTGAAGGAAAGGGCGTAACTTATATGGTCAGAAATCCGGAGTTATTTCGCGACAGGAATGTTGTTATAGCTGGCGGGGGCGATTCCGCGCTCGACTGGACCCTGTTTTTGTCTGATGTAGCCGCTAAAGTAACCTTGGTTCATCGCGGCGACACCTTTCGGGGAGTGCCCGATTCTGCGGAAAAGGTATTTGAATTGGCTAAAATCGGAAAGATCGATTTAATATTGCAATCCCACGTAACCGCATTAAACGGAGTGGGGCATTTACAGGAAGTGACCATTCTTGCCAATGATCAGAGCATCACTAAGCTATCAGTTGATTATTTTATTCCACTATTTGGTTTGAGCCCTAAACTCGGGCCCATAGCGGATTGGGGGCTGGACGTTATTCAATCGGCCATCACGGTAAACCCGGTGGACTATTCCACCAATATTGAGCGTGTTTATGCCGTTGGCGATATTAATACTTATCCAGGCAAACTTAAATTGATCTTATGCGGTTTCCATGAAGCGGCCTTGATGATGCAAAGCGCGTTTAAATATGTGTATCCCGATCAGAAACTGAGCTTTAAATATACCACCGTTTACGGTGTAACCGCATTTTAACATGATTAAGATTATAGTCGAAGATAACCAAGGCATCCAAAAGCCTGTTGAAATACCGGAAGGGATCAATCTTAATCTAATGGAAGTGCTCAAAGCTTCAGGCTATGATATTTTAGCCACTTGCGGTGGCATGGCGCTTTGTGCAACTTGCCAGGTTGAAGTTATGCATGGGCTGGAGTGTCTCCCGCCTGCTCACGATCAGGAAATGGATATGCTTGATATACTTCCTGATGCGAACGCAAGTAGCCGACTTGCTTGCCAGTTGAGGGTAACTGAAAATATGGACGGTGCGATATTTCGCCTAAAGACTAACCGATGAATACGACTGTGATCATCATTGGTGCCGGGCCTACGGGGCTGATGGCTGCCTGCCAACTGGCCCGCTTCGGTGTAGATATGATCATCATCGATGCTAAAGCCGGGATCAATGTTGAATCCAGGGCTATGCTGGTTACCGCAAGGAGTATGGAGATATACCAGCAAATGGGGTTATCCGACAAGGTTGTGGCCGGGGGCAAATATATTGAGGACTTTACTATTTTTATGGAGGGCAAAGAGAAGCTTCGGTTTTCGATGGGAAGCGCCGGGAATGGCCTGACCGACTTTCCCTATTTGCAGTCTTTTGAACAGTCCAGGAATGAGTTACTGCTATATGAACACTTAAAAAGTTCACAGCACGGTGTGCTATGGAATACGGAATTTTTAAGTCTGGAACAATCTACTGAAGGAGTTACCGTCCGGTTGCGGGATCTGACATCACAGCAACTCCTGCATATTCAGGCTAAATATCTGATCGGCTGTGATGGCGCTTCCAGCAAGGTGCGTCAGCAGCTGAAATGCAGATTTGACGGGGGGACTTATGAGAACAAATTCTTTGTTGCAGATACAAAAATCGAATGGGAGCAACCCGTTCACCAGTTAATTGCGGCACCGTCTAAAGCTAACTTTTGCGCTTTTTTTCCAATGTATGAAGACGGTAATTACCGAATATTAGGCACCTTGCCTAAAAGTTTTAAGGATAAAGAAGTTATCGACTTTAAAGCACTGGAGACTGTTATCAAGGAGACCATAGGCGTGCCCCTGGAGTTCAAAACAGTTAACTGGTTCTCTGTATATAAGTTGCATCACCGTTGTGTGGAAACCTTTTCTGTTAATCGTTGCTTTTTGGCTGGTGATGCCGCTCATGTACACAGCCCGGCAGGTGGCCAGGGAATGAACACCGGGTTACAGGACGCTTATAACCTTTCCTGGAAACTTTGGATGGTGCTGAATGGGCATGGTGGCAAAAAACTTTTAGATACCTACCACGCCGAAAGATACCATTTTGCAAAATGGCTTCTTAAATTCACAGACCGGATCTTTGGCTTTATGACCAGTAATAACACGTTGATTTACCGGTTACGCAGATACCTGATGCCAGCTATTTTTAAAATGGTTTCCTTCAGCCCCAGAATGAAAAAAGGTATTTTTACTACGCTATCTCAAATCTGGTATTCCTATAAGTATAGTCCGTTATCCGTACAGTACACCGCCCGGACACTTAAGTTCAAAGCAGGCGACCGTTTTCCATATATAATAATAGAAAATGAAGGAATAATGCAAAGCTGTCATCATTTACTGACCGGGCCAAAATTGCATTTGCTTTGCATCGGTACCGATGCTGAGTTAAAACAGACATGCACTCCCCATGCCCTGATGCCGCTGATTAAAATAGTGGAGTTGCCGCTAAGCCCTGAATGGTTAAAATTAGGTGTAAGTGAACAAATCTACATCCTTGTCAGACCTGATAATTACATCTGCTTGATTAGTGACGTAATGGATGAGCATTGCTTGTTAACCTATTTCAGGCTTTATCAGTAAAGTCATGAACAAAACTATATCTTTTTCAGTGCGCCGCCTTTATGAGCAGCGATATGGTCGGTTTTGTCGCTTTTAATTTCATACTGGGGCTCGGCTTCTGTGCAGTGATGGATATAGCCTTTATAATTAAAGTTACTTGTATGTATTTTAATGATCTTACCCGTCACATATCCAGCTTCTGAATTCCAGGTCACATGGTCTCCGATCTTAAATTGATGAGTCATAGCGTTATTATTTGCCCAAAAATGATAATTAGATACTCCGGCTTAAATAGGTATCTTTAACTCAACAACGAAATGCGTAATTGGTTCTGCTTAGCGCATTTAAAACGCCGACTGATTCATTTTTGTTTCCGTTGTTAATTCCACTGCTTTTAAATATCATCCCAAATGTTCACCAATTTCGATCCCGCTGAAAAAGCGATCCGCATCCCAGAAGACCGGCGTTTGTTTTTGGGCATCCAGCCGAAAGCACTTGTTATTATAGGCTTATTGCTGCTGGCGACCATAGGTGTTGCCTGGTTACAATTTTGGGTGTTTGGGCTGCCCGCTGATCCTTCTGCTTCATTTCCGGCGGAAAATATCACGTCCCCTGTGGGTTTCCCGTGGTGGTTAAGCCTTAGCCATTGGGTCAACTTCTTTTTTTTAATCATGGTGATCAGGAGCGGTCTTTCCATTCTTGCTGATCATCCGCGCCTTTACTGGAATAACTCCTGTGCACCCGAAACAGAATGGCTGCGCTTTACACCCGTTAAGGTGCCCAACGACCGGGTTTATACAGCTAAAGAAGACGGCCGATATTTGAACCCTGTTGTTGGCTTGCCCGGTTACCGGCATACCGTTGGGATAGCCCGGGCCTGGCATTTCATCACGGTTCCGTTCTTCCTGCTGAACGGGATCATTTTTACGCTCTTATTGGTTTTTACAGATCAGTGGAAAAGGCTCGTCCCTATTTCATGGAAGATAATGCCGGATGCCTGGAATGTATTTGTCCACTATGCTACTTTTCACATGCCCATCGAGCCTAATGGCTTTTATCATTTTAACGCGCTGCAACAGGTATCTTATTTCGCGGTTGTATTCTTATTGGCGCCCATAGCCCTATTAAGCGGAATGGCTATGTCGCCGGCCATTGAAAACCGTTTTCATTGGTTTCCAAAATTATTTGGAAACCGCCAGGGTGCAAGGTCGGTGCATTTTTTAGTGATGCTATCTTATGTCGTTTTTATCATCATCCATGTATCTATGGTGGCAGCCACCGGACTAACCCGTAATATGAACCATATCACGGTAGGTACTGATAATCCAACAAGTCACACTGGTGTTTATGTAGGGATCGGTATTCTCTTGATTACCGTAGCTTTTGGATTTTTAGCTCACTGGGTTTCCTGGCAACGCCCGCGCGCCTTACAGCAAACGGAAGCCGCTGTGAACGGTACGCTTTGGAGTTTGACGATCAATCGGCTAAAACCGAGGATCTATTACCAGAAAAAGGATATTACGCCCTACTTTTGGGTCAATGGGATCATGCCCAAGAGTCCCGAATGGCTCGGTCTGGCGAGAAACGATTTCAAAGACTATAAATTGACAGTGGGCGGTATGGTGGGCAACCCCGTAGAACTTTCGCTGGAAGAATTGAAAAGCATGGCGTTGGAACAAAATATCACCATGCATCATTGTATACAGGGCTGGTCGGGCATTGCCGAATGGGGCGGTTTACCGATTGAGAAATTGGTGGACTTGGTCAAACCTCATGCGAACGTTACAACAGTTGTTTTTTATTCTTTTGGTGAAGGGCTTTTGGGAGGAACCTATTATGATACCCATACCCTTGACAACTGCCTGAAGCCAGGCGCGATACTGGCCTGGGAAATGAATTACGCTCCGCTATCCGAGCCACATGGCGCGCCACTTAGATTAAGAATTGAAAACCAGTTGGGTTATAAAATGGTGAAATGGATTAGTTCCATTGAATTCCTGGATACCCACAAACATATCGGCAAAGGTTATGGTGGTAAAAATGAAGATGATGAATACTTCGATTTGCTGGCTGATTCGTAAATAGTTAAACTTTTTGCCGAAAGCATGTTTATCAATCATTCGGCTATCAGGGAAATGCCGGTAATTCAAATTAATGCTTGTTACAGCTATTTTACGATTACGGATCTCGAAATACACTTACTTTGGAAACTGACGAGTGTCCTCATTAGGGAAAATCGCAAAA
This sequence comes from Mucilaginibacter sp., assembly GCF_039921305.1. GTDB lineage: Bacteria > Bacteroidota > Bacteroidia > Sphingobacteriales > Sphingobacteriaceae > Mucilaginibacter. The sequence goes on from NZ_JBDSCA010000008.1 coordinate 8,193, forward strand.
ATTCTTTCTTTAATTTTATAGGTAATTTCAAAACCTTCTAAAATTAAGTTATCAGAATATTTGTTTCGTCTTGATTTTACTTATCGATAATTAGGTTTATTCAAAATATTGTGAGTTCAATTTAACTTACGCTCTGATTGCCATTTGCGGCGGCGGTAAACTTTCCGTATAACGATGCTGGCCTTTGCTTTTCCAAGGCACGTGGGCATAAGAGTAAAGGGCAAATACGGTCTGGCGATAACACCCTCGACTATGAGTTCTGATTAAAACATTTGATAATCAATGATTTAGAGCGTGGATGTTTCATCCTACCATGATTAACCATTATTCTGTCGGAAAAGTCATTGTGAAAGTTGTTCCTTTATTTACTTTGCTTTCAAATCTTATCTTGCCGCTCATTAGGTTCGTATACCTGGTAACGATATTTAGCCCTAGACCGGTACCCGGGATCGTCCCGGTATTGTGAGCCCTGAAAAAAGCCTCAAACAAATGTTTCTGATCATCGTCCGGAATGCCTATCCCATTATCCTTAACAACCAGCGTTA
>NZ_JBDSCA010000009.1:0-39320 GCF_039921305.1 Mucilaginibacter sp.
ATATGATGAAATATTATATGGATATTCTGGAAGATGCCGCAAAGTACCATCTGCTGGTTAACTTTCATGGCGCTACCATACCCCGCGGATGGGCCCGTACTTATCCCAATTTAATGAGTACCGAAGCCGTATACGGTGCCGAATGGTATAATAATAAAAACGTCCTAACGGATAAGGCAGCCGCGCATAACACTACTCTTCCATTTACACGGAATATAGTAGGCTCTATGGATTACACGCCGGTAACGTTCTCCGATTCGCAGCACCCGCATATCACTTCCTTTGCCCATGAGCTGGCTTTGGCCGTGGTATTTGAATCCGGGCTACAGCATTTTGCAGACCGGCCTTCCGCCTATTATGCTTTGCCCGAAGAACCCCGGAAATTTCTAAAGGATTTCCCGACCACCTGGGACGAAACGAAGCTGATCAACGGCTATCCGGGTGAAATGGTTGTTATAGCCCGGAGAAAAGGCAAACTCTGGTATGTTGCAGGGCTTAATGGGAAAAATACTCCGCAAACGCTCAATCTTGATCTTAACTTTTTAGGCAACTCAGACTATTCTTTCCAAATATTCAAAGATGGAATAGACACAAAGGCCATTACAAGTGAAACCGTAAGTGTCAAAAAATCAGATACGCTGCAAATCCAATGTCTTCCGATGGGTGGTTTTGCAGGGTTGATCAGTGAGAAAAACTCAAACACATTTAAATAAAAAACAATATGAAACGCAGGCAACTTTTAAAACATCTGGCAGCTTCCATTCCGGCAGTGGCATTAGCAAAGCATATTAATGCTGCTGACATCATGTTTAATAACCATGAATTTATGGCTCCAGGGCCATTTAAACCCACTTGGGATTCTCTTTCTTCCTATCAAACACCTGAATGGTTCCGTAATGCAAAATTTGGCATATGGTCGCATTGGGGGCCGCAATGCCAGGCAGAGCAAGGGGACTGGTATGCCCGTGGTATGTATGAAGAGGGCTCCAATTATTATAAGTGGCAGGAAGCCCATTATGGGCATCCCTCCAAAGCAGGTTTTAAGGAAGTAATACACGATTGGAAAGCCGAAAATTGGGATCCGGAGAAGCTTGTGGCACTGTATAAACGTGCAGGAGCACAGTATTTTTTTGCCATGGCCAATCACCATGACAATCTTGACTTATGGAACAGTAAATACCAGGAATGGAATTCAGTTCGTGTTGGCCCTAAAAAAAATATTGTTGCAGGTTGGGCGAAAGCAGCGAAAAAACATGCGCTTCCATTTGGGTTGAGTGTTCATGCATCTCATGCATGGATGTTCTACGAAACCTCGCAGGGTTCGGATAAAAGTGGCCAATTTGCTGGCTTGCCCTATGATGGCAAGCTTACAAAAGCAGATGGAAAAGATACCTGGTGGGAAGGGCTTGATCCTCAGGAATTGTATGCCCAGAATCATCATTTAAGCAAAGGCCTTGATTGGGATTGGCAAGATAAAACGAACTGGCCCTCACCGGCGTATTGCGAAAAATTTTACGATCGCACTATGGAACTGATCAAATTATATAATCCTGATCTGATCTATTTTGATGATACAAGCCTCCCCCTTTACCCGGCAAGCGATGTAGGATTAAGAATTGCAGCCAATTACTATAACCAAAGTATGGCTACGCACAACGGAAAACTTGAAGCGGTTTTGTTTGGAAAAAAACTTACAGATAAGGAAAAGAAATGTATGGTTTGGGATGTAGAGCGCGGCGTACTGGATAATGCACAGGCTAATCCATGGCAAACATGCTCTTGTATTGGAAACTGGCATTATGATAGGGGGTTATATGAACGTAATGGATACAAGTCTGCCAAAACAGTTATTCAAATGCTAATTGATATTGTTAGCAAAAATGGCAATCTTCTGCTTAATATCCCTGTTCGCGGCGATGGAACTATAGACGAAAAAGAAGTTGCGATTGTGGAAAGCATTGCTGCCTGGATGGATATTAACAGCGAAAGCATATTTGGCACACGTCCGTGGAAAGTTTTTGGAGAAGGACCCTCGGTAGATGCTTCTAATCCAATAAATGGGCCGGGCTTTAACGAAGGGAAAGTTAAATTATCAGCAAAAGATATACGTTTCAACCAAAAAGGAAATATTCTTTATGTTACAACGCTTGGCGTTCCTACCGAAGATATTTTAATAAAGTCGCTCGGTAAAAACGCGGACGATAGTAAGATCAAAAAAATTGAAATACTTGGCAGTAAAGAGGCAGTTTATTGGGAACAAAACGCTGATTCGTTGATGATCAAAAAACCTCAAACAGTCCCGAACGATATTGCAATGGTATATAAAGTTCAAAAATAACAGGAATGTTAGTTTTAGGTTAGAATGTGCCGGTAGTAATTATCAACGGCGATACATTACTGAATAAAGATCCGTATCAGGTTGTACCTTCCAGGATACCTTCCAGGATACCTTCCAGGATACCTTAAGGTAGAAACAGGAAAAGGAATACAGAATTGAGATCAGGTTTTCGGCAGTTTTGACTGGGCAAATGTCAGTTTAAAATAGGAGATCCCTGTAATAATAAGACATTCGCCGAACGGAAACGTGTTTAAAACGAGATATAGTGCTATTATGACCATGGGAAAATCATTGATAATTATGAAGTGCGTTTTGCAATTCATACATTAAAAGACGGGAATCAATTGCGGAAGAAGTAGTTCGCATTATGCAAGATAGAAATTGCAGTTATGCCGTTGGTCTTGTAAAAAAATGAAAAAAAAATTAATAATATTAAATTCCACGATGAAAAAGCTATTACCCCTTTTCAGTTTGTACCTGTTCCTGTTCACCGCAACAAGCTTGAAAGCGCAAGACCCTAAGCTTACGCGTTTATACGCACAAAAAGCCACTAATCCCATTATTTATGCAGATGTACCAGACATATCAATAGTACGTGTAAGCAATAGCTATTACATGAGCAGCACAACGATGCACATGAGTCCCGGTGTGCCGATTATGAAGTCGAACGACCTGGTGACCTGGAAGACGGTGGGTTATGCATATGATACTTTAGCAAACATTGACGCAATGAATCTCACAAATGGAAAAAATGCATATGGGGAGGGTTCGTGGGCAAGTTCTATTCGTTTCCATAATGGCACCTTTTATGTAAGCACATTTTCTGCAAATACCGGCAAAACGCACATTTACAGTACTAAAAACATCGAAAAAGGCCCATGGAAAGCCAGGTCATTTGCCCCCGACCTGGGTGATCACTCCTTGTTTTTTGATGATGACGGAAAGGTTTATATGATTAGCGGGAGCGGAGATTTAAGGTTAATTGAATTAAAGGACGATCTTTCCGGTATAAAGCCTGGCGGAACGGACCAGGTTATTATTAAAAAAGCAAACGTGCCTTCGGGCGGTACCGGCCTCGGTCCGGAGGGCTCTCAGCTGTTTAAGATAAACAGCAAATATTATCTTTTCAATATTACATGGCCACCGGGCCACGTACGCACTGTTATCATACACCGGGCAGATAAGATCACCGGCCCGTACGAAGGACGAATTGGCCTCCAGGATCTGGGTGTGGCGCAAGGTGGATTGGTCGAAGCGCCAAATGGGGACTGGTATTCTTATTTGTTCCGTGATTATGGCTCGGTGGGCCGTATTCCTTATTTGGTCCCTGTAAAGTGGGAGGATGGGTGGCCCGTTTTGGGCACTAACGGCAAAGTGCGCGATACCCTCGACCTGCCGGCCGGTAAAGGTTTGATCCCGGGCATTGTTGCTTCAGACGATTTTTTCCGTAAAAAAGGCGAACGGGCCTTACCACTGGTTTGGCAATGGAACCACAACCCGGATAATAGCTTGTGGTCTGTTACAGCGCGAAAAGGGTATTTACGACTCACCACCGGCAGGATCGACACCGATTTCGTGATGGCACGAAATTCATTAACGCAGCGGACTATTGGCCCGGTATGCTCTGGGACAGTTTCGCTCGACATTTCTAATATGAAAGATGGTGATTTCGCGGGTTTGGGCCTTTTGCAAAGAAATTACGGGTTGGCAGGTGTAAAAATAACCGGGGATAGCAAAGCTGTCGTGATGATCAATGCAAGTACCGGAAAACCTGTAGAAGCACAAAAAATCCCCTTGAACCAAAAGGTAGTATACTTTAAGGCGGAATGCAATTTTACGAATAGAAAAGACGTGGCCAATTTTTTTTACAGCCTGGACGGGAAAACATGGATACCATTGGGCACACAATTAAAAATGGCCTATACCTTCCCGCATTTCATGGGCTATCGTTTTGCGTTGTTTAATTATGCTACAAAAAATATAGGAGGGGCGGCCGACTTCGACTTTTTTCATATAACAGATTCCATTTCCCAGGAAAAATAAAACCCATGAAAACCTAGTTAAATGAGGGTAGACGGATGCGCTAAGGAGACTGTGCGCCCGTTTAAATCATTTTAGCGGTGACGATGCAATAAAATGGAGAAGTAAGCTGCTTTAAATTCGTCTACTACTATATCATCTTCGTTAGGCACATCAAATTCATGCTTGTTACGACATGTATTTTGGTGGTAGTAATCTCCTGCGGTACTGTTCTGGTTATTGCCTTCAGGGCAACCGTAGCACTTTTGAGGGATATTTTTTTTTCATCAATGTCACCAACTGTTGCAATACGTTTAGGCAAAAGATAAAACCCAAGAGAACATGATGCAGACACGAAATTTGTGTTTTCTTTTTCCCTTTGTGTCTTGGAAGTGCTGCCCAGGGTTTAACCGATCACTGAGCTGGATCAATATTTCAGACGGGCGCAGCCTAAGCCCCCATACAACGAAAAAAGAAATAAAGGACATTAGGGCGCTTGGCACGAACCTGAAACCATGTTGTATGCATAGAATATTGCTTTAAATATTGACAATTAGTTTCTGGAGGGATTGGCAAGGCATATGTCATTTGTTATACACGTTCAGGTAAGCGGACAGGATAAATGTCCTTTGTAAATCTTTATAAAACTCGGTTCAATATATTTCTCAGAATATTTTCGTGCAGATACACGGAGATCCGGTTCCGTTTTAACCTCAAACCGCAACTGAGTACTTTTTTAGTCAAAATGTACATTTTGTCCCCTGTTTTGGAAGCTTATGCCGCTATCCCGATATTTTTATTGCATATAGTTTTGAAAACAATAATAACAAGTCATTGGGGTGGGGCCTACTTGTTACAATCGATAGTCCTTTACCTATTACTTTAATAACCAATTATTAAAACCCAATTATGTTGAGAAAAATCACTATCTGGCGGTGCCATAAGCGTTGCATCGGGTATTGTTTTTTATATTTTCTAAAGAAACAGACAGAGCTCCAAATTTAATTTACCATATGAATAACATCAATTACGTTACCTGCGCCGATATCGGCGGCTCACATATAACCACCTCGATCGTCGATCTTAATGATCAAAGCGTTATACGGGATACATTTTCCAGGAAGGAAGTGAACGCCAAAGGTACCTGGCCAGATATTAGGCAGGCCTGGGTGGAAACTATGAAGCTTGCGAACACAAAAGGCGGTTTCGAGGTGGAAAAGGTTGCGCTGGCTATGCCCGGTCCATTCGACTATGCGAACGGTATATCGTACATTACCGGATTGGATAAATACGAAGCGATTTATGGCTTAAATATCCGTGAACTCCTTGCCGAAGAACTTGGAATTGAGCCAGAGAATGTCCGTTTCAGGAATGACGCGGAAGCGACGATCGCGGGCGAGTTTTTCGCCGGGGCGGGAAGAGGATATGCGAACGTCATGGGGGTCACGCTGGGAACAGGGTTCGGCTCCGCGCAATTTGCATCCAATTATTGCAGGGACTTGAACCTGGGCAGCAAGGCATTCAACGACACGATCGCCGATGATTATTTTTCCACCCGTTGGTTCCTGAAGACCTATTACGAGATGACCGGAATGTCGCTTTCTAACGGTGTAAAGGAACTTTCGGAGATGAAAATGGATAATATCGCCAAAAAGATGATATTTAGTGAGTTTGGGATTAACATGGTGGATTTTTTAGCTTCACCCATTGACCAACTTAAACCGGATATATTGTTATTGTGCGGCAATATCGCCAAAGCCGCCCCATTTTTTTTACCCTATCTCAGGAAACATTTAAATGTGCCTATCGAACTCGCCACTTTGGGGGAACAAGCACCGTTAATTGGTGCGGCGGCGGTGTTCCAATATGAACAAATAATGCGAAATTCTTAGGAGATCGGAGCACAGGGTGCTGTTAGAAGGATCAACAGAATCCAATTTTAATAAATATGTTGCTGGCTTGAGCCAGTTGAAATTGTAAATGACTGAAAAAAAAATCACCTTTTTTTATGAAAAAAATAACATTCATAGTTGCGATAGTGGTGTCCTGGAATGCGGCCTGGGCCCAGAAGAATCTAACGCTTTGGTATAATAAACCCGCGCAAAAATGGGTTGAAGCATTGCCCTTGGGTAATGGTCGTTTAGGGGCGATGGTCTTTGGCCGTACAGATGAAGAACTGATCCAGTTGAATGAGGGTTCTTTATGGTCGGGTGGGCCGGTGAAAGCCAATGCGAACCCCGGCGCTTTCCAAAATCTGCAGCCACTTCGCGAAGCATTGTTTACCGAAGATTATATAACAGCGGAGGCCTTATCCCGTAAAATGCAGGGAGATTTTAGTGAAAGTTACCTGCCTCTTGGAGATCTGCTGATCCGCCAGGACTTTGGAAAAAAAGAACCTTTAGCTTATTACAGGGATCTAAGCTTAAATAACGCGGTAGCCACAACACGGTTTGTTATAGATGGGGTGACCTATTCAAGGGAAATTTTCATATCCACTCCTGCTAATTTATTGGTGATCAAATTAAGTTCGTCGAAAACAGGAGCACTTGTATTTGACCTAAAACTTAAAAGCCTGCTGGCCAGATCCGTGAGCGCATTGGCGAAGGATCATTTCGTTCTGGATGGCAAGGCTTCGGACCGCGCTGCCCAGGGTAATTATAACCAAAAGGGCCGTCAGGACATTCAATTGACGGACACTGCATGTAGCGGCATGCGTTTTAGAATAGACTTAAGAGCCAAATTGAAGGATGGGACGATAAGCACCGATACATCCGGAATTCATGTCAAAGGCGCTACAGAGGTAATCTTGTATCTCGCGGCAGCTACCAGTTTTAATGGTTTCAATAAATGCCCTGACACCGAAGGGAAGAACGAAAAAGCCATTACGGACAGTTTGATGAATCGTGGACTTGGGCAATCCTACGAGCAGTTGAAATCAACGCACGAATCAGATTACCGGCATTATTTCGATCGGGTTTCACTGAATTTGGATACCGATCAATCAAGTCAAGCCATGGACACGAAACCCTGGGACGAACGCCTGAAAGCCTATTCTGCCGGAGGTCGCGATCCGAAGCTGGAGCAATTATATTATCAATACGGGCGCTACCTGCTGATCTCTTCATCACGACCAGGTGGGGCGCCGGCAAACTTACAGGGCCTTTGGAACAAAGAGCTTCGTGCGCCTTGGAGGTCGAACTACACCATCAATATCAATACCGAAATGAATTACTGGCTGGCGGAACAGACCAACCTTTCGGAAATGCATGCACCCTTACTTAACTGGATCGCAGAGCTGGCACAAACCGGGAAAGTCACTGCCGGAGAATATTACCATGCCCGGGGCTGGGTTGCACATCATAATTCCGACATTTGGGGCCTGAGCAATGCGGTAGGTAATAAAGGCGGTGCACCTAACTGGGCAAATTGGTATATGGGTGGTAACTGGCTTTGTCAGCATTTATGGGAGCATTATTTGTTTACAGGCGACCGGACTTTTTTAAAAGAAAAGGCCTACCCTGTGATGAAAGAAGCCGCGTTATTTACGTTAGATTGGTTAGTGAAAAAGGATGGTTTTTGGGTCACTGCACCTTCTACTTCCCCCGAAAACCAATTTTTGTTTAACGGAAAGGCCTACGGTGTTACCGTTGCATCCACAATGGATATGTCTATATGCTGGGACCTGTTTTCCAACCTGATCGAAGCTTCGCGTGTTTTAGGGATCGATGCGGATTTCCGCGGGGAACTGATAGAAAAAAGATCCAAATTATTCCCATTAAGGATCGGGAGCAAAGGCCAGTTATTAGAGTGGTCCAAAGACTATAAAGAGGCAGCGCCACATCATCGACATGTTTCTCAATTATTTGGATTGCATCCCGGGCATCAGATATCACCGCTCACGACCCCTGAATTAGCGCAAGCCTGCAAAACATCACTTGAACTTCGGGGAGATGAAGGGACCGGTTGGAGCAAAGCATGGAAAATTAATTTCTGGGCGAGGCTTTTTGACGGCGACCACGCTTATAAAATGATCCGGGATATTTTACGGTTTACGGACGGAGAAGCTGGTGTTGTTGGTGGCGGAACTTATGCGAACTTTTTTGATGCACATCCACCTTTCCAGATCGATGGTAATTTTGGAGCGACAGCCGGTATGACAGAAATGCTGTTGCAAAGCCAAACCGGCCAGATCTTTTTGTTACCATCTTTGCCCGGGGCATGGCAAAATGGAGAAGTGAAAGGCTTAAAGGCAAGAAATGGCTTCGAAGTCAATATCAAATGGGCCAACGGTAAAATTGTAACTGCAGATATTAAATCATTGATCGGCCAAAAATGCACGATCAGATCTTTGATACCTCTTTATGGAAAAGGGATCCGCGTAAAAAAAGAAGCGGATGACCACGGTTATATCATGTCATTTGAGACAGAAAGAGGCAAGTCCTATCATTTTTCCGCATTCTAATTGATCCTTCACGAGATCTCAGATAATTTGGGTTTTATTTATAAAACTGTTGACGAACGATATGTTAAACAACGTAAAAAAATGTTTGGGGAAAATGGTTAACTGAACCTGGTGATAGCGGCCTAGAAAATCGCCCTATCTTTCGTCTTATCTAGTATTACAGTTGCCGTTAAAAGATAAGATAAAGTAATAGCGGGTATTAGGATGCAAGAGCAATTAAAGGGAGAGTCTGGCAATATTGGGGGAATAATTATCTATGAAACGCGATGGATTTCCTGAACACGGATTTTCCTAGCGCCCTCAATGCGCACATGATCATTTCAGTATGGGCGTCATTGGCCCTGAAACTTTGCCTTATAAGGAATTGAAATCTAAAAATATGCTGCCTGACTTTCACACCTGGCCCGAATTGGGTGTTGAAATGGCCGCCAAACCGCGATTATCCTTCAGGGTTAAAGCCTTATGATGCGTATGATCCTGAAGCGCGGGATATTTACTTGGAAATACATGAATAAGGGATTGTTTTCAATTGGTATCGACGGCTGGTGGATGGACTCTACGGAATCTGATCATCTTCAATTTAAACCTTCGGATCTTGATATCAAAACCTAACCGGGGGCTTTCCGAAAAGTGCGGAATGCCTTTCCCTTGATGACGGTAGGCGGGGTATCGCAACACCAGCGTGCGACTACAGAAAAAAAGCGTGTATTTATACTTATACGGTCCGCGTTCGTGGGACAACAACGTTACGGAGCCAACACTTGGTCGGGCGATATAACCTCATCGTGGTAGACACGAGCTATTCGTCAATATAATTAATGGCCTCATGTCAAAAAAGCAAAATTGCTATCAATGTTTGACAGGCCATTTAGTTACGTTAAATTTAGGATGCGCCGCCCTTGCAGCCGGTATTTTCATAAAGTGTTTAATTGGTTGCCATTGCGTCACATTGCCCAACGTGACGGTATATGTGCTCTATGATATGTAGCTATGGATTAAAATGCTTTTTTAATCCATTTTGCCCCCCCCTATAGGGCAGATTGTCCCCCTCTCATCTTTAAATTTCATATGATATTTGTTAAACCGATTTAGTAAGTCCTTTTAAAAAATCGACTTATTTTCTGGATGACCAGATAAACCAGTTTAATTCTTTGATGAATTAAAGCCTGAACTTTTATAAATTATAGAACCATAACTAATCCAAACCGATGGTGAGTCACGATGATGGCATTTTCACTTTTGTTTGGGGGACCAAGACAAACCAATTAACTAAACCTAGAAATTTAAACTATTTATGATGAAAAAATAACTCAACTTGAAATCCCCTAAAACCAGGGGTAACTTTAATCATACACTTTTAATTCTTAACGATAGACCAACATAACATACCCAAATCGGGTAGAGTGCCTTTTATTGTCTCTTTTTTCAAAAAAAACGCGATAGAACCAAAAGGTAATACCGGCTGCGATATGATTCTAAAAGTTTGATGAAGTTTTTGCAAATGAATACATCGATAGATTGATAGCCATACATGTTGCTAAAATAGTTTCCAAGGAAATGGTTAGTTGTTATTAATTTTTTCGCCTACGTTTTAAATCAAATAAATTATGCGTTTTTTTACCTTTTTGTGTATGTGCCTTTTCGCACTATCGGGGTTAGGTTTCGGAATGGGAAGCAAGAACATAAGTTCTGAGATTTCAATTCATAATCTTAACAGTACTTTAATAAAGGATACGGTTATTAAAGGTAAATCCATTTTGGATTCATCAAAAAAATCTTCCGCTCCTAAAAAAGCCAACCCGAAAATAATAGATGCCGGCTCAACTTTTTTAGATCCTTCAAAAATATCAAAGTTGCCTGTAGTATCATTACAGCAGTTTTTGAAAGGACAAGTTTCTGGTGTTTATGGTACAGAGCCAAGCGGCGAGCCAGGTACTGTACAAAACTTATTTATCAGAGGTATATCAATGCCTGTCTTTTCTGCGAAGGATCAATTCCAGTCGCAGCCTACCATCGTTGTTGATGGTATACCTGTTATATCATACGACCATCCGTTCGCCTATGATATTCAACAGTATGATTTTAACAGGATAGGGCCCGCAACAAATATTCTGGCAAATATCGACCCAGAAAACATTGCTTCTATTGAAGTATTGAAAGACCTCTCTGAATCCGGAAAATATGGCCCCCGTGCGGCAAACGGTATTATATCTATCACAACAAAGCGTGCGTCGTATTTAAAGAAGATCTCTTTTAATACTTATATAGGCCTTGCAACGCCCGATGCTGTAACTACACTTAACGGTGCGGATGAAAATGCCTTTAGGAAACCGTTTTATACAAAATATGCCACTTTTGATCAAATCCAGAACATTCCGGCTTATTTAAGAGATTCTTCTTATACTGTTTATTATGGCCCTTCAAACTGGACTGATCTGTACTACAAAAACACCCTGCAATATGGTTTGAATATTAGTATTACCGGTGGGGTAGATAACGCTAATTTTAGAGCGGCTGTTGGTAGCCTGCGTGATAACAGCGTGGCCGACGCTTCGGGTTTAAGTCGTTATAACGCCTCATTTATGTTAAATATGAAGCCGACAAAATGGTTGAGCTTTACAGCAACCATGAGCGCCAGCCAGCTTTGGCGCGACAGGAATAAATATTTTAGAGACCGGTTTGCCGAAGTGAGGTACCTGCCCGACCTAACTAATCCTATATCACCTAATAAAGACTACTACGCTCAATTTCTTAGAGAGTACGATAAAGCGTTCGATAACAATAAAACCAATATTGTTGACGCATCGTTTGTGACAAAAATGACTTTTGGGAAATTTAATTTTATTTCAACCTTTTCAACGGATTATAGCGGAGGTTACAGAGATATTTTTTATCCGCGTACTTTGCTTGAAACGAATAATTATGTATCTAATTATTTTGGATACAATCAACGTGTTATCATGGACAATAAGGTTGCTTATAACCTGTCGTGGCATAACACTCATTTTATTGACCTCGAAGGCGGGCAGTCAGTACAATTGGATAGATACCGTTATGATTATAGTTATGCATACAATGGTTCAAGCGATTATATTAAGCTCAATATACAAGACACTCCTAAACCAAATATTTTTGCGACTCCCACTGCAAATTCAGGAGGGTATTTATTTACAAATACCTTTAGGTTTATTGATCAAACCCAAAATAACCTGCTTTCTTATTATGCCAGGGCAGGGTATCATTATAAAGATAAGTATAAACTGTCGCTATTATTACGCGGAGATGGGTCTTCAAATCAACAACCAACAAGCCGTTGGTTCTTATCTCCAATTTTGTCAGGAGAGTGGAATATCAAAAACGATTTGCTTCCTGCTCGATCAGCGATCAGCGAACTTGCTTTAAAGACGAGTATAGGCCGTGTAGGACGTGTTCAGCAAGATGACAGATATGCGGCAGGGCCACAATATACGGTTGATATTGGTTTTACCGGCCAACCCCGTATTGGAAGTTACCAGGGTCTTGCGCCTTTAAACAGGCCTTATAATCTGGGTTGGGTTGGATATAACATTCCATGGGCTTATACAGAGCAAGAAAACGTTGGTTTGGATATGGGCTTATGGCATAACCGCCTTCGTGCATCTGTTGATTTATATTCCCGTACGGATAAGAACGAAATTATTAATGTTCCGGCTAATGCCGATTATGGTTATGCTTATGCGGCTATGCCCGGCATGAGTGTAAACAATTCGGGTATTGATGTTGAACTAAGTGCTGATATATTGCCTGCGAAGAGTAAATTTCAATGGACACCTTCAATCAGTTTCAACTTTAATCGTAATGTGTTAAAAGCTCTGCCCGGTGGTATTAATCAGTTAGTTGTAGGTACCGGTGTAAACTCAAGGTTATTGCAAGTTGGCAAATCAATTGATCAATACTGGTTATTACAAAATCAGGGTATTTATAATAGGGATAGCGAAGTGCCTGTTAATCCTAATGGGGGTGCCAAACTCAGTTTTCATGGTATCCCATTAAAAGCCGGAGACCCTAAGTGGAACGACTTGAATGGTGATTATAATATTGATGATAATGACAAGGTTTTACAAGGGCATTCCTTACCTGTTGTATCGGGTGGTATCAATAATGATTTTAGGTATAAAAGCTGGAGTTTAGGTGTTAACCTATATTATAACCTTGGCCGCAATATTATAAACCAGGCTATGGCTAACCGGTTTGATTTTATTAACCAACAAAGCGCCAATGATATCAACTCGGTAAAAGAAATTACTTTTTGGCAAAAAATGGGCGATTATAGCAAATACCCTGTTTATAACCCCTGGAGCGATGTAATTCCTTATCGTACAGATCAGGATCTGTTCCTTGAAAATGGCTCTTTTATAAAACTGCGCTCGGTATCATTAAGCTATGATATGATGGGCCTATTTAAAAAATCAAAGATCACTAAATTTTTAATTTATACCAGTGTAACTAATGTATTTACCCTTACACCATATACCGGCCGCGACCCGGAATTGGTTGACTATAAAGGGTATGATACAGGGTATGGCCAGCCTATTCCGCGCACTTATACCCTGGGTATTAAAATGGATTTATAAAAAATAGGTTTATTGTTTATCAAAAAATTAATATAATGAAAATTCGTATAATACTGATAGTAATTGCTTTATTCATGATAAGTACTTCATGTAATAAGGTACTGGATGTGCAATCCACCCGCCTTGTAAATGAGGATAATATGTGGCTTAAAGCGGCGGACGCCCAGGCTGGAGTGATTGGCGTATTTGGTTTAAGCAGAGCGGCTCTTAATGATAATGACAGACACTGGATCTATGGTGATTTGCGAACCATTCAAGGCAGGGGCGGCGATTTTAGAAGCGTAACGCGCCTTGATCTGAAAGCGGTTTCAAGCAACCAGCTTAAAGCTACTTATCCTCTTTTGGACGCTTTATCAAATTGGACAAAGTTTTATGCGGCTATCAATGCCGCCAACATATTTTTAGAGCGTGCGCCCAATATATTAAAAACCGATCCTACTTATCTTCCTTCAGATCTTAAATTAGATATAGCTAATGTACGTGCCATTAGAGCGTTCATCTATTTTTATATGGTTCGTATATGGGGAGATGTGCCGTTAATTATCACATCGCACGATGGCCAGTTTGATCATAAGCCTCGTGAAACGCAAAAGAACGTACTTACTTTTGTAGAATCAGAATTATTAGCGGTTATTCCTGATGTACCTGTTGTGTATAATTCAGATCCACTACAGCCCGAACAACCAAGAAAAGGCGCCACCTTTTTCACCTTTTATATAGATTGGCAGCCTATAAAAAAGCACGCTGCTTATGCTATACTGGCTCACGTTTATGCCTGGGAGGGTAAATATGCTGATGCTGCCATTTGCGCTAAATGGGTACTTGATAACATGCAATTAGGCGCTATGACAGCCATAAAACAGGGTATGAATTTTTTGAATATTGACCAAATGCGCCAGATGTTTAGGGGCGAGAGTGGAAATAATCAATACAATATTGTGTTTGGTTTTTCACACAATCTTGTAAACGGCGAAAGCACTACTACCGGAGCATTGGAAGAACTTACACTCGCCGCTCCTTATATTACCAATAAGGCACTACCGGCAATATATGTACCTAAAGACTCTATATTATCTGTTTTTAAGGAAGCTAATGATGTCCGTTTTTCTATCGACCCTATACTTAACCAACCATCCTCCGACAGATATTTTGGCGCCTTTGACAGAACTTTCCCAATTTTTACTAAAGTATTCATAATTACAAATCACGACCCCCCTTTGAACACATTAAATGGGGTGGGTTCTAATGGCTCCATAGCAGCTTTTGGTAGCGCGACAGTTTTTACAAGGCCCGACGATATGGAACTGTTGCTAGCTGAAGCTGATGCTGTTTTGGGAAATACTGCTGATGCTATTACATTATTGAACGCGGCCAGGGCAAACCGTGGGTTGCTGGCTTATGATGCTACAAAAAATGGTACGTTGATAGATGCCATATTTGACGAAAGGCGTAGAGAGTTAATGGGCGAGGGCCACAGGTGGTATGATTTGATAAGGTATAAAAAAATTAAAAATAACGATCCGGTATTTAACACGATGATTCAAAATGGCGCCATTTATTGGCCTATAGCCCAATCTGTATTGAGTGAAAATCCGTTGTTGGTACAAAACCCTTATTGGAATTAATAAAAGCAACCAATCATTATGAAAAAAATAGAACAATTTAACCATAATATAATCCTATTAGTGGTTTGCGTGATGCTTTTTGCAAGCTGTAAAAAAAATAACGGCGCTTATCAATATGTTAGCAATGCCAGCACGTTTAATGGTACCACATACGATTATTTGGTAAGTAAGCCGGGTGTGTATGATTCGTTGTTATTTGTTGTTAATAAGTTGGGCCTTACAGATTCACTTAAAAAAAATAAGGTTACCCTGTTTGCTGTATCAAACGCGAGCTTTCAGCAAGTTGTAAGTAAATTAAATATTGGCAGAAAACTGCTGGGCAAACCTCCCGTATACTTAAACGACATCACGATCAATCTTTTAGATAGTATGGTTTGCCGATATATTATCAGGGGCGTTTATATTGCAGATTCATTGGCGTTTACGAATGGCGTTATGCTAAATGGGGTAAGATATAATTATCCGATGAATGCTAAACTAAGCACAGCCAATGCTACAGGTGTTTTAGGCGGTGGCCCGGGTATATTAACGTTTTCGGATACTAAGAAAAGCCTTTTTACAAGTAAATGGGTTTCGGCCACAGCAAATTCAATTAATATACGTACCAATAATGGTGTTATACATGTTTTAGAATCAACGCACCCTTTTGGTTTTGGAGAATATACCAAACCTGTTCCTACACCCTTTGATAAAAGTATATACAGGCCAGCCGGTTATTCGGGGCCATTTTATTTGCCATCAACCATAGGCGCCATGACTACCATCGAAGCAGAAGATTATGATTTGGGGGGAGAAGGTGTAGCATATCATGACGCTGATGCTAAGCAAAACGGCCCGAGTGGTAGTTACCGCCCTGGTGATGGGGTGGATCTTGATGCGCAATTTCCTGTTGCTAATCAGACTCCTGATGCCTATGGCACTTATCCTTTAAGTCTTTCTCTCGGTTGGACAGCAGCCGGCGAATGGCTTGTTTATTCGATATATGTACCTGTAGAAGGTAACTATACTATAACATCAAGAGTTGGTAATCTTAGTAGCCCAGTTCACGCTATGGGTTTCCATATAGACGTTGATTATAAAAACGTAACCGGCACCCTTACTTTTTTAGGTGGGCAAGGTTGGTGGAAGTGGCTACCGATAACCAGTCCGGGTGTACATCTAACGGCTGGTAATCATTTAATGCGTTTCTTTCATGAAACAGCTGATATTCAACTCAATAACTTTGTTTTTACACGTGTTAATTGATTTTTTTATAAATATTAAATCTAAAATAAACGATATGCATAAGATATATAAATACCGGTACCTGCTCATTTTACCTTTGGTAACATTGAGTGTGTTATCCGGGTGTAAAAAATGGTATGGTGTGCCTGATGATAAAGATTATTTAAGTGAACAAATAAACTTTACTACGACTACTTTTTCACCAGTAATTGGAAGGTTAAACTTATACAGTGTTTTCAACGCAGATGGCTCTACCCAACCGCTGAGTTTCCAAATTGTAAATGTACGGGCCAACGATGGAACGGTTGACCCGGTAACTAAGGCTACCATCGGGACGCCATCAAATGATCTGACACAAGCGGTACCAACATTGGTATGGACAGGCGCCTACACCGGATCGGAAGCAAGTGTTGCAGAAATTGAAGCCAAGCGCCATCTGGAAAATCATCCCTTATTTGAAGCCAGAGGGGGCGGGCAATTAATATTGTGGCCCTCATCTACCAATACGCTGGTTCCCAGGCTGCAAGCTACAGGGTCAGTGACCGCCGGCTATCTGTTTGATGTTCAGGTTACAAATACCGGTGGAACCCGTACCATAAAAAATCTTACGATTAATCCACTTAGGGAGCGCCCTTACGAACCCTCTAACCGTGATATTGTAACCGGCACACAAACAGATTCTATTTTGCCATCTGTTTTTAATGGAATGCTTGGTGTAACCAGCAGAAATCTTTTAGCTAATAACACCGCCAATCATGGTATTTCCAGCAGTGTTTGGGTAAGGTTTAAACGAACAGGAGATGGTAATTCGCTCACGTTTAAATTTTTAGACGCCAATAAAAACCCGATTAACCCGGCCCTTTTTAATAATACCCAATGGGCCACATTGATACATGGCTTTAATATGCAGATGACCAGCCAATATGTGCGTTATGATGTCGCTTATCCAATTCCGTTGGTTATACTACCAACAAAATATACCACTAAAGATGGGTCGCAGGCAACGGCGCTGTTTAGTTATACCCGTTTAGGTTTTAATGGTATCAGAGAAACTGGTAATATGGGGTTAAACTTCAACATATACAGACAGGGAGATTGGGAAATTGATTTTCAATTTCGTACAGAGACTCCAAGATTTCAGGACGAGTTTTAATGTTTTAGAAGTTTAAGAACGAAAGAAAATGAAGAAAAAATTATTACTAATATTAATGCTATCAACTTGCTTGGTTATGCCTCAGTATTTGGCGGCACAAGTAAAAAGAATATCTGTAAAAGGTGTTGTTACGGATAAAGAAACCAAAGAAAGTTTAATAGGGGTAAGTATTTCATTAGATGGTACGCCGCCCAAAGGTTTAAGTGCAACTAGCTATAATGGTGAGTTTTCGGTTACAGTTCCGGCTGAGTCTTCGCTTATATTTCACTCCGTTGGTTATAAAGATAAAAAAGTAAAATTAAATGCCGGGCAAACCCAACTGAACGTGGAGATGGCATCAAGTAGCACCTCATTAAACGAAGTAGTTTTACGGGGATATGTTTCGCGATCAAAAGAAGTGACCACCGGTCAATCGTATACCATATCGGGTTCAGAGATTCAGGATGTACCTGTGTCAAACGCGATAGAACTTATACAGGGTAAGGTTCCGGGGGTTAATATACAGGTAAATACCGGCGCGCCAGGCTATGGTGGTAGCATATTGGTTCGGGGATTAACAGGTATAGGTATATCAGGGTCAGGAGGCGACTCGTTTTTACAACCTACCTCTCCTCTGTTTGTAATTGATGGTATTCCAATTGACGCGGATAACGCTGCTGATTTTGGTTTTGATTCTCCCGGCGGTGTAAGTCCGCTTCAGTTAATCCCGGTAGAAGATATTGCCAGTATTGAAGTTTTAACAGATGCGCAGGCAACAGCATCTTACGGTTCAAAAGGAGCTTATGGTGTATTTGTTATTCAAACCCGCAGAGGGAATTCAAAAAAACCAAAGGTGCGTTATACCGGTAATTATTTTGTTACGGCTCCACCAAATTTGCGTACAACATTAGGTGGTAAAGCCGAAAGAGATGCCAAAATACGAGAGATTTTAGCCAACGGTTCTTATAGCGATCTGCTGAAAGTATCAAGTACCCCGATATTATCTGATAGTTTGAATGCCTATTATAGAAATTCGACTGATTGGCAAGGTATTTATTATGTATCTACATACAATACATCGCATAACATAGGTATCGATGGCGGCGACACCAGGTTTAATTACTCTACCAACCTTAATTATTTTTCTCAAAACGGTATTATCCGAAACACCGGCTTTAAAAGATATACCATGAAAATGCTCATGGATTATAGGCCTGATGATAAATTTCATGCGCAAATTATTTTTAACGTGGGCCTGGGTAAACGAAATAATGGAAACGGACAGGGCCTTTTACAAACCGGGGTAGCTGCAAATGCAACAGCATCATCTTTATTGCCCGGGCCTTCCTTATTTCAGGAAACAAGTTCCGTGGCTAACGATTTAACTGTAAAGGACAATAATGACACAAAAACTTTTAGCGCCAGCGCTTTATTGGGTTATCAATTATTTAAAGGTTTCAGTTTAACAAATACCGGAAGTTATTCTTACTCAACCAGTGCAGAGGATACAGAATATCCTGCCGCTGCAAATAATAACAGATCGCAAGTTTACTCGTACAACGATCGTAATGCTAACTTGTATAATCGTGCCGGTTTTACTTATAATAAAGATCTTAGGGGCCACAGTTTTTTTCTGCAAGGTTTTAATGAGATCTCGGCTAAAGATTTTCAGGCTGGCTATATTGATCAGGTTGGGCTTGCAAACGATCAATTGCTGGGCCCGCTGGGTTACGGTACATGGGCTTCAAGAGGTGGCGGTGTGCTGAAAAGTTTCCACAATGAACATACCTTATCATTCGCAGGTTTATTTAGTTATAATTATAAGAGAAAATATATCCTCGATCTTAATTACCGACTTGATGGGTCGTCTCTTGCCGGATTTGATAGCCCTTTTCAAAAAGAACCTGGTATAGGTTTTAGATGGAATTTTGATAAAGAGAAGTTTTTTGCGAATGAAAGCGGCTGGCTTAACGCGGGTGATATTCGTTTAACCTATGGGCAGGTTATCAGGCCTACCGCAGATATTTATTCTATATATGGGCAATATGGCCCCACGGGTGTTTATGAAGGCTATAATCGCATTGGGATCAACCATACAACTTTACCTAATAGCGTGCTAAAGCCAACTACAAATACTACTTATAATTTAGGAGTTGATATGACAATGTTTAACAATAAGTTTTCATTTATTTTCAATACCTATTTTAAACAAGTTACCAATATACCATGGGTAACCCCTGTTACAACAACTGATGGTTTTGCCAACTTATTAAGTACCGATGCCAGCCAGGTTAATTATGGGTATGAGCTTGTGTTAACATTGAGGCCGCTTTCAAAAACAAGCAAAGTTCAATGGAATATAACAGCTCAGGGGTCCATAAATAAGGATTTCTTAACAAAACTACCAGGAAACAAAAATCAGATCATTATTGGAACAACAGTTTTAAGAGCCGGAAGAAATACATATTCGTATAATATTTTTAATTACCAGGGAGTATATGCTACCGATGCTCAGGTTCCGGTTGATCCGGTTACTGGCCTTAAAATGCGCACAAATGCAAGTACAACCGCCTTTTTTAAAGCCGGCGATCCGATATGGAATGACAAAAATGGCGATTATGTTATAGATGATAATGACAGACAAGCAATGGGTAACTCACAGGCATTAGTTACCGGAGGATTAAATACCAATGTGAATTATAAAGGTTTCGGCTTAAACATGAATGGTTCATTTACATTGAGGCGCGATATTATAAATGATGCGCTTGCCTCTCGTTTAAGGTTAGTAAATAACCCTTTTGGTACCAGTGTGTATTTACCAATAACGGATCTTAATTATTGGAAACAGCCTGGTGATCAGGCAGCTTATCCAAACCCGTTTGATTATACCCGTACAGGAGCTATTAATCCATACAGGTCGGAGCAAAGCTTATTTATGGCAAGCGGCAGTTATTTCAAAATAAATAACATTACGCTTAGTTATAATTTTAATAAACAGTTTATCAATAAACTCGGATTGGCTAATTTGAGGATATACGCTTCGGCTAATAATGTGATAACTTTTTCACCATATGCAGGGCCTAATCCCGAAAACGTAACACGAGCAGGTTGGGATGTTTCTGGCGGTTATCCTGTTTCCCGCACTTATAATGTAGGTTTAAATCTTGAATTTTAGAAAATCAGAGTATGAAAAAATATTTAATTTGTTTATTGATTGTCGTTGTTTGTACAGGGCAATATGGGTGTAAGAAGTTTTTGGAAGTTACACCAATAGATAAACTTAGCGGAATTACTTTTTGGCAGTCGCAGTCTGATGTTGATGCGTTTGCAACAGACATATATGCGCAATTTAGGAATAAACTAACATCTACAGAGTTTATGCCTGCAATTGGTGAGTTACGGGCGGGGTATGTTTTGCCTGCTACGGTCGCTAATAACAATTCAGCCGGTGAGAAGAATTTACGCCTTGTTTACAATGCATTTGCGGCTAATAATTTAAGGGCCAGCAATGGCGGAGTGCTTGATCCGACACAAGCATGGAGTGGAATAGGCTTATCTAACATAACCAAATGGTATGAGTTTTATAGTGTTATACAAGACGCGAATATTATGTATGACAGGGTTAATAAAGGTGTGCCGGGCGTAACCGCGGCTGATAGAAAACGTTACATGGCCGAAGCTATATTTTTAAGGTGTTTTACCTATTTCTATATGGTGCGCATATATGGAGATGTAACTTATTATACGCAACCATATCAACAGGACCCGCTGCCACGAATGAATTTTGTTACTGTATTAAACAAATGCATTGCTGAACTGGCGCCAGTTAAAAATGATCTGCCTGTAGCCTATCCTGATCCGGCTTTATTAGCCATTAGGGCAACCAGGGGCGCGGCTGATGATTTGCTCATGAACATGAATATGTGGAATGCCGGTTTTGATCAAGCCAACCAGGCAACGTATTACCAAAATACTGCCGATCTGGGAGCTGAGATTATTGCAAGTAACACATATCAGTTATTACCATTAGAAAACTTTGACCAGGTTATGCGCGGAAAAAGTACCGAAGGTATTTTTGAGTTTGCACAAAATGTTAATTATGAGGGAGCACCTAATGTCAGGGCCTTTTTTGGCGAAATGATGTTAAGATCCCCTAATAGTAACAATACTTCGAGCAATGCATATTTTTTGGCCACTTATTTGCAGCGGCTATATCCTACAGGTATCGCTGATAAACGTTTTGATCTTTGGTTTGACAATACCTGGCTTAGTCAGAATGGAAGTTTTCAACTCCTTAAGTTTAAAGGCAGTATTATTCCGGCTACCGGCGTACCAGAATGGGGCTTTATTATGTTCAGGTATGCCGAAGCTATTTTGTTAAGGGCCGAAGCGCTGGCCGGTTTAGGAAACGACGCTGAGGCGGCAAAAATGCTTAATATGATCAGGTCACGTGCCGGCGCTCCTGCTTATGCCGGGCCGGGAGGCCAAGACTTGCAGGATGCCATTTTTAATGAGCGCTGTAAAGAACTGATGGGTGAGGGCTACTTGTATTTTGACCTGATACGTACCCGCAGAATACTTAATTCGCAATGGACACCAAATTATTTGACCCAGGATCAGTTTGACAAGGGGGGATGGACATGGCCAATTGATGTTTCGGCACTTTATAATAATCCATACATGAGTTTAAATACATACTGGCAATAATAATTAAAAGATGAAAGCTTATTTAAAATATACCAAAAGGGCCGTGTTCTGTTTTCTTTCGGCGCTGGTTCTCATGTTTGTGGCATGTAAAAAGAACAATTATTATGTTGATGGAGGTTTATCCGACCCTAATTTCAAGGGTAATATGCTTCAGTATCTGCAAGCAAAACCATTTTATTTTGATACTATAGCCACAGTAATAAAAATGGCCGGGTTGGAGCAAAATTTTCAACAGGACGATATGACATTCTTTGCGCCAACCGATCATTCTATCGCAAGGATCATACTTTTTACAAACCAACAGTTATATGCCAATGGTAAGGATACCATCAAAACGCTTGCTGAAGTTAGCCCTTCTATATGGCGCAAATACCTAAAGCGGTATATGTTTCATGGCGCTAATAAACTTAATGATTATCCTCAGTTAGATCTTAATATCCAAGCGCTTTATCCCGGGCAGGATTATTATTCATATGGTAACGACATCCTAAATATAGGGGTTGTTTATGACGATGTTAATGGTATTAAATATGCCGGATACAGGCATTTGGTGATATCTTATATCCCCGATCTTAATAAACCGCTATACTGGTATACTAATTATATATCCTCGTCAGATATTAAACCAACTAACGGGGTTGTTCACACGCTGAATGATTATACCACTTTTGGATTTAATTTGGATTTTGTGAATGATGTTTATGCCACAAGATAAAGTTTTGTAGCTGTTTAGAAAGATACGGAAGGTGAAAACCCAAAAATAAAAAGATGATGAAATTAAGATATTTAAAAATAATTTTAATAGCCCTTGTCATTGCTTCAGCAAGTGCTTGTACAAAAACTCAGACATTTGATAACCCGTATAGCGGTGGTAAGGCCGCATTGGGTGTTCAGCTTAGTCTTACCGTGCCACCGGTACCAACCTCGGGTGCAATTGGCACAAATGCAACTTTTGCCGCTACCGGCCTTTTACCTTATAAAGATAAACTTAAGTTTATGTTTAATGGCCAGATGGCACAAATTGTAAGCATTACAGATGCCGCCATTACAGTTACTGTACCCGCAACCGCAAGTACAGGTATAGCAACAATGGCCATTGACGATCAGGTTTTTTTCGGGCCGAGGTTTAAAGTATTAGGCAAAATTAGTGTCGATCCAGCATTTATAACTTTAAATGGCGCCAACAATACGGTTAATACCGCACTACAGTTAATTGATGGTCGCTTAATGATAGTGGGTGCTTTTACAAATTTTGATTTTAAGAACGTAATTAATCCAATTAATTATTTGGTACTTGCATCTAAGGATGGCGCTTACGATTTTAGTTTCAAATCAAATGGATCTTCCGGTGCTTTAAACACCATAGTGTCTAATGGAACTAATCTATTTGTTGCTGGCAATTTCGATAAATTTTTCTTTAACAAAGGAAAATCTACCCTTATTAATATGCAAAATATTACCAGGCTTGGTTTAGATGGTACTCCCGATTCTATTTTGGTTCCTCAGTACAATACCACGACAAAGAAAGCAGTGCCTACATTTAGGGGGCAGATTTTCGGATCTATTTCTAAACTATTTAATTATCAGGGTAAAATAACAGCTATCGGAGGTTTCAAAGATTATTATTATAATGTCTATGATTCGCTTATGAACCCATTAAGACCCAGAATAACTTACGCTTATCGTACTGTTCCCCAAGTGGTTCGTTTAGATTATAACGGTGCATTAGATTCAACATTCCGTTACAGCACAACAACACATAGCGGTTTTCCGGGAGGTAACGGATCGGTTCGGGATGGCTTTATGCAGACTGATGGAAAGTTAGTTTTAGTAGGAAACTTTACAAAATTTGATAGTATTCCCGCCACACATATTGTTCGTTTAAAAACGGATGGGAGCATTGACCCGAATTTTAATGCAGGCTCCGGCACCGATAAAGCGATATATTCTATATCGTATAACACAATATTTAACAAATACTTTATAACCGGGGCATTTACAACATTTAACGGACAGCCGGCAAATGGCATAGCTATGCTGAATGCTGATGGCTCATTAGATAATACATTTACGTCGAAAGGTTTTAGTGGCGAAGGGGGCCCTACTTTTGCAAAGCAATTATCTAACGGATTGGTTATAGTAAGCGGGGGCTTTGTTAACTATGATAATGTAAGGCGCCGCGGGTTTATGGTATTAGACCAAACGGGTAACCTGGCAGCGGGTTACAATACATTGGGTGATTTTGTTGGTTATATAAATGATGTATTGGAAACAACAAACACATCAGGAAAGGTAACAGTAATGCTCATGGGTAACTTTAGTCAGATAGATGGGTTACCGGTTAATAATATTACACGCGTTGTATTTGAACCATAGTTTAAATTAAAAACCTTTTTTAAATAATAAAAAAATGAAAATATACGGAAAAATTGGAGCGTTCTTACTCCTGGCCATATGTGTGGCCATTGTGTCATGTAATAAAAAGTTCGACAAGCTATTACCTACAACCGCGTACAGCGACTCTACAAACACATATAAGGCCCCTAAAGTGTTATATATTATAGTTGACGGCGCAAGGGGCTGGTCTGTACGTGATGCTAATGCACCCAACATTAACTCGCTTATAGGCAAATCTATTTATTCGTGGTATTCAGTTAGTGATAGCCTTGGCAACGATGGTAATGGATGGGCAGATATGTTAACGGGAGTTACAAAGGCCAAGCATAAAGTGATCGATAATACTTTCGCGGGGAATAACCTTACACAGTATCCTTCCATATTTAGCCGGATAAAAACCATAAGCCCAAATAGCCGCCTCGCCGCATTTTCCGCATCAGCCGCGTTTAAAACTAACCTTACTGCCGGGGCCGATGTTAGCCAAACATTCGCTGCTGATTCGGCCGTAAGGTCGGCTGTGGTTACAGAGTTAGGTAACGATGCGTCAACCTTAGTAGTTGGAGAGTTTAACAGTGTTAATACAGCGGGTGCAACTTACGGGTACGATAACTCTTTTCCGCAATACAAAGCAGCGGTTCTTCAATTTGATCAGTATTTGGGCCAAATGCTAACCGCACTTAAAGCCCGAAAAAATTATGCAAAAGAAAATTGGTTGGTAATAGTTACATCCAATCATGGCGGCCCGGCAACAATACCCGCCGCGCAAAATGACAATACTATTTTGAGTTATCCTATAGCAAGTACCTTTACTATTATTTATAACGATAGCTATACAACCAAGCTAATTGATAAGCCTTATACCGGGAATAAGTATACAGGTAGCTTTTGCCGGTTTTATGCTAACCCTACAACCGCTGCCAATGGTGTTTACCCAACAAGCTATGTAAAAGCGGTTACAGATGTTAACCGAACCACTTATAATTTTGGCGATACAACTTCATTTACAATAGAGTTTAAGGTTAAGATGAATAGCAAAGGAGGCACGGCGCCTTACACTTATAACTGGCCGATTGTTATGGGTAAAAGACTTAGTAAAACCCAAAAAAGCACAAACGGGTGGGCTATTAACCGCGAGGGAAATAGCTACCGGCTTATTATAGGCAACCCAACAACTAATTTTATTAGTTGTTATGCGCCGGCGAGTGTTACAGATGGTAACTGGCATAGCTTAGCATTTGTTGTTTACACCATGTTTGTTAATGGCGCCAACCATAGATATATGAGGTCTTTGCTTGATGGTGTGAATAATAATGCAAGGCCTACCGGTGATACCAATATTGATAATTTTGTAGGTATTGATGATCCTACGGCACCGTTAGAACTGGGCGTTGTCCCAACAGATTTAACCAATACATTTGATGGGTTTATAAGCGATATCAGAATATGGAAGGCCAATTTACCAGATGGGGTTATCAGCCAGTACTCTTGCAATACAACAATTGACAACACCCACCCTTTTTACCCTTATCTAATTGGTTACTGGCCCGGAAATGATGGCAGCGGAACTGTTATACATGATCAAAGTATAGCACATAATGATTTTAATATTCAAGTTGTTGGTACCGCTGCCCCCTTACAATGGGTTGCCGCAAATGATATAATTTGTCCTCCATCAACAACATTCCTTTCGTCCCTTGTTCCGCGTAACGTTGATATGCCAAGGCAAATATTAAGCTGGCTTACCATTGCACCGCCAGATAGTTGGGGACTTAATGGACGGGTTTGGTTAAATAACTAATTAATTTTTTGATCCCTTTCTTAATTTATAATTAAACACTTGGTGGTATAAGTTTATCGCCAGGTGTTTGATGTTTAATATGCAGGTTGTACAAGTTTTAACAATGTTGCAACGCCGCTACATGATCGCTTATCAAAATAATTTAATCATCTTACCTAGCATCTACCTCATGTTAATTAAAAAGGTTTTCCGCCAAACGGTCAACAGGTTTAAATCCATCATTTATTGGGCTTTATTCTTGATCAGTTTCAGTGTTTGCGCGCAAAACAAACCTATTTCCGGTGGCATAAACAGGCTGGTAGCATCAATGGATGAGTATCAGGCCAGAATGCCCATTGAGAAAGTTTATTTGCAACTTGATAAACCATACTATGCCGTTGGCGATACCATTTGGTTTAAGGCTTATCTTTTCGACGCGTCTTTTCTTTCTTCTTCAAAAAAAAGCAGTTTGTTATATGTTGAGGTTGAGAGCGAGGATAGCCATGCGGTACTTAAACGCATCTCGCTCCCCATGGCTGCCGGACTGAGCTGGGGAGATATAGCGTTAACCGAAAAGAGTTTTCCTGAAGGTGGGTATATACTGCGGGCATATACAAACTGGATGCGAAATTTTGGTGCGGATTACGTTTTTGAGAAACATTTTTATGTAAGCAACGCTAATGATCAGAGCTGGCTCGTTAAATCTCAAATTAAGCTCGATGGCAGTAATAACGCAAAGGTAGCATTGAAGTTTTGGGGAGAGGACCAACGCCCGATACCGCTGCGCGAGATGGAGTTACAGGTGCTAAAAGGACGAAAATCCATATATAAGGAGAAGTTAGAAACCTCGCTCGACGGGCTTTTAAACATCGGTTTTGCTTTGCCGCAAAACACTAATAAGTATGGAATTACCTTATTAGCTAAGGATCTGCGCAAAGGTGAAGATAGCAGGCAACTCACTATTCCATTAAAAATAAGCCAACCAAAAGATATTGACCTGCAGTTTATGCCCGAGGGCGGGAACATGGTTAGTGGCATACTGGTTACCGTAGCGTTTAAAGCTATAGGAAGCGATGGCATCGGGGTTGATGTAATGGGAAAAATATATGATAGTAAACAACAGCAAGTTGCCACATTTAAATCTTTACACAAGGGTATGGGGGCTTTTACCTTACTTCCCGTAAAGGGCGAATCGTATACCGCGAAACTTTATTCGCCGGATGGTGACGAGAAAGTATATCACTTGCCAGATGTTAAAGCAGCCGGAACGGTTTTAAAAATAACCAACTTGTTTAAAAACGATTCGATCGGAATCAATATACAGGTAACATCCGGAATAAGCGAATCAAACTCCAAATATTATATTATTGGTCAGTCGCGTGGGGTTATTTGTTATGCCGCAGCGGTTCAATTTAACGATGGGGAAATTAATTCTGTGATCGCTAAAAGTCTGTTCCCATCAGGTATTGCACGTATTACTTTAATGGATGCATCGTGGCAACCACTTAACGAACGAATAGTTTATATTGATCATCATGATAATTTAGCTATAAACATAGTTGCCAATAAAACTACTTTTAATACCCGCGATAGCATATCCTTGCAGGTTAGTGTGAAAGATAAAGACGGTAAACCTATTGCTGGAAGTTTTTCAGTTTCGGTAACTGCCGATGGACTGGTAAAGGCAGATACTTTACACAATAACAGCATAGAGACCCATTTGCTGCTAACGTCTGACCTAAAAGGTACGGTTGAAGAGCCAGGGTTTTACATTGACCCCCAAAATGATGAAACATGGCAGGCGCTTGATGATCTGTTGCTTACCCAGGGTTGGGTAGGCTATGATTGGAAAGATACTTTTGCGCCAGAAAAAGCGCCATTGTTTGCCGCCGAAAGCGAGTTGAAAGTTACCGGTAAGGTTACAAATGCGTTTAACAAGCCATTGGCGGATACAAAAGTGACACTTTTATCGCATAAGCCGTTTTTGATGATGGAAGCAACGACTGATAATGAGGGCAATTTTTTATTTAAAAACTTCGCTTTGTTAGATACCGCTTCGTTTTTTTTACAAGTAAAGAGGAACTTTAATGTAGGTATAGCGGTCGACAAATTTAAACCACCTGTATTTAAGCCTACGCTATCAAAACTGTCGCCCTGGTATGTTAATACAGATACAACCTTACTCAATTATACTAAAAACTTTATAGCGATAACAAAGATAAAAGACGGAACAACAGGTAAATCAAAAGTGCTTAAAGAGGTTCAAATTAGGGATAAGAAAACCATTAAAGGCTCTCATAACCTTAACGGTTCGGGTAATGCCGACCAGGTATTTGATGAAGCGGAAATAAAAGCGGCAGTCGGAATGAACGTGTACCAGTATTTGGTAACAAGGGTAAAAGGATTGACTTTTGGTTTTGTACCAACAGATACAACAAACACTCCGGTCTTTATGGTCAATGATTTACCGATTACATTTTCTATTGATGGAAAGAGTGTTGGCGGCGATTATGAATATTTAAAAGA
Source organism: Mucilaginibacter sp. (assembly GCF_039921305.1). Lineage (GTDB taxonomy): Bacteria > Bacteroidota > Bacteroidia > Sphingobacteriales > Sphingobacteriaceae > Mucilaginibacter. The sequence goes on from NZ_JBDSCA010000009.1 coordinate 28,821, forward strand.
CATGTTTGAGAATTATCCCTTAGCATCATTAAAAGGTATTGAAGTAATGCATAGTATGCAATATTCTTTTACCTATGACCAACGTAATAATTTTGGTGCTGGGTTTCATGGAGGTACAGGAAGAAGAGAGACTGAACTGCCTGGAGTTATAGAAATTACTACATACTCGGGCGTGGGCTGGTCCATTATTCATCGCCCCGGAATAGCAAGTTACAGACCAATACCTGTAATAAGACCTATCCAATTTTACAGGCCACGTTATACGGTTAAAAATAGCTATTCAGCTTTGTCAGATCTTCGTTCTACTATTCATTGGGAGCCTAATATGATCACCCGAGCAAACGGAATGGGGGCTTTGTCGTTTTATGCCGCTGATATTCCGGGTACTTATACCGTTACTCTGAATGGAAGCGATATGAGAGGAAACATAGGAAGCCGGTTGTTTAAAATAAAAGTTAATAAACGAAAGTGATTTATTGTTGATTAAAGAATTTATGTGGTACAGGAGATCGTTTGACTGTGCGGGCAAATCAACGATCTCCCGATGATGAGCGCGAATTACAGACGGTGATGTTGCTGCTGGCGCTTTATAACAGCCACTACGGTCTGCAGGCCTTTATTAATTGGGGGAGTTGTTTCGAAGAATCCTTGTTTAATTTCATCCAAGATATTCGTTTTTCCATGTAAAGCTTCAAAACGGTCTGTCCTAGTCCTTTTGCCCCCGTTATTCGGGGCGTTAGTCCCCCCTTTTTTGCAATCATCCATTTTATATTTGGCCAACAATTTTAAACTGAAGTCCGTACCCGGTTAGCTATTTTGCTGCTGGCTACGCGTCGCAACCGATTATTTATTAATCAAATTCTGACTATGAAGAAATTTGACTTTTCCAGCCTGCGCCTGTCCCACCTTTTATCTCAATTTTCTGCATGGATGATCTGTTGCGTTGTGTGAGGGGAGAAATGAACAGATGCTAGTTAAAAACACCACCGCCATTTTGCGCCGGTGCACTCGCTGCCGGGCCGCCATGATTGGAAGTGACCAACACCAGCCAGTTCTCAGTTCTATAATTTCCGCGCCTTTAACGCCGTCATGATCTGGCCAAGGTAAGTATCTATCACGAAGAGATTTTAAAACAGCAAATAAAATGATAGTCAACAGTAAACCAATTTAGTAAACCTTAATTTAATAATTATGATCTTTTTTCACAGTAAAAAGTTCCGGATCGGCCGACTTTGCGCAGTTCTGCTTATGGTATTCTCTTGCCATTTAGCATTTGCTCAAAATAAAGCTGTTACCGGGAAAATCGTCGACGCTGAATCAGGTGACCCTGTCATTGGTGCTACCGTTATTGTTACGGGAACATCCACTGGCGTGGCTTCGGATATCAATGGTGTTTTTAAAATAAATGTGTCCGACGGCAGTTCATTAACATTTAAAAGTATCGGCTACGTAACAACCAGCGCCAAAGCTGATTTTTTAAAACCGATGACCGTACAGTTAAAAGCTGACAATACAGGTTTGAATGAAGTGGTAGTAGTAGCCTACGGCACGCAGAAAAAACCTTCTGTGGTAGGTGCTATTTCCACTGTCAGTTCCAAAGTGTTTGAAGACCGGGGGCCTACCAACAACCCCCTTGCCAGCTTACAGGGCCAGGTACCTGGTATGGTAGTTACCAGGAGTTCAGCCCAGCCGGGCCGTGAAAACTGGAACTTTCAGATCCGCGGAGCTACTTCAGTTAACGGGCAGGACCCACTAGTGATCCTTGATGGTGTCGCATTAAACAATAACAACGAACTAAATTCTATTAACCCGGATGATATTGATAACATTTCGATACTGAAAGATGGTTCGGCTTCTATATATGGGGCCCGAGCTGCTTATGGCGTCGTATTGATCACAACCAAAAAGGGCAAAATCGGTAAAATGCTGGTGCAGTATAATCCTTCTGTTTCCGAAAAACTGCTGGGTTTGCAGAATAAAGTGACCAATATCGATCAATGGTCAGATGGATTAGCACAAGCTAAAATAAACGATAACTATGGCGTTGTGCCTGCAACCGACTTGTGGTATCAAATGGCCATTTTTGCAAAAGCTAATAAAGGTACCGTTGTTTTAGCTTCGCAAATTCCCGGCAATACCACCGGTGCAATAACAGCAGGTGCCTTCTATAATGGATTGCCGGTGCCTGCGTTCCTCGATGTAAAGGAATTAGGCTTCCTGGATGTTTCCACACAGCAATTTTTATGGGGCCGCGCTACTTCGTCGCAGCATAATCTAAGCGTCTCTGGCGGTACCGATAAGAACCTCTACCGGGTATCATTAGGTTACCTGAATGACGGCAGCCAGCTTAGGATAGGCAACAATGGTAGTCAGCGCTATAACCTTCGCTTCAATAATACTTATAAGTTTAGCGATAAAGTGCAGTTGGAAACCAATGTATCGCTGGAGAAAAACAATATCCAACAGCCTACTTTATATACCACGGGCAGTTACAGCGGACTGAGTGGTGGTTTTCAAGTAGGCTTACCCATGTACACCCAGTCGGGTCAACCTTATCAATGGGGTGGTGTGGCCAGTCCGGCAGGTTTGTTAAGAGACGGTGGCGATAATCTGGAAAACAATACACGCGCCCTGTTAAATACAACGCTTACTTATAATTTTTTAAAGCACCTTACATTTGCGGGTACTGCCGGATATAATGTATGGTGGCAGGATGCCAGCATACAAACCAAAACGGTGCGGCTGTACTCTTATGATGATAAGTATCTTACAGGTACAACTGCACCATCTGGCAGTAGTACCGGCGGTAGTCAAAACTATTTTCGCCAAACCATTAACGATCCTTATTATAACCTGATCGGCCGTATTACTTACAGCAATACGTTTGATAAACTGCACGATGTTTCCTTTATGGTCGGCAGTTCGTACGAGCGCGATGAATACAATATGTTTAACACCCGTACCTATAATTTAGGTAGTGATGATATCCCTTCGCTAAATCTTGGTTTAACCAGCACGGTTGGCGGTTTTGTAACCAACGACGAAGCACGTAACCATTACGCGCTCGGCTCATATTTTGCAAGGGCAACTTACGCCTTTAAAGGCAAATATCTTTTTGAAGCGACAGGTCGTTATGATGGCTCTTCTAAATTCATCGCATCAACCCGTTGGAAACCTTTTTATAGTTTAATGGGCGGCTGGCGTTTAAGCGAGGAAAGTTTTGTTAAAAAGACTAATATTTTTACCGAATTAAAGCTAAGAGCATCGTATGCTACTTCGGGTAGCCAGGGAGGTATAGGTTTATATGATTACCTGCAATCGTTAAACGTAGGTAGCAGTGGCACGTTATTAGGTTCAACCATTGCTACATCAACCAGTACTACTGGCAACCTGGTTTCTTTAAACCGTACATGGGAAACAGTAATTAAACGAAATATCGGGCTTGATTTTGGTATTTTAAACGGAAAGCTTAACGGCACGTTCGAGGTATTCCGTAATCAGAACCGCAATATGCTGGTGAGCATCACCTATCCCGGTGTATTAGGTATTGGCGCCCCACAATCTAACAATGGGGATTTGAAGACTTGGGGATGGGAAGGGCAGTTAACCTGGCGTGATCATATTGGCAAACTTGGATACACCATATCGGGTAATATTACCGATAGTCAAAATGAACTGGTGTATTTTAACGGTGTGCCAGCGCTGGGCGCAGGTTATAATGGTACGGTAGAAGGCTATCCATTGGGGTCATATTTTGGCCTTAAATATGGCGGCCGTTTCCAAAATCAGGCTGAAGTTGATGCTTATAATACTAAATACTATAACCCTGGAGGGGTAATTAACAACATTGGCATTCCTGTTGCATCGCCGCTTACCAATTTGCCCGGCCAAAATTCGGGACTGCGCCCCGGTGATAATTATTTTGTCGATGTAAACAGTGACGGCAAACTGAGCACGGGTACTTCAACTGCCGATATGGGTGATTTGGTTTACCTGGGCACCGATGTTCCGCGTTACACCTTTGGTTTAACCTTAGGTTTACAATACAAAGGGTTTGATTTTACCACCATTTTTCAGGGCGTTGGCAAAAGGACAATTTTCAGAGCTGGCAGTGTAAACAACTCGCGTACTCCTTTCACAGCACTGGGCTCGGCCCAAACCACACAATGGGTAAATAACACCTGGACACCAGAGAATACATCGGCCTATTACCCGAACCTACATACCAATGGCATCAACGGATATAATTACCAGGCATCTACGTGGTCTGTAGAGAACGGCGCTTATGTTCGTTTAAAGAACTTGGTTATCGGCTATACATTGCCCAAAAGTTTAATGCAACGGACTAAGGCGATCAGCCGTTTACGGTTATATATTGAAGGAAGTGACCTGTGGGAAGTGACCGGGGTACGTGATCAATGGGACCCGGAAACAACAAGGACCGCGTCTGGAAATGAACGTTATCCTTTTTACCGGTATGTTACTATAGGTGCGAACATTACTTTTTAATCTGACTAACAATGAAAAAGATATATCACAAATCGTTTTACATCCTGTTAACGCTAGCAATTGCAGGACTATTGGGTTGTAATAAGGCGCTTGACCTTAAACCGCAGGATCAGTTATCTGAGGCTGCCTATTTTAAATCGGCAAATGATTTCAAAACTTTCGCCAATCAATATTATGGTTACCTGCGCAATTTTAATAACTCCTTTGCAGATAATGCTCATTATGATGGCCGGGCCGATGTTTTTGGCGGTGGCGGCAGCTTTGGGTCCGGCACCAATGCCATAGTTGCAAGCGATGGTAACTGGACAAACAATTATTCGCGTATCCGGAACTGCAATTACCTTATCGAAAAAGCTACTGGGTATAGCGATCAGGCAGGCATTGCACAATTTGTGGCAGAAGCTAAATTTTTCAGGGCGTATTGTTATTTTGACCTGCTTCAACTATTTGGTGGCGTACCATTGGTTACAACAACCTTAAATCTGGAATCTCCAGAATTATATGGCCCGCGTGCTACCCGCGATGCGATTGCTGACCAGGTCATTACCGATCTGGAGGCAGCTATCCCCAATCTTCCTGCTTCTATTTTAGCTTCGTCTTCCGATTTTGGACGCGTGAGCCGTCCGGCTGCCCAGGCTTTTTTGGGCCGCGTTGCACTTTATGAAGGCACTTGGTTAAAATTCAGAAGTGGAGATAATTCACGTATCAATATGCTGTTAGATAAATCTGCTGCTGCCTCTAACGCCGCCATTACAAGTAACCAGTTTGCCTTATTCGGCACAGCGGCTTCCAATGCTTTAGGTGGCAACAGCACTATCCTGGGAGATTCCGCTCAAAAATATCTTTTCATCCTGGAAAATCCTAAGTCTAATCCGGCCGGGGTTACTAAAACTGCCAATCATGAGTACCTGTTATCATACCGGTATGATGACATTAGCAAGGCAATTAATATCAACATCAGCCGCCAGGGCACGCAAATTGGCCCCCAGCATAAGTTTGTAAACGCGTTTCTTTGCCAGGATGGTTTACCTATTGAAAAGTCCTCCTTATTTCAGGGATTTCAAACTTACGGTTCTGAATTCATCAACCGGGACAACAGGTTAAGGTATAATATCCGCGTTAACAATATGTATTACTGGTATGGTAACGTTAACTACCGGGTTACCTGGCTAAACGATGCAGCCGATAACGCTAATTCATTGGGAAAAACTATTCAAATTGGCGGGTATACTAACCAAAAATGGGTGACCGAACGTAATTGCCCCGATACTAAAGAATCCGAAGACTACCCGGTGATCAGGTATGCAGAGGTACTGTTAAACTACGCTGAAGCTGTATACGAACGCAATGGTGCCATCACTGATGCTGATTTAAACAAGTCCATTAATTTGGTACGCCTGCGTGCAAACAAAACTATGCCGCCTCTAACTAACGCTTTTGTAACTGGTAATGGTTTAGATCTCAGGACCGAAATAAGGCGGGAGCGGTTTATTGAACTATACTATGAAAGCTTTAGGTTTGATGATATTAAACGCTGGCATAGTGCAGCTACAGACCTGGTGACCAATGTTGGTGGTACAGCTTACGGAAACGCTGCCGCGTTTGTTAGTCCATGGCCTGTTGGTATTAAGTATACCGGCACCCAAGCGCAGAATGGGCCCAATGCATTAGCCCCCGCGCCGACAAATGCCCGCGATGGTAACGGTCAGCTGATCCTGGACAATACGGCACGGTCATTTGCCGAAAAAAATTATCTGTATCCAATACCTACAACACAAATAACCTTAAACCCGGCCCTGGTACAAAACCCAGGCTGGCAGTGATATCTTTTAAGTACTGTCACGTCGAGTGGCAGTACTTTTTTCTTTTAATACGAATTATGAGAACGGCATGTCCTGTATTAAAGGTCTGGTTAAGTATGAGTCGCTTTTGGGATACGATATAAAATGCACTGGCTTACGAATTTGGCATTCCCGCAGATGATCCTCCGGTGCATGAATCAGCGGAATCTACTATAGCGGTAAGATATATGGAGGTGCAATAACAGAATGTTCATCGCGATTCTGTTTAATTATAATGCTATTTTTAAATCCTTATATCCTAAACATGAAAACTAAGCTCATCGGCGCTTTCGCCTTTTTTTCTGTTCTATCCAATTATTTGCGCAGGATTTTCAACGAACAAGGCTTGGCGTAAAAGCTAAAATGGAATCAGTAAATGTCGAGGTCCAGTTTTATTCTAATACGATCGTAAGAATCATAAGGTTACCAGACGGGATATCGTTAAATAAGAAGAGTTTATCGGCGATCAAAAGCCCTGAAACAACAGGCCTGTCTGTCAGTGAAGAAAACAATACGATTTATTTAAAAAGTAAAGATTTACTTGTCGCGTTAAATTTAAAAACCGGTAGCGTAACATTTTCAGAGATCAAAGGCAGTCCGCTTTTTGCCGAAAAAGAAAGTGGATTTCAATTTTCAACAAAGAAAGGAGTCGACGAAAACAGCTATTCGGTTCGACAGGCATTTACCTTGGATCAGGATGAAGTGATATACGGATTGGGTCAGCAGCAAAACGGAAAACTGAACCAGCGAAATCAAAAACTGAATCTCCAACAAGCTAACACGAAAGTTTGTATCCGATTCTTTCAGTCAATGAAAGGCGTGGGGTGTTTTGGGATAGTTATTCACCGACAACGTTCAACGATGATTTACAGGAGACCTCTTTTGATTCTGAAATAGGTAATTGTGAAGATTACTATTTTATGCATGGTAAAAATCCAGATGGTGTAGTCGCCTGCATGCGCGACCTGACAGGACAAGCCCCCATGATGCCTTTATGGGTATATGGTTTTAACCAATCACGTGAGCGATATAAAACCCAGTTTGAGCTTGTTGATGTGGTTAAAAAATACCGCGAATTAAAAATACCGCTTGACGGTATTGTGCAAGACTGGCAATACTGGGGTAAGGACGATAACTGGAACGCCATGAGTTTTGATCATTCAACTTATCCTAAGCCTCAAGAAATGGTAGATAGTGTACACCTTTTAAATGCGCATCTTTTCATCGTATCATGGCCTGGCTTTGCACCTAAAACCAAACAATATCAGGAGTTTAGTGCCAGAAAGATGCTCATTAACTTTGATACCTGGCCTCCCAAAGCAAACACACGCCCATATGAAGTATATAATCCATCGGCAAGGGATATTTATTGGAATTATTTGAATAAGGGTATTTTCTCTTTTGGGGTTGATGCATGGTGGCTGGATTCCACCGAACCGGATCATATTAATGTGAAAGATGAAGATTTCAATCAGCCTACATATCTGGGCAGTTATCGCAGCGTAGTGAATGCTTTCCCATTACAACACACCCGCGGAGTGTATGAACACCAACGTCAAACGTCGCAGGATAAGCGTGTGATTTTGTTAACCCGTTCGGCGTTCGCCGGGCAGCAACGATACGGTTCAAATACCTGGAGCGGCGATGTGGGCTCAAACTGGCTCACACTTAAAAAGCAAATACCTGCCGCCGTGAATTTCTCATTAACCGGCCTCCCTTATTGGAATGGAGACATCGGAGGGTTCTTCGCCGGTAGTTTTGTAACGGGCGGCGGCGTTAAGAACCCCGATTTCCAGGAACTTTATGTCCGCTGGATGCAGTTTGCGACCTTTACCCCGATGATGCGTTCACACGGCACTGATATACCGCGGGAAATATACCAGTTCGGCAAACCTGGCGACCAGGCTTTTGATGTACAGGAAAAGTTCATTAACCTGCGTTACACCTTATTACCTTATCTTTATTCAACTGCCTGGAATGTAACACACCATTCAGGATGCTTCATCAGGGCTTTAAGCTCAGAATTTAATACAGACAAGCAAGGTTTTGAGAACAACAGTGAGTATCTGTTTGGCCGCTCGTTCCTGGTGGCTCCTGTTACCGATAAAGGAGCTAAAAGCTGGCCCGTATATTTGCCATTAGGTGCCACCTGGTATGATTTCTGGACAGGAGAGCCTATACCAGGCGGCAAGACAATTGACCGGGCAACACCTTTAGATATGATCCCGCTATACGTAAAAGCTGGTTCTATTGTGCCGTGGGGACCTAAAGTACAGTATACAACAGAGAAAAAATGGGATGATCTGCAGATCAGGATTTATCCGGGTGCCGATGCCCATTTTACGCTATATGAAGATGAGAACGACAATTACAATTATGAGAGCGGAAAATATACAGAGGTCATGTTCCACTGGAATAATGAATCCAGGACGCTGACGATCTCTAAAAAGAAAGGTGGCTTTACAGGTTCCCTCGCTAACAGAAAGTTTAATATCGTTTTGGTAAACAGAATGAAAAATACGGGAGAAAAATCAAACAAAAAAGTTGACAAGGTCGTTAATTATAAAGGAGAAGCCGTTTCGGTAAAAATTTAGGCTAAAATAGTGCCGGGTTTATTCTGTAAAACTAATCAAAGTTCAAGGGCCACCAGCCTTTGAACTTTGATTATGGCTCAGCTACTGTCATAGCAACTTATGGAAAGCGATTAATGTCCTCGTCGCAATAAAATTAATTAAGATATTTGAAGTCACACCATGCACACTATTCTTTTGCTTTTTTAGGCCCCGAGAAGGTGTAGTTAAAAAAATCGACATCGACATATCCTTTTTCCTGTTTGTCCAGTTTATTGATACGTTTTGTTGGTGTTGTCAACATTGACGAGGTACGGGTTATCTTAATTCGAAATATTCGGGCCGCTACCTGCCTCTTGATCTTAACACCAAGGTTGTGACCAGTGAATCTAATTCTACATTAGCCAGATTTAGGGTGATTCCCGTTGTATCCTGATGAAATTCAACTTTTTTACCATGGAGGACCGTACACGCTGTAATAATCTGCTTGGTTGGCGGTAATATAATCGCGTCAGCATCTGCCGGAATTTTCAGCAGGTGTATATATATATTATTGCCTCTGTACGTAGCTCCATAAAAACCATCAACAGGTTGAAATGGTCCGGGACGTGTCTGGTATACACTTTCTCCATTTTCTGCCAACCATTTCCCGACTTCTTTCAGGCGCTCAACATGAGCAGGAGGAATGACACCATCCGGGTCTGGTCCCACATTTAATAACATGTTCCCTCCGCGGTCAACGGTATTGACAAGCATATCTATAATTCGTTTCAGGGGCATTAATCGCTGATTTTTACTATATCCCCAGCTTGTTGCATTCAGGTTCAGGCATTTTTCCCACGGAAAGGGAATAATGGGGCCTTTAACATCAGCGCCACCTTCGTCGGTCTGGAAATCTCCAACCATTCCCGATCTTGGGTTTATGACCACATCCGGGTTATAGCTGCGTACCATGGCGTTAAGTTTTAACGGTTCCCAAAACCAGGCTGCGTCAGCATCAGAACCCTTATGCGCCAGCCAGCCGCCATCATACCACAAAATATCTATTTTGCCATAATTTTTCATGAGCTCTTCTACCTGCCCATAAGTTTGTTTCTTGAGCAGCGCGGCATTGTCGGGATGTCCCTTGGGGGCAAAATAACCGGGAAAGCGCCAATCCAGCGGAGAGTAATAAATACCTACATGTAAGCCCGCCTTACGGCAGGCATCAGTATACTCTTTTACGAAATCGCGGTGAGCAGCAGTTTCCCAGCTGTCGAAATGCCGGTAACTTGACGGGCTGTTCCAAAGTGCGAAACCATCATGGTGCCGGGTAACCATTACCATGTATTTCATCCCGGCTTCCTTCGCTACTTTAGCCCATTCCGCAGCACTGAAATGCTTCGGATCAAACTGATCAGCTAGTTTAGCGTATTCTTCGGCCGGTATCTTCTGGTTGAACATAGTCCACTCACCTGTAGCCGGGATCGCATATAAGCCCCAATGGATGAACATTCCAAATTTCTGATCTTCCCACCATTGCATCTTTTCGGGCGGAAGATTTGACCCCGGACCCGATACGCCTTGCCCTGCACCCTTTA
>NZ_JBDSCA010000010.1:0-63173 GCF_039921305.1 Mucilaginibacter sp.
CAGAGCCATCTTAGGCTGGGAGCCCAAAGTTGGCCGCGCCGAAGGTTTGAAGATCACTTACGAATACTTCAAATCCCTTCCCGATAAGGAAATTCAACATAAAGACTTTACTTACTTTAATAAATAAGTAACCTCATTAAGCAATACAAAAGGCTGCCTCAAATTTTGAAGCAGCCTTTTGTAGTTATAAAGGTATCCCCTAAAGGTTGATTAATATCCAATAGTAAACCGTTGCTTAATAAACTTCGGCTCTTCCAGTTCATCAATTAAAGCCACCGCGTAATCATCATAAGTGATCCGACTATTACCATCAGCATCAAATACCGGATTATCCTTACCGATGCGGAACTTGCCAGTTTTTGCGCCCGGTTCAATAATTATTGCGGGGCTAAAGAATGTCCAATCAAGCTCAGTTTCGTTACGGTAAACGTTTAGCGAGTCGCGTTGTTTAAGAGCTGCGGCTTTCCATTGTTCCGGAAACTCTGGTGTATCAACCAACTGTACGCCAGGTGCAACTTCAAGGCTGCCAGCGCCGCCAACGTTGATTAAACGTTTGATGCCCGCCTTTTTAGTAGCATCAATAATTGATTGCGCCACCTGGCTAAACAAAGGGAAGGTTGCCGGGTTGCTCCAGTCAATACCGAATGAGCTGATCACAGCATCTTGTCCTTTAAGGATCTCTGCCAATTCATCTGTATTCAAGGCATCACCTTTAACAAACGTAAGGTTAGGGTGGGTAAAGGCTAACTTTTCAGGATTACGGGCTATGCCGGTCACTACATGGCCACGGTTTAAAGCCTCTTCTACAATGCGCGAACCTATATTTCCGTTCGCGCCAATAATTGCTACTTTCATTTTCTTGTTATTTTAGTTTGTGATGTTTATTGAATTGTAATATATATTGTTACAGTTATGTGTAAAAAAAATTAATCGAACTGGTTTAAAAATTGAGATAAGGTAGTGGCCCGCAATTGCTCAACCATGGCACGCTCAGCATCATCATAAAGGTTAGTCAAATGATTATCCATTTGGCGGCCGATAGGGCATTTAGGATTTGGCGTATTTTTAGCCTGCCCAAGCAATGGTGATTGCCTCACCGCCTCATACACATCCGACAATCGGATATCCTTTGCAGCTTTGCTTAAATAAGCCCCGCCGTTTTTACCTTCCCTGCTATTAATCAGGTTATGCTTACGCAGATTGATCAGTTCTTTACGTACTAAAACCGGGTTAATATTAATACTGCCCGCCAAATAGTCCGATGTCAATACCTCCCCTTTGGCCGAAGCCAAAAGTGTCAATATATGTACCGATATAGAAAAGCGACTGTTATTCATTACTGTAATATTTATTATTACAGTGCAAATGTAATAATGTTTTTTGGGAATACAAGAAATGTGAAAATAAAATTGTTTACTTTATGGAATTGGATACTTTTAAGAATCTTATTAAATATGAAAAGAGTGTTGTTCGTGCCAATATTTTTATTGTTGTGTTCAATTTCAGGATGTAAGTCGGAACAAAAAATAAAGTTTGAGAGAATAATATTTCATACATCGATTTGTTTTGGTACTTGCCCTGTATATCATCTTGAGGTTAATGATCATAAAAGAGTTAAATTATATGCCGAAACTGTTTTTAAAACAGACACCGATTTGTATGATGAAGATCATTCTAAAATGGGATATTTTATTGGAACGGTAAATAATACAACGTTTACTAAACTTTTAAACAATATTGAACAAATGGGGCTTGATAGTATTAAGTTTAATAATGCAAGCTGTTGTGATGGTTCATTAATTACAATTATCGTTTATTACAACGGAAAGCGTAAGTATTTGAGATCTATGTTTCCACCAGAAAAGGCAAATAAACTGATATCGACTTTGTATGAAATATGTGGTACTAATTTGAAACGAAGTGGAACACAATTTAATATTGAATCTGAAAAAAAATAAAAAACTGTACTACATCACCCCTTTCTTCATATACTCCGCAATCACCGCCTCATTCCCATCGCCACTACTTTCAAAAGCTTTAATAATATTACGACGCTCGGTTTCACTCCGGTTCTGGCTCAACTTATTTTTAGCTTCCAGCGATGTTACCTTGATCTCAAATGCCACAATACCGTTCAGCATCCTAAATTTAAACTCATCAGATAAACCATTCCACTGCTCAAGGTAAGCCGCGTCATAGTAAAGGATGCTCTTTTCCATTAATGCTAATTGTTCAGTCTGTTCACTTAAAATAGTAGCCCTACCATAGGCATGCACGGCAATATAATTCCAGGTAGGCACGCTTTGTTCCTTTTCGTAATGTTTTGGTGAGATGTAAGCATGTGGCTCGGTAAAGATCACCAGGATGTTATTATCTAATTCCTTAGCCTGTGGATTGGCTTTCGCGAAATGGGATAGAATATAAACCTCACCATCGCGCTCCTCTATCACAAAAGGGATATGTGTAGCCATCGGTAAATTATCTGACGATGTAATAATAGTTCCAAAGCTGTATTTCTGCATAAAAGCAATTATCTCAGCCTGATTGGTATTCACAAAATGTTTAGGAATGTACATGAGATTCGGTTTAGGTAATTATAAAAACATGTCATTGCTGTGAGGAACGAAGCAATCGCTACGGAGAAAGATGGCTATGCAAGTTCACCATATATCGTATGCGATTGTTTTAAAGAAGGCGAGAAGAAAGATCACATCTTCCATCTTACCTGATCCATCTTCCATCAAACTAAAGCCCTTCCAGCATACTCTTCAGCACCGCCTGCGCGGCCCACACACGGTTTCCCGCTTCATGTAATACTATCGAATTCGGCCCGTCCAATATTTCCGACGAAAGCTCCAGGTCCCGTCTCACAGGTAAGCAATGCATTACTTTGGCATCATTGGTTTCCGCTAACTTAGCTTGAGTCAGCATCCAATCCTCATGTCCGCTCACCACCTTGCCATAAGGCTCGTATGCCGACCAGTTTTTTACATAGATAAAATCCGCATCCTGTAATGCCTCAGCTTGGTTATGCGTAATGGTAGCGCCTTGTGTAAAATCCTCACACAAGTTATATCCTTCCGGATGGGCTATCACAAAATCAACATCAGCCTTGCACATCCACTCGGCAAAAGAGTTTGGTACAGCCTGTGGCAAAGCCTTCACATGTGGTGCCCAGGTTAATACAACCTTAGGCCATGGGCGGGTTTTCAATTCGGTAATGGTAACCAAATCGGCCAAACTTTGCAGCGGGTGCCGCGTAGCCGATTCCAGACTTACCACCGGTATGCCGCAAAACTCAACAAACTTGTTAAATATCTCTTCGCTGTAATCAAGTTCACGATCTTTCAACCCCGGGAAAGAGCGTACACCTAAAATATCCAGGTACTCGCCCATTACACCCGCCGCTTCGCGTATATGCTCAACAGTGGTGCCATTCATTATCACACCATCATTCATTTCAAGCGCCCAGCCTTCTTTGTCAATGTTCATCACCATTACATTCATACCCAAATTCAAGGCAGCTTTTTGAGTGCTGAGGCGGGTACGCAAGCTTGGGTTCAAAAATATCAGGCCCAGGGTTTTGTTCTTACCCAAATTCTGATTAGCATACGGGTTTTGTTTCAAAGCCAGAGCATCGGCAACCAGTTGGTTAATATCAGTAACGTCGTTTACAGAAGAGAATAATTTCATTGTTAGATTATTATTATTTAATCTTGTCATTTCGAAAGAGCCTGCCTGCCGGCAGGCAGGGTACGAGGAGAAATCTTCTGCATCATTCCCATCGGACGGACATGAACCATTCAGAAGATTTCTCCTACCGTCGAAATGACAGTTAGTATATGTATTAGTGGCTAACCACCGTGCTCGCTTTCAAAACCGTATTAAACGCTTCTAAAAATCTATCAGCGTGCGCTTTAGATAAGTTTAAAGCAGGCAACAAACGGATCACGTTCGGTTTAGCCTCACCGGTAAATATCTTGTGCTTAAACAGCAATTCTTTTTTTACATGAGATAACTCCTCTGGAAGATCAATACCGATCATCAACCCACGACCACGCACTTCCTTAACTTCCGGAAACTTGTTTAACTCACTGATCAGGTATGCACCAACTTCGGCAGCGTTCTGCATCAGTTTATCCTGCTCAATCACTTCCAAAACGGCCAAAGCAGCCGCGCAAGCCAAATGGTTACCGCCAAAAGTAGTACCAAGCATAAAGTAAGCAGGTTTAATTTTTGGCGCGATAGAAATGGCCCCTATCGGGAAACCATTGCCCATACCCTTAGCCATGCTGTAGATATCGGCGTCAACGCCCGCAAAATCATGCGAGTAAAACTTACCTGTACGGCCATAACCGCATTGTACGCTATCCGCAATAAATACGGTGTTATTCTCATCGCACAGCGTGCGTATCTTTCTCAAAAAACTTTCGGTAGCAACCTGTATACCACCAACACCCTGAATACCTTCAATAATTACCGATGATATCTGATCTTTATTGTCCGCGAAAGCCTGCTCCAAAGCAGCCTCATCGCACCACGGCAAAAATATAACGTTGTCTGTTTCGTTTATCGGCGCAACTATCTTCGGGTTATCGGTAACAGCCACAGCCAGCGAAGTACGGCCATGAAACGCCTTACGGAAAGCGATCACCTTCTTGCGTCCGTTATAAAACGAAGCCAGTTTCAAAGCGTTCTCGTTAGCCTCTGCACCCGAATTGATCAAAAATAACTGGTAATCTTCCTTACCGGATACATGGCCCAGCTTGGTAGCCAGTTCCTGCTGCAATGGGATCTCGATAGAGTTTGAATAAAAACCCAACTGATGCAACTGATTTTCCAATCGCTCCACATAGTGCGGGTGCGTATGACCGATAGAGATCACCGCATGCCCACCATACAGATCCAGATATTCAGTACCATTGGCATCCCAAACCAGGCTGCCCTGTCCCTTAACAATGTTGATGTTGTTAATTGGATAAACGTCGAATAGTTTCATATTCCGAGTATTATAATGTTTTACTACTTGTCATTGCGAGGAACGAAGCAATCGCACGTAGGCAAGTTCGTCTTGCAAAGTCCGCGATTGCCACGCTAACGCTCGCAATGACATATTTATATATTAAAAAGCTACTGCTTTTAAACGTAAGCCCGCATCTTCAGCAAGGCCAAATAACAAATTCATGTTCTGCACAGCTTGTCCGGAAGCACCTTTTAAAAGGTTATCCATTATAGAAATAATGAAAATCTTATTCCCATGCTTCTTAACCTGCACAAAGCACTTGTTAGTATTCACAATCTGTTTCAGATCAATATTCCTATTTGTCACATGCGTAAACGGATGCCCGGCATAGTATTCTGTATAAAGTTTTGTCGCCTCTTCTTCGGTCAAATCACATTCGGTATATATCGATGCGATAATACCTCTTGTAAAATCACCACGGTAAGGCACAAAGTTCAAGGCACCAACTTCTGTTGACGGTTGTAATTGCTTTAACGATTCGCCTATCTCATTCAAATGCTGATGATCAAAAACCTTATAAACCGACAGGTTATCATTCCTCCACGTAAAGTGCGAAGTAGGGGATAAGCTCTGCCCGGCACCGGTAGAACCCGTTGTAGCCGTAATATGCACTTCGTTGGTCAATAAACCTTTTGATGCAAGCGGCAATAAACCCAATTGCAAACAAGTAGCAAAGCAGCCTGGGTTAGCAATGTTTTTAGCTGTTTTGATGCTTTCGCGATTTAACTCCGGTAAACCATAAACAAACGTTCTAAAGGTAGGCTCCGGATCAGCAGTAATATGTTGATTTTGGAACTTTGAATTTTTACCCAATCTAAAATCCTGACTCAAATCAATGATCTTCACATGAGCCGCTATGGGGTTAGCTTCTAAAAACTTCCTGGCATCGCCATGGCCAACACATAAAAACAACACATCGATCTCGTTCGATAATTCACCACTGAATTTCAGTTCAGTATCACCAAACAAATCGGTATGTACCTCGTAAATATAATTACCGGCATTGCTGTTGCTATGCACAAAGGCAATATCAACATTAGGGTGATTAATCAGTATACGCAATAATTCGCCACCTGTGTAACCAGCCCCACCAACTACGCCTACCTTTACAAGGGGGGAAATAGTAAGATTTTTTTCGATGTTTTGCTCCATATCTATATTATTATTCCCTTTTCGGGGATTTAGGAGTTAACCCTGTCATTTATAGTAGAAGGCGTCGAGTATAAAATAAACTCCAGATCGGTATTGATCTTATTGCTGATAAAATGCTTCTGACCAGCTTTTATCTCAATCCCTTCATTCGGCTTTAAAGTAAACTCCTTGCCATCAATATTAAACGTAGCCCTTCCCGTCAAAATAAAAAAGAACTGGTTGGCTACCTCATGGTAATGCAGCTTTTCGCGCGTATCAGGTGGCATCAGCTCTTGTTTTATCGATAACGCCTCCGTTTCTACAAACGTCCAGCCGTAGCAACCATCACCCCAGGTGTACTGGTTTATACAGTTAGATTTTGAAACAGCACCTATAAATTTCGGCACCGGAGAATCATTATTTTGTTCGTTATCCATATTTTATTTTTATTCCCCCTTTAGGGGGATTAAGGGGGCTAATCGTTAGTTTTATTAACCTTATGATAGATCATCACCTGGTTGCCAAATATTTTAGAAAAGCCCTTCACATCATCACCACTCCACGAATTATTCATCTCGCCATAAGTCCCAAACTTATTCGACATTAAATCATGATCAGATTCGATACCGATGATCTGGAACCTGTATGCGTTCAGTTCAACAAAGACCTTGCCGCTAACCTGTGTTTGCGTATCATTTAAAAACGCCTCGATGTTGCGCATAATCGGGTCGTGAAACTGACCTTCGTGCAACCAGTTACCATAGAAAGTTGATAACTGATCTTTCCATGATAGCTGCCATTTAGTTAACGTATGTTTCTCTAAAGTATGGTGCGCTTTAATAATGATGATAGGCGCAGCAGCTTCAAAACCAACCCGGCCCTTTATACCAATAATGGTATCACCTACGTGTATATCACGGCCAATGCCATAAGGCTGCGCAATAGCTTGTAAAGCCTGGATAGCTTTGGTAGGATGCTCGTATTGCGTACCATCAATAGCTTTTAATTCGCCTTTTTCAAAAGTCAATTCCAGTTTCCTTGGCTCGGTTTGCGATACTTGCGTAGGCCACGCATCCTCTGGCAAGCCCTGGTTTGATGTTAAAGTTTCTTTACCACCAACCGATGTTCCCCAGATACCTTTATTGATAGAATATTTAGCTTTCTCAAAGTTCATCTCCACACCATGTTTCTTCAGGTAGGTAATCTCTTCTTCGCGGCTTAATTTCAAATCACGGATCGGAGTTAAGATCTGCACCTCCGGAACAAGAATGTTGAAGATCATATCAAACCTAACCTGATCGTTACCGGCGCCGGTGCTGCCGTGGGCAACGTACTCAGCGTTAATTTCTTTGGCATAGTTGGCAATAGCGGTAGCCTGGCTAACACGTTCGGCGCTTACCGATAACGGGTAAGTATTGTTTTTTAACACGTTACCGTAGATGAGGTAGCGGATACAGGTATCATAAAAGTTAATGGTTTCGTCAACCACATGGTGCGATGTTACACCCATTTCGTAAGCGCGTTTTTCAACAGCCTTCAGTTCTTCATCGCTAAAACCACCGGTATTTACAATTACCGAATGCACCTCCATATCAAGGTCGCGGGTTAAATAGATACAGCAAAATGAGGTATCTAAACCCCCGCTGTACGCCAATACTACTTTTTTCTTCATCGTGTTAAATTGTCATTAGTCAGTAGTGAATAATCAACTACTATTTATATGTTATGGTAAGCAGCTATAAAACCACTCACCGCTCTCTATTCACTGCTCACCTTAATGATCGTGGCCTATTTTTTTTAATGCATTCTCTATCCGCTCAAGCAAATTGGCCTTGTGCGTTATCTTCTTTACTTTCTCTTCGTATTCCTTTTGTTTTTCGGCAGGGTCAAACAACATGGCGGTACACATGCAGTTTTTGCGGTCCTTACTCATCAAAATATCGTAGTTAACACAGCTTTTACAACCGGCCCAAAAGTTTTCGTCTTGCGAAAGTTCCGAGTAGGTAACGGGCTCATAACCCAGATCGCTGTTTATCTTCATTACAGCCAGCCCCGTTGTTAAACCAAATATTTTTGCTTTTGGATATTTTACTCTCGATAATTCAAAAACTCTTTCTTTAATGGCCTTAGCCAAACCAACTTTCCTGAATGCCGGATTTACGATTAAGCCCGAGTTAGCTACAAAATCGCCATGGCTCCAGGTTTCAATATAGCAAAAGCCGGCCCAGGTGCCATCTTTGTATAAAGCTATCACAGCTTTACCTTCCAGCATCTTATCGGCTACATACTCCGGTGAGCGTTTAGCTATACCCGTACCGCGTGCCTTTGCCGATTCGGCCATCTCATCACATATCTGCTGCGCATATTCAACATGCTGTCCGGTAGCAACCTGAATATCAAAATCTTGTATGGTCATTATTTAAAAATGGAATATTAGTTGGAAAAATTAAATGGCTTTTGCAGGCCATAATTAAAACAAGTAATCAGAAAAAGGTTGAACTTTCTTTTCCTATTGGGAGAGGTTGACTGACTATCAATCAAAGTCTGGTAATATAAAGCCTTCGTCGGGAGGTCGACAATACAAAAACATCCGAAACCAAAGCACGGGTCACCAAAGCATAAACTGCTTTTGGCGATATCGTATTTAAGGTTTGCATACTCATTTTTTACCGTTTTTGTGTGCTTTAAATTTTAGTGCAAAATAGGCTATAATTTTTTGATTATGCAATACCGAATTTTAAAAATGATATTCAGTTTACCACAGTATAATATTGCGATTGGATGCAGGTATTACATCCGTCGCCAAATAAAAAAGCGGATACTGTAGATAGGGTAGAACGCAGAATCAAATAACGGCCTCTATTAAGTAGCTTTTCCCGTTAAGGCTAAACCCGTCGCCTGCTTTTTTACCTTTTATTAATGCCCCAATTGGCGAAGCTATAGATACAGCGAAGTATGCCTGCCCGTCTACCGTTAATGTTCCGGCGCTTATGGCTAAAAAGAATTTGCCGTTTGTGGTAATTACCAGGCTGCCGCTTTCGGCTATGGCTGAGTTGCCGTTAATGTTAATGCGGTTTAGGGCCACCATTAATTTACTGGCTTCGGTTAGTTGGGCAATGTTGCGGTTGGTATCCTGCTGCATCATTTCGCGGCTGGTTTCGTATTTATCTCCGGCGCTGCTCTTGGTATCGTCGTTTGATGCTTGCTGGGCCGATTGGATGGCCTGTTGAGAATTATCGATCCTGTTTTGCACGTAAGCAATGCATAGCTGCAACAGGGTGTTTTTTATTACGCTCATAGTTTTAGCGAAGGTGAATAAATACCTTCAAAATTAAAGCTTAATAATCAATATAATCACTTGATGCATTGCGCGCGGTGGTTACCTTCAATATCACCCAATTATCTGATGAGTAAACAGGGTACAGCCTAATGTCGTTTTTATTTTCCATAATAGCTTTGTACTTGTAGTTAAGCTGGGTAAAGCCCCCAACCGGGTTATCAAAGCTGGTTATCAAAACGTAATCAACATATTTATTGGGGTTTTCTATGGCGCTTAAAAATGAGGATTGATAAGGTAAAGTAAGCGCATGGATATCTTTAACAAAAGAGACTACCGGGTACGCGTTTGCATCGTCAACCAGTACCTGCGAATTATGGGGCAGGTGATTGATGTAGCTTGCTACATCTTTATACTCGTCGTATGAGTCTTCGCTGATGTTGCTGCGGGTAATGGTTGTTACAAAGTTTTTTTCGCTTTCGATGAAGGAGTTTTTCAGGAAGTAATAACCGGTGTAGATCTGTATCACCATCAACATGGATATTAAAGCTTTAAAGCCGATCCGCCGCGAAATGATGTGGCCCTTGAAAACCACCGTCAGGAACGACATGGCCAAAAAGATAAGGTAGTATTCGATGGAGAGAAAGCTGTTATCGTATTTGATCTTGAAAAACTCCAATAACCCGAAAGGAATTAAAATAGTGATTAAGTGTTGTGTGTTCGATCTGAAAAAATAAGCCCCTAATAAAATAAGCGGACAAAAGACAAGTACCCGCACCGACGTTAAAAAACTAACCTCGGGAATGGTGTAATTATCTATAACAGGTGTTATAGAGCTTTCCAATTTATCAACCAGAACATCCCATGTAGCGTAAGGGTTATCGTTAAAATAGTTAAAATCGTTGGCGTGAGTTTGGTTCAATATCTTATAACAAAAGATAGATATGATGGGCAATATGAAAATGATCACATACATGGCAAATGTTTTATTCATCAGTTTACGCCTTAACGATGGGTTGTTAAAACTCATGAACAAACGAAAAACGGATTGCTTTTCGCTCAGGTTAAGGCTCTGTATAGCGATGGAAATTATGAGCGGTATAAAGAATAAGGTGATCCAGATAAAGCGGTAATCGCAAAATACCAAAATTACCAGTATGATACTGGCAATGGAGATATGGAAAGTAGTATTGGAATAATAGAACCTGAAAATGTTATAGAAAAAGAGGAAGAAAAATATGAGTGAGAGGTATATCCCTTTGCCCGAACATGCTGTAAAAAGTATCCCCGGATGGAATACGAACATAATGATGAGCATTAGTACAAAGAAATTCTCGTTAGTTGTTTTAATTACACAAATACCAATAACCAGGAACAATATGGCAGTACCGATACATGATGCGATGATAGGTGCAAGGGCGCTACTAACCCCCAGCGATTTAAGCCCGTAAAAGGGCAACATCCCATAAAATGGAAATATGGGCGATGTTAAACCAATAACCTTTAAGCGATTTCCAGCACCATCAAAAATAATGCTGGCCTTTTCTACATAGAATAACGACTCGTGATTGTGATAGCCCGCGTGCGCCATGTTGATACCTATAATAAGGTAGTACACGGCAAGCGCTATGGTTATCAGTATTAAATATAGTAGTCTGCGTTTCTTCATTGATCAGATAGCGATCCTAAGTGTTTTATGGTTTGGATGATTTATTTGGTTGTAGCGTTATTAACCTTGCTTAAACCATGGTTTGTTTTTTCCCAATAAAAAGGTTTTACAATGAGCTGGTAAAGCCCCTTATATGCCGATATAGAATGCAGCAACCAATAAATAGGGTTGGCCAGGGCGAATAATATCAGCTCATAATAACGGCGTTTAAATACGGCCATCATGTTGATGTAAACCATTAATACGTTACCTACTATGAGGTTAAAAATGGATATGAACAACACCCAGTCGGGAAAAAGGGCTTTGATGAAAGCAAAATCGAACACTACGTAAAAAACAAATACCGATAGTAATACCGGGTAAAGTAAAAAGGTAACCGGGGTTGCTCCAATAAAAAAGTTGAAGCCTAAAAAGCCTTTCAATCCAATTTTTTTGTAAAGCTTGTAAGGGTTACGCATGTGGACCAGGTACGATTGCATGTAGCCTTTTATCCAGCGTGAGCGTTGGCGTATCCAGTTAAAAGGTTCGTTATTGGCTTCTTCGTAAGTGGTGGAGTTGATGATGGATACTTTGTAGCCTTTAGCATAAGCGCGTACACCTAAATCGGCATCCTCGGTAACGTTAAACGGGTCCCAGCCACCTAATTCAATAAGTTTATCCAGTTTAAAGTGGTTGCTTGTTCCACCCAGTGGGATAGGGATATCCAGCGTATCCAAACCTGGCAGCATATAATCAAACCAGTACGAATACTCCAGGGTAAACATACGGGTCAAAAAGTTCTCGTTCCGGTTAAAGTAATTTAACGCGCATTGAATACAGATATAATGCGCGGGCAGTTTATTAAATAAAACAATTACTTTTTTTAACTGATCGGTATCGGGGATATCCTCGGCATCGTAAATAGTGAGGTACTTACCGCGCGAAAAGTGCAAACCATAATTACATGCCTTCGGTTTGGTTTTAGGCATATGGAAGGGTACTACCACCACGTCAAATATGGCAGGGAAGTTCAGATCGCGTACCGCGTTGAGGGTTTTATCGTCATCCTCTTCTATCAGTAGTTTAATATCCAGTTTTTCGCGTGGGTAATCTAAACTTTGCAGGTTCCAGATCAATTTTTTGATCAGCTTATCCTCTTTATACACTGGTAAATGGATGGTGTAAATAGGCATATCATCATCATCAACCTCTTTTACCTCTTCTTTAGTTACGGCCTGGTGCAATTCAAAACGTGATCCCGTTAAGGCTAAAAACAGCTTAAACACAATACTGATCAAAAAGAAAGTGCTAACAATAACGTTAAGCGTAATGGCTGTAATGGTAAACCTTACAAACAACAAAGCTACGGTAAGCCCAATTATACCAAATATAAAATACATCTGGTTATTGGAAAAGGTAATAACCGCCGAAGCGTCGGGGTCACTTTTCATCAACTCAAACACGGCCGATTTTACGTAGGGTTCGCCCAGTAGCTTATGGCTCATCCAGCAAATATCCAGATCGGATGCCAGGATGATCTCGGGTTCCAGCCCGTAGGTATCGTAAACGAAATTGATAAAATCCTGGTCGGTAGGGTCGGCCATTAGGGTCACTACCTTGTTGTCTTCTATCCGGATAGGTAGCGCGAAAACGTTGCTGATGTGTTTAAGATCGAGCCGTTTTAATACTTCACTATCAATAGGCTCATGCCTTACCTCACGGTTAAAGGTGTACCCATGGTGCATTAACGAAGCTTCGTAATTTTTGCGGGATATGTAACCAAAGGTTAGCATGATCTTGATGATCGAGATCCCGGAGCGGTCGGAAAAATCGCGGATAGCTACCAGATCCTGCTCCGTGATGAAGCCGTCCTGGATAAGGATATCGTGAACCGGAATACTTTCATCAATGAAGTTTGACATGTTTGATCGGATAGAATGATATGATGTTTTATCGGTAAAGCAAAGCGATAGTTATTAATGCTATCGCTTTGCTTATTATCTTACCAGTTTAATCGTTAAATGACTCCTGCGATTTTTGCACCCTCGATCGTACGTAAAGGAAGGATATCAAAATGAGCACGAGTATCACGAGGAGTATATACAAGTTATAAGCCTCCCAAAATTGCGCGAAGGAACCTTTGGCATCGGTGTACTCCAGATTATCACTGTCTTTACTGATGTTGAACAGGTATTTGTTAAACTCATCAGAGATACAAATATTACTTGAGAGCGTAGATAGCTGATCGGTAATGGATTTGGCTGCCGACAGGAAAGCCTGATCTAACTTATGCCCCGTACCGGTGATAATTAGCGTGCCGTTGTTACCACGGCCGTAAAATATCTGCGCCAAACCGTTGGATACTGTATCATTCAACTCGTAAACAACCTTGTTATTTTCATTATTGTAGAGCCTGAATGAACGCTCGAAATGGATTGGTGCATCCGGAAATTCTTTCATTATCGGATCATCCTTTTCCAACAGGGCAATAATGTTGTTCTTTTTTAAGATGGATTTATCCAACTGATCTGAGAAAACAAAATCGGGGAAATTATCGGCATGCAGGTTATTGTTTAGTTCGTAAATGATCTCGCCAATAGTAGCTGCTGTAGCGGCGGCGGTTTTACGGCTTAGTACAATAGTTGTTTTACCGGTATTAAAAGCTTCCGGGTATTGGTAAAAGCTTAAGTTATTGGCAATAAACGGAATTTTTGTTTGCAGGTATGATTTGGCTACGTTGATCTCGGCAAAGTAGTTGGTAAAGCTGTTCTCGCAGTTACCGTTACCAGGATAGAGCCTGAACTCGGTTTCGAGCGTGTTGAATTTTTGCAGCTCGTAGCGGTTAATAATAGCGCTGGCGTTAAGCTTGCCCGATGGATCGAGCTTTTCGCTGCTGATCAGGATCCCGTTGAGGTAGATGTTGAAGAAACCACGGTCGTTAACGTTAAGATTGGCGTAGTTACCAACTATCTTAATTTCAATTTCTTTCGGGGTAAAGGCAAAATCACTATTCTTAAAGCTGTAGGTGTTTTTTAACGAACCGATACCTTGCAGAAAGGAGGTTAAACCACCCATATCCTTCAGCGTTAAGCGCGATTTACTTTCGTCGATGGTTTTAACGCCTGTGTTTTCGGCTTTGTTGATGATCAAAAAGTCGCCAAAGCTTGAGTTAATTACGTTACTGTTGGCCAGTGTTGTAATGGCGTTGTTGTAGCCTTCGTCGCTGTAACCGGTAACAAATAGTACCTCCATTGGTACTGGTTGTATGGATACTACTTTTTCGAAGGTGATATCATTATTCTTTTTAAATACCTCGCGCATACCAGTATCGGGGCGCATTACCACATCTTTACGCAGGTATAATAATCCTTGCCCTTCCTGTGGCTTAACCTTTAGCAGTTGCTTCCTGTCTTCGGGTATGCTGCCCATATTACCAACAACAACATAGTTGGTTAAACTATCCGGAACATGGTTAGAAGGGTAAACTTTGATCTGTTTGATCTGCGTTCTTTTTAAACGGGCATAAACCCATCCAACAGCTTTTAAATCTATCAGGCTTGGGTTTGCCGGGTAAATAATAGCCCTTTTTGTATCAAAACAGTTTGATATGTTAACGTTGTTGAAAAAATTAGTGGTGGTTTTTAATAAGGATAAATAAGAAGTTCCCTTTATTTTAACCCACATTGATGGATTGTCAACATCCTTACACTTATCATCGGTAACGTTAAGCAAGGTTCTGATCTGAACTTTTAAGTATTTTTTATCTTCGGTTAAGCTGGCCCTATCCAGTTTAATGGTGTACCTGATAATTGAATCGGGGGCAAGGTGGGTGCTGTATACCGGCTTATCATTGATCATGATGTTGAGGTACGAGTGTGCCCTTAACAATACCTGCGATGGCTCGATAAACATCACCAGCTTACTGCCTTCTATCTGCACGCTTGGATCTATCCTGATAAAATATGCCGATGAGCCGCTTACGCCGCTAATCACATCATCATCATAACCTAACGATTTAAATGTAACTATACTTTGCGCGGATGTAACACCGGCAAGTAGCATCAGGAATAAAAAGAAACTTAAAACTTTGTTCATGTTGTATGTAATGGTAGGTTGTTAGCTAATTACGTTAAATTCTACTCTAAAATAATTTCCGTTCTCGTCGCTGCGGTAACTTAATTCGCCGCCCATATCCTGGGTCATTAGTTTAGCTATTGATAAGCCTAATCCTAAACGGCTTTCAAATGTTTTTGAGGCATCGTTAAGGGTGCGGAGTTTGTTGAACATGGAATCCAGTTCTTCCTGGCCAATGGCTATACCACGGTCAATAATTTCGAATACAAATTTTTGATGTTGCAGGGTGGTAATCACCTTGATCTTGTTATTGGTTTGCGAAAACTTAATAGCGTTTGACAGCAGATTTTGGAATACCTGCCCGGTAAATACTTTATCTAAACGAACATTTAAGGGTAGTTTCAGAATGTTATCCACGATCTGGATATTCTTCATCTGAGCAGTTTCGATCAAGCCGCGAACCACGTGGTTTACTTCGGTATTGATATCAAAGATTTCCAGATTATACTTGATCTCGGGCGATTCAATTTCTTTTACATCCATCAGCTTGCTCAGCATGTAGCTCATTTTATCGGCAGATTGGGCAATATAATCAACAAACTCACGCTGATCTGAGCTTAAGCGGTAATCTTCTTCCTTGATCATGTTGTTACTCATGATGATAGAACCAATGAGGTTTTTCAAATCGTGACCGGCAATATTGATGAAGCTGTTCTTCTGCTCGTCCATTTTACGCAGGCGCTCGTACTGCTCATCAATGATGTTGTTTTTTTGTGTGATATCGCGATACTGGTTCTTTAACTGATCGTTTGATTTTTCGATCAGGATTTGCGAGCGGGCATCGCGCTCCAATACTTTATAGCGCGCATTAGGGATTAAACATGATATAACCGAGATGATGATAAAGAACTGGCCACCATTGGTCACAAAAATATCCAGGCTATATTCGTTAAGTGAGCCAAAAAAGGCTCCCAACAAAATAAGCGATATGATAGCCTGTACTACCGAGTTTAAGGGCTCCCAAAATACCTGTACGTTAAAAAATAGGATAATTGCGGCGTAGGTTAAAAAATATATGTTTAACTGCGCTATATTTACAAGCGTACATAGTATGGAGCAAATTACCGATATGGCTATAAAGGCGATGTGCAGTAATATGCGGTAGTTGTAATTATTGCGCTGAAAAAGATTATATAGCATGTATATTGCCATTACAACAATAATACGGGCTATAAAAAACTGGATCCAAAGGCCGGGTAAATAAATAAAATCAAGGATACTGAATAGGGGAAAAATAAAAATGACTGTCCAAACTATATTATTGGTTAAATACCATGCCTTTTTAGTGATTTCTTTGGATAACTCGTCTTTATCAATCTGGACAAACATTAGAGATATTATTTTTAGTTATTAACTATAATAGTATTGTTGTGCTTAAAAATACAAAAATAACGATGAACTATAGAACAATTCACAGATATAATTGTACAACGCTTTTGCTGCTGCTAGTTGTTAGCCTTGCGGCGTTTTCGCAGACGCATGTTGCAAAAACCAAACCAACAGTAAAAAACAAGGCTAAACAAGCTGCGATATCGAACGTTAAAACGATGTTTAACCGGGCCGAAAGTTTGAATTATGGCATGAACCTATCGTGGTTGGAGCAAACCTGGAACAAGAACATTTTACATGATAGCAGTATAACAGATGACGATTTTGTTCTGCTTAAAAAGCTGGGGTTTAAAAGCATCAGGCTGCCAGTTGCTTTTACCCATTTTGAGAAGAACGATATACCGCTGGATAGTGTTTTGTCCCGCATTAGCGGCATATTGGCAACCTGTAAAAGGTATGGCTTTAACCTGATACTGGATTACCATTATGGCAACCTGACCAACGATAACTACCTCACAGAGACGCCCCATATTATTGAACTATGGCAAAAGGTAGCCCAGGCTTATATCGGCGAAAGCCCAACCCAGCTGTTTTTTGAAATATACAATGAGCCTACCGTAAATGATGAAATATGGAAAGACGCGGCTTATAATATTGTACAAGGCATACGCAAAATTGATAAGAAAAGAACGCTTTTGGTAGGGGCATCAAACTATAACAGTATTTACGAATTGAGCCGTTTTGTGCGGCTTGCCGATGAGAACATTATATATTCTTTCCACTTTTACGAACCTTTCTTTTTTACGCACCAGGGAGCGGCCTGGGTGGGCGATCAGGTATCAACAACCGGGGTAAGTTTTCCTTATAATGAGGAAAGATTTCCACCTTTAAACCCAAAAGCAAAAGGAACCTGGGGCGAAACTAATTATGACAAGTATAAAAACGACGGTAACGAAGGCAGTTTAATGGATAAGCTAAAGGGCTACGTAAAACCCTGGAGCGATAAATACCGTGTACCGGTTATTTGTACCGAATATGGCGCCTATAACAAAGCCGACGAGTATAGCCGCTGCCGTTACATAAAAGCGATGCGCAACACGCTTAAAATTTTAAATATCCCCGGAATGATATGGGAATATAATAGTGGTTTTTCTATTTTTGATGGCAAACCGGGTGTTGATCACCTGTCTGACTGTATGCGGGATGCGATTGGATACACTAATTTAAAACCATTATGAATAGCACATGTTGTGTTTTATGATTAACTTTGCTTATTAATATAATACGATGGATTTTTTTGTAGAGCAGCGTAGAGAAGTAATGCGTCATGTTGAGCCATATATGCTCGAGAAGATGTTTGACTTTTTAAAACCAATTGATGATATATGGCAACCTTCTGATTTTTTGCCAGACTCCACAAAGGATTCTTTTTTTGCGGATATTAAAGAATTACGCCAAAATGCAAGCGGCTTATCATACGATCTGTTAGCGGTGTTAATTGGCGATACCATTACCGAAGAGGCTTTGCCTACCTACGAATCGTGGTTGATGATGGTTGATGCCGTATCAATGGACGAAGAAGGTGGTTGGATGAAATGGACACGCCACTGGACAGGAGAAGAAAACCGCCATGGCGATCTGCTGAACAAATATCTTTACCTGAGCGGCCGTGTTGATATGCGCAAAATGGAAATATCAACCCAATACCTCATTGCCGATGGTTTTGATATTGGTACCGGTACGGATCCTTACCGTAACTTTATTTACACATCCTTCCAGGAATTGGCTACCAATGTGAGCCACCGCCGTGTTGCCAGTTTGGCTAAAAGGGATGGTGATACCTTGTTGTCAAAAATGTGCGGCGTTATTGCGGCCGATGAGGCCCGCCATGCTAAAGCATACAAACACTTTATATCCAAAATATTTGAAGTTGACGCCAACGAAGCTATGCTGGCTTTTGAGGATATGATGCGTAAAAAGATTGTAATGCCAGCTCACTTTTTACGTGAACTGGGTACCAAAATAGGCCAAACCTTTGGCCACTTTACTGATGCCGCCCAACGCCTTGGTGTTTACACCGCGGTAGATTATGTGGATATTTTAAAAGAACTGATTGTAGACTGGCAAATTGATAGCATTACCGACCTTAACGAAAGCGGTGAAAAAGCCCGTGACTACATTATGAAACTACCTGAACGCCTGCTACGCGTTGCCGAGCGGATGAAGAACCCTGGGCTTGAATATAAATTTAGCTGGATAGCGGTTTAAATGATTTATAAAAAGCCTGATGCGAAAGTATCAGGCTTTTCTGTTAGGAAACTATCCTATTTAAAACCTGCGCAAATATTTCATATCGATCAGCTCGCCGTAAGGGATGCCGGCTGGTTTATCTAAACTAAACCATGGCGAACCGCTACCTTGCAGTATCTGGATATTTTGGGCTGGCATGTAACTTTGGGCCAGCATAAATATTTTTTTATGATCGGCATTTTCGGCCATATCCACTATGATGAAGCAATGTCCCGGCGAACCGCCATGAATAAATATATCGCCTATTTTTAGATCTGTAGCTGAGTTTACCTTTTTGAGTTCTTTTTCTAAGGATAAAGTTCCGGCATAGGTAAATACCAGGTCCATGTAATTGAGAAAACTCTGGTAGCCGTTATCTTGTTTGCCGGTAAGTGTCCAACGGTTATTTTGGTACCGGTAACCGCGGGCATAAAGTTCAAACTGGCACTTAAAGCCACTAACAAAATTAAAGCTTATAGCGCTGTAGTTTTGTGTGTGATATAAATACTCTCCGCGCAGGCGCATAACAGCATCGGCGCATTGCTGCAGATCCCGTTTGCCAATGCTTATATCAACAACGGCGGCAGTATAAGCATCAGTTGCTGCAATTTTACCCTGGTAAGTTAGGGTATGAGTTCCGGCAGGTTTTAATGGGAGGTTTTGCAGGTAATCGGCAAACGTTCCTGATTCGGTTTTTACGCGCCGATAACCTTCGGGCGCTTTAAATCTGTTGAAAACATTCTCTGTCTTCGGACTAATTAACCCCAGTAACAGGAATAGCAGTATTTTCATTTGCTTTGGGTTTTAACCAATTGGGTATAACAATTATAAGCAACCGGCAGGTTATTTACTAATTGATACGTAGAAAAATGCAAATGGGTTGGGGAACGTTTTTTAAAAGCGTTAAAACCGGTGCGCCCCATTTCGGCAATTTTATCTCCTTTTTTAACCACATCGCCGGGCGAAACAAATAACTCACGGTTGTGAGCGTAATAAGTTAACAGGTTTTGTTTGGGATGATAGAGCCAGATGTAGCGGCCGCCACGCAGATCGCTTGCCTGGTTCCATTCGTTACAGCAGGCTATCACTACGCCATCGGCAACAGCCAGGATATTGACGTGCTGGTGAGTTTTATCATCAAGGCAATCCTGGTTCCGGTCGATGATAAAGATATCGTGGGCGGGGTGGGCGGCATGTTTGTTCCCATCAAAATAGCTGTAGCCTTTATCGCTGTAACCGTTGCCTTTGTAGCCGCCTATGGCCTTGTAATTGTAGCCCTGTATGGGGAAGATCCAATCGGGGTTGTCTTGTATTTGGATGCTATTGGCTTTAAGTTCGGTAATGAGTTTCTGAAATTGAACCCTCGCTTCCGTTTTTTTGATCTTCAGATCGCGAACGGCGGTATTAAACTGATCAAAACGGATGCAGATCTCTTTTAGCTTATCCTGCGCTTGTAACCCATTAGCAAGGAAAATAAAAGTGATCATATAGATAAGCTTTTTTATCATCGGGGAAGCGTTTTCATTAAGGCGGTGGTTAATTCTATGCCCAATCCATCTCCTGTTGAGGCATTGTTGGTTAACACCACAACCACCAGGCTGCGGTTTAAGTTTACGCATAGCGCGGTACGATAGCCACCGGTGCCGCCAGTGTGCTGCAGTACGGCATCGTGTTCGTTTTGGATATAGTGCCAGCCTAAACCAATCGTATATGCGGCATCTTGAAAGGTAGACTGATGGATCAATTTAAGCTCTTTAGAAAGCGGATTGCTGAACTGCGGCAACTGTAATTTGCCATAACGCAGCATATCTACAGCAGACGATTTAATAGCACCGGCTGCTTTAGTAGCTTGCTGCCTCCATGGTGCAACCGGATTGATAGCTCCATCGTAACCCTGGGCAAGGTGTTTTACATCCTCTTCGGTTAGGCGTACTTTGGTTTCGGGCAGTTGTAAGGGCTGGGTTATGTATAATTTAACCAGTTCTTCGTAAGGTTTGTGGTACACCTTTTCTAATATCACACCTAATAAACCAACGGCAAGGTTGCTATACTCGTAGCTTGAGCCCGGCGCCCTGATGGCTTTAAAGTTTTTGAGGAAGGCAAACAAATGCTTTTCATCGTAATGTTCGTAAGGCTGATTCAGATCGGTTACCGTGGCATCAATATTATCAGGCATGCGGGGCAGGCCCGAAGTGTGATTAGATAGTTGTGTAAGTGTGAGGTCTTTCAAACCGGCATTGGCAGCTACCGAATCGGGCAGGTATTTGGTGACCGGGTCGTCCAGTTTCACCAAGCCGTCAATTGTAGCTTTGGCCAGGAGTGTGGCGGTAAACGTTTTGGTTATTGAACCAATTTCATACAAAGTATGTACATCGGGCAGTTTGTGGTTGCCTTTTACCGTTTCGCCGTAGTTGTAATAATGATCGGCGCCTTTATAATACACCGCGGCGCTCAGGCCTATATTGCCCTTGGTTTGGATGTACCCGGTTAACCATTTATTCACTATGCTATCCAGTTTAGAACGGAGCGGGTTATCGCTAGCTACTTTCTCAATCTTTTTAGCATCTTCATAGTAAGGCTGTATGGCCCAGGTACTAAATTTGTCTGTTTTATCAATACCAACCAGGTATTGCAATTGCCCCATCCGGTATTTATTGACACCATTTCTGCTGTACAGAAAAACCGGCTTAGGTATCGGTAGCATTGGATAAAGCTGCTTTTCTATCACATTATGCCAGGTGGCGGAATCTAAATCGCTTTTAAAGCTTTGCGCGGCAAACCGGTACATTTGATCAGCTTGTTTGGTGTTCAGGTAATCCAGCACCTTCATGGCAACCTCGTCGGTTTTCTTTTCAACATCCGTCATGGGGGCGCTTTTGGCTTCTTCCCGGTAGGGTACAAAAGAAAGGTTTTCTATTTTGCCAAAGCTATCCAAACTGATATTGAAGGTTAGCATAATGGTACCATCAACCTTGTAATTGCTTACATTGTTATAGCTGCTGATAAAGGTGCAGTTTTTTAACGGGAGCAGGGTGATAAGCTGCTTTTCGACAATCTGTTTCCATTGTGACTGTGTTATTTGCTGTCTAAAAACTTGCCCCGTTAAGGCATAAATGCTATCGGCCTGGTGCGCATTAAACAGGCGGATAGCTTTGTGGGCTATCGCGTCTGTTTTAATTTCTTGCGGGTTGGTTTGTGCATGGGTATAAATTACGGCAAAAGTAAGAGCCACGGTGGTTAATACCCTGCTAATGCTTTTAATATACCCGTACATCAGGCCTTCTTTTTGAAGTTCTTTTTATTGCGGTTATTTCTGTTACCACCACCAGCACCACCGGGGCGTGAGGGTCTGTCGTTATAGGTGCCAACCGGGCGGAAAACCGGCGGTTCGCCTAATTCGGCGGGCAACTCCATTACCTTAATTTCTCTGCCTATCATGGTTTCAATATTGAGGTGCTTGCGCTGATCGCGTTCGTTAACAAAGGTGATAGCGGTACCTGTTGTGGCGGCGCGCGCGGTACGGCCAATGCGGTGAATATAATCTTCCGGATCGCCGGGAACATCGTAGTTGATCACCAGGTCAATACCTTCCACATCAATGCCCCGCGAAAGTACATCGGTACCTATTAATACTTGTAGTTTGCGGTTCTTGAATTGGAGGAGTATCTCTTCGCGCTCGGCTTGTTTCAGGTCGGAGTGAAAGGCTTCTACCTTAACCTTGAGTTTGCCCAGGGTTTTGTAAACTTCTTTAACCTTATCTTTTGTACCCGCGAAGATGATCACGCTGGTATAAGCGGCATCTTTTAGCAACATCTCCGTAAGGGCGGTTTTTTGGGTGTCGAAAACTTTATATATCTGCTGATCGATACCAACTGCCGGTTGTGATATGGCGATGTTAACCTGTTGCGGATCGGTGAGTATCGATGCTGCCAATTTACGGATACGACCCGGCATGGTTGCCGAGAATAACAGCGTTTGGCGTTTTTTTGGCAAAAAGCTAATGATGCGCATAATATCATCCATAAAACCCATGTCGAGCATGCGGTCGGCTTCGTCTAATATCAGGTGTTGCAGATCATCTAATTTAACAACGCCCGATGCTAAGTGAGCCAATAACCTGCCCGGTGTAGCGATCAGGATATTGGCATGGTGCACTATCGCCTTGCGTTGCTGCTCGTAAACGGCACCATCGCCGCCACCAAATACGGCTACCGATGTTACACCGGTAAAGTAGGCGAGGCCCTGTATCTGCTGATCTATTTGCTGGGCCAGTTCGCGCGTAGGCGCTAAAATGAGCGTGTTGATCTTCGGTTTGGTTTTGCGGCTGATGTGATCTAACACCGGTAATAAATATGCTGCTGTTTTGCCTGTACCGGTTTGGGCGCAGGCAATCAAATCATGCCCTTCTAATATTATTGGAATTGCCATACCCTGGATGGGTGTAGGCGTGGTGTATCCCATACTTTGGATACCTTCGAATAATGTCTCGTTAAAATTAAAATCCTGGAATGTCAATGTTGTAATTTGTAAATGTGCAAGATACGGATTTTTCATCAGATGTGAATATTTGAGGATATATGCTTAAAATTGCATGACATGGAAACAGTAACCGAAAAACAGATAGAAGAGAAAATTTACGACCTGCAAGCTGTATCGGCCAAAGCCAGACAATGGCAGGCCAATGGCGCTCAAGTGGTTTTTACCAACGGCTGTTTCGATCTGCTGCACCTGGGGCATATTACTTACCTTGCAGAAGCTGCTTCGCTGGGTAATAAGTTGGTTGTTGCCATCAACTCCGATGCTTCGGTTAAACGTTTAAAAGGCACTAACCGCCCTATTAACAACGAAATTAGCCGTGGTGTAATGCTGGCTTGTTTCTTTTTTATTGATGCCATTGTGGTTTTTGATGAAGACACCCCCCTCGAAACCATTAACAGCATTATGCCCGATATTTTAGTGAAGGGCGGCGATTACACCATCCCCCAGATTGTGGGAGCTACCGAGGTTATGGCGAATGGCGGTAAGGTTGAGGTATTGCAATTTGTACCGGGCTATTCATCAACCAATATTATCAATAGGATCAGAAACGGGGCTGAGGCGGGCTAATGATTTAGCATAGTTCCCGCTCAATCGGCGCGGGGCCTTGTTCTTTTGTCTTGATACAAAAGAACCAAAAAATCAAGTCAGCAAAAATGCTTCTTTCGCTCGTAGCCTTTCACGCACAGTGTACAGAACTCACGGGCTGATGCCTTTTCCCCAAAGTGCAACACAGGCCCGCGCTATGAAAAGTCAAAATGCCCCTCCCGCCGCACGATCTTACACGTTCTTCCCGCTTTGGCCGAAGCTCCTTTGCTGACGGGGTAGAAAAACAATCGCGGTTTTAACTATACTTTGAAAGGGTATCGCATAAGGCCAATTCTTTTCTACTCCACAACAATCCCATACTTAAACAACAATCCCGCCAACCCCTGCTGCGAAAACTTAGCCTTGCGGATCTGGTTCTGCTCCGGATCAATACTAAAATTGTAGGATGTGGTAAAATTGGCTCCTGTTAAAATCGTTCGGCCAAATTCTGCCGCTTGCAAATCGCAGTTTTGGAAGATGACTTCGCTCAGGTCGGCTTCGGTGAGGTCGGTGCTTTTCATGGAACAGTTCACAAATTTGGCCTTCTTGTTTTTCTTTTTGTGGAAGGAAGCATAGTCCAATATGCAATCTTCAAAGTTGGCGCTGAACAAAAAATCCTTACAGTTACTCAAATTTACGCCCGATAGTTTACATCCCTTAAAGGTTACATTCTTTAAGCCCGTATCCGAAAACTTAGCCAGACTGAAATTGCAGGTTTCAAAAGAGGTATCGATAAAATCCGTTGCCGAAAAATTGAGTTCCGATAGATCACAACCTTTGAATGTGCAATTTTCAAACACAGCTTCCTGGTGTGCTTTGTGTGGGAAGCTTGTTTTATCGAAAACCTGATCGGCGTAAAATAAAGCGGGCATATATGATTGTTTTATGAACGCAAATTACACAAATTGAATAGCACCGGCAGACTCTGTTTAAAACTATTGTAGCGTTTTAGATTTGGTTTTTGAGGATATACCGATCGGTGAAGATGCATGTTTGATCTGCATAGTTCCCGCTCAATTGCCGCGGGCTGTTACTTTTGGGCCCAAAAGTAACCAAAAGGCTTGTCAGCAAAAGGCTTGTCAGCAAAAATGCTTCTTTCGCTCGTAGCCTTTCACGCACAGTGTACAGAACTCACGGGCTGATGCCTTTTCCCCAAAGTGCAACACCGGCCCGCGCTATGAAAAGTCAAAATGCCCTTCCTGCCGCACTGCCCTACATGTTCTTCCCACTTTGACCGAAGCTTATTTGCTGACGGGAAAGAAAAGAATCGAAATTTAGTGTTCGGCATTCAAGCCGAAAGTCCGTCCCTATCTTAGATCAGGACGGACTCGCATTTATATATATATATGTTGAGGTGGTTATTGCCTTCTTTAAAGATCAACGCGGTTATCGTTGTGGTAGTTCATTCTGCTTTCCCAGCGGTCGTGTCCCCAGTGGTTTTTGCCAGCTAACATTCGAATACCGATCACGATGAGGATTAAGGGCCAGAAGTAGTAGATAGACATGCTAACCACGTGGCCAAGTAAAAATATACCACCGATGGCGATCATTACATACGAGCCGGTGTTCCTCCAGTTGTGTTTGATGCCGCTCAATATGCCTATCACGATCAATATCATTGGCCAGCTAAACAACCAACTTGGGAAAAAGAAAAAATCTAACTGGCGAAGTAAATAGATACCGCCTAATAAAACCAAAAATAATCCGGCGAAGGCCCTGTTATTTTGTCGTTTGCTGCTGATGTTGCTATCGTTGTACATGGTGTTTGTTGTTTGATTATGATGTAAAAGTACAGCGATATTGCACGCGCATCCAGTGCTATTAGGCGGGGTAATGAAAGTACTCGGTAAAGGCAGGAGAATTGTCGGTGAAAAGATGAAGAGCTTTTTTAACCGGAAGATATCTAACCCACTCATCGGTATTTATCGGTATTTTTCAAATCCACATCTTCCCTGTCTGCCGACAGGCAGGCATCTTCCCTATTACATCTTCCATCCCCTATGCCGCCTGCCCAACATCAATCCCTCTCTTACTCATCGCCCTCAAAGCCCTAAACTGCCTGTAAACATCTGCCAATTCAAATCCCCGCATCTCACAACCACATTCAGCCAGTTCGTTCTGCAACCACGATGCCAACTCCAGGCGGATATCCACCCCGCTAAAACTAATCCCATTCACCACAGCTGGCTTAACCTGCTCATAAGTGCTTAACTTATTCAGCATTTCGGCAGGCGAATCCTGCATGTCAAAAACAAAAACTTCAGCCATTGGCCCGTAAGGTATAGGGCCTTCGTACAAAGTATTTCCCTGTTCATCACAAAAGGCAATAGCTTCCTCAAACGGCAATTCCGGCTCATCAACAGTAAGGTCCTCAAAACGGTCATCGGCACAAATCGATTTCCTGTCAACGTAAACATACTCCGTTTTCGGCTCTTTTACTTCTGGCAGGTAAAGCTGCAACAGCTTGGCAATCTTCTCAATCGCTGCAAGCTTATTATGCATCTTATAAACAACAGAACCATCCGCGTTCACCTTCACATACCACAAAGCACTTTTTTCGTCCTCACTCAAAGCATACATCGGCTTGGCGCAACCATCAGCGTCAAAATAACTACCCATATTACCCAAAGCAATTTTGGTTAGCTCATCCAAAAGCAACTCCCGGTTGTGCTGCGCCTTTTCACCCGAAGTTTGTATCCGCTGCTCCAAAAACTGTTTAATTTTCGGCAATCGCATCAGCGATCCATTCAAAGCAGTAGTACTGCTATAACCGGCCCGTAAAGCTGCAGCCGTGGCATTCATATCTACCAAATATTCATCACAAAATAACTGCTGTTTCGCAGTCAAAAAATCTACCTGGTTAGTGTTCATAATATATAATTGAGATTAAAATTTAAAAAAGGAAGGGCCAGAAACAACCAAAATGAATTACCATATGCACAACGCAAGCATTACCGTATTCTCCAAGTTTTTTCAGTTTTAAATCATGTCAGCAGGCAGCTTCGGCCAAAAGTGGAGAGAACGTGTAAGCCTGTGCGGCAGGGAAGGGCTTCCTGTTTGTGCATAGCGCGGGCCTGTGAAGCCTAAGCCGCACAAGCATTCAGCCCGTGTAGTTCTCTTCGCTTGTGCGTGAAACGCATGTGCGAAAAGAAGCCTCTTGCTGATAGCCTTTTTGGGTTACTTTTTGTGGCGACAAAAAGTGACATAGCCACTGCGGCATTGAGCAGACGATGATTTAAACTAACAACTGCTTATTCTCCTAACGGAAAATCCGCAATGCAAAATTACCAACAAGTATTAACCAAACCGGTATCACACTTTTGATAGTAACTACAAAAATACCGAGAGTATTCTGCTAAACCAGTTCCCCAATATCGGCACTATCTGTTCAAATCAATTACAAAAATAAACAACCAATCCCATCAAACCGGTGCACGTGTTTCTGCACTATTAAAATTCCATGCACTAAAATCATTTCCTAACCATTATGTCATTTCGACGATAGGAGAAATCTTCTGCTCTTGCTTGGTATAACGTAGGCAATTCTATAGTATACTCTCGTTAGTCCGGATTTACAATCCCGGACTGAACTACACGGGGATTTGTAATCCCCCGAAACCACACCACAAAAAAGCCCGTCCAAACAGAACGGGGGCTTCAATAGTCTAATTGCTGCGCTAGTCCGAAACCTCAAACATTGCATATAGGTTTGGTGTTCCGTATAGCTCCATTTTTAATTTGGGAAAATAATAGCCCATGCCTCTATTGGCCGTCCAGTCCGTGTACACCTTTATAATGTTATGTGCATATTTTACTTTTTCAGCAATACGCTCAAGTTGTTTATATCGGCTAGTATTATATCGACGATCAAAGTTTTCTTTATGAGTAAAAGTGATCGTGTTTAAACACATCATAATATTAATATGGTCTGTGTCTGAAATTTTGTTCAGCTGTTTTGTTTGAAGAAAATGAATAGCTCTATCAACCCTATTATTGAAGTTATCCTGTGTGATTTTTTTACGTAAGTCAACATCTACTTTGCCTTTTTGAGCGAATGTATTACTACATATGAATAAGAAAGCCGCAATCGCAAATGTAATTGTACTAAGATTTATTCTTCCCACCATAATTTGATAAGTATTGACAAGCTTAAACTACATAATAATTACCATATTGTTAACACCACAAAAAAAGCCCCGTCCAAACGAACGAGGCCTTCAATAATATAAGGAATCAGCTAATTACTTACCTAATTTCTTTTTTAAATTTTCGTCAATAGCTTCTAAAAACTCTTCGGTGTACAGGTAATCAGTACCGTGTTCAACCTTAGGTTTAATGGTGATGGCCAAATCTTTGGTCATTTTACCACTTTCAACAGTTTCTATACAAACTTGTTCCAAAGCTTTACAGAAGTCGATCAGCTCCTGGTTGCCATCTAAAATACCGCGGAAC
Organism: Mucilaginibacter sp.; assembly: GCF_039921305.1. GTDB lineage: Bacteria > Bacteroidota > Bacteroidia > Sphingobacteriales > Sphingobacteriaceae > Mucilaginibacter. The sequence goes on from NZ_JBDSCA010000010.1 coordinate 28,408, forward strand.
TCTAAACCACGTGTCCACGCGAAGATTGAGGCGATAGGGTTGGTAGATGTTGGGCGACCGGCCTGGTGCTCGCGGTAATGGCGGGTCACAGTTCCGTGTGCAGCTTCAGCTTCCATAACGGTACCATCTGGTGTAACCAATGTAGACGTCATTAAACCCAATGAACCAAACCCTTGAGCTACAGTGTCGCTTTGAACATCACCATCGTAGTTTTTACAAGCCCAAACAAAGTTACCGTTCCATTTTAGGGCAGATGCAACCATGTCGTCAATTAAGCGGTGCTCGTAAGTGATACCGGCTGCTTTAAACTTGGCTATGTAATCAGCTTGATAGATCTCTTCAAAAATATCTTTGAAACGACCATCATATTTTTTCAGGATGGTATTTTTGGTAGATAAGTATAAAGGCCAGCCCTTCATTAAAGCCTGGTTAAAGCAAGCGTGAGCAAAACCACGGATAGATTCGTCGGTATTGTACATCGCCAAAGCAACGCCATCGCTCTTAAAGTTAAATACTTCGAATGATTGCTCAGCGCTGCCATCTTCTGGTGTAAATTTGATAGTCAGTTTACCTTTTCCTTTGGTAACGAAATCTGTAGCACGGTATTGATCACCAAAAGCATGACGGCCTATACAGATAGGAGCGGTCCAGTTTGGCACCAAACGCGGTACATTGTTCATCAAAATTGGCTCACGGAAAACCGTACCATCTAAAATATTACGGATGGTTCCGTTTGGTGATTTCCACATTTGTTTCAAACCAAACTCCTTAACACGCTCTTCATCAGGCGTAATGGTAGCGCATTTAATACCTACACCATATTGTTTAATGGCATTGGCCGAATCAATAGTTACCTGGTCGTTAGTTTCATCGCGGTATTCAATACCCAGATCGTAGTATTTGATATCCAGATCCAAATACGGGATGATCAGTTTGTCTTTGATAAATTTCCAGATGATACGCGTCATTTCGTCGCCATCAAGCTCCACTACCGGGTTAGCTACTTTAATTTTTGACATATACAGGCTTGTTTTCTATTGCTTAAATTTTGAACGCCAAACTTACATAAAAATAATTTTGCCTCGCAACACTATCTAAACTGTAATTGTATTTTTTATATGGTTTTAGTCAACAATTGGCAAGCTTTTTACGTTGTATACATATATTAAACTATAAACCGATGAGTATAGATAAATTTAAACCAGGCATCGACGACGAGAACCTGGAAAATGACGAAAATACGAAAAACGAAACCAGCAGCCAGGATGAGCCGCAAAACCTGAGCTACAACGGCGATTTGGATAGCTTTGAACTGGACGTAAAAAGCGACGACCCTGAATATGATCATCCGGATCCATATAACACCGGCGTAAAGGATGGCGGCGACGCGATCTCGACCTACGATGAATCAAACCCTATGGCTACAGATGAATACATCCCCAACGAAAGTTTAGAAAAGGATGTTGATAATTTGGGCATGCATATAGATACTACCGGCGAAAGCATCGCCGTTGATGATGTAGACAGGGTACTATCGCACACCCCGGAAGATGACCGGGACGATCTGGACGAAGAAGGTTACCCCAAGAATGATACCCCGATGAAGTAGATAAATAAATAATATCGAGTAATGAACATCGAGTTACTTCAAAATTCGGCGTTCTTTATTCGGTGTTCGATATTCAAAGAGGGCTTATTCTATCTCCAAATTAAATCTGCGCTTCAACTCAGCCAGTTCTGGGTTTTTGGTTGCCATGTGCGCGTATTTATCCTGTGCCGAATACAGGCGCTTGGTAGCCTGTATCTCATCAACCCGGGTTTGTATATCCAGGTCAAAGTTTTTGAGTGAGGTACGTAAAAAGTTCAATATAAAAGGCTTCTCATCCCTAAAGGCCATCTCTTGTACCTTGGTGCCAGCAATTACCTCAAAAATATAAGGTTTAAGCATCACCGGCGCGTTGGTAGTAAATATACTGAGCAGGTTTTTTTTACCTTGTTCTTTAATTTTGGCGGCATATAGGTGCCAGTATTTCAAAAAATCGTCGGTAGTAAAGGGTTCTTTATCCGTACCTTTTAAATAAGGGTCTTCTTCCTCATCGGCATCCGTACCTACGCTTCCAATTGGAGCTTTAAGCGATGGTGTTGATAGCGAGCGTACAGGCATCGCAATTGCCGGCCGCTCAGCAGTAGGCTGTTCTACCTTATCAGCCTGAACAACAGGTTTAGCAGTAAGCGATGGCGTTGAGGGCGTTTGCGATAACGAAGGCGTTAAACCTGGCGTTGCCTGTAACGATGGTGTTTGCGAAACCGGTGCCACAACAGGCTTTGGCTGTTCAATCGGAACGGCTTGCTGGGTAGGCGCGGATGGTTCAGGTGCTGCTAATTCAGGTTTTTTTTTTACCTGCCCTTCGGGCTGGTTTGTATTAATGGTTGAGTTAGCAAGGTTAAGCGCGGCCATAATATGGCACATTTTGAGTAGCGCGAGTTCCACTTGCAAGCGCTGGTTTTTACTCAGCTTGTAATTCAGATCGCAAATATTAGCGATGTTCATGGCCGATAGCAGGAACGATACCGTTGATCCCTGCGATTGGCTGATGTACTTTTTACGGATACCCTCGCTAACTTCTAAAAGTTTAAGCGTTTCGGTATCCTTACCAACCAGCAGGTTACGGAAGTGTTCGGTTAAACCGGAGATAAAATGGCTGCCATCAAAACCCTTGGCTAATATTTCATCAAATAGGAGGAGTGTTTTGGCGGTATCCTGCTCAAGCAAACTTTGGGTTACGTTAAAGTAATAATCGTAGTCCAGTATGTTCAGGTTATCAATTACGGAGCGGTAGGTAACGTTGCTGCCCGAAAAGTTAACGATCTGATCAAACATCGACAAGGCATCGCGTAAACCACCATCCGCCTTTTGGGCAATGATGTGCAAACCGTCGGTTTCGTATTTGATGTTTTCCTTATTGGCGATAGATTCCAGGTGCCCGGCCATATCCTCCACACGGATGCGGTTAAAATCGAAGATCTGACACCTTGATAGTATAGTAGGCAGTATCTTATGTTTCTCGGTAGTCGCTAGTATAAATATAGCGTAGGATGGCGGTTCTTCCAGCGTTTTCAAAAAGGCGTTAAAAGCCGCCTGCGATAACATGTGAACCTCATCTATAATATAGATCTTGTATTTGCCGGCTTGTGGTGGTATGCGAACCTGCTCTATCAAACTGCGGATATCCTCGACAGAGTTATTGGATGCCGCATCCAACTCATGAAAATTAAAAGAGTTACCACGCTGAAAAGCAACGCAACTTTCGCACTCGCCGCAAGCTTCGGCATTAGCCTGTAAATTGGTACAGTTTATAGTTTTGGCCAGGATGCGTGCGCAGGTTGTTTTACCCACACCACGCGGCCCGCAGAATAAAAATGCCTGCGCCAGTTGATTATTGCGGATGGCGTTTTTTAACGTGTTTGTTATATGTTGCTGGCCCACAACGGTATCAAAGGTAACCGGGCGGTATTTTCGGGCCGAAACAATAAAATTATCCATCGCAACTAAATTATAAATATTGCGGGGTATGTGCAAGTGCTGTTAATAATTGGATTTTGATCGATTTTGAGAAGAAATTGTAAAAGCCCACGTAAGCCTGTAAATCTTACTTAAATAAGTAATGTTCCAAAATTTAACTAAGGCGATGGTATTTTTCATTTTTAATTCGTCACAGGTAATTTGTTTAAGTAATAGTAGATGTTTAAACCTGTAAAATACGTATTACTACGGATATGAAAATTGATTTTCTCCACCTATATTTGACATGAACAAAGAGTAACCAGTTAAAATTAATTAAGGGGAAAATCAATTAATAACCTGTCTTTGTTTATTAGGTGTGTTTAAAAGTGGTAGGGCTCTTAACCCTATCACTTTTTTTGCTATATGGGCTTATATGGCCTAAAATGGTTTTCTATCCTGTTTTATTTGTCAGGTAAAACCATTATTACCCATATTGAGCCACGCTCTGTTTAAACATTGTTTTAACAAAACAGGTAACTTTACTTTCATGGTTGGCCAGCCATTCACTTAAAAAATTTGAGTAATGGCAACTGTAGATTTTTACATTTGGAAACGTCCATCAAAGGATGGCAAGTTTCCTATTTCGGTACGTATTACGATTAACCGAAAACCATCTTACATCATGACGGGGCAAAAACTTGAAAGCCTTGATCAATGGGATGCGAAAAAACAAAGGGTAAAAGAAAAAACTCACCCCAACGCAACCCGTTTGAATAACTTTCTACGCACCGAATTGGCCAAAGCCAATGATAAAGCGTTGGAAATGGAAACCAAAGGACAAGTCAGCGCAAAGGCCGTAAAGGCCGCTGTTCGGCCTGTGGAAGAAAAACCAATTTATTTTGTCGACATCGCTAATCAATATTTGGAAGAGCAATTTGCGCTCGGTAATTATGATGTCCATAAAACGGATAGAGCGCGGCTAATAAGGTTTTATCAATTCACTAAGGACGGCAAAGTTCCCTTCATCGATATTACGGTGGAATTTTTGCGGGCATATATTATCTTTTTGCGCCGGGAAAAACGTTTTAAAGGGAGTGAGAACGGTAAGGTTAAGCCGTTGAGTGAACGCACCATTATGAATCACTTGTTAATCATTCGCACAATATACAACCGGGCGATCACGGCAAAAGTGACAACCAAAAATAACTATCCCTTCGGAAGTGATGGGATAGTTATAAAATTCGGTAAATCATCAAAAATTGGTTTAGACGTAAATGAAATAATAGCATTGGAGCAAATCGATTTATCCAAATTGCTGCCAATTTACAATGATGCTCGAAACGCATGGTTAATTGAATACTACTTTGCAGGGATGAGGGTTACTGATTGCCTATTGTTGAAATGGACAGACTTTCAAAATGAAAGGCTTTATTACCAGATGTCAAAGAATGGAGAACATGGTTCGCTTAAAACCCCGGCAAAAGCCCTATTAATCCTGCAACAATACCGGGGTGGGGGAAATGATCTTACTGATAATAAGCATGGTCTTGTATTTCCATTTCTGAAACATTTAGAGAACCTTAATGATCGGTTAGAATTGCGCCGACAAATAAGCTTTGTTGTTACCCGGCTCGATAGAACTATGGGCAAGATTATGAAGATGATAAATAGTACAAAAAATGCATCACAGCATAAAGCAAGGCATTCTTTTGCGCAACGAGCAGAAGAAAAAGAGATACACCCGAAAGTATTACAAAAAATGTATCGGCATGAATCCATCGAAACAACAATGAAATATCAATCTAATTTCTCATTTGAAAAAATGGATAATGCCATAGATGCCGTTGTAGGCTTCTGATGCAATGTTATTGAAGACTTATAAATCAACTAATTGTGCTGATTTATAAGTCTTACGATATTTTCCCTAAAAACAAAAACGTGCCGAAGGACGTAAGCCACAAAAACGGGTTGGGGAAATGGAAATTGATTTTGATTAAGTAGAATTTTTTAATTAGCGTTATTATTATTAAGACAAGGTTTATAATAATTTTACGCGATGAATATTTATGAAATATTATTATATTGCATGTAATAATAAACTAAAGAAACAATGACATTAGACGATAAATTCAATACAATTTCCACAATAATATTAACAAATTATCAAGGGCGGTCAAGTCAAGGAACTGGTTTCTTTTTTCATGAACAAGAAAAAAAAGACCCCTCGGTACAGGGTGGACAGTGGGTGGCTCTAACGAAATTATGGCTGATTACTAACAGACATGTATTACTTTCTAAAGATAAAGATGGCACAGAACAAGTACCAGACAGTTTTATATTCCATTTGAGAAAAATCAATGGAAGTAGAATCGAATGGTTTCCAATAGTTTTAACCAGTGAAGAAATAAGAAAAAGAGCAAAAGTCCATTCAAATTCAATCGTTGATATAGGGGCAATTGAGATATTGGACTTAATGACCGAATTAATAAAAGACTCTAATAACAACCTTATTCAATGGAGTTCTGTAACTGAAGAAAATCTTCCCGGAAAAAATAAAATTGAAGTTGAAGTATCAGACGAAGCTATTACGATTGGCTATCCAAAAGGATTTTATGATCAGCTTAATCTTTTTCCAATCGTAAAATCTGGGATTATCGCTTCAAGATGGAATGCGCATTTCAATGGCAATCCTTATTTTCTTATTGACGTTAAGCTATTTCCCGGCTAATCTGGGAGTTTAGTCATTACACGCCCTGTAAATCAAGTATTTCACGGTGGCCAGGCGTTTACATCAAAAGATAAGCAGTTCGCGTTTTTAGGTGTGTATTCAGGGGAACCATTTAGACAAAATGCGCCTATTGAATTTGAAGACATGACCATTATTAGGAAAGACGGTTTTAATATTGGTATTGTTTGGTATTCTTATTTGGTAATTGAAATTATCAATGCCGGCATAAATGTGTAGTAGTTAGAATAAATAATTACAGCATTAAATTACACCCTCAATTATTTTTAACCGCTCATTTGCCTGTAATTCGTAGTATTTAGGAATGAAACGATGATAAAGGCTACATTGCGGATCTTTACCATCAACACGATAAACCGGACATCCGCTGGTACAAACCGAACGATAGCGGCATTTTTTGCAATCATCTGATTTTGCATCTTCATGGTGTTCGCCGGATGCGATCATATCCACCAAGTCTAAATCTTCATTAAATATCGTTGGTGCCGATGAATTACCATCACCGAACTGCACATGGCAGTATTTAAATGTACCATCAACATAGATCGCCCCACCGGAAAACCCCGATGCACAAGTTTGGAAACCTAACTCATTCGGTTTAAGGTCGCAAAACTGGTAGAGTTTGGAAAACGCCCATCCGTTTGCTATCGCATCCGCCATGATGGTATAGGATGCAGATAGATATTCATCCAGTAGTGCCGCATCAATATGTGCGCCTTTCACAATAGAATAACGAAAAGGAACATCTAATGCGATCAGGTAGCGGGTCAATTCAGGCAAACCAACTAAATTTAAATTAGTTACAACGGTATTGACGGACACTGCAATCCCTGCCGTTATTAATTTCCGCAAATTGGTATCAACAATACCGAATGAGCCACAACCGGAACGAAAACTTCGCGTTGCATCATGGATGCTATCAATACCATCCAGCGATACGCCATAACTTATATTGTATTTATTTGAAAACGCAATTATCTCGTCATTCAATAAGGTAAGATTGGTTACAAAACCAACATCGAATTTGCACCCGGCATTTGCCAATGCCTGTTTTGCTTCCGGGATAAATTGCTTCCATACATTGAATTGCCCCATCGGCTCCCCGCCAGCCAGTCGCAACTTAATATGCCGGATGCCTTTTGCATTTACGGCTTCCAATAATTTATAAAGCAATTGTTGCCTTACTGCATCTGTCATTCCCTTACCAGTATTGAGCGTAGAGATATAACAATAACTGCAACCAAGGTTACAGGCATTGGTCGCATGAATCCAAAAATTAAGGGCTTTGGGTGTGGATGGTTTTACAGGAACGGTAAATCCATTAAAGCTAATGATTTGCGTTTTGCTCAACAAAGCCAAAAACTGTTCCAGTGTATCGCACGGGATATCAAGCGTTGTCGCCAATCTTTCAACAGTATCCCGCCCGTTGACCGCCTGCACAATTTGATACTGGCGGCGGTTCAACAAGCGGAATGAATTAGGATAGGAACAATTCACGGCGTAAGCATAGCCGTCATTAATTGAATTAAGTAGTAATTCAGGCGATCTTTGCGGTATCAAATTCTTCATCTTCTCCATCGGACGTATAGTTTGAGCAATCAAAATCAGGGCCGGATAAACGTCCTGTTCTTGTTTCTGTTCCGTTTGATAGATTTCCTAAAATGGTGGCATCATCAAATAGGATGTCATTTTCTGTCGTGTTCATAATTTATAGAATTTATGGTTATCAATTAAGTTGTTTATTCAATCTGTTCATCAGCGTATAAACTGTGCTTGGATGCCATCTTCCGCCCGTGCGGAAAGTCGGTACACCTTTTTTGTTCAATGCTTCTGAAACGGCACGGGTCGAAACAATGCCCCGGTTTTTCAGCCGCCGTAATACTGGGGATAGCTTATTGGCAAAATCTTCCGCCGCCTGTTTATTTGCGGCTGATAATGCTTTGCCGTTTTTGCCAAGCTCAACCCCACGCTTCTTTGCTGCACCAAGGGCCTCTCTGGTCGTTTCGCTGATCCTTTGCCGCTGTTCTTCCGCAACTGCCGCCAGAATATGGATGGTGAAACGGTTCGCATGGGGATTATCGGTTACGATAATATCCACATCCGATTTTACGATCCCTGCGATCTCTTCCACGTCCCGGCCTAAACGGTCAAGCCGCGCCACGATCAATGCCGCTCTATGTAGCCTGCACAGGTCAAGTGCTTGATATAAACCTGTGCGATGCTTGCGGGTGGATTGAACTTCTATCACATGCGTAAGCAATGTGTAGTCCTGCCCATTGCAATATTGTTCAACCGTATTTTGTTGTGCTTCAAGTCCTAAACCGCTTTTCCCCTGTTTACTGGTCGATACGCGATAATATGCGATTGCCTGCTTCATTGACGGCTCCTTGTTGTGTTCATGAGTAAACCATCGTTTATATTTGAGCAGATATTTATTAAAAATCGCTTACCTGAAAATAGAAGCGACTGAAATACAATAATTTGATTTTGAGGAATTTTAAAAAAGCGGCTTTTTTCGTTTGAGGGTAAACGATGGTTTACTTACGTACAAATTTTTCTGTGGAATTTGTATGATTTTTCTCACATGGTGGTGGTAATTGGCTCTCGCACTTTCAATACTGGCTTTGCTGGCAACATTTTATCAATTGTACTTACAACGCAGTCATGACGAAAAATCGGTCAAGCCACTGGCGCAAATTGACCTGATGGATTGTGACGGAACATTATATATCCATGTTCAAAATAACGGTGTAGGCCCTTTGATCGTTGATAAACTGATATTTATAAAAGAGCAACAAAGTTACGCGCGTATTGAGGATGGTCTGACTATTGATCCGAGAACTTATAACCATATAGAAATTACAGATACGAACAAAAAAGTTGTTATCCCCGGCGGGTTTTTGGAAGTGTTTTCTAAAACATTTGACGGAAAAGATGATAAAGCAAATATTGATCTGTTCCGGCAACAACTTTCAGGATTACACCTGAAAGTTGAGGGGCGCGATATTTATAATAATAAAATCGCGATTGAAAAAAGCCTGCATTGGTTTGCACGGCACAATTAATTAATTTCAGATTTCCGGCTGTTTATCGGGATCATGCTGTGTTTGTTGCCCCCTTGTTGCTTTTACCTGTGCAAGGAACGCCGCCCGTTGTTGCTCTTGGCTTTGTTCCCCGGTACCGGATGATTGTTGTTCCATATCCTTAAAATCAACCTTTGGTTTTTCTTGGCTGTAAGGGTGCTGGGCTTTTAATGTTTCGATATTTTTCTTTTCATGGCTTTGTTCGGTTGTCTGTTTTTGTTCCCGCTCTGCCGCCTGTTCCTGTTGGTGTTGTTTTGCATTGTCAATCATGCTTTGGAACTTTTCGCCTTGTTTGGTAAATTCCTTATCGCTGGGCTGGTTCGGATCGGGGCCTTTAAACCCGTGTTGTTTAGCGGTCGCGTAGGCGAGTTGTTTGTAACGGGTATCAATACTTTTTAAACCATCTTCATAATTCAATTGATGGTTTTTCCCGGTAGTGCGGTTGAAGTTATTGAGATATGCCGATTGCGTGGCATACTTGCCGGGATATTCTTCACGTTCCTTGTGGTATTCACGGGTTAATTTCACAAAATCGGAATAACCTTCATATTCCATCTTGTTCAAGTAATCCTGAACAAAAGGCGGGATTTTTTCTTCATCGGTCGTCATAATATTTGAATTTAATATTTTTTAATGATACAATAAGAATAAATATGGGAGATATTTAATGTATAAATATGAATCATCTTTTTGGAATACGGTAAGGGATAAAAATGGCGTATTGGAATGCTCCAAATATTTTTACGGCTGTGCTTCTTCCGACGATTTTTTATTTAACGATCCTAAAAGCCTGCCGCGCTTCGGCCAACTTGCCCGTAAAACATTGATGCATTATTTAGGTGACCATTATAATCCACATAAAGATGCAACCATCCATGAGCCATTTTTAAGATTGCTGATAAAAGGCTTTATTGAATACCGCATCGAACACAAAACCATCGGCCATGACAAAGAATATATCGACAACTTTTTAAAAAAGGCCATTGGTGACCTGTACGGCGTTCCCCTTGAATACGACCAAATCCGTATTGATAAGGGTATCTTGCCACCGTACAGGGGTGTTCTTCATGATGTCGGGCCGCAATAAATTATAACTCATATTCCATGTTGCGGCTTGGCTGTTGCTGGCGTACTTGTTGCACTTTGTGTAAAAACGCTTCCTTTTGTTCACTTTTTTCTTTTGATGGCAATTGTTCTGTGGTGCCAGTCAATTTTACGGTTGGGTTTGGCTCGTTTACGCCAAAACGCTTTTGCTGTTCTTCGCCGTTTTCGCCCCATTTGGCTTTATGGGCGGCATAGTCCTGTTTTAGAATTTCTTTCACGCCATCCGGCATTTGCTTGTAGCTGCCGAATGTGTCCACCATTTTAGCATAGCGGCGGTTTACGTCTTGTTTAGCTTCCTGTGCATCAGCGTGGAAATTCAGCCATGCGTTTTGGTGCATCTCATTCATTTGTGCCTCGGTTGGTTGTTCTGTGCTGTTTCCATTAGTTTCCTTTTTCATGATTAAAAATTTAAAGGGTGAATAAAAATTATGTTGGTTTATAAAATTGTGCGGCTTCCATAAAGCCAAGTATTTTTGCCGATGCTTTCAGTTCCTGCCGTGCGGTTGTTTCATGTGTACAGGCGATAAACTGCTCCTTGATCGTATTGCGCTGTTGCACCAGATTGTTCCTGAATGAAAACATCACCTTCAAGGCGATTACAAACGATAAAGTAATCTCACGCGTTAGTGAGCGGTTGCGCTCTCTAACATCCTTTATGTTCTGCAAAAACTTCTGCCGCGCCTGGTCTTGCGCGGTGGCATCAGGGGCAGGTGTTTTTTCAGGGCTGCTTTCGGTTGGAATGGATTGTTGATTTTGCCGTTCCTGCTTGGCAGATTGCATGACCCGAATGGCTTCTTTTTCCGGCATCAATTCCGTTTCGCCAAACCGCGCTTTTACATCACTGGTTTTGATGCCGTCAAGCTTGCGCACCAGATCGAAGCCGATACCATCTGAATCTACTACACGATACGGTCTGTCCGTACCTTTGGCGATCTTGTAACCATTGGCTTCCGCTTCCTGCATAAATTGCGCTGCCGTATTTGTCCGCTGCCATATCTTGGTCAGTGTTTGTTTATGATGGTCGCGGTTTTTGTTCTTAACCGGGGTGCGCTTATGAACAAATTTCTTTTCCATCTGCTCGCGCGCCCGGTCGTGCGCCTCATAATTATGCTCGTAAGTCGCCATTACCCCGCGCTCATGGTTGTAACGCTCATACACAACATGGGCATGAACACGATTGCCGGGTTTCTCATGCAGCACCACCACCTTGCGCTGGTCTTGGTAGCCTAACTGATCGGTCAATAGATCAACCGATTGCTGCCATTCCTCCATCGTCATCGCCCGGTCGGTCGTATCATCCGGGTTAGGATTGATGTAGGCATGGTAAACGCTGTTTTTACTGCGGGTCAATTCGCTGTTCAGTTCCATGCTGTACAACATCGCTTTTAACTGCCGCTCATCGGCATCGCTGTTACCGTCCACATCCATAATCATAATGCGTTCGTTCTCGCCAGTTGCCAGCAAATAATCGGCAAGCTGCGGTGCGTTACTCCTTATTTTTCCTCCGATGACCATGTTTGATAACCTCCAATAATTCGTTTGTAAGACGGGTGATTTCTTGCAATGTGCGATTGATAATGCCGGGGTCGATCTTTGCCGCTTCCCCTGTTTTGATTTCAATGTTCAAAGCTCTGGCTATTTGGTTCAGGTTACTCCCTTGCTTCCCGGTCTCGGCTAATAAACGGATCAATGTATGACGGTCAATACCGGGTGATGTTTCATCTGCTCTTTTACGGATGTAATCGCTAATGCTCAATCCTTCACTTGCAGCGTTTTGTCGAATGATTTCTTTTTCGGCAGGCGTGACGCGAAAACGGAAAACCGCATCGCGTTTCACGCCGCCATTCTCTGGCGTACGTTTCATTTTGTTCCTTTTGTTTATTTCAAAAAGCGTTATATTTTTAAAGAGGGTCAAGGGAGAATCTCTCCCTTGCAAGACGGTTTTGTGGTAACAAAACCATGTCTTGCATTCTTATCTAAGCTATCACGGGCAATGCGAAAAGTCAATGATCTGCACTGTTTCAATATGTGTCATGATGGTTCATTCTGATATTTATTTAAAAAATATCACTTACTCAATCTTCCTGACCATCAAATATTTTGGATAAATATTATTTAGTATTATCTTGTGACAACCTTAAACCGTCACGATGTCGATCGATCCAATTAAAAAAGGGCTGGACGTATCCGGCGAAGAAATTAGCGAGCTATTCCGCACCGATCCGAACCCGGAGGGTTTGCCAAAAATCGGTTTGTTTCTTCTCGGTATGCTGCTTACGCCTATTACCCTTGCCGGGGCATTACTCGGCTATGGCCGGGCTTACAAACGCTTCTTAAAACCACGGGATATTTACCCGCGACTATACAGCCTGCCGCCCATCGTCCGGGTTGCGATGCTGATCGGTGCCGCCCTGATATGGCTTACCATTATTGTTGTGGTGGTGTTTTTCCTAACGGTTTCGCAAATGGTTCGTTCCGTTAACAGTGCCGCGATTATTGGGTACTTATTAGTCAACCTGATTTTCACTTTTATCGTTTACGGTGTATTCGCAAATTGGCGGCGAGGGAAGGATGCTATTGCCGTTGAGTCCGAAAAATTCGGTACGGCACGTTTTGCTCGGTATGATGAAATAAGAGAATTTGACGGGCCAAAAGGTTTTTATATTGGTGGCGGTTTTACGTTTCCCGATAAAGGCCATATCCTCACAGTCGCCGGAACGCGCGGCGGTAAAGGCACAAATTTAATCGTACCGAATTTGCTTGGCGTGGGCGGTTATGAAGGTTCGTATGTCGTAATTGACCCGAAAGCGGAGCTGGCGGCAATAACTGGCCGATACCAACGCGAAAGCGGTAAAAATGTTGTTATCCTAAATCCGTGGGATTTGTTATCGGAACATGTCGGCCAGTCCAGCACATATAATCCACTTGATATTTTATCGGATAAAAGCAGCCCGCATTTAATTGACGATGCGGATATTATCGCCGAAATGATCGTTCCTGTTGAGAAAGACGATAAAAATAAATTCTTTACCGATAATGCGCGCGGCATTTTATCAGGCTTGGTGTTGCATTTGGCAACAACCCATGAAAAAGAAAGCCGGATATTAGATAAGCTTTGGAAATGGGTACGCCTGTCGGGCGATGATTGGGATAATTTATTGGCGGATATGGCCATTAACCTTGACCCTGTTAATGGTGAAGCGGTGCGCGTTGCAGCCAATGCCATCTTACAATTGATGCAGGCAGGCGAAAAAACCTTTGGCAGCATCATGGCAACATTGATCCAGTGTACCGATTTTTTGAAAAGCCCATCATTGCAAAAATCGCTAAAATCCGGTTTTGATCCGGCGGTATTAAGCGAGGGAAATACTATTGTGTATGTGGTGATCCCAGTGGATAAACTGCAATCACATTCGCGCTGGCTCCGGTTGGTCGTGACCACCTGTATGCGCTCTGTGGTAAGGAAACCTAAAAACAAGGTTTGCTTCCTGCTTGATGAATTTGCGGCCCTCGGATACCTTCCCGAAATAGAAAATGCGTTATCAACCTATGCGGGCTTTAACTTGACCGTTTGGCCGATATTGCAATCGTTAATTCAGTTAAAGGGCATTTATGGCGATAAGTGGGAAGTTTTTGTCGGCAATACCGCTGTAAAGCAGTATTTTTCAATCAACGATAATTTTACGGCGGATTATATTAGTAGTGCTATAGGGCAAACGTCCCATGTTACCGGGATCGGCTCATGGATGGGCCTAAAAGACCCAAAAGCCAATGCCCGGCCATTGGTTTCGCCGGACGAAGTGCGGCGCGGATCGGGTGATAATATGTTTGTGTTTATTGGCGCGAAGCCGCCGACTTTGCTCGCCAAGTTACCTTATTATAAGATGAGAGAATTGATAGGGAATGATGAAAAGGCAAGATTTGATGATAACCCCTATTTATAAGAAGCCTTTTTTTGCAATGCCTGCATTCATAATTCAACTACAATACTTAATTATAAATAAAATTCCTGATTTCCATCGCTGTCCTTATAGTCAAAGCAGTTATCATGTCGTCTATCTGTGTCTACGATATATGCATCATTTGTTTTACGTGATTTGATTGATCGCTTGTCATTGAAATATTCGTGCGACTGATCATATTGATAATCAGAATTGGTGTCATTTAAAAAAGGATCCATAAAAATGTTTTTATAAGAATGTTCTAATGTAAGCCGCCATGCGCAACGCCTTATACGATATGCGGCTGAGGCTTTTTGTTACTAACAAAAAAAATATTACTTGGCCTTTGTTCGATATCACTATCATCCATATTCTTAAATTTTTGAATGCCTTTTTTAATCCTTTAAGAGGTAACGGTTCTCCCCGAAAAACTTTTTGACTATCTTCAATGAATTTTTGAAATGGGGTTTCATGATATTGTTTCACCTGTGACCAAACTTTATTAGGAATTGGGAAAGAAATAAATTTCCCAATATCTTTCATGTGTGCTACTTTTCGGCGCTTATTACCAAGTATCCCGCGAGCTATCCCATAATACATATTCTTTACATTATGTATGACGAAATTCGTGTATATATATTCTAATTCTTCAATTTCATTTGGATCGGCTGTAGCATCTTTTATTCGGTTTAACTTTAATTCTCCGATCTTCTGCCACGTCTCTCTATGTGAAAGGGTTATCTGAAGCTCGTAATTTGCCTTAGCAACTTTATTAGAAGACTTTAAAGAAAGTAGAGCTATAAGGATTGCTGTAAAAGATAACACACTACCAAAAAGCGGTATAATTATATCCTTAGCAATTTCGTACAAATCATGGTTGGGATTCATCGGAAATTGAGTTAATAAATTGAATATTTAAAAGTGATAAGTATTCGTTCAATGATTTACTCATGGTCTTCAAACTATTCGATAATTGAATGTATGGCGCGATTTCATCAACTTGATCTGAGTAATACGCTCCCCCTGTCATTATTCCACCAGGGTTATCAAATTTGAAAAGATGCTTTTCGTCGAACAATACAAAATCACTGAATAGATGTCGTAGTTTTTCATCAATCTTTGGAAGGTCACTATCTTCAATAACTTCGATATTCACTCCTATTGATTGCGAAGTCATGTAACTGCTAAGCTCAATCAAAAGATATTTTGACAATGGAAAAGGGATATAACGAATTCGATTGAAATGCACACCATCGTTAAATATTCGACTATGGAATTTCTCTTTTGAAGAATAAATGCTTTTTTGAACTTTGCAAATTAATTCGTTCGTTTTTCTTGCGTCTACTGTTGACCAATCCGATATATCGAATTCTTCATAAACTGGAAGTACTTCAAGCTTGAAAAACTCGTCTCTACAAGTCTCCCAAAGCTTAAAATATTTCTCTTTGTAATCTGGACGGTTTAGATATTGCATGTCAATTGCTCCACAGTTTTAATAATAACCTCCCTTGGTAATATAACAAGTAGTTCATCGTCTGCGATGCAGGCGAATGACTGTAAATCTTCATTTCCAGTTGGCTTTTTACCAATAACCATAAAATTACCATCCTCAGCTTCGATAATTGCTGGGCAATCATTATCTGAACATCCCGGATTTTCACCTACAAATTTTGCTAATAGTCGTTTTGCTTTCATATCTTTATTGTTTTATGATGTAAATTTCAATTAAAAATTTATCCCAAAAACGGGTGAATTATAACTACCGTATCGCAATGAGAATTAATCCTTATTTATTTTTGCTTTTAAAGCGAATGATCGAATTTGAAGCAGAAGAAACCCTACGAACTGTTTCAACAAGAGAGAGCGTTTATAAATTTGTAGTTAGCACTGATAAAAACTACTATTCGAATAGTAATGTTGTAACAGCTAAAACATTAGCAGACTATATAAGAAGGTACGTATGGTCAAAAGATGACTTTGATTTCCCGGTACATATCTTGGACAAGATGTCACAAATACCGTCTAAGTTAGGTGTTTACAATTGCTGGGCGGATTTTCTTGTAAGTCATAGTACCAGTCCTGCTGCCAAAAATGGCTTGCTATATTTAGCAAGACCATTTTCATCCTACTCAAAGGATATTCAGCAGGAAATCATTTCATCAGTAGAAATGCGACTATCGAAAATGTATGATAGATACAAGGCAAATATTATAAGAACAAAAAATAAGGCTCCAATTGATATAGATGAAGACGATAATAAAACCATCAGATTTGCCACAGTAGCGGACATCAAATTAATTGCGGACTTGGCTAAACGCGTTTACCCATGTCCAATAAATGATTTTGAAGTTAAAAGTCCGTGGCATGAAAAAAACAACTATATTTTTGTTGTCTGTTTGGACGAATTTGGTGAACTACTGGCTAATATAAATCTTTTGCCACTTAGCGAGAGCTTTTATAACAACCTTAAATCTGGAATAGTTTATGAAGACAAAATATCGTCAGATGATATTTACACACCAACTGATAAAAAAAACGTCAAACATCTATATATCGAAGGATTTGCTTGTATTTCCACTGATGTTCAACGGGAGTTTCGCAGACGTTTTGAGAACATAATATCTAAATTAGCTGATATCAAAAATAAAGATTTAGTTATTTGTGCGATTGGGGGCTCCAAAGAAGGTGATCTCTTAATGAAGAAATATAAATTTACACAAACAGGTTGGGCAATAGACCCCAAAAGTAATATTCGATACCCATTTTTGGAAACTAACTGGTCAACTCTCAAAAAAACGATTATGGCGCAAATAATCAAATCGGAAATTATTAAGGAGTAACCAATAGAAGTGAGTAGCAACACTGAAAGCAATGCCCCGATTTTAGGCTCCGGTATAGTGTGGATCGGTTGAGACCGTTGAACGGTCAGGTTAACGCTGTTCATCGGTGAATAGGCAGATTGACGAACTACTGGGGATTTGGGCTTTTGGAGACAGGTCAGAGGGGGGGATGACGATAAAATTTATTGAATTAACCTCGAAGTTCATGCTACGCTTTTATAGTCTGCTGAAAAGCAGATTTAGGGTAATTGTTAGGGTAAAGGACAAGCTTTAAAATAAAGCTTTTTTGTTTTACAAAGATTTAAAAAGATGTATTCAACCCCGGTCGGGGCTACCAAATTTTAATTCACAAGATGCCATAAGGCATCAAATATTTGTTTTGAAACAAATAAATAGTGGGTTGACATTTAGGAATATATCCCTATACTTCATAATATATCACGCAAAAGCGGGTAAAAAATGGGGTAAAAAATCAGCGTAAGCATCCCCGACAGTTTCCAGTCTGTAACATTCTGTACTGAAAGGAGAGCGTTATGCTCCTTAATGATTCGTCCTGTAAAAATGCGAGGGCAAAACTTAAAACCTATAAACTTAACGATGGCGAGGGACTATGGCTGTTCATACAACCGAATGGTAAAAAATATTGGAAGTTAAAATATAACTGCAACAATAAGGAGAACACACTTTCCTTTGGTGCTTATCCTGAAGTTTCTTTACGAGATGCAAGGGACAAGCGTGATAAAGCTAAAACTGATTTAAAAAATGGCGATGATCCATCAATTTTGCGAAAAGAGGCAAAGCAATTAGCATTATATAACAGTTCTCAAACCTTTGAAGCGATATCAAGAGAATGGCATGATCGTTATATTAATAATTGGTCACCGAAGCAAGCTGCGCGGATTTTACGAAGATTAGAAAATGAGTTGTTTGATAATTTAGGACGTTACCCTATCAACAAGTTGCCTCGTAAAATACTTTTGGTTTGTTTGCAAAAGGCGGCAGAAAGATCGCCGGAACTTGGAAAAAGATTGCTTGGCTATTGTAAACAAATTTTTGAATTCGCCGGGCTAACAGATCGGCTTGATAAAGATTTGACGTTGGGCGTTAAAGCGGCATTACCTAAATATATTTCAGGTCATTTCGCTTGTATTGAATTAGAACAACTTCCAGATTTTATAAAAGCCATCTATTCCCCGCCTCCTACACAACATAAATTAGCTAATCAGGCAGCAAGATTAGCTATGTTGTTTGGTTGCCGAACGATGGAAATGCTAAAATCAGAACGGTCAAAATTCAATCTTGATGCAGCTACTTGGATTATTATATCTGACAATGTGAAAAAATCAGCCGAACAAAGAAGAATAAAGAGAGATCATCTTGTTCCGTTATCTAAGCAAGCTATCACGATAATTTTAGAACTTGATAGGGAATATGGTGAAAACAGAAAATATCTTCTACCAAGCCCTGTAAAAGAAAATCAGCCAGTTTGTAAGAACATTATACTCGGAGAACTTGACCGATTAGGGTACAAATCAGTAATGACGACTCACGGTTTTAGATCGTTATTTATGAGCGTTAGTACTGAAAAGCTCAAATACAGAATGCGTATAGTAGATCGTCAATTGGGGCATGTACCCAAAGGCGAAGTGCTACGCACATATGATAGAGCCAAATATTTAGATGATCGTATAAAACTCATGCAGGATTATGCAGATTATCTTGATAGTCTATTTAAACCACAACAAACAGAAAGGAACAATCATGGAAATTCATCAAGGTGCAGCCCAACCATTTCGAATTACTACAGCAATAGTACTTCGGCAGTTAAATTTGAGTCTTTCAACACTCAACAGGCGTATCAAATCCGGGACGTTTCCTAAGCCACACAAAGATGATGGCGGTCGCCTCAATTACTGGAATGTAGATGAAATAAAAGAATATCTAAGAAGTCGCAATAAAGATTTCTAACTATAAATAAACATGGCCCTGATTTTTGCGGGGCCATGTTTATACATGGGCATCATTCCAAGTAGTACAGTTTGGTTTTAAGTCTTTCTGAAAATTTGCAGGTTGAGCTTCCAAGAGAAACTTCATACTCCCGATAGTTCCTAATCTGCATGGTTTCAGATTAGGCATCACAAAATAATTACTATGTTATTGCAAAACTTCCACTGACCAAATTTATATGAGGATTAAAAAATTTGGTTTTTAAATAATAAATAATCATATTTATTACCTAATATCATTGCTTTCGTTCCCCACATGAGGCAATACCGTTTCACTTTATCTACATCAGCACAATGAAAGCTATTCAAGCCCGGTATCTGTTTTTTATTATTTCCTGTGGGTTGTTTTTTTATAGCTCTTTAGACGTATCTGCTCAATTGATCTTAAACCAACCTAACACAACTGGAACATATACTGCACCGCATACAATAACATTAGATGTAGGATTTTCCTCAGATAATTTTAGTGGCAGCATTGTTAGCAGTCCTATTTGTACTCCATTAAATGCAGCTCCAAGTTCCAATCAAAACTATATTGTCACTTATGTTCCCCGCCAGCCATTCAATGATGCATCGTCTTTAGCGGGCAAGAACACATGTGAGGTGATGGAAACAATTCAATATTTTGATGGATTAGGAAGACCAATGCAAACTGTGCAGGTTAAGGCAAGTCCAAATCTAAGAGATATCGTTACACCAATTGCCTACGACCAATTTGGCCGAGAAACAACTAAATATAATATTTACACGGCACTACCTGGCGTAAGTGATGGAAGCTACAAAACTAATGCAATCGCAGATCAGAGTTCATTTTATAACAATCCAATTGGTTGGAATGCACCAGGTATTAAAAATACTAACTTTCCGTTTTCACAAACACAATTCGAAGCATCTCCGCTAAATCGTCCTTTGGAACTGGGAGCAACAGGGGACAGTTGGCAATTGTCAGCAAATACAACTGCTACAAATCCCGGGCACACAGTGAAATTAGATTACCATACCAACGATGCAACATCGCTAACAAGCGGTAGTGGTCGTTGGGCCAAATTGTATAGTGTTAATTTAGATGCGAATGGGAAACCTTCGTTGGTAGATAGGGGTAGTTATAATGTAAATACACTTGTGGTAACAGTCTACAGTAATGAAAATTGGTTAGCCACTGACGGTAAAGCGGGTACAACAGAGGAATATAAAGATAATGAAGGACATACCGTATTAAAACGCGCCTATAATCTAACTTTTACCGGGCTGGAAACACTATCTACATATTACGTTTATGATGATTTCGGCGATTTGTCTTTTGTGCTACCACCTAAAGCCGAGCCGGATAATGGCGGCATAACCCAAACAGTATTAGAAAATCTTTGCTTTCAATATAGATATGATGAAAGGCGACGAATAGTTGAATCTAAAATACCGTCAAAAGGAGTGGAATATAAGGTTTACAATGTCCTAGATAAAATGATTGCCAGCCAAGATTCAATGCAACGTGTACAAAATAAATGGACTTTTATTAAATATGATGCATTAGGTAGGGCCCTCATTACAGGTACATGGAACAATGGGGGAACTTCCATTAGTAGAACCAACTTACAAAGCCAGATTAATTCTCAATCCATACAATGGGAACGTAGAGATAATGCCAATTCATCCGGTAAATATTATACCGCTGCCTCATTCCCCGTTAATAATATTGTCGATTATTTATCGGTAACATATTTTGATGATTATAATATCCCAAGTTTGCCGTCAACATATGATAAGCATGTGTCATATAGTCAAATGACAAGAGGCTTAACAACGGCAAGTTTGTCAAATGTATTGGGAACCTCTGATATGCTTTGGACTGTTCAATATTATGATGACAAGGGCAGAACAATAAATGCAATTGTACAACATTATTTGAACGGTTCCGCAAATACGGCCAACTACGATGAGGTGAATAGTACTTATGATTTCACCAATAATTTAATCACAAAAACAAGAAATCATCATGCTGCAACTAATCTAGATTTAGCCATTGTCGATAGCTTGGTTTACGATCATATGGGTAGGAAAACGCAATCCTGGAATCAGATTGCGGGAGGAACAAAGGTGCTTTTATCTAAATTGGACTATAATGAAGTGGGGCAGTTAACAGCAAAACATCTACATAGTACTGATAGTGGAAATTCATTCTTGCAGGATATAAGCTACCAATATAACGAACGTGGTTGGATGACTAAAGACAGTTCCGGTTTGTTTGTAATTAAATTAAAATATGATGATGGCACAACACCTCTCTACAACGGTAACATTGCAAATCAATATTGGGGGACAGGTAGCAATTTAAATAAAAGCTATACTTATTCATATGATAACTTAAATCGCTTGGTAAGCGGGGTGTCGAATGAAAGCTATACAGAGCAAGCTATAGATTACGACAAAGTTGGAAACATACAACATTTAACCCGTATAGATCCACGTACTTCGTCTACAGCCAATTATACCTATAATTATAATGGAAATCAATTAACCAGTGTTACTGGCCTGACCGGCACCAATACATATTTATATGATGGTAATGGTAACACAGTTTTTGATGCGCACAACAACGTTTCTATTGCTTATAATATACTCAATCTGCCGCAATTTGTTACTGGCGGGAAAACCGTTACTTATACTTATGAGGCTGATGGCCAGAAACTACGGCGTGTAAGTGCGAGCAGCACCTTTGGAAGTGAAGATTACATTAAAGGTATCCAATATTATAATTCAGCTATTGAATTTGTAACAAATGAGGAAGGCATAGCCAGACGTAATCCAGTGACAGGCGCCTACAGATACGAATATACGCTAACTGATCACTTGGGAAACAATCGTATATGCTTTGATGATAGTAGTAATGTTGCAAGGGTTATTCAAAGAGATGATTATTACCCTTTTGGTGTAAATTATAACCGATACACTTTTGGACAAAAAAATAATTATTTATACAATAAAAAAGAATATCAAGATGAGTTGGGTACGTCCGACTATGGCGCAAGATATTATGATGCGACAATAGGAAGATGGGGAACTGTCGATCCTTTAGCAGAAAAATATTATACGGATGGTGCTTACAACTACGTTAGTAACAATCCAGTATCAAGGATTGATCCAGATGGTCGAGATTGGAGAAATGATGATGATAAGGCTTATGCAGAAAAAGTAAAATCAGATGCGAAGGATGTCAATAAAGGTTTGGAAGGGAAAGCAAAACGAATACAGAGCAGGATAGATAAGGCCAATTCAGGCGACAAAAAATTCAAAGACGATAAGGCAAAATCAGCGTATATTGCGAGTGAAACTAAGGATTTAAACGAAACAAAAGCGTCTATCGAAATTAACAACTCAACGATTAATAAAATAGATGAAATGACGAAATCAACCGATTTTACCTACGGGTTCAATATGACTCCCGGTAATTCGGTTGGTGGAACGACCAAGGAAACTCAAACGGTTAATGGCAAAGAAAAGACAATTTACATGATGAGCATTAACGGTGAAGCAAATGGTGTTCATGAAATGACCCATGCTTATGCTGCGACTATAGCCGATGACTATAGGTTTAGTAGTAGTGGAAATATTTTATGGGGGTATGGAGCGGCTGCGTACCAGAACAATGCTGACGGAGAGATTGAAGCATATAAGGCTCAGTTCGCATTTGACTCGACTGGATTTCCTGCATCAACCTTACTTGGCAAAAGCCAATCAGCAGGTTCGCTAAATGATATAAATACTTCCTATGTAGGAGGTATAAAAAATCCGAATGATAATAAGGCTTTATACCCTAATGTATTATTAAAGGCGGTGATAATGCGTTTATTTGGAAATGGAGGACAATAACTAAATGAAATACTACCTGTATATTCCACTATTAATGTTATTAGGGCTGCTAAGTTGTGGCCCTCAAAGAATAACACAAGGTAAATACATTGGAAGGATTGGTGATAATATAAAGTTTATTAACGATTCCTTGTATTCTTTCAATATTAATACTGATGCGGGCATGACTGCATATTCTAAAGGGACATATATTACTAAGCATGGATATGTTTTTTTAAGAAGTGATTTCAATGCCGACCTCAAAAAAATTTGTATATCGGTTAAATCGGAGAGAGGAAAAGGTCAATCAATAATTACAAACAGAGAAAAATCAAAAGATAAAGAGGTCGTGTATGAGATACTTATCAATCACAATAAATGGTATCCGCTCTATCAGCCTTTAAAGGTTGATAGAAGAATTACGAGTTTTAGGTTGAGGGCATATCTACAACCAGGAATAGTTTACGGAACAGTACCACTAATTGATACCTTATCCTCGGAAGAATTTATCGTTAAAACCGACATTCCTACCAGTTTTGAAATTACCTCCAATATTGATTCAAGAGATTTTTTTAGGATAAAACAAATAGACACACTTAAGATTGTAAATAAACAAAAAATCAAATGGATCAAAAATAACTCAAAACTTGATTTAAAACTATAATCTTGCGTGATGTCTTTGTATTATAGTTTGGGAATTTATCGGTTTGTTTAAATACTGCAAGACAAATTTAAAGTTACTAGTAGAATTGATTTTATAATATTTAGATAAATATTATGCGTTTTATTCGAATTTTTTATTCAACATTATAATTTCTTCTTGAATATTTGGAGGCAATTCGGCAAGAATTGTTTTTCTAAAATCTTCAACAATAGTTCCCTTATCTGTCAAGTAAAGGAAAAAATAATTTTGATAGCTGGTAAAGAAATAATAATCCCTAACTCTCGTAACATGTGCCGTTGAAAAAAATGATCGCACTTCTTTCATGTTCAAATTGAGATATTCCGTTGCGATATGAGATAGGGTATCTCCTTTAATAATATAATGAACGCAATAATTGGCGGACTTCTGAAATTCCGGTATTAACACATTTTCTTTGTATAATATCACTTCGCTTACACATCCGTTCGCATGCTTGATTTGCGCTCGGGTTTTTGTAAGCCAATCTTTTGCGTTATAATGTGTTTGAACCTCGTTACCGACTATTGTTTGAATTTCTGTTGCTTTTTGACCAATATAAACTTTTAAACGTTCAATTGATTGTCCGCTGGCTATTTCTTGGCTAAGTAGAAACAACATTAAAAGTAAACAGTGCCGTTTAGACATGGTATCTGTAAGTTATCTTTCAGGTTCGCGTGATTGTTCGCGGCCTTTTTGCGAAACTTCCCGGATGCGTTCAAGTTCGTGTTGCCTCGCCCCGGCAACCATGCCTTTGAAACGGTCGCCATCAGCTTTAGCCGATAACATTTGCTGCGCAACTTCGGGCATCCCTTGTTTCAGCTTATACATTTGATTAAAGCCCCTGATATATTCCGGCGATGGGTCTTGTTCTTCTTCCATAATCAAAAAGTTTCGTAAGTAAAGTCTTCAATATAATCGCGGATGCTGTCGGCATCATAAAGGATGAGTTTTTTCTCCGGTTGGCTGTAACGAATTTTTCCTTCATCGCGAAACTTCTGCAATGTGGTTTTGCTGGTAATGCGTAACATCCTCATGGCCTCCTCGCCGGAAACCCATTTGTCGCCTTGTGATTGCTTAGGTTTTTTACTGTCTATATAAGCTTCAAGCTTATCAATCATTGCAAAGAAGGCGCGATCTTCAAAGCAGATAACTTCCATACAGCAAGGTATGTATTTTTAAGATTAGTAACAAAAAATGTGGGATATTTTAGGATATGACGGCGATATTTCTTATCTTTAAGTAATAAATCATTGCACGATGCGATGATAAGGCTGGATGCCCATTGTGGTTTGAGTGCCTTGTTTAAACATTGTTTTAACAGAAAAATACAGCCTGCGAAAATTCCATCAAAAGCTGTTAATAGGGTAGTAGTTATAAAATTTCGATTTACTACCATAGGGCTCTTAACCCTATCACTTTTTTTGTTTATAAAGGTTTTGAATTATAGGTATTTATATCTACATTTGCATCCCGCTTTAAAAGGCGGTAAAACATTAAAAAACAAAGTTTAAATGCAACAGTACGAAACCGTGATCATTCTTACCCCGTTGTTGTCAGTTGAAACTGCTAAAGAGGTTACAGCCAAATTTAGCAAGTTATTAACAGACAATGGAGCCGAAATTGTCCAAGAGGACAATTGGGGTTTGAGAAAACTAGCGTACCCTATCGAAAAAAAGACAACAGGGTACTACCACCTAACTGAATACAAGGCTCCGGGTGATTTAATTAACAAACTGGAAGTTGAATTGAGAAGGGATGAGCGTGTTATGCGTTTCCTCACTATCGCGCTTGACAAACATGCAACTGCTTACAACGACAAAAAACGTAGCGGTGCATTCCAGAAAAAACCTAAAACCGAGGAGGCAGCTAAGTAATGGCAAAAGATCAAATCCAATACGTTACCGCTCCAAAAGTGGAGGATAACCGTAAAAAATACTGCCGTTTCAAAAAGAACGGAATCAAGTATATCGACTACAAAGACGCTAACTTTTTATTGAAGTTTATTAACGATCAGGGTAAGTTATTACCACGCCGTTTAACAGGTACTTCTTTAAAATTCCAGCGCAAGGTGGCACAAGCCGTTAAACGCGCCCGCCACATTGGTTTATTACCTTATGTTACTGATTCGTTAAAATAATAGGGGGATAAGAAAATGGAAGTTATTTTAAAACAAGATATCAAAAACCTCGGCGAAAAAGACGATGTAGTAAGTGTAAAGGCTGGTTATGGCCGTAATTTCCTGATTCCTCAGGGATTTGCACAATTGGCTACCGTATCTGCACGCAAGGTATTAGCTGAGAACTTGAAACAAGCTCAGTTTAAACAAGAGAAAATACGCAAAGATGCCGACGCTATCGCGGCCCGTTTAGAAGGTGTTACACTTTCTATCGGCGCTAAAGCTGGCGAAACCGGTAAAATTTTCGGATCGATCAACACTATTCAAATTGCTGATGCATTGAAGAAAGAAGGATTTGAAGTTGACCGTCGCCGTATCACATTTGATGCTGAACCTAAATTTGTTGGTGATTACACCGCAAACTTAAACTTACACAAAGAAGTGAAAGTTAAGGTTCCGTTCACTGTAGTTGCTGAATAATATTATTCTCAAATACAAATTATTTAAAGGTATTTAGCTTAGGCTAAATACCTTTTTTTATTTTTGGTCAATGGCTAAAGCAAAATTAAAACGAGGCGGTGTTATGCGTCTCATTCTCCGCATACTTAAACTAACGGTTATCCTTTTTGTAGGGATAAGCCTGTTCATGGTGATCCTGTATCGCTTTGTAAACCCACCCGTAACCTGGCTGATGATAACCCGTGGCTTCGAGCGCAAAAGTGATGGAAAGGATTGGAAGATAGACAAAAAGTGGATTAACTTTGACGACATTGCCGACCCTATGAAACGCGCCGCCGTTGCCGCCGAAGACGCTACCTTTTTAGAGAATCACGGCTTTGATTTTAAAGCCATAGAAAAAGCCATCGATAATAACAATAAAAAAAACAGCCACAAACTGGTAGGTGGCAGTACCATAACCCAGCAAACCGCCAAAAATGTATTCCTATGGCCGGGCCGCTCCTACATCCGCAAAGGTTTTGAAGCTTGGTTTACTTTGCTCATCAATATTTTTTGGAGCAAGCAACGCGTGCTGGAGGTCTACCTGAACGAGATTGAAATGGGCGACGGTATTTACGGTGTAGAAGCCGCCTCGCAAGCTTACTTCCACATCTCGGCAGCTAACTTAAACAAAAGCCAGGCCGCCCTCATTGCAGCCTGCTGGCCCAATCCCATCAAATGGACACCCGATAATCCGGATAATCATATTATGCATAAGAAGTATCTGATCATTAAGAATATGCGCAGAATGGGGCCTTTGGATTTTTAGCCCCCTAACCTCCTTAAAGCGGATAAGAATAAAATTCCGTACTTTGTTGGTGTGCCACCGGCAAAACCGCTAAACTAAAATATATGAAATTGGAGTTGAGTATTATACCTGTTGATTTGTATGAGCAATATGTTCATCAGGTAAACAGCGACTTGCAATTTTTATTTAACGGGTTAACCGATGCGGAATTATCCACACATACTTTCAGCTTCTATACTTCAGTAGCTTCGGTTTTTTCGAGCAAGATAGAAGGTGAGGAGATGGAGCTTGATTCGTACATCAAGCATAAAAAATTCGGAGTTGAATTTTTAGCCGATTACACTAAAAAGATAGATGATCTGTACGATGCTTACACTTTCGCTAAAGCAAATATTTTAAACCAAAGCAACGTAGAGCAAGTGCATCAGTTATTAACCAGGCATATTTTGGCTAAGCATCAGCGGGGTAAATCACGTACACAAAACATGTATGTAACAACTCCCGATGGTAAAATGGAATATGTAGCAGCAGCGCCCACCTCCGTAACAGCCGAAATGAATAAGTTATACGCTGATATCGATTTGTTACTTGCAAGCGAACTAAGCATTCAACAAGTGTTCTTCTTCGCAAGCCTGATCCATTTGGTTTTTGTCAAGATCCATCCTTTTAATGATGGCAATGGTCGTACAGCACGGTTATTAGAAAAATGGTTTCTGGCACAAAAACTGGGAGCTAAATCATGGTTTATCCAATCCGAAAAAAAATATTACCAGCAGTATCAATCTTACTATAATAATTTAAGAGCATTAGGCTTAGAGTACCCGGAATTAAACTACAATAATGCGCTTTCATTTTTATTAATGTTACCATCGTCATTAAGTTTGTCTTAAGATCTATCCCCGAATCCCTACTGGTATTTCCAATTCCTGCTCTTCCCCTCACTAATCCACTCCATAGCCTGCTGTATTCGTTTTAAACGGGTAGCATCCGTTTTAGCTTCGGCAAACCAGGCTAAATATTCGTTTTGTTTTGATGGACTGAATTTGTTGAAATACCCTTCGGCAACCGGGTTCGCGTCAAGCAAATTGATAAACTCTTCGGGCACTTCTATTTCCTTTTTTTGTGCTGATGGTTTGTCCTTTATTTTCATGGTACCTTTTTCACCACTTTCGTTGAGTTTAATGGCTTCGCGGATGTATTCGATCAGGATCTCGTCCGAAGGCAAATCGGAAAGGCTGGTGAGGCGGCCTATACTCCCGGCAGACGATTCTTCGCCTTTATTGAGTACATTGTATGGGTCGGTAAGTAAGGTTGCCCTCCAGAAACCAAAAGCGGCATGCTGTTTAAAAGCGGCCATCTGGCAAACCGGGCCTTTGTAGTCAAAAAACGGCATGCTCCATTTCATAGTCTCAACAATACCCGGCTGTGCCGTATGCACCAATTGGCGCAGGTGGCTCAAAATAGGTTTAGCAAAATCGGCGGCTTTGGCAATGAAGGCATCAACGCGTGGGTCAAGGTTTTCCATATACTAATTTAAAAAAAATGCGATTTAAATGTAGCATTTTTTTCAATTGCTTCGTATTAACTATAAATCAAATATTTATGAAAGCTGTTTACCGAACCATTTTTTTAGCCACTGTTATTTTGGCGGTTGCATGCCATAAGGATAATGTTACCGAAACATCCATCAC
This sequence comes from Mucilaginibacter sp., assembly GCF_039921305.1. GTDB lineage: Bacteria > Bacteroidota > Bacteroidia > Sphingobacteriales > Sphingobacteriaceae > Mucilaginibacter. The sequence continues at coordinate 57,214 of NZ_JBDSCA010000010.1, forward strand.
AGGCAAATGGAAACTGACCGAAGTTTTGGCCGATCCTGGTGATGGCTCGGGAAAGTTTAACCCCGTTGCACCAAAGGCTGATTATGATTATGTGAAATTTGAATTGAATGGAAAACTGGAAGGCACCGTATTGTCGGATTATGTAAGATATTCTATAAAGGATAGTGTGATCACCGTATTTAAAACAGATAATACTTTGCAAAACTATCAATACAAAATTCACGATGGTGTGATGGATATGTCCCCGGCCGGGCCACTGTTTTGTATCGAAGGTTGTGCAAACCGCTTTGTTAAGGTGAGTAATTAAGCTTTGCCGAGCAGGCCTTCCAGATCAGGATGATATTGCGAAGTTAAAAAGTGCGTTACCGAATATTCGGCAAGCTCATGTTTAGTAAACGGGTCTTCGCTCATAATTTGATGGATTTCATCTTCGCTATCGGCCAAAGCCAGAATGACACCACCTGTACGCGGCACTTTACGCCCCGAAGCTACGAACACGTTTTGCTGATAATATTTTTTGAGGAATTTAACATGAGCGGCCATGTGCTGATCTAATTCTTCCAAAGGCACAATATAATCCAGATCGATAATAAACATGATTAAGCTTTACGCTATAACCAGATCAGCGGATACTTGTTTGTGCCAGCTGTTAATACGGCCAGGTAACATGGAGTGGTTTATCCATCCACGGATATTTAATAATGGAAAAAGAAAATGGAGATCTATGGATCAGCAGATCGTAGGCGCGTTTTTCAACCGTTAGCTCCCATTTATCCCCGTGTTCGGTAAGTAAACCATCGCGCACCAGCCAGTTCCCCCTAAACCCATCAACAGATGAGCTTCCAATGGCCGGCCAATAGCCCATTGCAGCGTTTATCAATCCGTTAATTAAATCAATATGTTCTTCAGAAATATTGATGCCTTGTATAATCGGCTGAGCTATGGGCAGCCCACACAGCACCTTATTTAGCGGTAATAATGATTCTTCTGTACTGCTTAAACCGGTTACAACATATTGCAAATAATGCACAGCTTGTTGCTGCGCTTCTTCGTTTAAAAAGCTATGATTCGCCATAAGGCCAAGGCGCTCAAACAGCATGGGAAAATAGGTACTGAGAAGCACACAACCTGCATTGTGCACACTTATACCCCTTTGTGGGCTTATTGGCTTCATGTTTTAAGTCCGTGTGTTGTAAGGCTTATGCTGTAACCAAGTCACCAAACACTTGTTTGTGCCAGCTGTTTTTGTAGGTCACTTCCCATTGGGTAGCTACATCGCCTAATTTGTTCACCAGGTTGTTAAATACAATGGTATCGGCGTTTACTTTACCTTGTTTAATCAGTTCTTCAAACTCGGCGCGGTTTGCCGTAGCAATATTGTTTTGCTCATCGCGATAAGCGGTGTTAAACCTATCAAACAAGTTGATATGGAACTCATGCTCTAACGATTTCATCAGTGTTACCGATTTATCTATCGAGCAGCCTGTGGCCCCTGTTTGGCTTTCGTCAACAGTTAAAATAATAAAACGGTTATAGCGTACTTCGGCTTTAGCTTTTAGCAAATTGTTATGGGCGGTCCAGTCGGTAGTAAACTCGTTCAATATATGTTGCAGGCGTTCCATTTCGGTGGTATTCAACTCACGGTTCGACTGGTAGATCCAGATTCGGGAATTTTCAGAAAAGTTCATATACAAAATTAACAATTATTAACTTAGACCACGGATAAGTGATGTCATGATATTATCAATTAATAAACCATCGGCCCGAAAGTTTTTTATACCCGTTGTTATCGCTTTTGCGATGGTATTATGCTGCTTTAAAAGCGACAGGCGTATGGATGCCAGCGAAGCCGTTACTTATAGCAATCACTGCCTTAACCAAAGCTACGATGCATCGGGAGAAAGTAAGCTTAAAAAATGGGAAATGAGCGTTACCGAAGATCTGTTTGTGCGCCTGCGCAAAACTTATATCGGCGGTAAGCAGGATTATTTTTCTTTCCGCATTAAACGCTTTAACGATCTGAGCTATATAGGTACAGCTACCGCGGGCACGATATTACTCAAAACCGATGCCGATAACGTGATCCAGCAAACCTATAACGACCCTAAAGGCAACGAGGACAACATGGTGCAAACCATGAGCATCCCGGTAAAAAACATGGAGCCCGAACGGGTGGATAGCTTGAGAACGGCGCTTTTGTTTTTGCGGAACGGAAGATAGACTCAAGAATTAGGATGCAAATCTCAAGATAGACCCTGTTTTACCTGAAAATACCTAATCGTAATCAAACCAATAAACCTCTCAATACTGGCCAAACATTATCGGCTATAATTTTATACCCTTCGGCGGTGGGGTGGATGCGGTCGGGTATATTAAGACGGCGTATCCCGGCCACATCTTTCAAAAAGAAAGGCACAAAAGCCATTTGATTAGCCGCTGCCAACTGCCGGTACATAGCGATAAACTGATCGGCAAAACCGGCCTGCATTAACAAAGGTATTTCCATACCCATCAACGCCATTTTTACCTGAGGATGTTTGGTTTTTACTTTGCTGATAATAGCCTGCAGGTTTTCGGCCGTACGCTGCGGCGGAATACCACGCATAATGTCGTTAATCCCCAATTCCAAAATAAAAATATCCACAGGCTGGCTGAGCCAGTAATCAATCCGGTTGAGCCCGCCCGCGGTAGTATCGCCGCTTATACCCGCGTTTACAATACGGTAGTTTAAATTTTCTTTTTTGATTTTTTGCTGGATAAGCGCCGGGTAGGATTCGTTGCCGGCATCGCCCAGGCCGTAACCGGCAGTCAGGCTGTCGCCGAAGAATAAAATAGTGTTCATAGTTGGTGATAACGGGGAATATGGAGTTGTGTTTTGGTTCAGTTTAAAGGTCAATATTTATTACTTCAATCTTACATATTGTTTTGTACCTTGTAAAATATGTATCTGTTTTTTACGAATTTTCGTTTGCTAACCGTTGTTGTATTAGCCGGAATTATTTCGGGTGCTTGTAAGCCAAAATATAGTGTGCCTGCTGCTGCCGAAATCCCTTTACCTATAAACCAATATCCCAAAGGTTACAAAGTAGATAGCACTGATCTATATTCAAATATCCAATTTGATATCAAAAAAATGCATAATGTATTCGTTGGTAATTTTAAAGCGGCTGATTTAAGCGCCGCGGAGTTGAAAACTATAGATAGCCTAATTCGTGCCTCGGTTAAGCAACATAATCAGGAATTTAAAAGTAAGGGTTGGGGTCAGATAGAGGATTTGAAAAACTACCGGAGGCAACTGGTGGCTGCAATTGATGCCAAAGGTGCTAAGCATGTATATATAAATGCTTTTACAACTTGGCCTTGGTTTGAAAAAAACTGGAAAAAGCATTTAGCGTATGTAAATGATGGTGGTTCTGGCTTTTTTTACCTTTATATTAATTTGAAAACCCGCAAAGTTTATTCTTTTGGCACAAACGGGCTGGCTTAGGTTACCCGTATTTCCGCGTTAGCGATAGTAGCGGAAAGCCCGGAATGAGCTTCTATCAGCGAATGAGGACTTGGAACGGATAGCGCGGGCCGAAAGTAACGCCCAATATATCTGATCCTTAATATATCATTACTAATTAACTCACATCTAATATCTCATTTCTCCCATATGTTTCGTTCTGAAACTTTTTTTCAATTCTGTTTTGCTATTTCAAAACAAGTCCCTATATTTGCAGTCCTTAAAACAGAACGAATAATAGCTATAAACAATGGCAAATCATAAATCATCAATAAAAAGAATCAGGTCAAATGCTGCGAAGCGTTTACGTAACAGGTATCAGGCAAAAACTACAAGAAATGCCATCAAAAGATTAAGAGGTACAACTTCTAAAACAGAAGCTACTCCACTTTTATCAAAGGTGATCTCTATGCTTGATCGTTTGGCTAAGAAAAACGTTATCCACAAAAACAAAGCTTCAAACAACAAGTCAAAACTGACTAAGTTTGTTAACGCTTTAGCTTAAGATATATTTAGCTTTTATAGCTTTAAAAAGCGTACTGATGTAATCGGTACGCTTTTTTTTGTGCCTCACCCCGGCCCTCTCCAAAGGAGAGGGAGGCTGGAAAATATAGATGCCTATTCTATACCCAATATTTATTTCTACTTTTAAGTCCTCTCCTTTGGAGAGGATTTAGGTGAGGCAAATGGAACAACAATACGAAGGCAAAATAAGCATCAAGGCTTGGGCCGAGGAGGACCGTCCGCGCGAAAAGTTAGTAGGCCAGGGCCGCAGGACTTTAACTGATGCTGAATTGATAGCCATCCTGATAGGTTCCGGTAGCCGGGATGAATCGGCCGTGGAACTAAGCAAACGCATTTTACATCATTATAAAAACGACCTGAATGCTGTTGGCAAAGCTTCGGTGAGTGAGTTGTGTAAGTTTAAGGGCATCGGCGAAGCCAAAGCCATATCCATAGTTGCCGCGCTGGAATTAGGCCGGAGGCGGGATGATACCGAAGCTGCCCTTATAGAAAAAATAACCGGTAGCCGCGATGCCTATAAAATATTGTACCCATTGCTGGCCGATCTGAATCATGAGGAGTTCTGGATCATGCTGCTTAATAAAGGCAACAAAGTATTAGGGACTCACCTCGTTAGCAAAGGCGGCATGGCCACCACCATTGCCGATCCGAAGATCATCTTCCAGGTAGCGTTGGAACACCATGCGGCATCAATTATATTATCACATAACCACCCATCAGGCAGCCTTAAACCCAGTGCCGAAGATTTGAACCTCACCAAAAAATTAACCGCTGGGGCACGGTTGTTGGATCTTGTTATATTTGACCACCTGATTATTACCGATCATTCGTACTACAGCTTCGCGGATGAAGGGGTGCTCTAACCAATTTCACCAAATCGAAAACAATCGATACATTTGCAACGCAATGGATTTGAAGAAGGTAGAAAAAATATCAAAGGCCCTGGGCGATCCTTATCGCCTGAAAATAATGGAGATGGTTAAGCAGCAAAAAGATTGGATGCAATGCGCCTGCATCTCGTCCGAAGTTAAGCTTGCCCAATCCACCATATCCCACCACTTGAATCAATTGGTTGATGCCGACCTGCTTATTGCCGAAAAAGATGGACGTAACGTTCAGTACCGGGTAAACAAAGATGTGATGAGCGAATACGTTAAATTTTTGAATGTGTTTTCTGTGTAAAAAAATTTAAATAACTTATCGATTATTTTCGATATATCGATTTATATGGTACTATTGTGCACGATTTAGAAAAGCGGATTACTGCGGATTAATAAATCGATAAATTTACATATATAGATATATTATAAACAATCATAATGAAAAAGTTAGAAAATAAAGTAGCCGTAGTTACAGGTGGTAATAGCGGTATTGGGCTGGCAGCAGCAAAACTGTTTGCAGCGCATGGCGCTAAGGTTGCCATAACCGGTCGTAATAAAGCAACGCTGGATGCCGCTGTTGCTACAGTTGGTAACAACACCTTAGGTATAGTGAGCGATGTTGCCAATGTTGGCGAATTAGCCGGGCAATACAAACAGATTAGCGATGCATTTGGTAAAATTGATGTGTTGGTAGTAAATGCCGGCGTTTTTATAGCCGCCCCATTTGCAGAATACACCGAAGAAATGTTTGACACCTCCAGCGATATCAACTTTAAGGGTGCGTTCTTTTCGGTTCAAAAAGCATTGCCTTATTTAAATGATGGCGCTTCAATTATTATCACATCATCCGCAGTGAGCAATAAGGCTATGGCTACGGCAGCGGTATATGCGGCCACCAAAGCAGCGGTAACATCATTGGCAAGGAGCCTCATATCTTTGTAGATAATAAAACAGGACTAAGGGCAGCAAGTTGAAAGGAGGCGATTTAAGCACCAATATTGGATGTTGACCGCAAGAGAGACCTGCCCTTAGTTTCCTTTTTACAAAGC
>NZ_JBDSCA010000011.1:0-52172 GCF_039921305.1 Mucilaginibacter sp.
CAGAGCCATCTTAGGCTGGGAGCCCAAAGTTGGCCGCGCCGAAGGTTTGAAGATCACTTACGAATACTTCAAATCCCTTCCCGATAAGGAAATTCAACATAAAGACTTTACTTACTTTAATAAATAAACATGTCTAAAATACTGGTTACAGGTGGTTTAGGATATATCGGTTCGCATACGGTAGTTGAATTGGTAAATGCCGGTTACGAGCCTGTTATTGTGGATAACTTATCCAACTCGAACATCAAAATCTTAGATCAGATAGCTAAGATCATCGGCTTTAAGCCAAAGTTCCATGAGCTTGACCTGAGCGACGAAAAATCTGTGATCAGCCTTGCTGCTGCCGAACCAGACGTTACTGGTATCATTCATTTTGCAGCATATAAAGCTGTTGGCGAATCAGTTGCCCTACCATTAAAGTACTATCAAAACAACTTCTATTCGTTGATCAATATTTTACAAGCTTATACCGGCAAAGCGGTCAACCTTGTATTTTCATCAAGCTGTACCGTTTACGGTCAGCCAGATGAATTGCCTGTTACCGAGAACGCCTCTGTAAAACCAGCGCAATCGCCATACGGCAATACCAAACAAATAGCCGAAGAGATTTTGCAGGATGTTATTGCATCAGGCAGTAAATACAAGATCATATCACTACGCTATTTTAACCCTGTTGGTGCACATGATACCGCGTTAATTGGCGAATTACCAATAGGTGTACCTCAAAACCTGGTACCATTTATCACACAATCTGCCATTGGCAAGCGTGGCAAAATAACCGTGTATGGTGATGATTATAATACACCTGATGGCTCTTGCATTCGCGATTATATTCACGTTGTTGATTTAGGCAAGGCACATGTTGCCGCCCTTAAATTAATGGAAAGCGAAGGTTACGATAAAGGTTATGATATGTTTAACCTGGGTACCGGTAATGGCAGCTCGGTTTTAGATATCATCAAAGCTTTTGAAACATCAACCGGCGAAAAGCTGGATTACCAGATAGGCCCACGCCGCCCGGGTGATGTGGAGCAAGTTTGGGGCGATGTAACCAAATCAAAAAATGTGCTAAATTGGACCGCCGAACTGGGCGTTGAAAGCATGATGTCTTCGGCATGGAACTGGGAAAAATATTTAGCTTCAGATCCCTTTTAATATTATACAGATGAAAAAGATCATTATCACAGGCGGAGCCGGCTTTATCGGTTCGCACGTTGTAAGGCGGTTTGTTACACAATATCCGCAATATCAAATTATCAATTTAGATAAACTGACTTACGCCGGTAACCTGGCCAACTTACACGATATCGAGAATTCACCAAACTACAAGTTTGTAAAAGGCGATATTGTTGATGCTACCTTTATAAACGAGCTATTCAAAAGCGAGCAGCCCGATGCCGTTATCCATTTAGCTGCAGAGTCGCATGTTGACCGCTCTATCACCAACCCATTGGAGTTTGTGATGACCAATGTGATTGGTACGGTAAACCTGTTAAACGCCGCAAAAGAATTATGGAAAGGCCGTTATGATGAAACCCGTTTTTACCATGTATCTACCGATGAGGTTTACGGTACATTAGGCGAAACCGGTATGTTTACCGAAGAAACCGCTTACGATCCACACTCTCCATATTCGGCCTCTAAAGCAAGCTCAGATCATTTTGTACGCGCCTACCAGGATACTTATGGTATGAATGCCGTAATATCAAACTGTTCAAATAATTATGGATCTTTCCACTTTCCCGAGAAGTTGATACCATTATCTATCCATAACATCAAACAAAATAAAGCTATTCCTATCTACGGTAAGGGCGAAAACATTCGTGATTGGCTTTGGGTTGAAGATCATGCACGCGCTATTGATGTGATATTCCATAAAGCTAAAAGCGGCAAAACTTACAACATTGGCGGCCATAACGAATGGACCAATATTGATCTGATTCACCAGTTATGCAAAGTAATGGATCAAAAGCTTGGTCGCCCGGAAGGTGAATCGGCTAAACTGATCACTTACGTTACCGATAGAGCAGGCCACGATCTGCGTTATGCCATTGATGCTACCAAACTAAAAGACGAATTAGGTTGGGTACCAAGCATTACCTTTGAACAAGGTTTAGAAAAAACTGTTGATTGGTACCTGGCTAACGAAAAATGGCTCGAAGATGTAACATCTGGCCATTACAAACAATACTACCAGGAGCAATACTCCGACAGATAAAATGTTTGGATTCTTTAAACGCAAGGCAAAAAATCTGCCATTAAACTTTAATGCCATTGGGGTAGATATGCACTCGCATATCCTCCCGGGCATTGACGATGGCGCCGGCACGGTTGAAGACTCCATTATCCTGATCAAAGAGATGATAGATGGCGGAATCCAAAAGATCATCGCGACCCCGCATGTAATGTGGGACTATTATCGCAATACGCCCGAAACAGTTAACGAAGCTCTAAACACACTAAAGGCCGAACTGACAAAACAAGGCATCAACATCCCGATAGAAGCTGCCGCCGAATACTTTTTTGATGAGCATTTTATTGAACTGGTAAACAATAACACCCTTTTAACAATGGGTAACGGTAAATACGTATTGGTTGAATTTGGCTTTATAACTGCTCCGCCCGCTTTTATTATGACTATCCAAAAGCTTAAAGCAAATGGTATTCAACCAATATTGGCCCATCCCGAAAGGTATTTGTATTACAAAATCGACGAGCTAAAAAATTTGAAAGACTGGGGTTTTCAATTCCAGATCAACACCATATCGTTAACCGGATATTACGGCAAGGAAACTAAAAAGATGGCCGAAGAACTAGTTGACCGTGGCCTAGTCGATTTTATATCAAGCGATATGCACCACCTGCGCCATGCCGAAGCATTTTTACACTCGCTACGTATGCCTTATGTGCAACGATTATTGAACAGCCAATCCCTTAAAAACAAGCAATTGCTTTAGGCGTTAACTTATTCGTAACGCAAGGCCTCAACCGGGTCAAGTTTAGAGGCTTTTTTAGCAGGATAAAATCCCGACATTAAACCAATACCGGTACATAAAACAATTGCCAATAACAGCCATAACCAGGGTATAACAAAGCTCCCGCTTATTTGTACAGCTATCAGGTTACCAACCGCCATACCTAAAACTATTCCGCCGGCCCCGCCTATCAGGCAAATTACCACCGCTTCTATCAAAAACTGTTTGCGTATTACCGATGGTGTAGCACCAATAGCCTTACGGATACCTATCTCACGTGTACGTTCAGTAACCGATACCAGCATAATATTCATCAAACCAATAGATGCGCCAATTAGTGTAATTAAGCCAACGGCCATACCAGCAATGGTAATACCAGCGAGTTGCCCTGATAATTGCTGCTGAACAGAATCACTACGGGTTATCTCAAAATTAGCTTCGCGGCTTATAGGCAAACGGCGTATGGCCCTAAATGCCGATGTTGCCTCCCCTGTTGTGGTTTCCAAAGCTGTGGCATTACCTACCATAACCCCGATAGTGAACGATGGATTAGGATTAGTAGTGATCTGTTTAGCCTTAAAAACCGGGATGATACAGGTTTTATCGCCACCAAAACCAGCGCTTGAGCCCTTTGAGGCCAGCAAACCAATAATGCGGAATTTATTGGAACCAATGGTCATCATTTTATTGATAGGGTCTTCATTTTTAAAGAGCTTGCTTTTGATCTCATCCCCAACAATAACAACATTAGCGCCATGCTCCAATTCGGCGGAAGAGAAATTGCGGCCTGCTGCCAGTTTATAACCACCCGTTTGCAGGTAATTTTCATCGGCACCTAAAACAGAAATATTAGGGTTGGTCTTTTTATCCAGATACTTTGCTGTACCAGCGTAAGATGCATAGGTGTTAATTGAAATGATAGATGGTACTGTAAATATCTTTTTAAAACGCACTGCATCTTCATAACGGATAGCCGGGTAAACCTTACCACGCCCTCCGCCAAAACGGATTCCCCCGCCCCTGTTACGTATGGTGAATGAGTTAGCGCCCATGCTCGAAAAAGCATCGTTCGTGTATTGCTTAATGCCCTCAATGGCTGTTAAAATACCAACCAGAGCCATAATCCCTATCGCGATGATCAATGATGTTAACGAAGTACGCAACCGGTTACCACCGATAGATTGCAGCGCCACCGCGATATTCTCCTTATAATTCATCTGTACAGACATGGGCAAAAAATTAGCTAATTACATTATTAAGACAGCACTACGGTATCATTTGTTACAACCATTAGCCTAATTATTACTGGTTTTGTGCAAGGTAGTAATAGGCTCCAAAATCATGATTCAAAAATATGTTTTTGGAGTCTGTAAACTTTCGGTTATAACTATCATCAGGCATCAAAATAACCGGGGAACCAATACGGGTAAACAATCCATTTGGCGAATATACGGGCTCTTTAAATTGAGGCATACTCTTCTTAACAAACTTATAAACCAGGTGCCCCAGATAATCTTCATAGGTTTTTTGTGCCTTTTCGGGAGTCTTTTTAATGCGGTTATAAACATGGTTCACATACAAACGCACAAAAAACGGTTGCTGCTTAATTACAGCTTTAGCATTGGTGAACGGGTTAGGCATATTAAAATCGGCCATGGTTTGTATGGTAAAAGGTGTTTGCGGCACCCAGTCGCTCGCGTTTGTAACCGATATGCCCCAACCGCCTGCTGTTAAAAACTCATAATCGTAAGCATAATATACATTACCTGCTTTTGGTGGTGCGCTGCAATAAGTTTTAAATGTTATACTTTTCGGGATAATGCCTTTAGTTTGCATATCAGCCAGATACGATCTTAGCAAATAAGCGATAGCCGCGCCCTGGCTATGCCCCATAATAATAAAGTCTTTGATACCTTTCCCTTTATAAGCCTTATTGATCTGCTCAACAATACTTCCCGAAAGGTTGGCCATACCCAGTAACCAGCCAATGTGCACCGTAGCTTTTGGGCTTTGCGCTAAATGATAATCAAATTTTGTAGAATCATTCAACTGCAGCACCCCTTTAGCCGGAACCATGGCCGCGTAAAAGTTCTCCAGCCAGCTTTCCTGCGCATTGGTGCTGCCCATAATGCTGATTATCGCCGTACCACGCCCATTCACCCACAGGTCCCACCTGTTCTTCAACGGACCAACCGCCGACCGGTAAACCATTTGATATTCCCTTGGCTCGGGGATACTATCCTTAATAGCCTTCTTCTCAAACTGCTTGCGCGATATCCGCAACAGTTCTAAGTATTCCTGTTTGTCATAGCCCGGTTTCAACTGGCTATGCGCGGCAAACGGAATCAATAATATCAGGCCAATAAATATCGCTTTCATAGTTTTATTTATGGATATGAACTTAACAATTATTTGTATGTTTATTGAACCTATTATCTATTCAAATGAAAAAACTAATCCTTGTATTTTGTTTAACAATCGGCTTAGGCAGTCTTGGTCGTGCTCAAACATCACCACCACCTGCAAGCCCTCCAAAAACGGTGCTTGATGCCAGCACAATTGTAAAAGACTCTACGGGCCACCAATACAGTTATGATATTTGGACAGCACTGTTAACCAGCGGAAAATTCAGCCTGAAACGGAGTGGTGTAAAAACTGCTGAAGGCAAGCCTGAATATCTTATCTATCCAATTAGCGCCACAAACAAGCAAAGGGTTTACGCTCAAACCAGAACACCTCAAAAACCCAAAGAGAGCGATCAATTCCACGCGGGCGATGTATTTAAACCCTTTAAAGAAAAAGCCTTCGACGGCGAAAAGATAGATCTTAAAAAGAATGCGGGTAAAGTTTACGTGGTGAACTTCTGGTTTATTGGCTGTCCACCCTGCCGTGCAGAAATACCCGATCTGAACGCTATTGCCGATAAATACAAAGACAATAAGGACGTAGTATTTGTAGCTATTTGCCTTGATGATGCTGATGCCGTTGAACGTTACATGAAAATTAACCCCTTCAATTATCACATCATTGATGGAGGCCGTTACATAGCCGAAAAATATGGCGTTCACCTTTACCCAACAAACGTGGTAGTAAACCGCGATGGTAAAGTAGCCTACTCCAGCGTATCAAACCAACCATCAAACCCATACTGGATCTCTAAAACTATCGACGAAGCACTGGCCTCCCCTGTTACCGCGCCACTTGTTCCATCAAAGTAGGTTTTGAAATACAAAAAGAAGGGGGATATTGTAAGAACTATTCAGCATTTAAAATATACTCTTCCCTTTAGATGGTATTGTAAGAATTAAATCGACCTTAAAACCTAACTATTTTTAGATTCTAAAGGGGGAAATAGTAAGAATTAATTCTATCTCCCTAACACTTAATTCGCCGCCATGTTGATGTTCTCACCAACACTCATCGCACATATAAATATACGAAAAATCGGTCACATATCCACCCAGTCACTCACAATTTTACCCGAAAGTAAGGCCAGCGGAATCCCACCGCCCGGGTGAACACTCCCCCCGCAAAAATATAGGTCCTTAACTTTCGGCGACCGGTTAGCATGCCGCAAAAATGCCGCGAATTGCCCGTTCGAACTCGTCCCGTAAATAGAGCCCTGGTACGATGATGTTATGCGCTCAATAGCCCGTGGGTCCAAAACCGACTCACATCGTATCAAACTACCAATATCCTCACCCAATCTCTGCGACAGTTTATTCAATATATTCTTTCGCGCTTCCGCGATTAGCGCATCCCAATCCTGCCCCATATTTGCCGGAACATTGATCATCACAAACCAGTTTTCACAACCAGCAGGCGCATCGTCCGGTTTAAACTTTGAACTGATATTCACATATACCGTCGGGTCATGATAAATTCCCCGCTCTTTCCATATCGCATTAAACTCAGCCTGGTAATCTGCGCTAAAAAATATATTATGCAAATCAAGTTCCGCAAATCCCTTCCCAATCCCCCAATAAAATATCAATGCCGAACTACTCCGCTCCTGCTTCAATATCTTTTTAGGCTGTAGTTTAGGGTACGATTTAAGCAGCTTGTTATACGTAAACCAAACATCCATGTTTGACACTACAACATTCGCCACGTGTAACTCACCTCTAACCTTTACACCCTTAACCTTTAACCCATTCAAAACGATCTCATCAACCGGCGAATTATAATTGAACCTAACACCAACAGATTTAGCCAGTTCAACCAGACTTGTAGTAATGCTATACATACCACCTTCCGGGAAATAAGCGCCAAAGTGCTGCTCCAAATGTGGTATCACATTCAAGGTAGCTGGTGCTTGATAAGGGTTCGATCCATTATAAGTAGCATAACGGTCAAAAAACTGAACCATCCGCTTATCCTTAAAAAAATCCACATTAGCCTGGTGCATGCTCCTGAAAGCATCTATCTGTCCGAACCTAAAAATAGATTTCACAGTATCCCATCGCAAATAGGTTTTCAGCCTGCGCAGCGAGCGCTCCAAAAAAACATGATTGGTAATGTGGTAGATGTTCCGGCTATTTTTAAAATAGCGCATTACGTTAGCCGGATCTTCATCGGTAAATTCGGCAACTTCCTTCATAAACTTAACCTCATCGGCATAAGCGGTAAGTGTTGTACCATCCTCATAAAAATATTGGCAATTAATATCAAGCTTGTGGTATTTAAATTGTTGTGCTTTACCGGCCAGTTCAAACAACTCATCCACATATTGTGGCATGGTAAACAAACTCGGCCCGGCATCAAAGCGGTATTCACCTAAATGTATTTCGGATAATTTGCCACCAGCATAGCTGTTCGCCTCAAAAACCTCCACATCATAGCCTTTAACTGCCAACCGGATAGCCGTAGCTATCCCGGCAATACCGGCGCCAATAATAATGGCTTTCATGCCTCACCCTGCCCTCTCCAAAGGAGAGGGCATTTGTTTAACGTATCCTGGCTGACCAGTATCATAAGATATTCAAAGTCCTCTCCTTTGGAGAGGATTTAGGAGAGGCTTGCTGCGGTACCTTCACATAATACCCCGTACCATCATACACACGCTTGCGCGGATGTTGCTTACAGGCATCAGAGCAGCAGCCATCCAAAGCCTCGCCGCAGGCATCGCATTGGGTAAAGTGCTCATTACACTCCGGGTTAGCACAGTTGATCATCTTAGCCGTAGTAGTTCCGCAATTGTAGCAGGTTGATATCACTTTCGGATTCACCGCATTCACATCCACTGTTAAACGGTTATCAAACACATAGCACTTGCCGTCAAAATCTTCGCCACCGGCATCTTTGCCATATTTAATAATACCGCCATGCAACTGGTAAACATCGGTAAAACCTTCGTGCAGCAACAAAGCCGAAGCCTTTTCGCACTTGATACCGCCGGTGCAATAAGTAATTATCTTTTTATCCTTGTATTGAGCAAGCTCGTTTATCTTCGACGGAAAATCGCGGAAATTATCAATATCCAAAGTAACCGCGTTCTTAAACTTACCTACCGAATGCTCGTAGTTTGAACGCACATCCAAAACCACAACATCGTCACGGTCTTTCATCGCCAAAAAATCCTGGGCTCCTAAATGGATGCCCGTCTTCTCTTCCGGATTAATAATATGAGGATCGCGTAAACCAGAATGCACTATCTCCGATTTATAACGCACATGCATTTTAACAAACGATGGTTCTTCCACATCATCCACCTTAAAATCGATCCCCGCGAAACGCGGATCAGCATGCAGCGTATCTATGTAAATTTTACATGATTCCGCCGAACCTGATACAGTTCCGTTCAAGCCCTCATCGGCTACAATAATGCGCCCAACCAGGTTTAACGATTTACAAAATTTTAAATGATCGGTAGCGTATTGCTCCCCATCCGCAATTGCCGAATAGCAATAATAGAGTAGTGTTTGATACTTTGTCATAATAGCATTGATACTGCTTCAAACAGCGTTTAATGAGTTGCAAAGATAACCATTTTAGCTTAAAGCCAAAAGCCTAAAGCTGTAAGCCGTTGCATTAGCGTTAATAAAAGGAAGCCCTTCGCTTTTAACTTTACGCTCTAAAGCCCAAAATACAGCTTGATCCCCTGATCAAAATGCCCCTCGCCACGGTAAACAAAACCATAATCAACCCTAAAGAAGAAACGTTGTACACCTATATAAATTTCACCATAATTAGGTTGGCCCTTTTGCGCTAAAAAGTTACCTCCAACAATTTCTTCAAGCTTTAACTTACCAATGGCGGGTATCTTATTAAATAAAAAGCCCGAAAAGTTATGCTCATAATGCGCTTCCACAAATGAGCTATTGCTGTAATAATAATATGGCAAAAAATGAAACTGGTTTATACCCGGTGTAAAAGTGATGCCCTGGTTACCCTGAAACCATTTATAATCAGGATAGCTCAAAGCATTTGTATTGAAAAAATTACCCGCTGTAATTAAAAACGACGAAAAACCATAAATACCTAAGTTAATATGATCGTGAAATACTTGCAGATCAGCGTAGTCATAATCTACATCCGAGCCAAATAAGCTCTTGATACCTTTACGGTAATTAACTTTGATCTTAGGATACTTCGATTCATTATAGATACGTCCTGTAGGTGTTGTTACATAATCCTCATCAAAAGTATACGTTGCCGATAACTTCAAGGTTAACGCATCGCTTTGGTCAAACAAAAGCGGAGCACTCAATGGCGGAGCGGGTACATAAGGGTTATTCGATGTAAACTCCTTATCAGGAAAACTGCGTACTGTTCTGTTCGATGTGTTTTGTAAGGCGTTCCTTATCGCATATTCCAGGTTCCCGTCCAATAATAAGCCTCTTGTAACTTCTCGCCTGGTACCCGCCATTATATTTTTCGAACGGTATAGCTTTAAATCATTATCCTTAAAATACAAACTGTTAATACTATTTAAAAACGTACTTACCGATCCAACATTATTCAGGTTGTAAATTCCGGTACCCACCTTGCCATAAATAGCACCCTGATTATTCGGGTCGTAATTATAAGTAAACCCGGTATTAATGCTTGCTATGTTATTCTCAAATCCATATCTCAACTCTGGCGATATCGTATAATTTTTTCCATCAGCAAGCCCTTTGCTATAAGTGGGTTTAAAATCAACTACCCAGCCTTCAACCGTATTGTATTGCACCATATCATAAAGTGGGTTAACAGATATGGTTTCTCTTTTTTCGCTATGCCTGATGGTATCGCCAAAGAATATATAGCTTACAGGATTAAAGTGATTGTTCGCTTTTTCTAACGAATCTCTAAACTGTGGAGTATCATGCTTGGTAGCAATACTATCTTTAATGTTGTAATTACGCTGCTCATCCGGCATTAATGGCACAGGCCGGTTTTGCCTCCAGTAAACCGAATCCCTTTCTGCGCTTTCGCCGGTTACCCGTACTATTTCACCGTTAAAAAAATGCGGCGGAAATTTAGGGTCAAGGTTATAATCGCTAAACGTACCCAATATGTAACCGTTGTACCTAAACCCTAATACATCACCACTATAAGTAAGTGAAACCGAAGATGGCTGCCAAACATTATCCTTAACAGGGATGTATTGCTGGTTAATGTTTAAGGTATCTACAAAATTGAGGTTTTGTTGTTTAGTTACATATAAGTGAGCGCCATAAATACGCCATTCGTTTTCTATAATATAAATGTTACCTCTAAAAACCGGCCCACGTTCTTTAATCGGAATAACCTGGATCTTATCTATAGTCCTGCCATTCTCGGTGCTTGTTCCAAGCAGTTTGTAATTGTAAAACTTAAAAGCATGATCGGCAATTGGCGATACAAAACCGCGCGGACTAAGCCCTTCAATGTTAAATATATTTTCGTAAAAATTGATCCGGAGATCAGCAGCCCTGTTAAAATTAAAAGCATTGTAATTACCCGTTGCTTTTGATGATATCATTACCTCTTTATACTTGTCTGGCTGTTCATAATTTAATTGCGACTGAAATTCGGCCATGTAGAGTATACTGTTGCTTTGCAAGTTTAATTGCAGCTCGCGCGCTACCCCTCTTGATAACATCCCCTTGGGCGCACTTATCAATCGTTGTACGCCACGTATATAAACATTATTTGAATAGGCCTTTACCTCATTCAAATAAAACTCACGTTTAGCAATAGCATTACGGATGATCGCGTTTGCCGGATCTTCATCGTTGGTACCGCTTTGCTTTAACTGGTAATCTTCATAAGTCAGTTGTACATTATGGCTGGTGCTTCCGCTGATCTCAACTTCATCTGTTACTTGTTTAAAGCCAACCAAGCGGTAATTAACAACATACCTGCCTGGTTTTAGCCTAAGCTGATAATAGCCGCTTTGGTTTGCGCTTGTACCTTGTGCGGTACCGTTTATATAAACCGATGTGAACGGGATAGGAGCACCCTGACTATCCGTTATTTTACCGGATAAAATGCTTTGCTGCCCTAACACCGGAACAGATATCAACAGCGCAAAAAATATAATTAGACTTCTGATCATAAGCTATTTGTTAAACCATAAAGCAGTTTGGGCAAAAAAAGTTTGTTTTAAATATGATAAATTACCTCAGGCTAACAAACCATTAAACTAAATCACAGCTATTCTGTAAATTTGCCCTCTGATATAATCACCATACCAATGTACAAAACTTTGCAACCGGTATTACAGCAAGAACTCGCGGAGATAGAAAAAGCAGGTCTATACAAAAAGGAACGCGTTATCACATCGCCGCAAGGCGCCGATATTACCGTTGCCGGCGGACAGGAAGTGATCAATTTTTGCGCTAACAACTATCTTGGCCTATCATCGCACCCCAAAGTTATAGCAGCAGCCAAAGCCGCTATCGATTCGCATGGTTATGGTATGTCGTCTGTACGTTTCATTTGCGGAACGCAGGATATCCACAAACAACTCGAAAAAAAGCTCTCCGATTTTTTGGGCACCGAAGATACCATTCTGTATGCCGCCGCATTTGATGCCAACGGCGGTGTATTTGAACCATTATTTAACGAGCAGGATGCCATCATATCCGACGAATTGAACCACGCATCCATCATCGATGGGGTTCGCCTATGTAAGGCCCAACGCTACCGTTACAAACATGACGACATGGCCGATCTGGAAGAAAAACTGCAAGCCAGCAAAGATCTCCGTCACCGCATTATCGTTACCGACGGCGCGTTCTCAATGGACGGCACCGTTGCCCGCTTAGATCTGATCTGCGCTTTAGCCGAAAAATACAATGCTTTAGTGATGATAGACGAAAGCCATTGCTCCGGCTTCATGGGTAAAACGGGCCGTGGCACACACGAACATTGCGGTGTAATGGATAAAATAGATATCATCACTGGCACATTGGGTAAAGCGTTAGGTGGCGCGTCCGGCGGTTTCACATCCGGCAAAAAAGAAATTATTGATATGCTGCGCCAGCGATCACGCCCATACTTATTCTCTAACACGTTGGCCCCATCAATCACCGGCGCATCAATAACCGTAATTGATATGTTAAGCGAAAGCACAGGCCTCCGTGATAAGCTGGAAAACAACACCCAATATTTCCGCAAAGCCATGACGGAAGCCGGCTTTGATATCAAGCCTGGTGTGCATCCCATAGTACCCGTAATGCTCTACGACGCCAAACTATCCCAGGATTTTGCCTCCAAAATGCTCGAAGAAGGCATCTACGTTATCGGTTTCTATTACCCGGTAGTACCGCAAGGCAAGGCCCGTATCCGTGTACAAATATCTGCCGGGCACGATCAGCATCATTTAGATAAGGCTATTGCAGCTTTTACTAAGGTGGGTAAAGAGTTAGGGGTAATAAAATAATTGGTGTATTTTTGATGTTATATTTTTAGTCGTTACATAGTTGAAGCTACACTTAAGCGCTTTCCTGGTTTTCATCCTATTATTCTCTTTAACCGAAACCTCGTTTTCGCAAAAAAAGGATACTGGCGATGATGTATATAATACCAACGAGCAAAAAGTAGATAACAATAAATATTTTTTTATTAACGATACAGAGTTTGATATTGATAATTTTGTAAAAGGCTATATCATCCTTCCAACAAACATTATTCAATACGGGTTGATAAAATTTAACGGTAACGTTGTAGTTTTTAAGGATACCCTTACTAAAAAAAATAAACGCTATGATGCCCAGGAGTTAAACGGTTTTACTGCACAGGCAGACACATCAGATAAAAATCTGAAACCGCATATCAAGAATAGCCTATTAACTGGATTTACTCGCATCAGTAATAGAAAGCCTATGCTTGAAAATAGCATAAATGGTTTGCAAATCAGGGTTGATACCTTTAAAGTTTTGGCCGATAGTTTTATGGTAAAATATGCGGGCGGACATGCGGCTCCTAGCGATAGATTAGTTCACAACCATAAATTTATCAGGCAAGAAATTTATGGTTCAAATGTCTGCCTCTATAAAATCACTGAAAAATACACAACCGGTGGCCATAGAATAGATGGCACAATGGTGAATTATGCAATGATGAAGGGCAATGTGGTAAACGGGAATGTAATGCATGACCTAATAATTCAAGACAAACCCTACTTAAAAAATAGTTTCTATTTAAAACGAAAAAACGAAAACCAATATACTCTGGTACCGCAACGCAAAAAGCCATTCAAAAAATTTGCCGCACAATATTTAAAAGATAACCCACAGTTAGTTTTGGACATAGAACAGGAAAAACTGAATTACTATAACATTGACGACATCGTTTTACGATACAACAACACCAAATAATGCAAGATAAAATAAACCAATACACTGCCGAGATCAAAGCCTTCGCTACCGCAAAAGCCGAAGAGCTGGAAGCATTCCGTATAAAATATTTAGGGACCAAAGGTTTGGTTAAAGATCTGTTCGAAGATTTCAAAAATGTTAGTCCCGAAGAAAAACGCACCTTCGGTAAGGTATTGAACGAGTTCAAGCAATTAGCCGAAGCCAGATACAATGAGCTTAAAGAGACTCAGGACTCAGGACCCAAGACTCAGGACTTAAAATCTGATCTTACCCTTCCGGGAGAAGGCTTTGCTGTGGGCTCACGCCATCCGCTGTCACTGATCCGTAACGAGATTATCGACATCTTCAAACGTTTAGGCTTCGTAGTTGCCGAAGGACCGGAGATAGAAGACGATTGGCATAACTTCTCGGCATTGAATTTTCCCGAAGAGCACCCGGCCCGGGATATGCAGGATACCTTCTTCATCAAAAAGAACGCGGGTAAAGATGATATCGCATTGCGCACCCATACCTCATCGGTACAAGTACGCATGATGGAGATGGGTAAACCACCCTTCCGCGCTATTATGCCCGGTCGTGTTTATCGTAACGAGGCTATATCGGCCCGTGCGCACTGCTTTTTTCATCAGGTTGAAGGTTTGTATATCGACGAGAATGTATCCTTCTCCGATCTGAAACAAACCCTATATCACTTCGTTCAAGAACTTTACGGCGAAGGCACACAGGTGCGCTTCCGCCCGTCATACTTCCCCTTCACCGAGCCATCTGCCGAAATGGATGTATCATGCACCATATGCAAAGGCGCGGGCTGTAACATGTGCAAATACAGTGGTTGGGTAGAAATTTTAGGCTGCGGTATGGTTGATCCTAACGTTTTAGAAAACTGCGGTATCGATTCTAAAAAATATAGTGGTTTCGCTTTCGGGATGGGTATTGAGCGTATCACCAACTTAAAATATGTGATCCGCGATCTGCGCTTATTCTCAGAGAACGATGTTCGCTTTTTAAACCAGTTTCAAACCGAGGTGATCTAAAATAAATCTGGAAGGCATAAATTAAACGTAAGTGGGACAGGTGATGAAACGATTTGGTGCGATAATACTAACTTTAATGTGCTTAAGTTGCGGTAAAACCGATTCGAGCTATATACCAAATGTATCGGTAAACTTTAACGCGCCGCTAACAGACCCGCGCTTAAGCAAGCTAACCGCGTTTGGCGGCGCGGTGGTAATAAGCGGCGGCGTTTTGGGCATTATTATTTACCGGAGCCCAACCGGAGGATACCTGGCTTATGATAGATGTAGCGCCTACGAACCCGAAAAACGGTGCGCCGTAACGCTGGACGATCCAACATTAACCGTAACCGACCCATGCAGCGGCTCAAAATTTTCGCTGGCTGATGGCTCACCGGTAAAAGCGCCGGCTACACGTTCGTTAAAGCAATATTCTGCCAGCGTACAATTTAATCAATTGTACATTAGCAACTAATATTTGCTGGTAAATAAGCCCGCAACAAGGTCGTTAAAATCAGATGTGGTAAATGTGAGTAATAATGAGATATTTGTATCCAGTTAAAAATGGAAGTTGATAAAATAAAAGAGAGCATAAAACGTGCCGCGCAAGATCTGTTCCGTAAATTCGGGTACCACAAAACCAGCGTGAACGAAATTGCCAAACGCGCCAAAATTGCCAAGGCCACTATTTACAAATATTTTGAAAGCAAGGAAGATGTTTTGCATGCCTTGCTGATGGATTATCTTAAAGTTAGTGTTGACGAGATCATACACAACTATAATAACGACATGGATGAGGAAACCCATTTAACTAACCTCATCATGAAAACATCGCGCCTATCCTACACTGTTTGCAACGAGTTTATCGGCTGGGATTTTATCCGCGAAAGCACCAACTCACAGGATTTTTTAAAGAGCCTCTCCAACGAGCTCGAAGAACTATTAATAAGCTCATTCACCAAAGTAAGCGATTTCCGTAAGGATGAAACTTATCCGCAACGCCTCCGCTTTTTGATCAAATCAAGCAAAAGCATTGTTTTCAGCTTTGCATTTACTTCGGTAAGCGATTCGGATGTGCGCAAAAACTTTGTTTCTTTCCAGAAAGAAATCTTGCCCTATTTGGTTAAGGCGGCAATAAAAGAGTAATTTTTCTTATTTCTCCTTCTGCTCCTTTGTATTAAAGTCGAAACTTCATATATTACTTTCATAATTCAGATGGATGATACCAGGGTAATGTTATTTTTATAACCTTACCACTTCCGGATATTATAACTCATTAAGTTTATATTGTTTACATTCTTATTCGCTACCTTTACTAACCTTTTTTAGACAAATGGCTGCTTCTGCATCTCAGTCCCTGATCCAGGTTTAACATCTTCAATACCACGTTTTGATCGTTTTTATGACCAGGAGGCCTTCAATTTATTACTAGCATTTAAATACAACACTGATTCATCATATGATATGAGTGAAAAAGAAAGCTCTAATGAGCTGCTGATCGCGAACAGGGAACTCGCCTTTCAAAATATTGAAAAAGAGAACCGTGCAGCCGAACTAAATATCGCTAACAAAGAACTGGCTTTTCAAAACCAGGAGAAGAAAAACCGTGCGGCCGAATTGCTCATAGCTAATAAAGAACTGGCTTTTCAGAATGATGAAAAGGAAGACCGCGCTGCCGAACTCATTATTGCAAATAAAGAACTGGCTTTCCAAAACAATGAAAAAGAACACCGTGCGGCCGAATTATTAATAGCCAATAAGGAACTCGCTTTTCAAAATGACGAAAAGGAAAAACGTGCGGCCGAATTAATTATTGCCAACAAAGAATTGGCTTTCCAAAATGATGAAAAAGAACACCGCGCGGCCGAATTAATTATAGCCAACAAAGAATTAGCCTTTCAAAACGATGAAAAAGAAAAACGGGCTGCTGAGTTAATTATAGCCAATAAAGAATTAGCCTTTCAGAACGACGAAAAAGAAAAACGGGCTGCTGAGTTAATCATTGCCAACAAAGAGCTTGCTTTCCAAAACGATGAAAAAGAGAAACGTGCAGCCGAACTAATTATAGCGAATAAAGAACTTGCCTTTCAAAATGAAGAAAAAGAAAAGCGGGCCATCGAATTATTAACTGCCAACACAGAACTAAAAAAGGCCGAAGATGATATCCGCAAATTTAACGAAGAACTGGAGCAAAAAGTAATTGAACGTACTGCCCAGTTAGAAGCGGTGAACAAAGAATTAGAAGCTTTTTCCTATTCGGTTTCGCACGATTTACGGGCTCCCATTAGGGGTATCAATGGCTATGCCCAGATTTTGGAAGAAGATTATTCCGACAAATTAGATAGCGATGGTGTGGCCGTTTTACACTCCATTCGCAAAAACTCAAAAAAAATGGGGCAACTCATTGACGATTTGCTGGCATTTTCAAAATTGGGCCGGAAACAGGTTACCCTCGCCGATATCAACATGAACATGCTGGTAAATACTTTAAAAGAAGATTTTCTGGTAGAAGATAAAGAGCAAAAAATAGAGTTTAATATCGAAGTTTTACCCCCGGCCAAAGGCGATCAATCGCTGATAAAGCAGGTTTGGATAAATTTGATCTCTAACGCTATCAAGTATTCAAAAAACAAATCAAACTCTCCCATTGCAATAGGGGCGTATCAGGAAGGTGCACAGGTAGTTTATTATGTAAAAGACAATGGTGCCGGCTTTGATATGCAGTATTATGATAAACTGTTCGGCGTTTTCCAACGTCTCCATTCGCAAGAAGAATTTGAAGGCACAGGCATAGGCCTGGCCATAGTACAAAAAATTGTAAATCGCCATAACGGCACCGTTTGGGCTGAATCAAAACTAAATAAAGAAACCACCTTTTATTTCAGTTTACCCAATATCAATTCTTAAATCCCCATAAATGAGTCACGAGAACATTGAAATTTTATTTGTTGAAGACAGCCTGGATGATGCTATGCTAACCTTACGTGCCTTTAAAAAAAGTGGGTTTGTAAACACAGTTCACCACGTTAAAGACGGAGCCGAAGCGCTCGACTTTATTTATGCCCGCGAACAATACGTTACCCGAAACATAAACAATCATCCTAAACTGATATTACTGGATCTGAAGATGCCAAAAATGTCGGGCATGGAAGTATTGGAGAGAATTAAATCCGATCCGGAATTTAAATCTATACCTATCGTAATACTCACGTCCTCTAAAGAAGATCCGGATATACAACAATGCTACGCTCTTGGCGCTAACAGCTATATTGTTAAACCAGTAGAAAGCGAAAATTTTTTCCAGGTGATAAAAGATATTGGCATGTACTGGATGGTACTGAGCCAATTGCCCGAATAATACAATATCATTAAATAGCCGAAACCCCTATTATGAAACCTGAATTAAAAATACTGATTATAGAAGATAATCAAAGCGATGCCGACCTGCTACTGCGTGAGCTAAAAAAGAACGGTTTGAACTTTATCTCAAGCCTTGTTCAAACACGCGAAACATTTGAAGATCAACTTAAAAGCTTTAAACCCGATATCATATTATCCGATTATTCTTTACCATCTTTTGATGGATTTACGGCTTTCAATATCACACAAGGTATTTCGCCAGATGTTCCATTTATTATTGTTTCGGGGACGTTGGGCGATGAGCGCGCTGTTGATTTGATCAAATATGGCATTACCGATTATGTATTGAAAGACAAATTATTCTCGCTAACACCAAAAATCAACCGTGCGCTAAAAGAGGCCGGAGAGCGAAAAAAGAAAAAAACTGCCGACGATGAATTAAAAAAGCAACACGAAAAACTACTTGAGATCGCCTTCCTGCAATCGCACCAGGTTAGAGTGCCTGTTGCACATATATTAGGTTTGTTTGATCTGTTTGAGTTTGATAATCCTGCCGCTCCTATTAACGCGGAAATTTTGGGCATGCTGAAAACCAGTGTCGAATCGTTAGACCGTATCGTTATCGAAATACTGCAAAAAACAAGCGAGATACGATACCCGGTAAAACAGGCCTAAAAAATTACTTGCCAATATTTTTGATCAGATCCAAAACCGGTTCTTTAACCATACCCCATTTCATCTTTTTAAGATAAGGGTCCATATAAACCATACCATCAAAACTTACATGGGCCAAACCAATACATTTATCGGTCTTATCGTAAAAAACAACATGTCTGTCAAACGCTGGCGTTCCAATTTCACCCCATTTGTAACTCGCGCTATCATTTAACATAACCAGCAAATTATCCATTTGCTTATTACTGAACCGTACAGGATCGGTAAGAATGTTATTTTTATACAACAACGCGTAAGATGCTTTAACCATAGGGAAAGTTGTGCCCTTACGATTTTCTTTTGTGCACTCTCTAATATAAGAATCGGGTTCGGAAGCTTCAATGTTAGGGAAACGCTTATAGATATCCTTTTTCAACTCCTCAAAATCAGTTATCCTTTGCCGGGTCTGCTTACATCCAGAAAACAATACAAAACACATAAAAGCTATTACTGATTTCTTCATTAATTAAAGTTAGTTCTTTTCATTTATACCTTGAAAAAATATTATCTCTCTCCTATTGCAAATTCAAATAATTAAAAGTTACTTTGTATATCAAAGTACTTTTATCAATGAAAGATCAAAACATCGAAGATGAATTAGTATCCATACGTAGCCTCATGGAGCGCTCTTCAAAATTTATCTCGCTTAGCGGGTTAAGCGGTATTATGGCGGGTGTTTACGCTTTGATTGGCGCAGCAATAGCGTATCATATTGTTTATAGTAGCACAGGCTGGTTTACAAGCCGTGATGTGGTTGTGGATAATATTACCGCGCATATGGAAACCATTGTTCATCTGCTTTTGGTAGCAATAGCCGTTTTAATTGCGGCAATGGCAACCGGCATATTTTTAAGTGTGAAAAAAGCGAAACGCAAAAGCCAATCTATCTGGAGTAGTACTACGCGCTCTCTTTTATTTAATTCCGCAATACCCTTAGCCACAGGAGGTTTATTTATGCTCATTATGCTGAGCCGTGGTTATTATGGCGTTGTAGCACCCGCCTCATTAATTTTTTACGGCCTTGCTGTAATATCCGGAAGTCATTATACCTTTACGGATGTTAAATACCTGGGCATCCTCCAGATCATTCTGGGTTTAATTGCCGCGCTTTATCCGGGTTACGGTTTAATATTTTGGGCATTGGGTTTTGGCGTTCTGCACATTATATATGGCAGCATTATGTACTTTAAATACGACCGGTGAAGATACCATTTGATAAATTAGATAAAGCCTTCGAAAACAGGCTCCGCCTGCAAATTATGAGCGTATTAGTTGCCAACGAACGTTACGACTTTAATTCGCTTAAAGATTTGCTTGATATTACCGACGGTAACCTTGCCTCGCACCTTAAAGGTTTGGAGAAGGAAGAATACATCTTAGTCAATAAATCTTTCTTGGGCCGCAAACCTAACACCACCTACCAGGCAACCGAAAAAGGCCGCAAAGCTTTTATGGATCACCTGGATGCGCTCGAAAAATTAATTAAACAGCAAAAGCTCAAATAATTTTTTTGCCTAATTACTCTGAAATACAAAGTACTTTTAAATATATAAATCAAACTAAAAAACAATGATACAAGAATCAGAAAATCCCGAACAACCCAAAAACTGGCTTAAAGACTCAGTAATTGTAAAACTATCAGTTATCGCGGTATTGATACTACTGTTGCTTATCCCATCATCATGGGTGCAAAGCATTATCAATGAACGTGAGGGCACGCAGGAAGAAGTGATGAACGATGTATCGGATAAGTGGTCTGGAAGTCAACTCATACAAGGTCCGGTATTGGTTATTCCTTACAAAAAAGAAGTTAGAATATTAGATAGCAATAAAAAAGAGGTGGTTAAATTAGAAAACCAAACCCTATACGTGCTTCCGCAAGATCTCCAGATCAAAGCCAATATCACAACCGATACATTGCACCGCGGCTTATTTAAAGGCGTGGTATATAACTCTAAAGTGGTAGTAAAAGGCAATTTTAGTAAGTTGGACCTAAGCAAATTAGGCATCGATCTGGCATCTATTCAGTACGATAAGGTACGGATGGTTTTCAGCGTATCTGATCTGAAAGGCTTAAAAAGTAATCCAGTAGTACAGCTTAAAGATCAAAAGTTAAACGTTGAACCTGCATTTGATAAAGGTCCGTTTGATAAAGGGTTACAAATTAACTTTACGTTACCTAAAGACGAAGAACTACCTTTCAGTTTCAGCTTAGATTTAAAAGGCAGCGATGAATTGAGCTTCCTCCACACCGGTAAAACCACAGATATAGAAGTTACCAGCAATTGGACCACACCAAGCTTCAGCGGCCGTTACTTGCCCGATACCCGCAACATTGATCAAAACGGCTTTAATGCCAAATGGCGTATGCTTTATTACAACCGTCCTTTCCCACAACAGTGGATAAATGATGATACCATGCTTACCAAAAAAGCCAGCGAAGGCGCAACATTTGGAGTTAAACTGCGATTACCGGTAGATCAGTATCAAAAAACCATGCGCACCACTAAATATTCCACACTTGTTATCCTGCTCACCTTCGTATCTCTTTTTTTTACCGAATTGATACGCAAGCAGTATGTACATGTTTTTAATTATATTTTAATTGGTGTGGCCATGATAGTTTATTATACCCTGCTCCTATCCTTCTCCGAGCAATTGGGCTTTAATATCGCTTATCTTATCGCCTCGCTCGCCACTATTACACTCATATCCATTTTCATTGCCTCTTTACTCAAAAACAAGCAAATGGCCCTGCTGTTTGCCTTTGTCTTGAGCACCTTCTACGGGTTTACTTACATATTGATACAGTTGGAACAGTTGTCATTAATGATAGGCAGCATACTGTTATTCATCATTATCGCCTTATTGATGTACTTCTCCCGCAAAATAAACTGGGAAAAACACTAATATGACTGGCATTACTTCACTCATATTAAAATGGTGGTTCAAAAAGCGTATTCAATATAACAGGGCGCTATTTTTTACCGGACTGATGGGGTTTGTTGCCCAGGCGGTACAACAATCTTTCAACCAAAATGCGCGGCAAATAAGCAACGGATTAATGCCCGAGATGCGGGTGGCCGGAGCAGCGCTCATTGCCTTTTTAATATTAGCCAATATAGCCTTTACCGCAGGCTGTGTGATCGACCTGATTTTTAACAACAAGAAGAGCCAATCCTTTAGGGAAAGGCTGTTCTTAATAGGATACGGCTTTGCCATTGTCGCACTCATTTCATGCATTATCGCTTTTTTATACCTCATTTAAAAACCTTAAAACATAAACCCATGCACACAAGTAGTTACTGGATTGGCCATTTCAAAGAAAATGCCAAAAAACTAAGGATCAACTGGAATACTGAACCTAAACTCACAGCCCACGAACTGGCCAACATTTTACCCTCATTACAAGCCTGGCACAGCTTTCTTCTATGCAACATCGTGCCTGGTATGGTTAGCCCACCGCCGCTTGTTAAAGCCGGTGGCAACAGCTTCAGTTTATATATGCGTAGGATGGATTTAAAATATAAAAAAACGCTGCATACTATAACCAGTTCGTTAATAATGCAAATGACATAAATCAATTTAGTATTAATTATTAAAACCAATTTGGTTTTTAGTATAAAAATTGCTATGTTAGCATAATAAAACAAGTTTACAATGAGCCGCGAATTGCAAGATTTTTCTGTAATGATTGATGCATTTTTTGAACCGGCAGAGCAAATTGAGCAGGAAGAAAGTCTTTTAGACCAAATCCTTGTTCTTTTTATCTGATGCAGTTCATCTCATCTATGCATAAGCCCCACAGCCGGGCCTGAGCATTTTTGCGCCTTAACTTAGCATATTCAATTTTTCGGCTTAACTTTGCCGTCCAATGGGCAAAAGAACTGCATTTACAAAACAAGTTATAGAAAACGTTACCATCATTGATATTGCCGATGAAGGTAAAGGAATAGGCAAATCCGAGGAGTTGGTATTATTTGTCGAGAAAGCCATCCCTGGTGATATTGTGGATGTAAACATCTACAAAAAGAAAAAGAACTTCGCCGAAGGCAGGATCGAGAAACTAATTACCCCATCCGAATACCGTACCGATGCCTTTTGTGAGCACTTTGGCGTATGCGGCGGCTGTAAATGGCAGCACATGGAGTACGATGCACAACTGCTCTACAAACAAAAATCTGTCACCGATGCCTTGCAGCGCTTAGCCAAGGTTGAACTGCATGGTATGATCCCTATCTTGCCATCAAACCAAAGCGTTTACTATCGTAACAAACTGGAATACACCTTCAGCAACAAACGTTGGTTGTACGATGGAGAAAGCCGGGAAGATGAGCAACTGGATATGAACGCTTTAGGCTTCCATGTTCCCGGCCGTTTTGATAAGATATTGGAGATCAACCATTGCTATCTGCAAGCTGATCCCTCTAACCAGATCCGAAATCGCGTTGGCGATTATGCCCGCGAAAACTTTCTGAGTTTTTACGATCTGCGCTCGCACGAAGGTGCATTGCGTAACCTCATCATCCGCACCTCGGCAACAACCGGTGAGCTGATGGTGATCGTAGTATTCGCTTATGCGGCGCAGGAAGAAATTGATGGACTGATGGCTTTTATTGATACTGAGTTTCCGCAAATCACTTCGCTACTTTATATCATCAACCATAAACTGAACGATACTATTTTTGATCAGGATGTTATAGCCTACCGCGGACCGGAATATATTCACGAAGAGATGCCGTCTAACGGTAAAATGATCCGCTTCCGTATCGGGGCCAAATCATTCTATCAAACCAACTCGCTACAAGCTATTCGTTTGTACGAAATAACCCGTGATTTTGCCGGTTTTAAAGGCGATGAACTGGTGTACGACTTATACACCGGGGCGGGTACCATTGCCAACTTCATCGCATCACAAGTGAGAGAGGTTGTTGGTGTGGAATACGTGCCACAGGCCATTGAAGATGCTAAGATCAATTCGCAGATCAATAACATTACCAACACCAAATTCTACGCCGGTGATATGAAAGATGTTTTGGTTGCCGGTTTTGTTGCCGAACATGGTAAACCGGATGTGATCATTACCGACCCGCCACGCGCCGGTATGCACGCCGATGTAGTGAACTGCCTGATGGACATTGAAGCCGAAAAAATAGTTTACGTAAGCTGCAATGCCGCTACACAAGCCCGCGACTTACTGGTATTAAAAGAAAAATACGAAGTAACTAAAATACAACCGGTAGATATGTTCCCGCATACACAACATGTTGAGAACGTTGTTTTATTGACTTTGAGAAAATAACATGGATCCCGAAGAACTATTAAACGAAAAAGAAGGCAGCGAGCCGCAAAAAGAAAGTCCGCTTAAAAGCCTGGAGCGCGATTTGAAGATCTATAACGAATCAATCAAAGATGTGGCTATCACCATTATGATGGAAGGTATGTCGTCATACCCCATCTTCGTCGCCCATCAGCACGAGGTGAAATTGGGTGAGGTGATCCTTGATAGAAATGAATTAAATACCGACTGGACCATCAACGCGTCAACCCTCGAAGAATTCATCGAGGCAGGTGTAATTAAAGCCGAACTTAAAGACCGCTTTTTGCGTACTTACAAAAAACCAGAAGACGTAATGTGTGTATTTGTGGTAGTGCCCGAGGGTGCCAATTTTGTGTATTACCCTTACAACAGGCGCTAAATTTATCTTTATAAATTAACACACCTTTACTACCTTAGTACGCAAGAGCTACAGCACCATGTCCGACAAGAAGATCATCGTTTTAAACGCCCAGCAAATACAGCAAAAGATTGACCGTATGGCTTACCAGGTTTTAGAAGATAACCTGGCCGAAACCGAGATCATCATAGCCGGCATCCTACCCCGAGGCAACTTGGTGGCCCAAAGGTTAAAGGCGGTTTTAGATGGCATAGCCCCATTTAAAACTAAATTGATCATTATCGATCTGGATAAAAACAGCTCTGCCCTGCATGCTTCACTTAACGTAGATGTGAATGAATGCGCCAACAAAGTGATCATTTTGATTGATGATGTATTAGCCAGCGGCAAAACATTAGCCTACGGTTTAGGCGTCTTCTTAGACGTACCACTAAAAAAAATGCGGACTTTGGTATTAGTTGATCGCAACCACAAAAGCTTCCCCATAGCAACCGATTTTACAGGCATAGCCCTGTCAACCGTATTAAAAGAACATGTAGATGTAGTATTGAATGAAACCGGCGAAGAAGACGCGGTTTATTTAAGATAATCCACTATAATTTGCTCCGCCTTTTCTGAATTCAGATTCAAGCCTTCCACAACAAAAGTAGCCTTACCATAAAAAGGTTCGCGTTGGGCTAAACGTTCTTCAATAAAAGCAACTAACTCATCGCCATGTTTACCTTGCAAAACAGGCCTGGTAGTTTTACCATTATCCAATCTATCGGCCAATGTTTTGGGAGATAGCTTTACATAAAATGTTTTGCCATGAGTATTCATCCAATCCATATTGTCGAAAAAGCATGGTAAACCTCCGCCTGTTGATATGATAGCGTTGGCCGGATAATCGGTTCGCTTTAAAAGATCAGACTCTTCTTCACGAAATTTAGCTTCACCGTTTTGAGTAAAGTACTCGGCAATGGTCATTCCCTCTTGTGCTTCAAAAACATGATCCAGATCAATAAATGGGTATCCTAAACGGTTAGCCAGCTTTTTGCCAAGCGTGGTTTTACCACACCCCATAAAGCCAACTAAAAATATCAGGCCAATATTTTGTTCTGTTTGAGCGGTTGAAGAAGTATCAGGTAACATTCGCCAAAAATAGAATATAATTCGCGTTTATAAAATCAAGCCAGTTTCACCCTCGGGTCTATCACCGCATAAAGCAAATCAACCAAAATATTGATCACTACAAATATCAAAGCAATGAACAATATTGACCCCATCACCACAGGGAAATCCGAAGTATCCAAAGCATTAACCGTAGCCTTGCCTAAACCATTATACCCAAAAATGTACTCCACAAAAAACGAACCTGCCAGCAATGATGCAAACCACGATGCTATGGCTGTTACTACGGGATTCAAGGCATTCTTCAAGGCGTGTTTGTAAACAATCGTCCGGTCATCCAAACCTTTCGCTTTGGCGGTACGGATATAATCCTGACCTAAAACATCCAGCATAGCACTACGGGTTAGCTGTACAATAATAGCCAGCGGACGTAACCCTAAAGTGATCATCGGTAGTATCAAATTTTTCAAAGTCAATACCTCGCCTTTAAAGGGGTCATAACTGTATAAACTGCCCGACATGTTTAACCCCGTAAACTTACTTAGTACAAAACCAAATACCCAGGCTATCAATATGCCAGCGAAAAACGATGGTGCCGAAACCCCGATAATAGAAAACCCCACCGATAGTTTATCTATCCAGGTATTCTTGTTCACCGCGCAAACCACCCCCAAAAATATCCCGATAATGGTAGCAAATATCATAGCCGTAGTAGCCAGTATCAAGGTATTGGGTATCACGTCCATTAATGTGGCCGAAACATCTTTACGGGTTTGGTATGATCGTCTTAAATATGGCCATTTCAATGCGATAACCTTTTCAACCGAAACCCCAAATAGTTTTACATAATGATACCGGGTTTGCTCCTCCACATTATCAGCATGCAAACCTATCGGCGAAAGATCATTCAAATAATAAGCGAATTGAACCGGGATGGATTTATCCAAACCAAACTCTTTCCGCACCGCCTGTAACGATTGAACATCGGCACGTTGCCCCTGTGTCATCCTTGCGGGATCTACCGGCAGCACATTGAACAAAAAGAACACCACGCCAACCACGCCCAGCATTACTGCCAATCCATAACCTAATTTGCGCAGTGCGTAGCTTATCATAATTAACGTGGGGCTATGTATTGATTAACCAATTGATCATAACTTGGCACCGAATGAAAATGCCATTTGTTGATGATGGTACCATTCTTCATCAAAAGCACACCGGGGTTAGCCCTTACCATACTCTTCAATGGTACCTCATCAGCATAAAACACCTCGCTAAACAAATGATTGGCCTTACTAAAAGCCTCAGCATCCTTAGCCGAGTTAGAGGTTAACAACACCGTGCGGATATTAAAATTCTTAGCCAGATCAAGTGCCATCGCATTCAACTTCCCAATAGCATCCGCATTGGTTTTATCCAGATTATAGGCCACAATGATCACATTATAAAACGGGTTTGATAACAACTCATTGGTATAATCACTTCCCTGTGCATCGTTGATCCGCAGGTCAATTATCTTTGGCGAAAAGCCTTTTTTGATCAGCTTACTTTCTGGCTCACCAACTATTTGCCAGTTAACATCCTTCCAAATGTTGTTCTTCAAATAATCAGTACTGCTCATTACCTTAGCTTCGCCAGTCTTTTTATTTTTAAGATGATAGGTTAACTGGTACTCATCAGGTATCGCACCCGGCGGCGTTTTCATTTCTTCCGGGATATTGGCTCCAACTTTATAAGCCAGGAAATCAATCACCGGTAAAAAGTTATAAGTATAAATACCGATACCAAAGGAAAGCACAACAGCTACCAATACTATGCCCCGCTCAACAGATTCACTCTTAAACAACGGCTGTATTTTATCCCGGTTAATAAATATCCAGATGATGAGCACAAACAAAGCCACATCCTTACTGAAAGATTGCCACGGCGTTAATACAATGGCATCGCCAAAACAACCGCAAGTTTGTACCACATGGAACGCGGCCGAATAAAAGGTCAAAAACGTAAAAAAGATGATCAGCAGCAGCAATCCCCAGGCTATCCGCTTACCATAAGCGCCTATCAGCAAAGCAAAGCCAAAAAACATCTCGAGCGCGCATAAAAATATAGCTATGCTTACCGCGAAATTACCCAGGAAGCTAATATGAAAAACCTCAAAGTATTCTTCCAGCTTATACGAAAACCCCAACGGATCATTCGCCTTGATCAATCCCGAAAAAATGAACAAAAGGCCAACCAGTATGCGGCATACCCAGAGAGCCCCACCCGCCCCTTGAAGGGGAAGCCTTTTAACGGAATCTTTATTATAATCTTTCATTTGGAAATTTTAAACTCCCCCTTTAGGGGACTGGGGGGCTTTGATCAATGCGAAAACCGCGTAATTCAGCATATCCTGATAGTTGGCCTTCACACCTTCTGATGCTACGGTTAAACCTTTATTATCTTCTATTTGCTTAACGCGAAGCAATTTCATTAGTATCAGGTCTGTTAGCGAACTGATACGCATATCTCTCCAGGCCTCGCCATAATCATGGTTTTTGGCAAACATCAGCTCCTCCGTTTCAGTGGCTTTCAAATCATACAACTGGCTAACCTCTTCAACAGAAAGTTCCATTGGTGCATCAGGCCTCAACTCTATCTGCATCATCGCTATGATGCAATAATTGATAATGCCTATATATTCGCCAAGCACATCATCATCAACCATAGCCACCTTCTTCTCTTCAAGCGTGCGGATGCGTTGGGCCTTGATAAATATCTGGTCGGTAACCGATTCGGGGCGTAGCACGCGCCATGCCGTACCATAATCACGGGTCTTCTTCAAAAAAAGCTCCCTGCAAACTTTAATAACCGCTTCGTATTCTTCTGCTGTATTTGCCAAAACTATATTATTCTATTATGTTGAAAGTTGTAAAGTTTCAAAGTTAAAATGTTAAAGCTAATTTAGGTTACTTTTGGAGTTAAACTGTTTTATCTTTGAAGTATTGCATAAAACAAACATTACAACCTCAATCTTTCTTGCGTAAAAACAACATTACAACCTTAAAACATTTCAACCCCTCAACTTCCTCTTAATGGCTAAAGATACATTTTTCCATAAAAAGACAACCCTTAATATAGGCGGCAAATTGGTCGATCTGCAACAGCCAAAAGTAATGGGCATCATCAACATCACCCCCGATTCCTTTTTTGCCGATAGCCGTAAAACAACCGTAGAAAGCGCCTTAAGCCGGGCCTCAACAATGCTGGCCGACGGTGCCGATATCCTCGACATAGGCGCTTACTCGTCACGCCCCGGCGCAACCGATATCTCCGCACAGGAAGAAACCGACCGCCTGCTCCCCATCATCCAGGCCATTGTAACCAACCATCCGGAAGCCATCCTATCTATCGACACCTTCCGTTCACAAGTTGCCGAAGCCGCTATCAAAACGGGTGCGCACATCATCAACGATATCTCCGGCGGAAGTTTAGATCATGATATGTTTTCCACAGTAGCCAAACTGCAGGTCCCATACATCCTTATGCACATGAAAGGCTCGCCACAAAATATGGTACAACAAGCCAATTATCAGGATGTATTCAGCGAAGTATTCAACTACTTTGTCAACAAATACCACCAACTCAAAACCCTCGGTATTCATGATGTTGTTATCGATCCCGGCTTCGGTTTCGCCAAAACCAACGAACACAGCTACACCCTCATGTCGCGCTTACAAGAGTTCAACCGCCTTGGCCTACCCATATTAGCCGGAATATCCCGTAAACGCATGGTTTACCACTTAACCGGTGGCACAGCCACCGATGCCCTCAACGGCACAACAGTACTCAATACCATAGCCCTAACCAAAGGAGCCAACATCCTACGCGTTCACGATGTAAAAGAAGCGGTTGAAGCAGTAAAGATCTGGCAAATGTGCCAGCAATAGATCAGGGATAACGATCTCGATAACCACAATAACTTAAGGGGGGATAAAGTAAGATTATTTTTGTGCTTTTACTCAAAAAACTCACTAATTGCCTATTGCATGTATGGCATCAACAAAAGTTTTGCCTTATGTAAATATTTGTGATATTTGGCCCTGCTCAAACAGTCCCTGATTAACTGGCGCGGCTACTGATATTGCAGTGAATACTGTATGCGATGAATAGCGCAATAAGCAATACTTTTAAAACTTGGCCATACAATTTTTGCACTAATAACTTACCATAGTTTAATTTGATTACATTTAGCCACTTTTTAAAGAAAATGAACACGGTGTTTGAACCGGTGTTTTTAAGGCTCACAATTGATTTTAAAAACACACCTCAACACTAAATTATTGCGTAAATAATAGTAACTTAGATTATAACCTTTTAAATACGGATTCCGTATACTGCTGATATGACAATAAATGCCAAAGCCGTAAGCATTCTTTTGGTTGACGATGACGAGATAAACAACTTCATCTCGGTTAAACTAATTAAGAAAACATTGCTCAATACCGAGATCAGCACTTGTCTGAATGGGAAATATGCCATTGAACAATTGGTTGCCATACAAGATACCAATCCTGATAAACTACCCGACTATATTTTACTGGATATCAACATGCCGATAATGAACGGCTGGGAGTTTTTAGAAGAATATAAACGGCTGGGTATTGATCCTAATGGCAAAACTAAGATCTTCATTATCTCATCATCAGTTTTTAATAACGATATTAACAAAGCAAAATCATACACACTGGTTAAAGATTTTATCTCAAAACCACTAAGCGTTGATAAAATAAAAGAAGTGCTTAACCTGGTTAATGCAGGTTAATGCAGGTTAAACCGGTATCACCTTAAAGCTTTCGTTTTGATACTCAACCCGGCCAACCGGGTTTTTCTTTGCGTGATAAAACAGGCAAGCCCAGTTTTCTTCTGCTGCCTTTTTACCATATATCTCACGCAGTTCCATCGCCTTACGGGCATCATAATCATACTTAGCCATAAATTTGCGGAGCAGTTGTTCTGGTTCTGGAAGTTCGTCACCACCGAAGAATATCTTTTCGCCGTTTTCTTCCAATAACCAAACATGGTGATATGGGCAGTGCCCGCCGGATAGCTGGTAACTTATGCCGGGTTTAAACTCGCCATCCCCTTCCACGAAAGTGAAATTGGCCGAGCGTTGTAATATGTTGAATATATCGGTATGGTATGATGATGATTTCCCTTGGAACGCAAACTCCCATTCACCACGCTGAACCACATGCTCTGCACCCGGAAAAGCGGGTTCCCATTTACCACCACGCTCTACAACCAAACCACCACTATGATCATAATGCAGGTGCGACATCAATACCAAAGTTACATCCTCGGGATCAAAACCGGCATTACGGATATTCTGATGCAATACCAATTCGTCCTGGTTATTTTTAAAACCTAAGCCGGCATCAAATAAAATGAGGTCTTTATCCGTTTGAATGAGGAATGGATTAACGTGGATAAATAATGAACCCGGCCTTTCGGATGTTTTATTGATAAGCGGATCGAAAGGAATGAACTTTTTGGTGGCATCAACCGAGTACGAGCCTTCTTCGAGTGGAAAAATATGCATTGTATAACAACGGATTGTGAGTAATTAAACGAACTATACTATCCAATTAATAACTCAATAACTATATTTACTGTTTCAACAGCTAAGATATGCAAAAAAGGTGGTCGATAAAGGGGAAGCCCGGTGATGAGGATGTCAAAAAACTATCGACTGAATTAAATATTGATGATATTTTAAGCAGTTTACTGCTACACAGGGGCATTACTACGCTGGATGAGGCCAAATATTTCTTTCGGCCAGACATTAATCACCTGCACGATCCATTTTTGATGAAGGGCATGGAAAAAGCCATTCTTCGGATAGAAGCGGCTTTTGAAGCTGGTGAAAAGATCATGATATATGGTGATTACGATGTGGATGGAACTACATCGGTAGCGCTGGTTTACAGTTTCTTCAAAAGATATTATCCCGACTTAGACTATTACATACCCGACCGCTATAAAGAAGGCTACGGCATATCCACACAAGGAATTGACTTCGCAAAAGAACATGGTTTTACTTTAATTATCGCGCTGGATTGTGGTATTAAATCCGTCGATAAAATTGAATACGCCAATACTTTAGGTGTCGATTTCATCATCTGCGATCACCATATGCCGGGCGACGAAGTACCCGATGCTGTTGCTGTTTTAGATCCTAAACAGAAAGATTGCGAGTATCCATACAAAGAGCTTTCGGGCTGTGGCATTGGTTTTAAACTGATACAGGCTTACGCGCAAAAAAATGACATTCCGTTCGAAAGTATATTAAGCTATCTTGAACTGGTAGCCATTAGCATTGCCTGCGATATTGTACACATTACAGGCGAGAACCGGGTAATGGCCTACTTTGGCTTACTCAAAATAAACAGCGACCCATGTATTGGTGTGAAAACCTTAATGCTGGCGGCGGGCCGTACAGAACACTACAGTATTAGTGATATTGTGTTTAGTATTGGCCCGCGCATAAACGCGGCTGGCAGGATTGATGATGCCAAACACGCGGTACAGCTTTTGATAGCCTGTACCGAAGAAGCGGCTAACGAGAAAGGCTCTATCATCAACCTCAAAAATATTGAACGCAAGGAGCACGATCTGAATATTACCGATGCAGCCCTGGATATGATAGACCGCGACCCGGCAATGATAGCCCGTAAATCAACCGTAGTTTTTAACGCCGATTGGCATAAAGGGGTGATCGGCATTGTGGCATCCCGTTTAACGGAAAAATATTACAGGCCAACTATCGTGTTAACGCGCAGTAATGGGCACGTGGCAGGTTCGGCACGCTCTGTTTATGGTTTTGATTTGTATGAGGCTTTATGTGGGTGCAGCGACCTGTTAACCCAATTTGGCGGGCATAAATATGCCGCGGGCTTAACCATGCCGCCTGAGAATGTAGAGGCTTTTAGCGCCCGGTTTGAGGAGGTGGTAAATGCTACCATTACCGATGAAATGCTGGTGCAGGAGATCCGCATTGATGCCGAGTTGAAGCTCAAGCAGATCGACGCCAAATTTTTCAGGATATTAAACCAATTTGCGCCGTTCGGGCCCGAGAATATGTCGCCGGTATTCATCACAAAAAATGTGTATGTTAGCGGTAGCGCCAGTTTAGTTGGCGCTAACCACATCAAAATGACCGTGATACAAGAAGGCTCCGCAAGTTTTGATTGCATTGCTTTTAACATGGGCGAGCATTTAGCTAAGATGGCTAAAGGCATCCCGTTTGATATTTGTTATACCATTGAAGAAAATGTTTGGCGCGAAAAACGCAGCATCCAATTAAATATAAAAGGCATCAAAACATATGATGCCATGATTGTTGAGTAATATAAACCGAAATAGAATTAATGATTTTACGTGCCGATAATTTAATAAAGCGCTATAAAAAACGCACCGTTGTTAACGATGTTTCGTTTAATGTTGCCCAGGGCGAGATCGTGGGTTTGCTGGGGCCAAATGGCGCAGGTAAAACTACATCCTTTTACATGATCGTAGGTTT
The DNA here is from genome assembly GCF_039921305.1 of Mucilaginibacter sp. Lineage (GTDB taxonomy): Bacteria > Bacteroidota > Bacteroidia > Sphingobacteriales > Sphingobacteriaceae > Mucilaginibacter. The sequence goes on from NZ_JBDSCA010000011.1 coordinate 33,202, forward strand.
GATCAAACCTAACGAGGGCCGTATTTTTTTAGATGATGAAGAAATTACCGGCGATGCCATGTACCGCAGGGCACAAAAAGGCATAGGTTATTTAGCTCAGGAAGCATCCGTATTCAGGAAGCTGACGGTTGAAGATAACATTAAGGCTATTTTAGAAATGAGCAAACTCACCAAAGCCGACCAAAAAGATAAGCTTGAAGAGTTAATTGATGAGTTTAGCTTACATAAAGTGCGCAAAAACCGCGGCGACTTATTATCAGGTGGTGAACGCCGCCGTACCGAAATTGCCCGTGCACTTGCCGCCGACCCTAAATTTATTTTGTTAGATGAACCCTTTGCCGGGGTTGACCCAATAGCCGTAGAAGAAATTCAAGCCATTGTAGCCCGCCTGCGCCACCGTAATATTGGTATTTTGATAACCGATCACAACGTACAAGAAACATTATCCATCACCGACAGGGCCTATTTACTGTTTGAAGGCCGGATACTGGAATCGGGCGTACCGGAGGTATTGGCCGAGAATGAAATGGTACGTAAGGTTTATTTGGGGCCTAACTTTGTTCTGAAACGTAAAACATTCGCACAATAAAGAAGAGTCAAGAATCAAGATGCAAGAATCAAGAGTGAAAATATCAGCTTTAGACTTTTATCTTGATTCTTGCATCTTGATTCTTGACTCTAAATATAAATTATGACCCTCGTTAACTCCGTAGTAGCCTGGTTTATGAAAAAGCGTATCCACCAGATAGAGCTTTTTCAGAAGTTCCCGAACGAGGTGCAGGAGGAATGGTTTGAGCAATTGATAGCCAGCGCCGAAAACACCGAATGGGGCAAGCAACACCATTACCGCGAAATTGAGAATTTAAGGCAGTTTAAAAATCAGGTTCCTATACAAACCTATGATACGCTACGCCCTTATATTGAGCGGATGATACAGGGCGAAGCCAATGTGCTTTGGCCATCAGAAATTAAATGGTTCGCCAAATCGTCGGGTACTACTAACGACAGAAGCAAATTTATCCCGGTAAGCGAGGAATCGCTGGAAGAATGCCACTTTAAGGGCGGCAAGGATATGCTCACCTTGTTTTACCAAAACCGGCCCGATGGGCAGATATTTAATGGGAAAGCGCTTACTTTGGGTGGGAGCAGTCAAATCAGTCCGCTAAATGCTGCTACATCTTTTGGCGACTTATCCGCAGTAATTATCAATAATTTGCCCATGTGGGCGCAATTTCATCGCACTCCCGAAATATCCATTGCCTTAATGGAAGATTTTGAGGAGAAGATAGAAAAGATAGCCCTGGCTACCATTAACGAAAACGTAACCTGTTTGAGTGGAGTGCCAACCTGGAACATTATTTTGTGTAAACGCATCTTAGAAATAACAGGAAAGAAAAACCTGTTGGAAGTTTGGCCTAACCTCGAACTCTACTTTCATGGCGCGGTAAATTTTACCCCTTACCGGGAACAGTTTAAAAAACTGATACCAAAGGATGACATGTATTACCTTGAAACCTACAACGCAAGTGAGGGCTTTTTTGGCATACAGGACACAGAAGAACCCGGCGATATGTTACTGATGCTCGATTATGGCATCTACTACGAGTTTTTGCCAATGGAAAACTTGTTTGATGAGCAACCCAATACTTTAAGTTTAGACGAAGTTGAACTGGATAAAAACTACGCGCTCATCATCAGTACCAATGCCGGGTTATGGCGTTACCAAATTGGAGATACAATTAAATTTACCTGCCTTTCGCCTTACCGCATACAGATAACTGGCCGCACTAAACATTTTATGAATGCTTTTGGCGAAGAAGTTATTATTGATAACGCGGAACGCGCTTTAAGCGAAGCCTGCCGGCAAACGGGGGCTATTATTAAAGAATATACGGCCGCGCCTATTTACTTTTCGGATGATAACGGTGGCGGACACGAATGGATCATAGAGTTTGAAAAAAAACCTGCCGAGTTTGAACGCTTTATTGATCTGCTGGATGAAACTTTGAGGCAAATTAATTCTGATTACGATGCCAAACGATTCAGGGATATTGCGTTGAGAAGACCTCTTGTACATGCAGCACCAAGCGGTACTTTTTTTATGTGGATGAAAGACCGGGGGAAATTAGGCGGACAGCATAAAGTGCCAAGACTGGCCAACAACCGCGAATATGTGGATTCGGTTTTAAAGCTGATGAGCGAAGTGAATGTTTAATAGCAATAGCTTATAATAATAAAACGCCATTGCTTCATAATTGAGCAATGGCGTTCTATTTATTTCTTGATTCTTTTTTCTTGAGCCTTACTCAATAGCGCTTTCCTCAAACTCATACTCCTCAATCGGCGGGCAGGTACAAATCAGCGTTCTATCACCATAAGTATCATTCACCCGGCCAACAGACGGCCAGAATTTATGAGCCGCCACATAAGCCAGCGGGAATGCCGCTTTTTGGCGTGTGTAAGGGTGCTCCCACTCATTCGCTGTAATTACAGCAGCAGTATGCGGGGCATTCTTCAAAGGGTTATCAATCTTATCAATCTTACCATCGGCCACATCCTGTATCTCGTGGCGGATAGCTATCATCGCATTGCAGAACCTATCCAGCTCATGTTTAGGTTCCGATTCCGTAGGCTCAACCATAACCGTTCCCGCCACCGGGAAAGATACCGTTGGCGCGTGGAAACCATAATCCATCAAACGTTTGGCAATATCCGTAACCTCAATACCTGCTGTTTTAAACGAGCGGCAATCCAAAATCATCTCATGAGCGCAACGGCCATTAGCACCAGAGTACAACACCGGGTAATGTTTCTCTAAACGTGCTTTGATATAGTTAGCGTTCAGAATGGCATATTTGGTAGCATTGGTCAATCCATCCGGCCCCATCATCGCGATGTAAGCATGTGATATCAACAAAATAGAAGCCGATCCCCAAGGCGCTGCCGAAACCGCCGGGATAGATTTTCCCTGCTCAATATCAACAACCGCGTGTCCCGGAAGATAAGGCACCAAGTGTTTTGCCACACCAATAGGCCCCATACCCGGGCCGCCACCACCGTGTGGTATACAAAAGGTTTTATGCAAGTTCAAATGGCAAACATCGGCACCAATATTAGCCGGACTGGTCAGCCCAACCTGGGCGTTCATATTAGCGCCATCCATATAAACCTGACCACCATTGTCATGGATGATCTGGCATATCTCGATGATCGATTCCTCAAATACACCATGTGTAGATGGATAAGTAACCATCAAACACGATAACTCATTTTTATATTGTTCGGCTTTAGCTCGCATATCGGCAACATCAATATTACCGTTATCATCACACTTCACAACCACTATTTTCATACCAGCCATAGCCGCAGATGCCGGGTTAGTACCATGTGCAGACGAAGGTATCAAAGCGATATTACGGTGATGATCTCCCCTATCCTGATGATAAGCACGAATAACCATCAAACCGGCATACTCGCCCTGTGCGCCAGCATTAGGCTGCAAGCTCATAGCCGCGAAACCTGTTATCTCGCTTAACCATTTGTTCAATTCATCAAATATTTCCATATAACCACCAATCTGGTCAGCTGGTGCAAATGGATGCATCTTGCTAAACTCGGCCCATGTAACCGGAATCATTTCTGTAGTAGCGTTCAGTTTCATCGTACATGATCCCAAAGCGATCATCGAGTGGCAAAGCGAAAGATCTTTAGCCTCTAACGATTTAATATAACGCAGCATCTCGTGCTCTGAGTGGTGCGAGTTAAATACCGAATGCGTTAAATAAGCCGATGTACGTTGTAATTCTGTAGGGATAACGGTTTCAACATTCGCTTTCAGATCATCAAAACCAACATCACTGAAGTTAAGTCCTTTTACTTTCGCGAAGAACTTGATGATAGTTTTCACATCCTCAACCGATGTTGTTTCGTCCAGACTAATCGTAACCGCTGTACCTGTATAATGCAGGTTCATTTCATTATTAATAGCCTGCCCCTGTATCGGCGAAGCCTGCCCACCCAATTCAAATTTCAGCGTATCAAAGTATGCGCTGTTCAATTGCTCGTAACCCAAAGCCCCTAAGCCTTTAGCCAATAAAACAGATAATCCATGTATCCTTTCGGCAATCAGCTTTAACCCTTGCGGGCCATGGTATGCGGCATACATCCCGGCCATAATAGCCAGCAAGGCTTGCGCGGTACATATATTAGAAGTAGCCTTATCCCTGCGAATATGCTGCTCCCTGGTTTGCAAAGCCATACGCAAAGCATAGTTACCGGCGCTGTCAATAGTCACACCAATGATACGGCCCGGCATCGAGCGTTTATATTCATCCTTGGTCGCGAAGAAAGCCGCATGCGGACCACCAAAACCCATCGGCACACCAAAACGTTGTGATGTACCCACCACAATATCGGCACCCCATTCACCCGGTGGCGTTAGCAATACCAGGCTCATCAAATCGGCCACTACGGTTAATTTGATGTTTTTTTCGTGAGCCTTAGCGGCGAAATCTGTATAGTTATAAACCGCTCCGCTACCGGCAGGGTATTGTATAATAGCGCCAAACATTTGCTCGCTTAGTTCAACATTGCGGTGATCTCCAATTAGCAATTCAATGCCATAAGGCTCAGAGCGTGTTTTTAAAATATCAATGGTTTGAGGGAAAACCTCTTCGGAAACAAAGAAGATTTTAGCTCCGGTATTTTTACGCAAGCTATATTGCATAAACATCGCTTCGGCAGCGGCGGTGCCTTCATCTAATAACGATGCATTGGCAATCTCCATCCCCGTCAAATCCAAAACCATCGTCTGGAAGTTCAACAACGCCTGTAAACGGCCTTGTGCTATCTCTGCCTGGTATGGAGTATATTGAGTATACCATCCGGGGTTCTCTAAAATATTCCGCTGAATTACTCCGGGGACGATCACATCATAATAACCCTGACCAATGTAACTTTTAAACACCTTATTTTTTGATGCCGTTTGTTTCAGATCATTCAGATAATCAAACTCACTTTTGGCAACCGGCAAGTTTAAAGGAGCCTTTAAACGTATCTTTTCCGGAACGGTCTGGCTTATTAATTCGTCAACCGTTTTTACACCAACAGTTTGCAGCATCTCGGTTGTGTCGGCCTCGTTCGGAGCGATGTGGCGTTGCTGAAATTTTTCCTGGTAATCGATATTTAATTTCATGAAATGAGGTGAGAGTATTTTCACCGCAAAGGTATAAAATTCCCTATTCTATACCAACCCTTAACCAAATACTGACAATGCTTTTACCCTTTATTAAGTAATTCAGAATGAAGCTAAAACACTACTTTTTCTATAGATGTTCTGCCTTGATATACCTATTTAGCTAATTGCCTCAAATACATTTGAATAGTATTTTCCAATCCGTAATATAAGGCATCACTAACCAAAGCGTGTCCAATGCTTACCTCAAGCAAACCGGGAATGTTTTGAGCAAAATATTTCAAATTGTGCAGATCCAGATCGTGCCCGGCATTCAGCCCCAACCCTAATTGCTGCGCAATTTTAGCTGCTTCCACATAAGGTGCAATAGCGCTTTCTTTATCGGCATGGTAACCGCTGGCATATGCTTCTGTATATAACTCAATGCGGTTAGTCCCGGTTGTAGCGGCGGCTTCAACCATTTCGGCTACGGGGTCAACAAATATGGAAACCCGGATACCGGCCAGCTGAAACTCGGATATCACTTCTTTTAAATACGATTGATTGGCAATGGTATCCCAGCCATGGTTTGATGTGAGCTGCCCTAAAGCATCGGGTACCAAAGTAACCTGTGCCGGGCGGTTATTCAATACCAGTTTCATAAACGAATCCTCAACCGGGTTGCCCTCAATGTTAAATTCCGTTTTGATCACCTTTTTCAAATCATCAACATCCTGATAACGGATATGCCTTTCATCGGGGCGCGGGTGCACCGTGATACCTTCGGCACCAAAGCGTTCGCAATCCAAAGCAACTTTGATCAGGTCGGGATTATTACCCCCGCGCGAATTACGCAAAGTGGCAATTTTATTGATATTGACAGATAAGTGAGTCATGGCGGTAAAGATAAAATATTTACCATTGCTAAACATAATTATCATGGCAATGGTTTTAAGCTATACAATTCATACTTTTATCTTAATGCCAAAAACAGCCTTCAAACCAATTATCGATAAACAAACCGAGATCCTGATCTTGGGCTCAATGCCCGGCGAGTTATCCCTAACCCATCAGCAATACTATGCCAATGCCCAGAACGCTTTCTGGAAAATCATATTCGATGTATTCAATTCCGGGGAATCCTTAATTAACTATTCCGATAAGATCGCCCTGCTCCAACAAAATAAAATTGGACTTTGGGATGTGTTTGAAAGTTGCGAGCGCGAGGGCAGTTTAGATTCTAATATAAAAAATGGGGTTTTAAACAATTTTGAAGAGCTGTTTAAAACTCACCCCAATATTAAACTGATATTGTTCAACGGCGCAACCAGCCATTCATCATTAAAAAAGCAGATCCATATTTTAGGCAAAATCCCATACCTGATGATGCCATCAACCAGTCCGGCCCATACCATGGCCTACCAAACTAAATTAAACGCATGGAAACATGCTCTCACCAATATTTCTTTGTAACATAATTAAGCAGGCAAAACAATTATATCTTTAATTACTTTTATTAAGTACTTTCAACCCGATTTAAATGAAGCTCATAATAGCTTATAAGCGAACTATACTATTCCTTTTTTTGCTGATACTTCCTTATTCAACAAAGGCTTATTCCATTTTAAGCCATGAGGCCCTTGTTGATGCCAGTTGGGATAAGCATCTAAAACCTTTACTACAAGCCAAATACCCTAAAGCAACAGCCGACGATTTACGCAAAGCACAAGCTTATGCCTATGGCGGATGCCTGATGCCCGACATTGGTTATGCCCCTTTCGGCAGCACATATTTTACCGATTTGGCCCATTACGTACGTAGTGGCGATTTTGTTGAGAACATGATAGCCGAAGCCCAAAATTTGAACGAATATGCTTTTGCCCTGGGAAGCCTATGCCACTATATGGCCGATAAATACGGGCACTCGCTCGGTACAAACCAAATTGTACCCCTGGTATATCCCGAAATGAAAAAAAAATATGGCAACGTAGTTACTTACGAAGAGAACCACGCCAGCCATAGCAAGGTCGAAATATCTTTTGATGTTTTACAACTGGCCCGCGGCAACTACGCCACCGAAGAATATCATAGTTTTATAGGGTTTGAAATTGCACAGCCAGTTTTAGAGCGTGCCTTTTTAAGAACCTACGGTAACGATATTAGCGATATATTCGGCGATATGGGTTTAGCGGTGTCAACCTTCAGGTGGACGGTTAAAAGTTTGATGCCAACCGTAACCAGGGCCGCCTGGATCTTAAAAAAAGACGATATCAAAAAAATGAACCCAAGCATTACCAGCCGTAAGTTCCATTATAAACTGAGCCGGAAATCCTATTATAAAGAGTTTGGCACCAAACGCCAAAAACCGGGCTTTAGCGCACGCATGGTAGCATTTTTAATTCAAATACTACCTAAAGTTGGCCCGCTTAAAGCCTTATCCTTTAAAACCATTGGCCCCGAAGGCGAAAAAATATTTATCCGCAGTTTTGATACCGTACTGGTACATTATGATGCCGCATTAGATAGGCTGCATTACGAACGTGTTGAACTACAAGATGTAGATTACGACACCGGGCAACCAACCACCTCTGGTGAATACGGCCTTGCCGATAAAACCTACTGCGATTTATTGATCAACCTGCAAAAAGTGAAATTTAACAACCTTACCGATAACCTGCAAAATAACATCCTCAATTTTTACGCTAAAGCGGATACCCTCGCCCTCGCCAAAAAATATCCTTCGGATTGGAAGAAAGCCAGCATAGCGCTAAAGCAATTGCGCTATGCGCCCACAATAGTACAGGATAGTTTGAAAAACGCTAAGGGGATAAACTATAAGTTAAATGAGCCTGCTATCAATAAAACCGGAACCAATTAATCAACAATAAAAGGCAACTTCACATCCTTATAATCCTTCTTCTTCAATTGCACTTTAAGGCCTTCAAAGGTTTCCATTGGCCCTTGTGTGGCAAATAGGTTAACCAACCATGCCGGCACCGAGCCTGCCGGATCAACCTCCAGTTCATAGCTTACTTTAATAGCTCCATTCTCCGTCGGATTAATTATCCATTTACCAACGGAATGTGTGATCCGCACAATATTCTTCCTCGCAGGCACCATACCCAAAATACAAGGCGCATCAACAGTTACAACTTTGGTTTTAGGATTTTGGTTTACCATAATATGGGCCACATATTCACGGTTCTCGCAAGGCCAGGGCACAATAACTTCCGAATAATAATATAGCTCAGATGGTGATACTCTTTTTAAAATGCGGGCATCCTTACCATGATAAACCCACTCGCTACCGTGGTCAATATCCATAATTACATATACCAGCTGCGATGGCCGAACAGGTAAACTACATTCAACCTTAATAGCTTTGATCTTAGAATTAGCAACCGGGCGGGTATAAACCCGGATATCGTTTTTGGTTGTACTCAGTTTCCAACCATCCTGCGCAAAGCTTACAGTAGCTTGCAATAATAAACACAACAAAAATAGTCTTTTACACATATCAAACACAAAGCAACAAAAAAGGAGCTTTGCTTGGATATGTTGTTTTAAGATATGACTTTGGGGTGGATATTTAAGCAATAACGGATTTATCGAAATAAATTTTCCTGAAATAGAAACCTGAAATGTGCATATATAAACTTTATTGATATCAACTATATTTAAGTATTTTTATGAACCTAAAAACATGAGCAAAATAAATAAAAAAGATCAACAACAGAATCACACTGAGAAAGGCACCTATAATAGAAAATGTTTCATTATTATGCCAATTAGTGACCACAAAGATTATCCCGTAGGTCATTTCTTAAGAGTTTATGAACACATCATCAAACCAGCCTGCGAATTGTCTGGTTTTGAACCTATTAGGGCCGACGATGTAAAAAGCACTAATCTAATTGCTTTAGATATAGTGAAGCAAATAATCGAATGCGATATGGCTATCTGTGATTTAAGTTCAAGAAATCCAAATGTTTTATATGAAGTTGGTATTAGGCAGGCTTTTAATCTACCTGTTACATTTATAAAGGATTATAGAACTGAGCGCATATTTGATATCCAAGGCTTTCGAGATGTGGCTTATGATGAAACACTTCGAATCGATACTGTTGAACAAGAGATAATTGAATTGTCTGAAACAATGCAAAATACATTTCAAAACAAACATGAGATTAATTCCTTAATCGGTTTATTAGGCATTGAACCAGCAAAAATATCCACGACCAAAATAACTTATGAAACGGAATTAATTTTATCAACATTACAACTGATTGACAGCAGAATAGCCAAATTAGAATTGACTAAGACATCCTTAAACGACACTCGTGAAAAAACAAGGCGATCACATTTTGAACCAGTAAATTTAGATGGCTTAAAAATTATTGCTTTAGATGAATTAAACAAATTAAAGATTGGCGATGTTGTCATTCATAAAATATTCGGTGAAGGTGTCATCGTGAATACTGAATATGCTAACACCGATAAATTACAATTATTTATAAATTTTTCTAATTACGGACAGAAACATTTGTTGGCGAAATTCGCACCATTATATAAATAAGCACTTCAGAATACACTCCAACAAAAAAAGGGATGTAGTCCTAAAACTACATCCTCTAATATCTCAAATCTATCTTAATACCTGTAAGCATCCGATTTAAACGGACCAGCCACAGGTACACCAATGTAATCAGCTTGTTCCTGGTCTAATACCTCTAACTCAACGCCAATTTTGGCTAAGTGTAAACGGGCTACTTTCTCGTCGAGGTGTTTAGGTAAAACGTAAACCTTGTTTTCGTAAGCGCCATTGTTTGTCCAAAGCTCCAATTGTGCTAAGGTTTGGTTGGTGAATGAGTTGCTCATCACAAACGATGGGTGGCCTGTTGCACAACCCAAATTTACCAAACGACCTTCGGCCAATACAATTACATCCTTACCATCAATTGTATATTTATCAACCTGTGGTTTAATTTCAATTTTGGTGTTACCGTAAGCGCCGTTCAACCAGGCCATATCAATCTCATTATCAAAGTGACCAATGTTACAAACGATAGCCTTATCCTTTAACGCGCGGAAATGTTTTTCTTTAACAATATTGCAGTTACCAGTAGCTGTTACCAAAATATCAGCTTCCTTAATGGCGGTATCTAATTTCTTAACTTCAAAACCTTCCATTGCAGCTTGCAGCGCACAAATAGGATCTATCTCGGTAACGATAACACGAACGCCCGCGTTACGTAAACTATCGGCAGAACCTTTACCCACATCACCATAACCACAAACAACACCTACTTTACCGGCCATCATCACATCAGTAGCACGACGGATAGCGTCAACTAAAGATTCACGACAACCGTATTTATTATCAAATTTCGATTTAGTAACCGAGTCGTTAATGTTAATAGCAGGCATTAATAAAGTGCCATTTTTAACACGCTCGTATAAACGGTGTACACCAGTAGTAGTTTCTTCTGATAAACCTTTAATAGCAGCAACCAATTCCGGGAATTGATCTAACACCATGTTGGTTAAATCACCACCATCATCCAATATCATGTTCAGTGGTTTGCGGTCTTCGCCAAAATGCAAAGTTTGCTCAATACACCAGTCAAATTCTTCGGCGTTCATACCTTTCCAGGCATAAACAGAAATACCAGCGGCAGCAATAGCGGCAGCCGCATGATCTTGTGTTGAGAAGATATTACATGACGACCAGGTAACTTCGGCACCCAATTCTATCAACGTTTCAATCAAAACTGCGGTTTGGATGGTCATGTGCAAGCAACCTGCAATGCGCGCGCCTGCTAAAGGTTTTGCTGCACCAAACTCGGCACGTAATGCCATAAGGCCAGGCATTTCGGCTTCTGCAAGTCCAATTTCTTTACGTCCCCATTCGGCTAACGCGATATCTTTTACTTTGAATTTAACAAATTCGGTCTCTACTGATGACATAGTGTTTTTTTAATTTATGGTGCAAAAATAGACATTATAGAATCAAGAGACAAGAGGCAAGAATCAAGACAGAAGATAAAAAGCTCCCAAGGGAGCTTTAATTTATTCTTAAAAAGTCTTGATTCCTGATTCTTGCCTCTTGATTCTATTAAGAGTTTAAAGTAAGATACTTAACCGGATTGATGGCCTTACCATTTTTACGGATCTCGTAATGCAAATGCGTACCGGTTGAGCGGCCCGTTGAACCTACCAAACCTATCTTATCGCCAACGCTTACTTTTTGCCCAACCCTAACCAATATACGGGATAGGTGCCCAAATACGGTTTCTAAACCATTAACATGCTTAATGCGGATACAATTGCCATAACCACCTGCCCGGCCTGCAAAAACTATCTCACCCTGAGCGGTACACTTTACCGGATCGCCTTGCTTGCCGCGAAAATCAATACCGGGATGAAATTCACCACCTGCCGATTGATCAAACGGATTACTACGACCTCCAAAGCTCGAAGTTTGTACATCAACACGCGGATAGCCCATTGGCATAATGGCCATATTAGCAACCAAATGCGTTAAAAAATCATCATATAACGAGTAAACTTCGGTATCAGATAGTTTAGGCGCGGCTGTTTTTTTATCACCCAAAATACTTTTCATCGAATAGGTTTTCAAGCCGCGCTTGCCCAAATAATCATTAATTTTTTGAAGTTTGGTTTGTATGGCCTGTACATAAGTTTGAGCTTTGCTCAGTTCGGCGGTTTTAGGTGGCGGGGGTATTTGATCTTTTAGTTGAGCTATCTGGTTTTGCAGTTGCTGCTTTTCCATTTCACTGCTTTTATTTTGGATACGGAGCTGATAAACCGAAAATCCTAAAAATATAATGATACAAGTTGTTGTGGCGGCGTAGTGTTTAACTCTTTTTAAACGTTTGGTTCGTTTTTCTAATAGGTGGAGTAGTTGTTTACTGGTGTGTTCAATAGCGCTTGGGCTAAAATCTGCTGCTTTCAAATTCATATTTTAGTTCAAAAATTAAGGGTACACACGCCAAAATAAATTTAGGCGAATGGTAAAAATACTAAACGACAACTATTTATCCAAATTGTGTTGACTTGTAGTTTTCGTTCGGAAGGCTTATACGGAGATAGTCAGCAAAATGTTATTATTCAAAATGATAACATTTTTAACCGTAATCATTGTTACTTTTGTATAGTTAGAAAAAAGAAATTATGTCTCCGGAATATTTAGTAGCCCCTATGCGGGAAGATTTAACCAAAGTTGGTTTCCAGGAATTAAAAGATGCTGATGCAGTAAAGCAAGCTATTGAATCAGAAGGTACTGTATTTGTAATGGTAAACTCTGTTTGCGGTTGCGCGGCAGCTAATGCCCGCCCGGCGGCTAAAATGGCCACCCAAAGCGAAAAGCACCCCGATAAATTTGTTACCGTATTTGCCGGCATGGAAAAAGATGCTGTTGACGCGGCACGTAACTATATGTTGCCTTACCCTCCGTCATCACCATCAATGGCTTTGTTTAAAGATGGTAAATTGGTTCATATTATTGAGCGTCACCAAATTGAGGGCCGCCCTGCACAAATGATAGCTGATAACCTGATCGGCGCGTTTGAACAATATTGCTAAAAGCTTAACAAGTTTTGTAAAAAGTATGGTACATATGTGCCATACTTTTTTTATGCATTTGTTTTTATGCAGGTTAACTTTACCTTCGCAGCCTATATTTTATTTAAACTGACCTCAATGAACAAAACCAGGCTACTCACCCTGCTTTTTACTCCGGCTATTGCCCTATGCGCAACAGCTACACTCTTAGCCCAACGGCAACAACCTCAACCTGATGATCCTGCTTTAAAAATATATCGCGCAAGCGCCACCAAGATCAATGATCTGATCCACACCAAGCTCGATGTACGCTTTGATTATAAAAAGCATTACCTATATGGTAAAGAATGGGTTACCATTAAACCACACATGTACCCTACCGATTCGTTAAGGTTAGATGCCAAGGGTATGGATATCAAAACCATAGCTATGGTTAAAGCCGGCAAACTGGTTCCATTAAAATTCACTTATGATAGTTTGACGCTGGCTATTACCCTGGATAAAAAATACCTTAATACCGAAAGCTATACCGTGTTCATCAATTACACATCAAAACCCGATGAATTAAAATTGAAAGGTAGCGCGGCCATCACCGGAGCCAAAGGTTTATATTTTATCAATGCTGATGGTGCAGTTAAAGATAAACCTACCCAGATATGGACACAGGGCGAAACCGAAAGTTCATCGGCCTGGTTCCCTACCATCGACCGTACCAACCAAAAAACTACCGAAGAAATAGCCATGACTGTTCCGGCTAAATATGTCACGTTAAGTAACGGTCGCCTGGCATCCCAAAAGGTAAATACCGATGGCACCCGTACCGATACCTGGAAAATGGAATTACCACACTCCCCTTATTTGTTTATGATGGCTGTTGGCAATTTTAAGATCTATAAAGATAAGTGGCGCAACAAAGAGGTAAGCTATTACCTTGAACCCAAATATGCACCATACGCTAAAGATATCTTCGGTTTTACACCCGAGGTAATGGAGTTCTATTCTAAAAAATTGGGCGTTGATTATCCCTGGAATAAGTATTCACAAATTGTAGTTCGCGATTATGTAAGTGGTGCAATGGAGAATACTACTGCAACTTTACACGGTTCTCAAGTACAAGCTACCCGCCGCGAACTGGTTGATGGTAAACCAGAAAGCGAAATTGATATTGTTCACGAACTATTTCACCAATGGTTTGGCGATTACGTTACCGCCGAAAGCTGGAGTAATTTAACCGTAAACGAATCCTTCGCCGATTTTAGCGAAACCCTGTGGTTTGAACATAAACACGGTAAAGATGCCGGCGACGAGCAGAATTACCAGGCCATGTTAAGATATTTAAACAGGCCAAGGAATGCCGCCAAAACACTGGTAAGGTTTCACTATGCCGATAAAGAAGATATGTTTGATGATGTAAGCTACCAAAAAGGTGGCCGCGTATTGAACATGCTCCGTAACTATTTAGGCGAGGACTCCTTTTTTAAAGGTTTACATATTTACCTAACTCAAAACGCTTTCAAAAACGGCGAGGCTCAGCAACTACGTTTAGCATTTGAAGAAGCAAGCGGACAAGACCTGAACTGGTATTTTAACCAATGGTATTACTCGCCCGGTCACCCCGAATTAAAAATAGATTATAAATGGGATGAAGCCAATAAAACCGAAACAGTTTACTTAACCCAAACTCAAAAAGGCGATAATTTCATTTTACCTATGGCGATAGATATTTATGCCGGCGGGAAAAAAGAACGCCATAAAGTTTGGATGAGGAGCATGGCCGATACCTTGACCTTTAAAGTAGCATCGGCCCCAGATCTGGTAAATGTGGATGGCGATAAAATATTACTGGCGCGTAAAACCGATAACAAAACATTTGATCAATTGGTATTTCAATATTTTAACGCGCCCTTATACTTAGACAGGTTTGAAGCTATTGACGCTGCTGCCAAACAACAAGATAATAAGGCAGCTCAAAAACTATTACTTGCCGCTTTAAAAGATAAATACTTTAACCTGCGTATCAAGGCCATTAAAACACTTGACTTAAGTAATGCCGATATAAGAGCCACCTCAGTTCCCATATTGTTAAATATTGCCAAAAACGATGAAAAAACTTTAGCCAGAGCGGCTGCTTTGAATTCGCTAGCTAAATTGAACGATGCCGGTAATTTGTCTTTATTTAAACAGAACATTAACAGCCAATCATACGCAATGCAGGCTGCATCATTAAACGGTATAGCTGGCCTTGCCCCTGCTGATGCGCTAAAAATAGCTAAGAACCTGGAGCACGATACATCAGGCCCGTTAACGGATGCTATAATTAAAGTTTATGGTACAAACGGTGGTGATGCCGAATTGGCATTTATTAGCAATGCTTTTAAAAATGCTACGGCACAAGCTAAATTTGGTATGCTGGCTGACTATATAAAAATACTGAGCCGTGTTAACAATATCAACGCGTTTAAAGCTTCAGTAGATGATATTAAAGCAGTTGGTAAACGCTTTAAACAATTTGGTATTTCCATTATCACTAAACAACTGGAAGAGCTTAAAACTCAAAAAGAAGCTACAAAGCAAACAGAACAAGCCCAATATGTAGCAGCTGTAATTGATGAGTTAAAAAAGGCTTAATTATCCCATACCCTTTCAAAAAAAAGCTCTCGTATTTTACGGGAGCTTTTTTGTTAATACACAATACTAAAAACGAACTAAACAAAGCAGATCAACAGAAACATTGGCTATATTTCATGCTGACCTGCATTTTGACTGAATTAAGGTTTAGGTGATGCAAAATAGCTATTAGTAGCCTATAATTGTACAACTATCAGCTTACACAGGCAACTATTACGCGAACGTTCGTTTTCGCATGGTGAACAGAAATTAAATGATGGCTATCCGACTAAAAATCTTTATTCAGCAATTTTTCCAATTCTGCAAAGCCGATGTTCATTTTTACCCGGCCATGTTTGGCGTACGAGAGTTCACCGGTTTCTTCCGAGATGATGATCGCTGTTGCATCATTAGCCTCTGATACGCCTATACCAGCTCTATGACGCAAGCCAAATTGGGGCGGTAAATCTGTATTATCTGTAAGGGGCAAAATACAACTGGCGGCTTTAATTTTATTTTCGGCAATAACAACGGCGCCATCATGCAAGGGGCTTGTTTTTTGGAAGATACTTTCGAGCAATCGTTTGGATATTTTGGCATCAACAACCTCGCAACTGTTCTGAAAAAACTGTTCATCGTAATATTTTGCAAAAACAATAAGAGCGCCCGTATGGGTTTGCTTTAAGCTTTTACATGCATCAATAATAGGTTTTATACGGGCAAGGTTATTCTTTTCAACTTCGTTTTTACCAAAAAAATACCGCCACCATGCCTTATTTCGTTGCAGCGACGCGTTTTTTCCAACCAGCAATAAAAAACGACGTATCTCTTGCTGAAAAACTACAATGAGTGCCAATAGGCCCACATTCATAAAATTCTCCAGTATTTTAGTGAGCAAAGACATGTGCAGCTTTTGCACTGTGAAATACATCAAGTATATAATAGCCAAACCAATAAAAATATTAGCCGCTATAGTACCCCTGATCAGATTATAAAGCTGGTATATAATGATAGCCACTATCACTATATCAAGCACATCAAAAAAAGTAAAATTAAATGAGCTGAGATCGTGCAATTGCATTGAACGAAGTTAATAAGTTTAGCGGTATTTGGTAACAGCCAACCTAATAAAATCCTTAATGTGCTGGTTTTGTCTCTTCTTTAGGGAATATCAGCGATGCCACCACACTCACTCCCAATATCAATAATATAAGATCAACGATTTTGTTGTGGTTAAACCAATCTCTTCTGCATAATGGCTGGCCAGCATTTTGGCGCCAATAAATGCCAGCAGCGCAGCCAATCCAATCTTCAGATAATGGAATCTATCTAAAATATTGATCAGCAAAAAGAACATGGAACGTAAACCCAGTATGGCGAATATGTTTGAGAAAAACACCAAATAAGGATCTTTAGTAATCGAGAATACGGCCGGGATTGAATCTACAGCAAATATCAGATCGGTAAATTCGATGATCAACAGCACTAAAAACAAAGGTGTTATCAAGCTTTTTTTGCCCTTTTTTACGAAAAATTTATCGCCCTCAAATTTAGGGTGAACGGCAAAATATTTTGAGGCTAATTTAACTACAGGGTGGTTTTCGGTATCGATCTCATCTTCCTTATTGCGGTTAACAAACATCATGATCCCTGTATAAACCAGGAACGCGCCAAATATATAAAGTATCCATTCAAACCTGGTAATAAGCGCGGCTCCCACAAAAATGAACGCAAAGCGCATCAAAACAGCGCCGATGATTCCCCAAAATAAAACTTTGTGATAATGTTTTGGGCTAACCTTAAAAGCGGTAAATACCAATACAATAACAAATATATTATCTACCGAAAGAGCATACTCTACCACATACCCGGTAATAAACTCCAACGCGATGTTGCTACGATACAGATCAAGGCCCCCGGCAAAATCGGCAGGGTTTAAATTGAGATGATGGAAATGGGCAATGTTAACCGCTTTTAAATCATCAAAGGTTTTTATGGCATGCAAGGTATCACCAAACTTTAACAGTATGCCGTAAAATATTAATGCAAAGCTGATCCAGATCAAGCTCATGATTGCAGCGCGCTTTACGGATACAGCCTCGTCCTTTTTTGAGAATAAGCCCAGGTCGATAGCCAGCATCGCTATCACAAATACAATAAAGCCTATAATAAATTCAACTTCGTGGGTCATTACTATTTATTTCTCTCAGTGGTATAACGAACCAATTGTTCTAATGACCGTCGCGACTCCCCATCCGGGAAAGTATATAGTATTTCGAACGCCTCGTCCTGATAAACTTTCATCTGACTTTCTGCATATTGTAAACCACCAGCATCTTTTACAAACCGGATGATCTCGGCAATTTTAATGGCATCGTCATTATGATTTTTTACCAGATTAATGATGCGCTTTTTTTCTGCAGACGTGGTATTAGCCAAAGCATAAATTAAAGGCAGCGTTATCTTTTTCTCTTTAATGTCGATACCTAATGGTTTACCAACATCATCCGTGCCAAAATCAAACATGTCATCCTTTATCTGGAAAGCGATGCCTATTTTCTCACCAAACAACCTCATTTTCTCTACAGTAACATCATCTGCGCCCGACGATGCCGCACCACAGGCGCAACACGATGCAATTAACGAAGCCGTTTTCTGGCGGATCACATCATAATAAATCGGCTCGTCAATATCCATCCGGCGTACCTTTTCTATCTGTAACAGCTCGCCCTCGCTCATTTGCCTCACGGCTTCGGATACGATCTTTAATAAATTAAAATCATTGTTTTCGATAGAAAGCAATAAACCTTTACTCAACAGAAAATCGCCGACTAAAACGGCAATCTTATTTTTCCATAAAGCATTGATAGAGAAAAAACCGCGGCGTTGATATGAGTTATCAACCACGTCATCGTGTACCAAAGTAGCAGTATGCAATAACTCAACCAATGCGGCCCCACGATGGGTAGACTCATTAATACCACCACATAAACTTGCCGACAAAAAAACGAACATGGGCCGTATTTGCTTCCCCTTACGCTTTACAATATAATGGGTGATACGATCAAGCAGGGGAACGGTACTATGCATTGATTTTTTGAATTTTTGTTCAAAAACATCAATCTCTGCGGCAATAGGTCTCTTGATCTCGTCGATGCTCAGCATTTAAAAACGCAACAGTTCTTTAAAAAATGGACGTTATCCCAACTGGAATACGTAGCAAACATAAGTTAAAAATCAATAACCCTATAGCTGCAGGGCACAATATTGCATTTTTAATACGTCAAAAAACGCGCAATAGTTTAAAGCCTAAAAATGAATTGCTTTTTGGTGCGATATAACGGTAGAATATCCTATTTTTGCAGTCCTCAAAAACACGGAGAAGTGTCTGAGTGGTCGAAAGAGCACGCCTGGAAAGTGTGTATACGCCAAAAGTGTATCGAGAGTTCGAATCTCTCCTTCTCCGCGAATAACCATGTTAAAAACAGCTAAAAGCCTGCAAATCAAATGATTGCAGGCTTTTGTTTTGGTGCCAAACCCCCATTTTATGCACCAATTAGCAACAAAAAAGTGCGTATTTCGGTGCGTCAATTCTTAGTTATACCCT
>NZ_JBDSCA010000012.1:0-155779 GCF_039921305.1 Mucilaginibacter sp.
CTCATATCTTTGTAGATAATAAAACAGGACTAAGGGCAGCAAGTTGAAAGGAGGCGATTTAAGCACCAATATTGGATGTTGACCGCAAGAGAGACCTGCCCTTAGTTTCCTTTTTACAAAGCCAGAACAGTACTTAAGGAGATATGCATAAGGTTCCTATCATCCTGTATAAAACTATGAGAGAAGGCTGTATAAAGAGATCCTGTTATTACTTTCATTAATAACAACACTATGTTAAAGTACTCACTCGGGCTGGACATTTCCAAGGGGGATTTCCACGCATGCCTTTCGGCCATTGACAAAAACCAGCAGGTTAAAATTAAAGCAACCCGTAAGTTCACCAATAATCAGCAGGGATTTAAAGAGGTACTGACCTGGATCACCCAACACTGTAAAGAAAAGGAAATAGCACTTTCTATAGTAATGGAAGCTACCGGCGTTTATTATGAAAAGTGTGCGCTATCCTTATTTAAAGCGGGGTTTAGTGTGTCAGTAGTATTGCCTAATAAGGCAAAAAAATACATGCAGGCCCTTGGTTTGAAAAGCAAGAATGATAAGATTGATGCTGCCGGCCTTGCACGTATGGCTGCCGAACAGTGCCTGGAACAATGGCAGCCAATGGCGGATTTCTTTTATAAATTGCGTGCGCTAACGCGCCATCATCAAAGTCTGCAGGAATTGAAAACCAATATCAATAACCAGCTCCACGCTGATGAACATAGCATTTACAGCAGTAAAAGTGTGATTAAACAGCTTAAAAAGTTGATTGTTACACTGGAAAAACAACTTGACGATACAGCACAGGAAATTCATGATCATCTTTACAGTGATTCTGATGTGGCTAAAAAGGTAGACCATATCATTGATATAAAGGGCTTGGGTTACATGACAGTAGCAACCATACTTGGCGAAACTAACGGCTTCGCCCTGTTTAAATCTATCGCACAGCTCATTAGCTATGCCGGTTACGATATCGTTGAAAATCAATCGGGGAATCATCGTGGAAAAACCAGGATATCAAAGAAAGGCAACAGCCACATCAGGCGGGCAATGCACATGCCAGCCTTTAATATGATCCGCTATGATGTAGGAAACTTTAAACCCTTTTTTGAGCGGCTACTCGAACGACAACAACAAAAGATGAAAGCTTATGTAGCGGTACAGAAAAAATTACTGGCCTTAATTTATACGTTATGGAAAAGGAACGAAGCATTCAAACCACATACAAAATTAACCACATCTGGAAATGAGGAGACGGTGCCTTCTTTCGCTTTGGCCCCAGAGGGCCAGCTTAATGAAGTAGCCCCGGCATAACCAGGGCTACACAAGATAGTCATCCGTCAAAGAATCAACGTATGCCTTCTTTCGCTATGCAAATTTAATAGAAAAAATATATTCAAAAAAACTTGTTTTTAATGACAGTACCTTACGGCAGGCTTGCTGGATAGGGGCATCCGTGTAAACGTACTTTCTCCGGGCCCAGTCGAAACACCAATATTTGGCCGTAACGGGGCAACAGCAGAGGAGATAGATGGCATGAAAACCTACATGGCCGATATCACACCCATCAAGCGTTTAGGTAATGTTGAAGAAATAGCCGAAGGATTTTTATACCTCGCATCAGACGATTCCAAATTTATGGTAGGTGGCGATCTGGTGCTTGACGGTGGCTTCAGTAGATTTTAATAGGTGATTTTTAGTTTTTTTAAAGGGTGGCAATTAACTTGCCGCCCTTTTTATTTGCCCTTTTGCTTGCCTTTTTGTCTTTCTGGTTTCGGCTCAAAAGTGTAGATTTGCCGATTATCGTTTCCATCTAATGAAGATATCTTACAATTGGCTTAAAGAGTTTATAAATACAGATAAAACCCCTCAGGAACTTTCAACCATACTAACCGCGATAGGTTTGGAGGTAGAAAGTTTAGAGAAAGTTCAGGCTGTGCCCGGTGGTTTAGAGGGTTTGGTGATTGGTTATGTGAAAGAGTGCGCACAGCACCCTAATGCCGATAGGTTACGCATCACTAAAGTAGATGTTGGCAGTGGCGAAGACCTGCAAATTGTATGCGGCGCGGCTAATGTAGCTGCGGGCCAAAAGGTAGTTGTGGCTACTGTTGGCGCTACAGTGTACCCCACCAAAGGCGAGCCTTTTAAGATCAATAAATCAAAAATTAGGGGCGAGGAATCTTTAGGGATGATCTGTGCCGAGGATGAGATTGGCTTAGGCGAATCGCACGAGGGTATCATGGAGCTTGCCGCTGATGCCGAAGTAGGGTCATTAGCTAAAGACTATTTTAAACTGAACGACGATTATTTATACGAAATAGGCTTAACGCCAAACCGTGCCGACGCGGCTTCGCATTTGGGTACGGCGAGGGATATAGCGGCCTTTTTAAAAATAGAAATTATTAAGCCTGATGTAAGCGGGTTTAAGGTGGATAATACCAACCTCACCATTCCGGTGGTGGTTGAAAATGCCGATGCTTCGCCGAGGTATTCTGGTTTGACTGTTTCGGGGGTTGAAGTTAAAGATTCACCAAACTGGCTGAAAGAGAAACTGGCCGTTATCGGCATCCGTGCTATCAATAACATTGTGGATGTTACCAACTATGTTTTACATGGTTTGGGCCAGCCCATGCACGCTTTTGATGTGGACGCCATTAAAGGCGGTAAGGTTGTAGTTAAAACCGGATTAGAAGGAGTTATCTTTAAAACGCTGGACGATGTGGAGCGCAAGCTTCACGCGGATGACCTGATGATATGTAACGCCGAAGGCCCAATGTGCATAGCCGGTGTATTTGGCGGTGCCGAAAGTGGCGTAAGTGAAACTACCAAGAATATATTTTTAGAGAGCGCCTATTTTAACGCGGTATCTGTACGTAAAACATCAAAACGTTTTGGTTTAAAAACCGATGCTTCGTTCAGGTTTGAGCGTGGTACCGACCCGGATATGACGGTATTTGCCTTGAAGTATGCCGCGCTGTTAATTAAGGAAGTTGCAGGTGGTACGATAACATCAGAGATATCTGATTTTTACCCGGCCCCGGTTACACCATTCGAGGTGGAATTAGAATACGCACATGTAGATAGGCTGATCGGTAAACAAATCCCTCATGGCGAGATCAAAGCCATTGTTGTGGCTTTGGATATTAAGATCACCGGCGAAACTGCCGAAGGTTTATCGTTAAAAGTACCCCCGTACCGTGTGGATGTTACCCGCGATGTGGATGTGATTGAAGAGATATTGCGTATTTACGGTTATAACAATATTGAGATACCTACCCAGATCAGGGCTTCGCTGAATACTTCCGGTCGCCCGGATAAGGATACGATACAGAATGCCGTTTCGGATATTTTATCGGCTAACGGTTTTAACGAGATCTTATCCAATTCGCTAACCAAAGCTGCCTACGCCGAAAATATTGATGAGGCGGTTAAGATATTGAACCCATTGAGCAGTGATCTGGATATTATGCGCCAGACTTTGCTGTACTCGGGCCTGGAAGCTATAGCCTATAACCAAAATCGCAGAAATGCCGATCTGAAATTTTACGAGTTTGGTAAGGTGTATAACCTGCGCGACGAAAAGTATATTGAAAATTCCCGCTTCGCGGTGTTTTTAACTGGTGCCAAACAGGGCGAGAACTGGAATGCAAAAAGCACCGCCGCTACCTTTTATAATTTGAAAGCTATTGTTGATGGTTTGATGGAGCGCCTTAGTGTGTCCGACTATACCTTAACCGATACTGACGATGCTAATTTTGCTTACGGGCTGAAATACAATCGTGGTAACAAAACGCTGGTGAGCTTTGGCGCGGTAAGCAAGGCTTCTCTTAAAAAGGCTGACGTAGATAAGGAAGTTTTTTATGCAGACTTTAACTTTGATGTGCTGATAGGCTTAGTGAAGAAGAATAAGATAGTTTACCAGGAGGTAAGCAAGTTCCCGGCGGTAAGGCGTGATTTGTCTATGCTTGTTGATCAATCGGTATCTTTTGAGCAATTGAAAAGCATCGCGCAAAAAACTGAGCGCAAATTGTTAAAGGCGGTGAATGTGTTTGATGTTTACCAGGGCGATAAACTGCCTGAAGGTAAAAAATCGTACGCGTTAAGCTTTGCCATCCAAGATGAAGAAAAAACGTTGACCGATAAAGCGATAGATGGCGTTATGCAGAAACTGATCTATAATTTCAATAAAGAAGCGGGAGCGGAGATACGCAAGTAGAGCCCCCCT
Source organism: Mucilaginibacter sp. (assembly GCF_039921305.1). Lineage (GTDB taxonomy): Bacteria > Bacteroidota > Bacteroidia > Sphingobacteriales > Sphingobacteriaceae > Mucilaginibacter. Next base: position 4,226 of record NZ_JBDSCA010000012.1, read on the forward strand.
CCGCCCCCTAAAGGGGGAACCTAATTAGCATGTTGGTATTTACCGGTTACTTATTTGTGATTAAGTTAATATGTTGTTAAATTTATCTGATATTTGTAGTGAGGTATTAGTCGATAAAATAAATAAGGCGCACACTTAATTAATTTAGATTCAATAGATCAACAAAAACATTAACAAAACCCAATAACGAATAATAATAAATGGCTGTGTTAGCTGATCACCTGAGTAAAGTAATAGATAAAACAGAGCGGTTAATTGAGCTTTGTGGCGCTTTACAGGAGGAAAATGATTTGATGAAGCTTGAAAATCAATCGTTAAAGGTGGCGTTGACAGCGAGTAAAGAAAAGAATAAAGATTTTGAAGAAAAACTTCGTGTATTGAAGCTTGCCAAGTCGTTTTCAGAAACAAATGAAAAAAACCTTGACATCAAGCAAAAAATTAACGAATTTGTGCGGGAAATAGATAAGTGTATTGTATTGCTCAAAAAGTAATACGAAAAAGTGAAACAGCTCAATGGGAGAAATCTCCATAAAAATAAATATTGCTGACAGAGTTTACCCTTTAAAGGTGAACATGGAAGAGGAAGAAATAATACGCAGAGCGGCTAAACTAATTAACGACCGGGTAAAAGAATACCAGGAAAATTATGCGGTTAAAGATAAGCAAGACCTGCTATCCATGTGTGTGCTACACTACGCTACATCGGCCCTGAAGGCTGAGAAGAGGGTAGGGGTAGAAGATACGGAGGTAGCGGAGAAGGTTTATCAGCTGGACAGTTTGTTGAATCAGTTTTTTTCGAAGTAATAACGTTCTTTATCATATCAGAGCATTTTAAGATTTAACCGCAGTTAAATTTTAAGTTTCACTATTTATAAACTTAACGCTTCAATATCAATGAAGGCAGATGAGGATATACGTTATTTGGCACGCCACCTAACGATGATCCGGCTTTCAATACATAAATGAAGTTTAATAATACATGAGGCTTAGAGTTTAGTTGCGGTTTTTTTTATTTATACCAATTATATAATACAATTATGGATTCGATATATATCGTTATCATCGCCCTGATGCTGGGGGGGGGAGCAGGTTTCCTGCTTGGCCGCTTCCTGTTGAGGAAGCTTTTTAAAGATCAGGAAGTAAACGCTCAAAATAAGGTTAAGAAAATTTTAAAAGAGGCAGAAAACAATGCCGAAATTTTAAAGAAGAACCGCATGCTTGAAGCCAAAGAGAAATTTTTGCAACTAAAAAGTGAGCATGAGCAAGAACTAAATGCCAAAAACAATGCTTTTAATCAGCGTGAAAACAGTCTGAAACAAAAAGAGCAATCGCTAAACCAAAAACTGGAGAACGCTACCCGCCGCGACCAGGAGGTTGAGAACGTTAAAAAGAACTTTGAAAAACAAGCCGAGATCGCTGTAAAGAAACAGGAAGAAGTTGAAGCGTTAAAAAATCAGCATATTGAGCAATTGGAAAGCATTGCAGGCTTATCTGCCGAGGAAGCCAAAAACCAATTGGTTGATAATTTGCGCGAAGAAGCCCGTACCAAAGCCATGATGCAGATCAAGGATATTGTTGACGAGGCTAAATTGACTGCTACCAAAGAAGCTAAAAAGATAGTTATCCAAACCATACAACGTACCGCTACCGAAAGCGCTATCGAGAATACGGTATCTATCTTTAACATCGATAATGATGAAGTTAAGGGTAGGATCATCGGCAGGGAAGGCCGTAACATCCGTGCGTTGGAAGCCGCTACCGGTATCGAGATCATTGTTGATGATACTCCGGAAGCCATTATCCTTTCGGGATTTGACCCGGTTAGGCGCGAGATTGCCCGTTTGGCGATGCACCGTTTGGTAACCGATGGCCGTATTCACCCTGCCCGTATTGAGGAGGTTGTTGCGAAAACCAAAAAGCAAATTGAAGAAGAAATTGTTGAGATAGGTGAGCGTACCGTAATTGACTTAGGTATTCATGGTTTACACCCTGAACTGATCAGGATGGTGGGCCGGATGCGTTACCGCTCATCATACGGACAAAACCTTTTACAGCACAGTCGCGAAGTAGCAAACTTTTGCGCTACCATGGCTGCTGAGTTGGGCCTTAACGTAAAAATGGCTAAACGTGCCGGTTTACTACACGATATTGGTAAGGTGCCTGATGATAACCCGGAATTGCCACACGCGATTTTAGGTATGCAACTGGCCGAAAAATATAAAGAACACCCCGAAGTTTGTAACGCCATTGGCGCCCACCACGACGAGGTAGAAATGACGAGCATGATATCGCCTATCATTCAGGCTTGTGATGCGATATCGGGAGCGCGCCCTGGTGCACGCCGCGAGGTTGTTGAAAGCTACATTAAACGTTTGAAAGAACTGGAAGAATTGGCCTTATCATACCCTGGTGTTGAAAAAACCTTCGCTATACAGGCCGGCCGCGAATTGCGTGTTGTGGTTGAAAGTGAAAAGATAAGCGACGCACAATCAGAAATATTGGCTGCCGATATCTCAAACCGTATCCAAACCGAGATGACCTATCCTGGCCAGATCAAGGTTACGGTGATCAGGGAAACCAGGTCGGTAGCGTTTGCTAAGTAAGAAGCCTCAGCCAACCCTCTCCAAAAGAGAGGACTTTAAAATATAAGCGATGAGTTTCTCGTCGCTTTTTTTATTGCTGATATTGTATTTAACTTTATTGAACCAATTATACCGTTATGCCGAGCAAAGTTGAAAAACGAGAAGTTGATGTTTACTTCGACAAATACGCCGAGAGCCACCAAAACCATACGAATGAGTTGATCCATTGGATCTGCGTTCCACTTATTGTGTTTAGTTTGCTGGGGTTGGTATGGTCAATACCGTTTCCGCACATTGGTTTTTTAGGGCGGTATAATGGCTTTGTGAACTGGGCCTCTTTCTTGATCGCTTTCGCGATATACTATTATTACAGGCTATCGCCGGTGTTATCGTACTGTATGTTACTGCTGGTATTTGCCTTTAGTTACCTTATTATTGAATTGGAAACCTGGGCGCATTTGGGTGGGCCGCAATTATGGCAAAGTTGTTTGGCCATTTTTGTGCTATCGTGGGTTGGGCAATTTATTGGGCATAAGATAGAAGGCAAGAAACCTTCGTTTTTTGATGATATCAAGTTTTTACTGATAGGGCCAATATGGTTGCTGCACTTTATTTTATTGCGGTTGAAGATTAGGTATTAAGATAGTCTGTAAGTCCGGGAAGTCGGGAAGTCCGGAAGATAGAATTTGCGATTCTCCTGAAATTTCGCTATATTGTAGCTATTGCCGACTAAGGGCGATAGTTCTTTTAAAACACCGATAAATACCGATGGGCTTGTTAGCCTGGTTATTGATTTGAATTAACCACAGAGGTGACGAAGGTATTTAAATACAAAGATTCACAGAGATTTTTTATTATGCGAATACCGACAAAATTGTTATTGCGGTTATTGGATGTTAGCATATAAAGATTTGACAACTTTTTGAAACTTGTCAAATCTAACTCATCAGAACACCGATAAATACCGACAAATTGTTATTGTGGTTAGGGCAGTTATTGGGTCTCAAATCTCACATATCAATACTCAAATCTAATCTCAATGTTAAGTTTGTGTAAACAAAGTGTTCAAATCAGATTAAAATAAGGCCCCTTATTTCCTCTAAAAATAACTTTGTTTTAACATCAACTTAATCTATCAAGGCAACCTTTGTGCTCAATCAATCAAACACAAATGAAGCAGTTTTATCTAATCGTTTTAACCAGCATTATACTCGGCATCTCGGGTATAGCCAATGCGCAAATAACTACCGCTACCATAAGCGGTAAAATTATTGACCAGAAGGGTTTGCCGCTACCGGGCGTAACCGTACTGGCAGTAAACACAAGTAACGGTACCAAATATGGTGCACAAACAAACCCTGATGGCCGTTATTCAATCCCTAACATGAGCGCGGGTGGCCCGTACACGGTTACAGCCTCTTTTGTTGGTTACAAAAAAGAAGAAAGAACTAATATCAACCTTACTTTAGGTGGTATTATTTTCAACTTTAAACTAACCGATGCCGCAACCGAACTTAAAGCGGTTAACATTACCGGTACGCCAACTAAAAACGGTGCAGGTACTAATGTTAATGCAGCTACTTTACGCAGGTTGCCATCAATTAACCGCAGCTTGCAGGACGTTACCCGTATCACTCCGCAAAGCGCTAACAACTCTTTCCAGGGTAGTAACTTCCGTTATAACAACATCACGCTTGATGGTGCCATTAATAATGATGCCATCGGTTTCAGCCCGTCATTAGGTGGTCAAACCAACCAAAGCGGTTCGGTAGGAAGCAGTACACGTACAAGCCCGGTATCGTTAGACGCGATTCAGGATGTGCAGGTTTTTGTTGCCCCTTATGATATTAAAATTGGTAACGTATTGGGTGGTAGTATTAACGCGGTAACACGCAGTGGTACAAACACGGTTACCGGTTCGGTTTACGGTTATGGCCGGGGCGCTTTCATGACTGGCCCTAACAACGTACCTACTAACGTTGGTGGCGACGGTTCAAACCTTGATAAGTTTAAAGATTTTAATACAGGTTTCCGTTTAGGTTTCCCTTTGATCAAGGATAAGTTATTCTTTTTCACTAACGAAGAAATTGCCCGCAGAACTGACGACGTGATCAGCGGTGCAGGTACCGCGGGTTCTGCAACGATACTTTCTTTGCAGGATGCCAAGGATATTACCGCGGCGTTTAAAGTATATACCGGTGGTATTGACCCGGGTACTTACGAGAACACAACGATATCCTCCAACTCAACCAAATTTTTTAACCGCTTGGATTGGAATATCAATGATAAAAACCAGCTTACCTTACGTAACAATACCATTATATCTAACGCTACCAACTTAGAGCGCGATAATGCAAACTTCCGTTTTAGCGGTATTGACTATACATCGCACAATAACTCAACATCGTTTGTTGCCGAGTTAAAATCAAGGTTCTCGAATAATTGGAATAACAACTTATTGGTTGGTTACTCAAACGTTCATGATTACCGCGATCCTAATTCTGATCCATCGTTACCGCAGATAGAAATTACCGGCCGTACACCAGGTACTACCATATTTTTAGGGACAGACCGCGAAGCCGCTATTTTTGATATGCACCAAAAGGTAATGGAGTTTACAGATAATGTTACCTGGACGAAAGGTATCAATACCTTTACTTTTGGTACACACAACGAGTTTTATGATATTACATACAACTTTGTGAACGCGTGGAACGGCCGTGTAAACTTTAGCAGCATTGATAAGTTTACAGGTTTAAATGGCGCTACTTTCGGTCCATCGCAAGTACGTACCAATTACTACTTTACTGATTATAAAGCTAACGACCGTGCTACCATTTTGGCTAATCCATCGGCTAAGTTTAACGTAAACCTGTTAAGCGCTTACGCTCAGGATGAAATACAAGCTACCGATAATTTAAAAATTACAGCAGGTATCCGTTTAGATTATGCCGATGTACCTACCAAGCAGTTTTTGAGCGATAAAACTATCAATGCTACTGCTGATCCATTATATGGCACAACCTTTACTTATACCAAGCCCAAAGATATAACCAACAACTATTTAGGTAATATCCAGATCAACCCGCGTGTGTCTTTCAATTTTGATGCTATGGGCGATCAAAGCCTGATCATCCGTGGTGGTACAGGTACATTTACCGGCCGTGTTCCTTTTGCATGGTTTGGTTACGCGTTTTATAATAATGGCCAAACTTTTGGAGCTTATGATAAAAAAGCCTTTAATGCCTTTACTCCGGGCCAGTTAATACACGCCTCTCCAAACGGCGGTTTAGATTTTGCTACGCAACAAGCCCAGCCAACTACACAAAATGGTGGTCCAACTCAGGTGGATCTTATTGATAACAATTTTAAAATGCCACAGGTTTGGAGAACAAACTTAGCCTTTGACATTAGAACACAAAATCAATGGAAATTCACTTTAGAAGGTATCTATACCGATGTGATCCGCGATTTGAAATTCCAGCAAGTAAACACTGTTGATAACGTGGCATACTATCCATACGATGTAAACCACGTACAACCCATATTCTCGGGTGCAAAGGTTGATGCTGGCAGGTTTACCAACGCTTACTTATTATCAAACACCAACCAGGGGCACCGTTACAGCATCACTGGCCAGGCAGCAAAATCGTTTGGCTTTGGCTTAGATGCTAATGTGGCCTACACTTACGGCGAATCGAAAGATGTTACCAACGGTATCCGTAACTCAATGGAATCTAACTGGCAGTTAAACCAGGCTGGTAATCCAAATGATCCACAGGCTGCTTATTCAAACTTTGATATCCGCCACCGCATTGTATCAACCGTGAACTACAGGTTAGCTTATGGTGATAACAAGAGCATGGTTTCAAACTTTACTTTCTTCTTTAGCGCACAATCTGGTAATCCATATACCTATGGTTTCTATAATACCACCATTGATGGTACAGGTCAAAAAGTTGGTGTAGCTTATATTCCAAATTCAGGCGAAACCATTAAGTTGTTCAGCACTACACCAAACACGCCATCGGCTGCCGAAGCTGCAAACGCTGCTGCATTTGATGGTTATATTAACAGCAATCCGTACCTAAGCTCACGCCGTGGTCAATTTACCGAGCGGAATGCCGCTCATACACCCTGGAATACCGATTTAGATTTCCGCTTTACTCAGGATTTCAACTTTGGTGCCAAGCACAAACAAATTATTACCATTACTTACGATATCATTAACTTAACCAACCTGTTGAACAAAGATTGGGGACATTATTACTTCTCATCAAATACCTTCAATTCAACAGCCAGTGTTGGTTTAGCAGCAAAAGTTACACCGGCTTTTGCAAATGTATCAACAACAAACCCAACCTACACCTGGACCGATCCGGGTACACCTTACCAAGTTGATTTGTTGACCTCACGTTACCAAATGCAATTGGGTATTCGTTATAGCTTCTAATTTTAGTCTGAAGTCTCAAGCCGAAAGTCTTGAGTCTGATTGGACAAATAATAAAAGGCCGGTTGAACTTAGTTCGATCGGCCTTTATGTTTTAAGATCAATATTTTGGACTGTAAATTTTCATGATTTGTTCTTGACTCAAGGCTCCCAACTCAAGGCTCAAGACTAAAGATTCTTCCCCAGCTTCTCCAGCATCTCCAGCGGTACTTTCTCCAAATCAAGCACCAGGAAACCATCGAGGCAGTTGGCAAATTTAGGGTCAATATTGAAGCAGATGATCTTGCCGTTAAGGGCGATGTATTGCCTTAGTAAAACCGGAACTTTCATGTGGTGGGTCTCTATTTCGGATATCAGCGCATCAAGGCTTTTAAAGGTATCCTGCCCTTGTAACAGCACATCGGTATCAATGCTCGAAAAATCAACCTTGAACTTTTTACGTGGCTTTACATACTGAGCCATATCGTGATCAAAGTGATTGCGGTTGATGTAATCAACGATCAACGACTTGCTAAACTGCGAAAAGCTGTTGCTGATACTTACCGGACCGATAAGGTAACGATAACGAGGATTATCAATGAGGTATTTAAGAATACCCTTCCAGAGCAAGAAAAGCGGCAAAGGCTTTTGCTGGTATTCCTGGCGGATGAATGAGCGGCCCAGTTCAAGGCTCTTTTTTAGCACCGGCGTAAACTGACCTTTGATCTTGAACAACTCGGCGGTATAGAAACCCCGTTTACCCATACTGTAAAATATCTCGTCGCCCATGCCAATACGGTAAGCGCCTACAATCAGCCTGGCTTCGGTATCCCAGATGAATAAATGATGGTAGTAAATATCGTACTCATCCAGATCGATGCTTTTGTTACTGCCTTCGCCAATCTCGCGGAAGGTGATTTCGCGTAAGCGCCCAATTTCGAGAATGATGTTTGGGATAGCCGATGTTGGCGCGATGAATACCTCGTAGTTTTTTTCCGTCCAGATCAGGTGTTCGTCGCGTAGTTTGCTAACCTCAGTTTCTAAAATATCAGGATTGATAGCTGCCGCTATTTCTTTGGGATGTTTTTTGATCTTGAACAGGTTGCGCGGGTTAAATAGCTTTTTGTGTTCATCCAAACCCGTACCCAATGCATAAGTTTTGGCACGCAGAAAGTTAAGCAGCTTGGTATTGTTGCCGCCATAGCGTTTAATATCGCTCACCTCAATAGGTTTACCTATGCGTAGCTTAATGGTATGGCCCTGCTTGTTGAATAACTCTGATGGTAGTTTAGCCGTGCGCAAGGCAGGGTGAATAAGGCTCAATAGATTAAAGAGTAGGCCATTATTACCGTGGAAATAAATAGGTACTACCGGAACGTTTGCCTTAGCGATGATTTTGCCAACCACCGGGTGCCATAACCTGTCGGTTACCTGGTGAGCTTCAAACTGGTATGTTGATACCTCACCTGCCGGAAAGATGCCGATAGGTGTGCCATCCCTTAAAAGCTCGAGCGTAGTTTTAATACCGCTGATGCTGGATGAATGATCTATGTTTTCGAAAGGGTTAACGGCTATAAAGTAATCGCTCAGGTTAGGTATCTTTTTAAGCAGGAAGTTAGCCATTAGTTTCGCATCGGGCCTAACCATGCACAATATTTTGAGCAAAACCATACCTTCAATACCGCCATAAGGGTGATTAGCTATCGCGATGAAAGCGCCATCGGCTGGAATGTTCTTCAGTTCTTTCTCATCAAATTCAATATCTACACCACAGCCTTCTAAAATGGCATCAACAAAATCGGGCCCTTGTTTAGGCTGGGCTTGCGCGAAGAGGTCGTTCACCTGGTTAATCTTCATGATCTCCATTAGGAGTGCAGCTAAACCCGGCATATGTAGCTTATCTAATTTAGTGGCTTTGGCAAATTCGTCGCGGGTAATTATCTTCATTATGTTTTTATAGGTATTACAAAAATATTCATAATTTCCCTGCCTATTCAACCTAATGATAAAGGCTTTCAAAAATTACTTTGCAATAACTAAAAAGGAGTGGAATGGCATGGTGGTGCTTATGGTACTCATTGTGCTGGTACTTGCCGCGCCATACGCATTGCAATATTTCCACAAAGATAAACCAATGGACCTTGCCGAATTTAAAAAAGCCATAGCGCAGGTTAAAACTGCTAAGGGAGGCGAGGATACGTATGCATCGGCTAATCCTGCCGATGACGTAAAGGAACTTCGCCCGGTAATGTTCAAATTTAATCCCAATGGTTTATCTATTGAGCAATGGAAGAAATTAGGATTAAGTGAACGACAAGCAAAAGGCATCAAAAATTACGAAAACAAAGGCGGTCGTTTTTATACCAAAGCCGATGTGAAAAAGATGTACACCATAACGCCCGAAGATTATACCCGCCTGGCATCCTACATTGATCTGCCGGAAGGCGAATCCACCATGAAAGGTGAAACTATGGTTGAGATCAACACAGCCGATTCTGCTCATTTTACAGAGCTGAAAGGCATAGGCGCATCCTTCGCCGCAAGGATTGTGAACTACCGCAAGCAATTAGGCGGGTTTATTAATAAAGAGCAGTTGATGGAGATCTATGGTATCGATTCGGCTAAGTATCATGCCTTTGCTAAACAGCTCACTTTGAACCCCAGCAAGATAACTAAGATAGACATCAATAAAGTGACTGTTGATGAGTTGCGGCAATTTCCGTACCTCAACTTTAAACAAATGAATGCCATTGTTGAATACCGCAAGCAACATGGCAATTATCAATCGGCAAACGATTTGCACGATATTGCGCTGCTCAATGATGAAATTTTGCGTAAAATTGCGCCCTATTTAAAATACAAATGATAGAAGAACAAATTAAAGCTGCCATACGCGATGTGCATGATTTTCCGAAACCGGGCATTATATTTAAAGATGTAACCACCATACTGCAAGATCATCAGCTTTGCCAAAACATTGTTGATACCTTTGTTGATCGTGCTAAAGGAATGCGCATTGATGCCGTTGCCGGAGTTGAGAGCCGTGGCTTTTTGTTCGGATTGATGATAGCCATGCGTTTGGGTGTACCTTTTATTCCCGTGCGCAAAGCAGGCAAGTTGCCTTTTACCGTAAAACAAAAAGTATATGAATTAGAATACGGCACAGCAACTATCGAGTTGCACACCGATGCCTTTAAAGCAGGAAGCCATATTTTAATTCACGATGATTTGTTAGCCACAGGCGGCACCGTTACCGCCACAAGCGATCTGATCAAAGAAATGGGTGGCCACGTTGCCGGATTTTCGTTTGTAGTTGGCTTAAGCTTTTTAAAAGGCGAAGAGAATATCAGACCGATATCTGATAATATTGTGGTGCTGGCTAACTACTAAAAATAATTTAATATTTTTTATGCTTGCATATTAAGTGTATAAATATCTTTAAATAATTTATCCTGCATATCTATACCAAAAACCATTTTATTCTATTTTATATTGGGATTTGTACATGGTTAAGCTATGTTATATTTTATAACTTTGTGTAAAACCAATATAAAATATGGATTCTTTAGTAGCCGAAACTCCTTCGGCTTTCAACTTTTCGATGAGTGAAAACCAGCAAATGGTTGCTCAAATGGTTAAAGATTTTGCCGAAAAAAACATCCGCCCCAATGTAATGCAATGGGACGAAGAACAATACTTCCCGATAAATCTTTTTAAAAAATTAGGAGAATTAGGCTTAATGGGCGTTTTAGTTCCCGAAGAATTTGGCGGCTCGGGCTTTGGCTATCACGAATACGTTACCGTAATTGTCGAGATTGCCAAAGTTTGCGGATCTATAGGATTGTCGGTTGCCGCACACAACTCATTATGTACAGGCCACATCTTAGCCTTTGCTAATACCGAACAAAAGCACCGCTGGCTGCCTAAACTGGCTACTGCCGAATGGATAGGTGCATGGGGACTAACGGAAGCCAACACCGGTTCGGATGCTTTAGGCATGAATACCACTGCCGTTTTAGATGGCGACCATTATATAATTAACGGCTCTAAAAACTGGATCACCCACGGTAAATCAAGCAACCTTGCAGTAGTAATGGTTCGCACAGGCGAAAAAGGCGATTCTAAGGGCATATCAGCCATCGTAATAGAAAAAGGGACGCCCGGCTTTACCCACGGTAAAAAGGAAAACAAACTCGGCATGCGCGCATCAGAAACTACCGAGTTAATATTTGATAACTGCCGTGTCCCTAAAGAGAACTTGTTAGGCATAGAAGGAGAAGGTTTTAAACAAGCCATGAAGGTTTTGGATGGTGGCCGTATATCAATAGCCGCATTATCATTAGGTATTGCTAAGGGCGCATTCGAGGCCGCAGTTAAATATGCCAAGGAGCGCCATCAGTTTGGCCAGCCGATAGCCAACTTTCAGGGCATCTCATTTAAACTGGCCGATATGGCTACCGAAATTGAAGCTGCCGAACTATTGATAGCTCAGGCTGCCGATTTAAAGAACAGGCATTTACCGGTAACCAAGCAGTCAGCCATGGCTAAATATTTTGCATCCGAAGTTGCCGTAAAAGTGGCAAACGAAGCGGTGCAGATCTTCGGCGGCTATGGTTATACCAAAGATTTTCCGGTAGAAAAATTTTACCGCGATGCTAAGCTTTGTACTATCGGCGAAGGAACATCGGAGATTCAGAAGATCGTTATCGCACGCGATGTATTAAAATGATCCGATATTGTTTAATAAAAGGTATTCACAATCATTGCATCTTGGTTATTAAAATAGTATAAAAAAGTTAATTTACTTGCAATAAGTTTAATAATATTATATTTTGCTTGCTTTTTACTATGTTTAGCCAACATTGTTTAAATATGTTGGCCATAAATGGAATACCAAACTGACGTTACCGTTCATTCACAAGTTCAAATTACCAATCAGGATAATACAACGACAAAAGGTAGAAATTATACTGTAGATGCTTTTCGTTTACTTGGTGCCTTTTGTATTGTCATACTTCACATTCCATCGTTCGGAGATATCCCCGGCAATACAATTACAGTAATCAATGAATTGTGCCGTTGGGCTGTACCTTTCTTTTTTTTGGTTGGCGGTTATTATTTTGAAATAGGATTCAGATCTAAGCCCGAAATGACCTTCTTAAGAAGGATAAAGAGTTTATTATCTATATTCTTCACATCCAATTTAGTTTACCTGGTTTTTACTTTGTTGCGCCGTACAGAGCCTATAGCCATATTATTAAACACAGCCACCTTTTTAATAGGAACCCATGATCACCTCTGGTTTATCGGCTCCATGATTTTTGGATACATTTTTCTATGGTTCATGCTCGAAATTAATGCTGTTAAGCTGCTACCATACATCGCTGCCGCTGTGCTACTTATCGTTTTATTGACGGGCGGTTACGCTCACTTTTTTTTACCAGATAATGTAAATTTCAGGTTTTCGAGGCAACTCATGTCCATCCCGTTTTTAATTACGGGCTATCTGTTTTCACGATATAATCTTATAGATAGGTTAAAGCTTTGGCAGGGGATAATATTGGTTTTATTGGGTGTAGCTCTACAAGCTTTAGAGCAAAACCTTATTTTTAAATACAGCCACAACCCGGCCGTAAGTGATCTATTGTTCGGTAGCTTTTTATATGCTGCCGGTATGTTTATTTTAGCACTTAAAGTGCCCATGCCTAAAAATAACCTAATTACAAAGTTGGGGCAGGAGTACTCGCTTATTATTTACCTTTATCACCCCATCGTTATTTCTATATATTTTAACTTAGTTATACCCCATGCAAAAAATAAGGGCCAAATTGCCCTGATCTTATCGCCCATAATTGTCTTTTTGATCACGTTGGGTGGGGTTGTTATTTTGCGAAAATATTTTATAGGTCTATATCGTTTGCTAACCGGCTTGCCCTGGCGAAAGGTTCGTATCTTATCGCCTGCATCCAGATAGCCTCAAAGCCTGTTGGTTAGCATTTAAATAAATATTGATATCTGGTTTGATTTTCAAAACATTATACATACTTTTGCCCTCCCTGAAAGGAGGTATTTTTAAGACTTATGATCATTATCAACATTAAAGACGGCGAATCATTAGATAAAGCATTGAAACGCTTTAAAAAGAAATTCGAAAAAACCGGAGTATTAAGAGAATTGCGTAGCCGTCAGGCGTACGAGAAGAAGTCTGTTACCCGCAGAACTGAAATCAAGCACGCAGTTTACATTCAAAACATGAACAGTGAAGTAAGTTAATTATAGGCTAAAACCTATTTTTAATTTTTTTTATATCATATTAAAACTATTTGTACATTCATATTACGGATGCGCAAATAGTTTTTATGGTTTTAGAGCAGTTTATACAATACCTTCAGTTCGAAAAGCGGTTCTCCCCACATACCATAACCGCGTACCAAAATGATCTGCATCAATTCTTTAGCTACACAGCTACATCCGGGCAAACCGACATTGATCCGGCCCAGACCGAAGACAAAATAAGCACACTAATTTCAAACCTCAGCGATATTACCTATCAGGATATTCGCGAATGGGTAGTTCAGTTGATGAACGACGAGCAGGCCGCAAAATCCATCAATCGTAAAATATCATGCCTGCGTACATTTTTTAAGTTCGCTATGCGCGAAGGCGTGATCGAAAATAATCCCGCGTCCAAAATACAGGCACCCAAAATACCTAAGCGTTTACCCGTAATTGTTGAAACGGATAAGATCGTATCCCTGCTAAACAGTACCGAATTATTTAACGATGGCTTTACCGGCTTACGCGATAAACTGGTGATTGAGCTACTATTCGGCACCGGTATCCGTTTAGCCGAACTGGTGGGATTAAAAGAGACCGACGTTAATTTATACGAAGGAACTATCAAAGTTTTAGGTAAACGCAACAAAGAGAGGATAGTACCTATCAATACGGAGTTAAAGCTATTGCTAACCCAATATATACAGCAAAAGAAAAGTGAAAATTTTAATAACAATTCTTCAACATTACTCGTTACAAGTAAAGGAGCGAATGCATACTCCAAAATGATTTACCTTATAGTGCAAAAGTATTTATCATATATATCAACCCAGGATAAAAAAAGCCCGCACGTTTTAAGGCATACCTTCGCTACAAGCTTACTCAATGGCGGTGCCGACTTAAATGCAATAAAAGAGCTTTTGGGCCATGCTAACCTTAGCGCAACTCAAATTTATACACACAATTCCGTTGAGCGATTAAAATCTATTTACAAACTAGCCCATCCAAAGGCGTAAAAAAAGGAGACAACATGAAAATCAGAGTCCAATCAATCCACTTCACAGCAGACAGAAAACTATTAGATTTTATCCAAAAAAAGGCCGATAAACTCGATGTTTTTTTTGATCAGATTATTAGTGGTGAAGTATATTTAAAGCTGGAAAATGTTGAAGATGAGGCCAACAAGATCTCGGAGATCAAGCTAACCCTCCCTGGCAATCAGCTATTTGCCAAGCATCAGTGTAAAACGTTCGAAGAAGCTACCGATTTGTCGATCGAATCGCTCATTAAGCAGATTGGGAAGCATAAGCAAAAGAAAAGCTCGGTTGATAAAGCAGTACTAAGCTCTATCACGGCAGATGTAGAAGAAGAATAACCCTTAAAATAGTCCAAATTTTAACATTTTCGGCAGGATAATATCCTGCCGATTTTTTTTGAAAAAAAATTTTGTTCGGCTTTTAAATTGTGTAGATTTGCAATCCCTTTTGGAGAGGTACTCAACACTGCCTCGCAACAAAAAGGAAACGTTCTTAAAAAAATAAATTGCCTCCTTAGCTCAGCTGGTAGAGCGACTGACTTGTAATCAGTAGGTCATTGGTTCGATCCCGATAGGAGGCTCAGTTTAATCTGCGAGTTTAGATTTCAGATTTACGAATGTTTTTCAATCGTAAATCGTAATTCAAAAAGCGTAAATAAACGATGGGGGGATACCAGAGCGGTCAAATGGGGCGGACTGTAAATCCGCTGCTTCGGCTACGAAGGTTCGAATCCTTCTCCCCCCACAATTTAAGGATTGATTGGGTGAATGACTGAAGGATTGAATGATCCGGAATGTTTATCCTGAGATGATTGAGTTATTGGAATATTGAATTTTAAACATTCAATCCTTCAAAAACTCAGTCATTCAATCATTAAAAAAAGCTGAAGTAGCTCAGTTGGTAGAGCGATAGCCTTCCAAGCTATAGGTCGCGAGTTCGAACCTCGTCTTCCGCTCAGGACTTGGTTGATTGGTTCCTTTTTAAAAAGGATAAATGAACAAATGAACTGAAAAAAGCCGACGTAGCTCAGGGGTAGAGCACTTCCTTGGTAAGGAAGAGGTCATGGGTTCAAATCCCATTGTTGGCTCTATAATAATTAGTATTATAAACAATTTAGAAATAATTAACCTACAAAAATTTATAAATCATGGCAAAAGAAAAGTTTGACCGCAGCAAGCCGCACTTAAACATCGGTACAATCGGTCACGTTGACCACGGTAAAACAACCCTTACCGCAGCTATCACTAAAGTATTAGCTGACGCTGGTTTTTCAGAAGCTCGTTCATTCGATTCAATCGATTCAGCTCCTGAAGAAAAAGAACGTGGTATTACTATTAACACTGCTCACGTTGAGTACTCAACCGCTAAACGTCACTACGCTCACGTTGACTGTCCAGGTCACGCGGATTACGTAAAGAACATGGTTACCGGTGCTGCTCAAATGGATGGTGCTATCATCGTAGTAGCTGCAACTGATGGTCCGATGCCACAAACTCGTGAGCACATCCTGTTAGCTCGTCAGGTAGGTGTACCTGCTCTTGTTGTTTTCATGAACAAGGTTGACATGGTTGATGATCCTGAGTTGTTAGAATTAGTTGAAATGGAAATTCGTGAATTATTATCATTCTACGAATATCCAGGTGATGATATTCCAGTAATCCAAGGTTCAGCATTAGGGGGTCTAAACGGCGATCCAAAATGGGTTGGTAAGATCATGGAATTGATGGATTCAGTTGATAACTATATTCCAATCCCTCCTCGTTTAACTGAGCTTCCTTTCTTGATGCCGGTTGAAGATGTATTCTCAATCACTGGTCGTGGTACTGTTGCCACTGGTCGTATTGAGCGTGGTATCATCAACTCTGGTGAGCAAGTTGACATCTTAGGTATGGGTGCCGAGAACTTAAAATCAACCGTAACTGGTGTTGAAATGTTCCGTAAGATCCTTGACCGTGGTGAAGCAGGTGATAACGTAGGTTTATTATTACGTGGTATTGAAAAAGAAGCCATCCGTCGTGGTATGGTTATTTGCAAACCAGGTTCAGTAACTCCTCACACAGATTTCAAAGCTGAGGTTTACGTATTGTCAAAAGCAGAAGGTGGACGTCACACTCCATTCTTTAACAAATACCGTCCGCAATTCTATTTCCGCACAACTGACGTAACTGGTGAGATTTCATTAGCCGAAGGTGTAGAAATGGTTATGCCAGGTGATAACGTTACAATCACTGTTAAGTTGATCAACGCCATCGCGATGGAAAAAGGTCTACGTTTCGCTATCCGTGAAGGTGGTAGAACAGTAGGTGCTGGTCAGGTAACAGAAATTTTGAAATAATAATATTTCAAAAAAAAGGTTAATTGAGAAACATAAATCTGCAGTAAAATGCGGGTTTATGTTTTCTTATAATAAACGGGAATAGTTCAACGGTAGAATAGAGGTCTCCAAAACCTTTGATCAGGGTTCGAATCCTTGTTCCCGTGCTTTGTAAAGAGAGAAGTAAATAAAATGGCTAAAGTAACTGAGTATATTAAAGAATCTTATGAGGAGCTTACCGAAAAGGTAACCTGGCCTACATGGGGTGAATTACAAAATAGTGCAATTTTAGTATTGGTAGCTGCTATCATCATCGCTTTAATTGTGTTGTTGATGGATCAATCATTTGGCCGCTTATTACAATATTTTTATAAATCATTATCGTAATATTTTAAGCATGAGTGATCAATTGAAATGGTACGTGGTGAGAGCCATTAGTGGTAAAGAAAAAAAGGTTAAGCAATACGTAGATGCCGAAATTACGCGTTTAGGTATAGCCCACCTTGTTCCGCAGGTATTGATACCTATGGAAAAATACTACCAAATGCGCGATGGAAAAAAGATAGCTAAAGAGCGTAACTTTTTCCCTGGATACGTGCTGATGGAAGCTGCTTTAGATGGTGAACTTGAGCACATTATTAAAAACATCAATAGCGTTATTGGTTTTTTAGGTGATAAGCAAGGTAATGCTATCCCTTTGCGCCAGGCCGAAGTTAACCGTATTTTAGGTAAGGTTGATGAGATGAGCGAGCAAGGCGAAACGATGAACGTTCCATATTACATTGGCGAAAACGTTAAGGTAATGGATGGCCCGTTCAACGGCTTTAGCGGAGTTATAGAAGAGGTTAACGAAGAGAAAAAGAAACTGAAAGTAATGGTAAAGATATTCGGCCGCCGTACGCCGCTCGAATTGAATTACATGCAGGTAGAAAAAGAATAATTTGGTGGGTGGTTATTGGTGAGTAGTAAATTATTACTTACCGGAATCACAAACATATAAAGAAGCTGAGTGAATGTTTTTTAAAAATGATGAGTAAACACTCACCATTCACAATTCACCACTCACATGTTGAGAATGTTACATAGCTTCCACTTACTAACATTAAGTAACAAAAATTAAATTAAAATGGCAAAAGAAGTCGGTGCAATGGTTAAGCTACAGGTAAAAGGCGGCGCTGCAAACCCATCTCCACCAATAGGCCCAGCTTTGGGTGCTAAAGGTGTGAACATTATGGAGTTTTGTAAGCAGTTCAATGCCCGTACGCAAGACAAGCCAGGTAAAGTGTTGCCAGTAGTAATCACAGTTTATGTAGATAAATCTTTTGATTTTATCATTAAAACTCCACCAGTTGCTATCCAGTTATTGGAAGTTACAGGTTTAAAGAGCGGATCGGCAGAACCCAACCGTAAAAAGGTATCAAGCGTAAGCTGGAGCCAGGTTGAAACTATCGCTAAAGATAAAATGACCGATTTAAATGCATTTACAGTTGAATCAGCCATGAAAATGGTTGCAGGCACAGCTCGCAGTATGGGAATTACCGTTTCTGGTACAGCGCCCTGGAATTAATTAATTAACTAAATCAAGACAGTGGCAAGATTAACAAAAAATCAAAAAACGGCACTATCCAAAGTTGAGGTTAACAAAGCGTATTCTTTACAGGATGCAACATCATTAGTGAAAGATATTACTATCGCTAAATTTGATGCTTCTGTTGATATAGATGTTCGTTTAGGTGTTGATCCACGTAAAGCCAATCAAATGGTGCGTGGTATTGCAACCTTACCTCACGGAACCGGCAAAACTGTACGTGTATTAGTGCTTTGTACTCCTGAAAAGGAACAGGAAGCAAAAGATGCAGGTGCTGATTTTGTAGGCTTGGATGATTATATCGCCAAGATTGAAGGTGGATGGACTGATGTTGATATTATCATCACTATGCCAAGTGTTATGGCTAAAGTTGGTCGTTTGGGTCGTGTATTAGGCCCACGTAACTTAATGCCTAACCCTAAATCAGGTACAGTAACCCAAGATGTGGGTAAAGCTGTAACTGAGGTAAAAGCAGGTAAAATTGACTTCAAGGTTGATAAAACCGGTATTATCCATACCTCAATAGGAAAAGTATCATTCCCTGCTGATAAAATTTATGAAAACGCTTTGGAGATCCTTCAAATCATATCTAAATTAAAACCATCAGCAGCAAAAGGAACATATTTCAAGAGTATTCATATCTCTTCAACCATGTCTCCTGGAATACAAGTTGAAACTAAATCAGTAGCGGGGATCTAATCATGAATAAAGAAGAAAAACACGATCTTGTTCTTGCCCTTGCTGAACAAATGAAAGAGTATGGTAATTTTTATATTACTGATACTTCTGATTTAACTGTTGCAAAAATTAACGCTATCCGTCGTCAATGTTTCGAAAGCGACATTAAGATGCAGGTAACTAAAAACTCATTGATCAAGAAAGCCATGGAGGCTATCGAAGGTGATTTCACCGAGATCTATGATGTGTTAAAAGGTTCATCATCTATCATGTTCTCAAAATCAGGTACTGCTCCGGCAAAACTGATTAAACAATTGAGGAAAAAAGGTGACAAGCCAGTATTGAAAGCAGCTTATATTGATACTGCTGTATTTATTGGCGATAACCAATTAGAAGCTTTAGTTAACCTGAAATCGAAAGAACAACTGGTTGGCGAGATCATCGGATTATTGCAATCGCCTGCTAAGAACGTTATTTCTGCCCTACAATCGGGTGGCAATACTATTGCAGGTTTAGTTAAAACATTACAAGAAAGAGGTTAATCGGACACCTTAAGTTCGAACATTAAAAACAAAGTATTTAACATTAAAAATTTATAGTAATGGCAGATTTAAAAGCGTTTGCTGAACAATTGGTAAACTTAACAGTAAAAGAAGTTAACGAATTAGCTCAGATCTTGAAAGACGAATACGGTATTGAGCCGGCAGCAGCAGCAGTTGCAGTAGCAGCTCCAGCAGGTGGTGGTGATGCTCCAGCTGAGGCAGCAGCACAAACAGCGTTCGATGTAATATTGAAAGAAGCTGGTGGTGCTAAATTAGCAGTTGTTAAATTGGTAAAAGACCTAACTGGTTTAGGTTTGAAAGAAGCTAAAGACTTAGTTGATGGTGCACCTAAAGAAGTAAAAACTGGTGTTACTAAAGAAGAAGCTGAAAGCTTGAAAAAACAATTAGAAGAAGCAGGAGCTGTTGTTGAGGTTAAGTAATTTAACCCAATAAAGCCCAATAACATACGACTCCGACCAGTTTTTGGTCGGGGTCTATTGTCGTTTATATTGCCGTATAGGTTGAGATAATTTGGTATGAGACTATTGGACCCTTTTGTTCGTTATAATCAGGCACTTGAGTTCAAATCTTTTATTCTCACATCTCATATCTTAATAATCACGTCTATATCCAGTTTATTAATAAACTAAAATTATAATCCCTTGGCAAACATAATTAATCAAAGAGTAAACTTTGCAACCAGCAGAAAAGTTTTGGAATACCCAGACTTTTTGGATGTACAGTTACAGTCTTTCCAGGAATTTTTTCAACTACAAACTACTTCAGACAACCGTCACAAAGAAGGTTTGTTTAAAGTATTTGCTGAGAACTTTCCTATATCAGATTCAAGAAACATTTTCGTTTTAGAGTTTCTTGATTACTTTATTGATCCGCCACGATACGATATTCAAGAGTGTATTGAGCGTGGGTTAACACACAGTGTACCATTAAAAGCAAAACTTCGCCTGTCATGTAATGATGAGGAGCACGAAGATTTTGAAACAATTGTTCAGGATGTTTATTTGGGAACTATCCCTTACATGACACCTAAAGGAACATTTGTTATCAACGGTGCCGAGCGCGTAATTGTATCACAGTTACACCGTTCACCAGGTGTGTTCTTCGGCCAAAGCCGCCACACTAATGGTACCAAGTTGTACTCTGCACGTGTTATTCCTTTTAAAGGCTCATGGATCGAGTTTGCTACAGACGTTAATAACGTGATGTACGCTTACATCGACCGTAAGAAAAAATTCCCGGTTACTACCTTGCTTCGTGCAATTGGTTATGATTCAGATAAAGACATTTTGGAATTATTTGAACTTGCCGACGAAGTAAAAGTAAGCAAATCTGGCCTGAAGAAATTCATTGGCCGTAAGCTTGCTGCAAGGGTGCTTAAAAAATGGGTGGAAGATTTTGTTGATGAAGATACCGGTGAGGTAGTTTCTATCGACAGGAATGAGATCATCCTTGAGCGCGAAACCGTTTTAGAAGACGACCATATTGATATGATCATCGACGCGGGTGTAAAAACCATCATCCTGAACAAGGAAGATGCTGCAACCAGCGGTGATTATACTATTATATATAACACTTTACAAAAGGATACTTCAAACTCCGAGAAAGAAGCGGTTGAGCATATCTATCGCCAGTTACGTAACGCAGAACCACCTGATGAAGAAACAGCTCGTGGTATCATCGATCGTTTATTCTTCTCTGATAAGAGATACGATTTGGGTGATGTGGGCAGGTACCGCATTAACCGTAAATTGAAATTAACCACGCCTAACGAGGTTAAGGTTTTAACTAAGGATGATATCATCGCCATTGTTAAATACCTGATCAAGTTGATCAACTCCAAGGCTGAGGTTGATGATATCGATCACTTGTCAAACCGTCGTGTTCGTACTGTTGGTGAGCAACTTTACGCGCAATTTGGTGTTGGTTTGGCTCGTATGGCACGTACCATCCGTGAGCGTATGAACATCCGCGATAACGAGGTATTTACGCCAACCGATCTGATCAACGCACGTACCCTATCATCTGTGATCAACTCGTTCTTCGGAACTAACCAGTTATCACAGTTCATGGACCAAACCAATCCACTGGCAGAGATCACGCACAAGCGTCGTCTGTCAGCCTTAGGCCCCGGCGGTCTGTCGCGTGAGCGTGCAGGTTTCGAGGTTCGTGACGTTCACTATACCCACTACGGTAGGTTGTGCACCATCGAAACTCCCGAAGGACCGAACATTGGTTTGATATCTTCATTATGTATTCACGCTAAGATCAACAATCTTGGTTTCATCGAAACACCATACAAACGTGTTCAGGATGGTGTTGTACAAATGCAGGAGCCGGTTGTTTACCTGTCTGCAGAAGATGAAGACGGTAAAACTATTGGCCAGGCCAACGCTGTTTATGATGATGGTGGTAACTTTGCTACTCCACGTGTAAAAGCACGTTTTGAGGGTGACTTCCCGATTATCGAGCCTACAAGGTTGGATTATATGGATATCGCTCCAAACCAGATCACCTCTATCGCGGCATCATTGATCCCGTTCTTAGAGCATGATGATGCTAACCGTGCCTTGATGGGTTCGAACATGCAACGCCAGGCCGTACCATTGTTACGTCCGGAAGCGCCAATTGTTGGTACTGGTTTAGAAGGTCGTGTAGCTAAAGATTCACGTACGCTCATCAATGCTGAAGGCAATGGTGTTGTTGAATATGTTGACGCTAACGAGATTCGTATTAAATACGATCGTAACGAGGAAGACCGTTTGGTTTCTTTTGAAGGCGACAGCAAATCATACCGTTTGATCAAGTTCAAAAAAACCAACCAAAGCACAACCATCAACCTTAAACCAATCGTTAAGAAAGGTCAACGTGTTGAAAAGGGACAAGTACTTTGCGAAGGTTATGCAACTCAGGATGGTGAATTAGCATTGGGCCGTAACTTAAAAGTAGCTTTCATGCCTTGGCAGGGATTCAACTTTGAGGATGCGATCGTAATATCTGAGCGCGTTGTATCACAGGATATATTCACTTCACTTCACGTTGAAGAGTTTGAATTAGAGGTTCGTGATACCAAACGTGGTGAAGAAGAATTAACACCGGATATCCCTAACGTATCTGAAGAGGCTACTAAAGACCTTGACGAGAACGGTATTATCCGTGTTGGTGCCGAAGTGAAAGAAGGTGATATTTTGATCGGTAAGATCACCCCTAAAGGTGAGTCTGACCCATCGCCGGAAGAAAAACTGTTACGTGCCATATTTGGTGATAAAGCAGGTGATGTTAAAGATGCGTCTTTAAAAACTCCTCCATCAATCGCTGGTGTGGTTATCGATACCAAATTGTTCTCTCGTGCTAAAAAGACTTCTAAAGCTGAAGAAAAAGCAGCTATCGAGAAGTTAGATATCAAACACGAAAAAGCAATTAAGGATCTGAAGAATACTTTAGTTGATAAGTTATTCGAGATCGTTAACGGTAAAACTTCACAAGGCGTTTATAACGTTTACAAAGAGTTATTGATAGCTAAGGGTGTTAAATTCACTCAAAAAATATTACTTGAATTAGAGTTTGCCAACATCAACCCAACAAAATGGACAACTGATGATGATAAAAATGAATTGATCAAGTTATTGCTTCATAACTATAACATTAAGGTTAACGAAGAGCTTGGTGCTTACCGTCGCGATAAATTCGCTATCAGCGTAGGTGATGAGCTTCCATCGGGTATCGTACAAATGGCTAAAGTTTACATCGCTAAAAAACGTAAGTTGAAAGTGGGTGATAAAATGGCCGGCCGTCACGGTAACAAAGGTATTGTTGCACGTATCGTTCGTGATGAGGATATGCCTTTCTTAGAAGATGGAACTCCGGTTGATATCGTGTTGAACCCACTGGGTGTACCTTCACGTATGAACTTAGGTCAGATCTACGAAACCGTGTTAGGTTGGGCAGGTAAAGAGCTGGGTGTTAAATTTGCTACTCCAATTTTTGATGGTGCAAGCCATACCGAAGTGGAAGAGTGGGTTACTAAAGCAGGCATACCAGAGTCTGGCCGTACATACTTATACAATGGTTTAACTGGCGATCGCTTTGATCAGCAAACTACAGTTGGTATAATTTACATGCTTAAATTAGGCCACATGGTTGATGATAAGATGCACGCGCGTTCTATCGGGCCATACTCATTAATTACACAACAACCATTGGGTGGTAAAGCCCAGTTCGGTGGTCAGCGTTTTGGTGAGATGGAAGTTTGGGCTCTTGAAGCATTCGGAGCGGCAAATATCCTGCAAGAGATTTTGACTGTTAAGTCTGATGATGTTGTGGGGCGTGCTAAAACCTACGAAGCTATTGTTAAGGGCGAAAATCTGCCAACACCATCTGTTCCTGAATCATTCAACGTATTGGTTCATGAGTTAAGAGGTTTAGGTTTAGATATCACGTTAGAGTAATGATCGAATGATTGAAGGGTTGAATGACACTGAGTTATTCGATCCTTCAATCATTCAATCCTTCAATCATTAAAACAAAAGGAGACTATGTCTTATAAAAAGGATAATAAAATCAAAAGTAATTTCACCACCATCACCATCAGTCTGGCCTCTCCGGAGTCTATACTGGAGCGTTCAAGTGGCGAAGTTTTAAAACCAGAAACCATCAACTACAGGACCTACAAACCTGAGCGCGATGGTTTATTCTGCGAGCGTATTTTCGGTCCGGTTAAAGATTATGAGTGCCATTGCGGTAAGTACAAACGTATCCGTTACAAGGGTATCGTGTGTGACCGTTGCGGTGTTGAAGTAACTGAAAAGAAAGTACGTCGTGAGCGTATGGGGCACATCAATTTGGTGGTTCCAGTTGCGCACATCTGGTATTTCCGTTCATTACCAAACAAGATCGGTTATTTATTAGGCTTGCCTACTAAAAAATTAGATTTGATCATTTACTACGAACGTTACGTAGTTATACAATCTGGTATTAAAGAAGCCGATGGTATCAACAAAATGGACTTCTTAACAGAAGAAGAATATTTGGATATCCTGGATACTTTACCAAAAGAAAACCAGTACCTTGATGACAAAGATCCTCAGAAATTTGTTGCCAAAATGGGTGCCGAAGCTTTAGAAGAATTGTTAAAACGTTTGGATTTAGATCAGCAATCATATGATCTGCGTCATCAGGCGGCTAACGAAACTTCACAACAACGTAAAAACGAAGCCTTAAAACGCTTACAAGTTGTTGAAGCTTTCCGCGATGCTAAAACACGTATAGAGAATAACCCGGAATGGATGATCGTTAAGATCGTTCCTGTAATTCCACCAGAATTGCGTCCGTTAGTTCCATTGGAAGGTGGCCGTTTTGCTACTTCCGATTTGAACGATCTATATCGTCGTGTTATCATCCGTAATAACCGTTTAAAACGTTTGATCGAGATCAAAGCTCCGGAAGTAATTTTACGTAACGAAAAACGTATGTTACAAGAGGCTGTTGACTCTTTATTTGATAACTCACGTAAAGTTAACGCTGTAAAAACCGAAGGTAACCGTGCTTTGAAATCTCTTTCAGATATTCTGAAAGGCAAACAAGGTCGTTTCCGTCAAAACTTATTAGGTAAACGTGTGGATTATTCGGCACGTTCGGTAATTGTTGTAGGCCCAAGCCTTAAATTACACGAGTGTGGTTTACCTAAAGATATGGCTGCTGAGCTATTCAAACCATTTATCATTCGTAAGATGATTGAGCGTGGTGTTGTAAAAACAGTAAAATCGGCTAAAAAGATAGTTGACCGTAAAGACCCATTAGTTTGGGATATTTTAGAAAACGTATTGAAGGGACACCCTGTGTTACTAAACCGTGCGCCTACGTTGCACAGGTTAGGTATCCAGTCGTTCCAGCCAAAACTGATCGAGGGTAAAGCTATCCAGTTACACCCTTTAACCTGTACGGCTTTCAACGCGGATTTTGATGGTGACCAGATGGCGGTTCACGTACCCCTGGGTAACGCTGCAATTTTGGAAGCCCAAATATTGATGCTTGCTTCGCATAACATTTTGAACCCTGCAAATGGTACACCAATCACCGTTCCTTCACAGGATATGGTTTTGGGTCTGTATTACATTACAAAGGGCCGCAAAACCGACGAAGGAAGAGTAATGAAGGGCCAAGGGTTAAATTTCTATTCTCCGGAAGAAGTTATTATCGCTTATAACGAGAAGAAATTAGATCTGCACTCATTCATTAAAGTTAAAGTAAATGTTAAAGAACGCGACGGCAGCATCGTTAATAAATTAACAGATACTACTGTTGGCCGTGTATTGTTTAACCAACACGTACCGGTAGAAGTAGGTTACATTAACGAATTGTTGACCAAAAAATCACTACGTGATATTATTGGTACAGTAGTTAAGGTGACTGGTATGGCTCGTGCCGCTCAATTCCTTGATGATATTAAAGAATTAGGTTTCCAAATGGCATTCCGTGGTGGTTTGTCGTTCAACCTGAAAGATTTGAACATCCCTGCAGAAAAGGTTACTTTGATCGAAACTGCAACTAAGGAAGTTGAAGAAGTAATGAATAACTATAACATGGGTTTCATTACCAACAACGAGCGTTACAACCAAATTATTGACGTTTGGACACGTATTAACAACCGTTTAACCGCAAACGTGATGGAAATACTGTCAACAGATAACCAAGGATTCAACTCAGTTTACATGATGCTTGATTCAGGTGCCCGTGGTTCTAAAGAACAGATCAGGCAGTTGGCCGGTATGCGTGGATTGATGGCGAAACCGCAAAAATCAGGTTCAGGTGGCGAGATCATTGAAAACCCTATCCTTTCCAACTTTAAAGAAGGTTTGTCGGTATTGGAGTACTTTATCTCAACCCACGGTGCACGTAAAGGTTTGGCGGATACGGCTTTGAAAACTGCTGATGCTGGTTACTTGACCCGTCGTTTACATGATGTTGCCCAGGATATGATCGTTGGTGATACCGATTGCGGTACACTGCGTGGTATCTTCACAACAGCGTTAAAGGATAATGAGGATATTGTTGAACCATTATACGATCGTATTTTAGGTCGTACTTCATTGCACGATGTTTATGATCCGTTAACAAACGAATTATTAGTATCTGCAGGTCAGGATATTGAAGAAGATATTGCCCATGCTATCCAAAACTCTCCGTTAGAAGGTATCGAAATTCGTTCGGTATTAACCTGCGAAAGCAAACGTGGTGTTTGTGCTTTATGCTATGGTCGTAACCTTGCCAGCGGTAAACGTGTGCAAATGGGCGAGGCTGTTGGTGTAATTGCAGCACAGTCAATCGGTGAGCCGGGTACACAGTTAACTTTGCGTACATTCCACGTGGGTGGTACCGCATCTAACATCGCGGCTGAGTCACAGATCAACGCTAAATTTGAAGGTGTTATTGAGTTTGAAAATGTTCGTACTGTAGAGTACAAAGCCGAAGAAGGTGTACTACAAGTGGTATTGGGCCGTTCTGGCGAGTTCCGTATCATCGAAGAAGGTTCAAATAAAGTTATCGTAACCAATAACATTCCTTACGGTGCTTTCCTTTATGTGAAAGATGGTGCCAAGATCAGCAAGGGCGACCGTATCTGTTCATGGGATCCATATAACGCGGTAATCATATCTGAATTTGCAGGTAAGGCACAGTTTGAAGCTATTTTAGAGGGTATCACTTTCCGTGAAGAATCTGATGAGCAAACTGGTCACCGCGAAAAGGTAATTATCGATACACGTGATAAAACTAAAAACCCTGTTATTCAGATTACCGAGAAAGGTGTAGTTACTAAAGGATACAACATCCCGGTAGGAGCACACATCGCGGTTGACGAAGGTGAGAAGATCCAAACAGGACAGATCATTGCCAAGATTCCACGTTCTACCGGAAAAACACGAGATATTACAGGTGGTTTACCACGTGTAACCGAGTTATTCGAAGCACGTAACCCATCTAACCCGGCTGTAGTAACCGAGATTGATGGTGTGGTAACCTTAGGTGGTGTTAAACGTGGTAACCGTGAAATGACTATCGAATCGAAAGACGGTCAGATCAAGAAATACCTTGTTCCATTATCTAAACACATTCTTGTACAAGATAATGACTTTGTGAAGGCTGGTATGCCGCTTTCTGATGGTTCTATCTCTCCTGCTGATATATTGGCTATTAAAGGCCCTGCAGCAGTACAGGAATACCTGGTTAATGGTATTCAAGAGGTTTACCGTTTGCAAGGTGTGAAGATCAACGATAAGCACTTTGAAGTTATTGTTCACCAGATGATGCAAAAGGTTACTATCGAAGATGCAGGTGATACTAAATTCTTAGAAAAGGAAGCAGTTAACTCATGGGACTTCATGGTTGAGAATGATGATATCTTTGATAAGAAAGTTGTTGTTGAGCCGGGAGATTCTAACAACCTTAAAGCTGGCCAGATCGTATCGGTTAGAAAACTCAGAGACGAGAATTCTATCCTGAAACGTAAGGATCAGACATTGGTTGAGGTGAGAGATGCAATTGCTGCAACATCAAGCCCAATGCTTCAAGGTATAACTCGTGCATCATTAGGTACTAAATCATTCATGTCGGCAGCATCGTTCCAGGAAACCACAAAAGTACTGAACGAAGCCGCGATAGCTGGTAAAGTAGATAAAATGCTTGGCTTGAAAGAAAACGTAATTGTTGGTCACTTGATCCCGTCTGGTACAGGTTTGAGGATATACGATAATGTGCGTGTAGGATCAAAAGAAGAATTTGATCGCTTAATGGCATCTAAAACAGAAGAAGAAGTAGTAGAGGTTTAAATCTTTATAGTATTCTTGAATTAACTACGAAAGCCCTTTTATTAAGGGTTTTCGTAGTTATAAGGGTTTCTATTTATCATATTGATAATTTAATTGGGGAAGTGTTGAAAAAAGGTTTATTTTCTTTCCAATATATATTACATTTGAACTACTTATGAAATTCAATTATTAGGCTGTCCGAATGAAGTGTTTGCATGTTATCCCTTGGTATTTCCCTTCCTTCATATATGGAGGGCCTATTTACTCTTCGGCTGCGTTATGCAAAACCCTTGCAACAAACGGCATTGATGTTACTGTAATTACAACGACGGCCAATGGTAAAGTTGAGCTTGATGTTGAGGTGGGCATCCCTCATTTAATTGAAGGTGTAAAGGTATTATACTTTAAACGTATCACTAAAGACAATACACATTTTTCGCCCGGTCTGTTGTCATACCTATGGAAACACGCCGGAGACTATGATGTAATACACATTCATTCATTATGGAATTTTGTCAGTGTTTTTTCATTGATAATATGCGCGCTTAAAGGTATAGTTCCTATAGTTTCACCAAGGGGCATGTTAAGTGATTATGTAATTAATACCAATCACTCCTTCCAAAAAAAAATACTACATTACTTTCTCAGTAAAAGGACATTGTCAAAAGTGAAGTTTCATGCTACAGCTGATACTGAATTGGTTGAGATCAGAAAAGTGTTCCCTGCAAGTGATGTGATAGTGATTCCCAATATTTTACTGGAAATAGATGATGTGAAAGTAGAGCGGCAGGAAAAGAATACTGATGTGACCAATATTATTTTTTTGAGTAGAGTTGACCCCAAGAAAGGGATAGAGCTATTATTGAAGGCACTGTCTGAAATTCAATGGGGTTATCATTTAACTATCGTAGGTTCGGGCTCGGTAGAATATTTGAATTCGCTTCAGCAGTGTGCGACGAGTTTGGGGATCACTGAAAATGTGACCTGGGCCGGCCCCATTTACGGTCATGAGAAATATGAGCTGTTAAGCAATAGCGATTTAATGGCACTCACGTCCTATAATGAAAACTTTGGCAACATTGTTTTGGAAGCATTGGTATGTGGAACTCCTGTACTCCTATCAGATAAAGTAGGTTTGTCGACTTATGTAGAAAAAAAGCAATTGGGCTGGATTTGCAGTACAGAGTGCAGCGTGATTACCGATACCTTAAACCAATTTCACAAGGAAATAGAAAAGCAGAAGAAGATTAGAGAGATCGCCCCCCAAAGTATAAAGACTGATTTCGGTGCGGATACTTTGCTTAAATCTTACCTCAATATGTATAATAATTAGCTGTTATAAATACTGTAAATGAATCATTATTAATTTGTAATTAACAACATCCTTGTTAAAGAGTATCTTTAATAGATGCCTTTTTTTAATTTTATACTACAATGGAACAAAATGAAAACCAATTAAATATTGAATTGTCGGAAGAGATTGCAGAAGGTATTTATTCAAACCTGGCAATTATTACACATTCAAACTCAGAGTTTGTGCTTGATTTTATCAGGGTGATGCCTGGTGTACCCAAAGCCAGGGTAAAGTCGAGAATTATATTAACACCAGAACATGCGAAGAGGCTTTTAAACGCTTTGCAAGACAATGTGGAAAAATTTGAATCGATCAACGGACGAATAAAAATAAATGAAGATCCGAGCGTTTTTCCGATGAATTTTGGCGGGACAGTGGGGCAGGCCTGACCTATAGTCTTATTATAAAAGTGAAAATATTTATACTTTTGCAATAAAACTCTATTATGGTTAGCGAATTTTTATAAATCTATTCGGATTTTATCAAATTTATTAATATTTTTGATAAAATAACATTTGTTACTATATTGCAATGCCATTGCTAACGCCGCTTGACCAGAAAATCTACAGTATGTATAAACGTATAGTTAAACATTTTTTTATTTGTACGCTTTTGGTCTATATCAGCGTAACCTTCTCCTCATGCCTGTCTTTGAAAAAGCTTGTGTTTTTTCAGGACATACCGGATTCAACCAAATTATCCAGCATTAAACTGCCTACTTTCGTGCCGTCGGTTATCCACAGCGGAGATGTATTGTCTGTCGAAATCTTAACCGTTGAGCCTGCTGCCACGACTCCTATTAATGCGGGTAATTCCTTTTCGGCCTTATCGAATACGGCAGGCGGCGGCAGTGCGGGTGGTGGCGGAGATACGGGATACTTGGTTGACAAAGACGGAAATATTGAAATGCCCGAATTGGGTAAAATCAATGTGAATGGATTGACTTTGGACCAGGCGCGGGAAGTCATTAGAAAAAAGGCAGAAATTTACCTGAAGAATCCGGTAGTGTTGCTTAAAAGTAAGATCTTGAAGATTACAGTTTTAGGCGAAGTGCAAAAACCAGGAACGCTGACTATTACTAATGAAAAATTGACGATTATGGATGTTCTAGGTTATACCGGTGATGTAACTATTTACGGAAGGCGGGATAATATCCTTTTGATGCGGCTGAATGATGATAATACCTACAGTACAGTCAGGATCAATTTGCTCAACAGTGACATCATCCGATCGCCTTATTATTATCTTAAAAATAATGATGTATTGTATATTGCGCCAAATCAGGGTAAAGCGGCTACCTCTGATGTTGTTTTATCGCGTAATATTTCCTATATCACTATAAGTTTGAGCATTCTTACCACTTTATTGGTCCTGATTAAAAAATAATTTGATGAGCGATAGTAATATAAATCAAGAGAATCAATTTATCCCCGTCGAAGACAGTATTTTTGATTTAAAGCTGATTTTATCCAGATTTATCAATCATTGGTATTTGTTTATTCTTGGCGTTATCGTTTGCTTTTCTGTGGCCTGGGTTAATGTAAACCTGACGTCCCCGATCTGGAATATCACCAGTAAGATACTGATCCGGGACAACGGCAACAATAGTACATCCCAGGCATCGGAGCATAGCGAATTATCGGCTATGTTCATTCCCAAAAATAATCCGCAGAATGAGATCGATATCTTAACCTCCCGTAGTTTGGTCAGTAAAGTGATCGCAGAAACGCATTTCAATATCCGGACCTATGAGCAAAATCGTTTCAAATCCGTTGAGATTTTTGAAAAAGTGCCATTCAAAGTCACTTTGATCAATGCCAACTCGGATATGATTAGCCGGAAGTACGAGATTAACATCTTAAATGATCACGAATTTACGGTCAAAAACAGGGAGCTACATTTTTTTAATATCTTCAAATTTGGTCAGCTTGTTGACTTTTCGGCTTATCATCTGAATTATAAATTCATTTTAACCAAGACACGGGATACGCGCGTTGGAGGCTTTGCGATCAGACTTCAGTCGGAGGATGCGGCTATATCGGAGTTTATGGCTAATTTTGATGCCTCCTTTTCGGACAAGTCTTCGTCTTCAATCCTGATGTCCTTAAACTATACAGAGCCCCGTAAGGGTGAATATGTTTTAGAGGAGTTGATGAGTGAATACATTGTTGCCAATTTACAGTATAAGTTAAAAACGGCTGATAGTACTATCAAATTTATTGATGATCGCTTGTCATTAGTTTCTGGTCAATTGGGTGCCATTCAGCAGAAATTTGAGGAATTTAAGCAGACTAATCAGATGATCAACGTTGAAGAGAAATCTAAAATTTTGGTTCAAACGCAAAGCAGCAACTATAGTGCCTTAAATCAGCAGGATCTCCAGATATTTGTCGCGCAAAATATAGAGAAGTATTTAAAGAGCCCGGGTAACGAAAGAGTCATTCCACCCAGTGTGTCAGTAGGACTGGCAGGAGGCTTGTCTACCAATATCGACGTTTATAATCAATTGATTCAGGACCGGGAAAAATTAAAACTATCCTATACCGATCAGAATTCCAGGATCAAAAATATTAATGATCAGATGGAGATTGCTCGCGGTGCTATTATGCGCGGACTGCAAAATTACAAACAGGGACTGATAGCCGCCCGCAGAGAATTACAAAAGCAAGATCATGAAGTTGAAACACAAATAGGTAAAGTCCCCGAGATTGAGCGCATTTACAATAATTTTGCACGGGAACAAAAGATTAAAGAGGAATTGTATTTTTATTTGCTGCAGAAGAGGGAAGAAGTTGCGATATCCAAAACCTCTACCATTGCAACCGCACAAATTATTGAAAAGGCCAAGAGTGATCTGGAACCTTTCAAGCCAAAAAGATCTTCTATTTATTTAATGGGACTATTTGCCGGGATTCTTATACCCGGGCTTTACTTGTGGCTCAAAGAAATCTTGAACGTCAAAATCATGAACAAGTACGACATTGAACGCAAAACCAATATCCCTATAGTTGGTGAAATCGGGCACAAAACTTCGGACGGGGCCTTAGTCGTTACAAGGGATTCCAGAAGTAACATATCGGAACAGTTCAGAAGTTTAAGGACTAATTTGCAATATATTGTGAATACTAAAAAGTCGAACGTATTGATGTTCACGTCGAGTATGAGCGGTGAGGGGAAATCATTTTTATCGCTTAACTTGGGCAGTGCATTAGCATTAGGTGGCAAAAGAGTTATATTGTTAGAGCTAGATTTGCGAAAACCCAAACTCTCCAAGAGTTTACAATTGGACAATACCAATGGAATAACCAATTTTATTATATCCGATCAAACCGATTATCATTCTATACTTCAGCCGACGTCATTTAATGAGAATTGTTTTTTAATATCTTCCGGTCCCATTCCTCCCAATCCCGCAGAAATTCTCATGAATGTTAAACTTGAGCAGCTTATCGAGCAACTCAAGAAGGATTTTGATTATGTGATCATGGATATGGCTCCAGTTGGTATAGTTACCGATGCCTTATTGGTTGAAAAGTTTGTCGATATTACCTTTTATGTCGTACGGCAGGAATATACCCACAAACCTCAATTGGAAATGGTTAACCACTTGCGTCAAACCAATAAAGTTAAGAACCCCTACATCCTGATCAATGATATTAAATATTTGAGAGGAAACTATGTATATGGTTACGGTTATGGCTATGGTTATGGCTATGGCTATGGTTATGGTTACGGAAATGAATCCGAAAAGCCGGGATTCTTTAAAAGAATCTTTAGTTAAAATTAGAAAAGTATAGTATTATAAGTAATGAAAAAAGCATTAATTACAGGTGTTACCGGGCAGGATGGTGCATATCTTACGGAACTTTTATTATCAAAAGGGTACGAAGTTCATGGTATCAAAAGGAGAAGCTCCCTATTCAATACAGATCGTATCGATCATCTGTACCAGGATCCTCATGAAAGTAACGTGAAGTTTAAATTGCATTATGGCGATCTGTCAGATTCAACCAATCTGATTAGAATCATCCAACAGGTTCAGCCAGATGAAATATATAACCTGGGTGCAATGTCTCATGTTAAGGTGAGTTTTGATACCCCGGAATACACCGCCAATGCCGATGGAATAGGTACACTGAGATTGCTGGAAGCGATACGGATATTGGGTTTAGAAAAAAAGACTAAAATTTATCAAGCATCAACTTCTGAGTTATATGGCTTGGTGCAAGCTGTTCCACAATCAGAAACGACGCCATTTTATCCACGTTCACCTTATGCTGTTGCTAAGATGTATGCGTATTGGATCACGGTGAACTATCGTGAAGCTTATGGAATATATGCTTGTAATGGTATCCTATTTAACCACGAAAGTCCGCTGCGAGGAGAAACCTTTGTAACGCGTAAAATAACCCGAGCTGTGGCCAAAATTGCTACCGGTTTACAGGATAGCTTGTTTTTAGGGAATCTTGATGCGCAAAGAGATTGGGGCCATGCTAAAGATTATGTTGAGGCCATGTACCTGATCTTACAACAGGAAACACCTGAGGATTATGTTATTGCTACTGGAGTTACAACCAGAGTAAGGGAGTTTGTCCGTTTGGCATTTAAAGAAGTTGGTATCGAAGTAGAATTCAAAGGTGAGGGCATTGATGAAAAGGGGTATGTCGTATCTTGCTCCAATCCTGATTACCAGATAGAAGCCGGTAAACTTGTAGTGGCCGTTGATGCAACATACTTCCGTCCTACAGAAGTAGAACTGCTCATCGGCGATCCTACTAAAGCCAATACTAAATTAAACTGGAAGCCTAAATATGATCTGGCTGCTTTAGTTAAAGAAATGGTAGCGGCTGATGTGGAGCATTTCCGTAAAGAGATGTTATTAAAGGAATCTGGTTATACCATTAAGAATCAGTTTGAATAATACCATCTTTTCTCAATCTAATTTATAAAATGTTAATATCAAATATGGAATTGAAAAATGAAGCGTGGGATCTAGAAATTAAACCCCAGGATACAGTATTTGATCTGCATCTAAAAGATGTTTGGAATTACCGCGACCTCCTATGGTTGTTGGTACGTCGGGATTTTGTTTCGTTTTACAAGCAAACTATATTTGGACCTTTATGGTTTTTTATCCAGCCCATATTTACAACTATAATTTTTACTTTTATATTTAGTAGAATGGCCGGTATCAGCACTAATGGTGCACCAGCTCCTATTTTTTATATGGCCGGCAACGTAGCCTGGAGTTATTTTTCAGATGGACTTAATAAAACATCCACGGTATTTAGAGACAACGTGAGCATTTTTGGGAAGGTTTACTTCCCAAGGTTAATTATGCCATTGAGTATTATTTTTTCTAACCTGGTTAAATTTGGTGTTCAGTTTATTTTATTTATCATACTCATGGCGTACTACCTATTTAAAGGTGAAAATGTGCACCCAAATATGTATGTGTTGTTATTTCCTGTCGTTATGTTCTTAATGGCTATTTTAAGCTTAGGTTTAGGCCTAATCATAACTGCGCTAACAACGAAATACCGTGATCTCGTTTTCCTGGTTACTTTTGGTGTCCAGTTATTGATGTATGCAACACCCGTTATTTATCCACTGTCAGCCGCATCTGCTAAATACCGGTTACTAATTATTTGTAATCCACTTAGCGGGTTAATAGAAACTTTTAGATATGGGTTTTTAGGTGCGGGGCAGTTTTACCCCTACGCTTTTGCTTATAGTACTGTGGCAAGTTTTGTTATTTTCCTAATAGGCTTAGTGATCTTTAATAAAGTTGAAAAGAATTTTGTAGACACAATATAACACGCTACCTAGATATAAAATGAATAATACCGTTATTAAGGCCGAAAATTTAGCTAAAGCATACCAATTGGGTGAGTTTAGCACCGGAACACTGAGCCGTGATATAGAAAGGTGGTGGGCCTTGATGCGAGGTAAGGAAGATCCGTTTTTAAAAATAGGTGAAGCGAATGATCGTACTAGCAAAGGCGGAAGCGATATTGTTTGGAGTTTACGGGATATCAATTTTGAAATTGATCAAGGTGATTCTATTGGAATTATAGGTAGAAATGGTGCGGGGAAAAGTACCTTGTTAAAAGTATTAAGCCGGGTTACCACACCAACTGCAGGTGGCGTAAAAATAAAGGGCCGGATAGCAAGTTTACTTGAAGTAGGAACCGGCTTTCATCCCGAGCTTACCGGAAGAGAGAACATTTTTTTAAATGGTGCCATACTGGGCATGCGTAAAGCAGAAATAAGAAAACATTTTGATGCTATTGTAGATTTTGCTGGTATAGAACGATATATTGATACACCAGTTAAGCGTTATTCATCGGGTATGTACGTTAGATTGGCTTTTGCTGTCGCTGCTCATTTGGAATCTGAAATATTGATTGTGGATGAGGTTTTAGCTGTAGGTGATGCGGAGTTTCAGAGAAAGTGTTTAGGTAAGATGAGCGATGTAAGCACTAAAGATGGCAGAACAGTTTTGTTTGTGAGCCATAATATGCAATCAATATCAACTTTAACTAATAATTGTATATATCTTAAACAAGGCCTGCTGGTTGATAAAGGCCCTACAGAACAAATCATATCCACCTATCTTAACGATGGTGCTAATATAGGCGGTCAATACGTTGATTCGCCAATAGGCGATGAGCCTAAGATAGTTAAAATGGAATTGATTACCAGTGAGCCAGGTAACACCCATGTAAATGGAGCAGAACTTAAGATCATAATAGATATTTATTGCCCCCGCCCATTAAAAGGTGCCGGTATTGCTTTAGAAGCAGTAAACATATACGATCAAAAAATAATGAATCTTTGGAACTTTGATTCTGAAATACCAATGTGTCGTAAAAGCGGTATTACCAGAATGGTTTGTACAATTCCAACAATACGTTTATATATGGGCAACTATCATTTCAATGTATATTTGGCTGAACAAACCGGTGCAAAAATGTTACAGGCACTTGAAAAAGTTTGCGCTTTTGAAATGGTAATGCTTGGTACTCACCGCGATTATCAATGGCAAGAGGGCTCATGCACTTACATAGAAGATTTTGAATGGGATGTATCGGAATAAGATAAAAAAGATAATTGGGGAGCTTATTACCAAATACATTTCAAAAGAAAAAGTATTGCGACCGTCATTTTATCCTGAAAAGCCTTATTCCCCCTATAGCTATAATGATATTATTATAGGAAGTAATGTTTATATAGAGGATGATGCTAAAATAAGGGTAAGAGACGGAGGTAGGATAAATATTGGAGATGGGTGTGAAATTCTTGATGGTGTATTGATCTCTACCTACGGAGGAGATATTACTATAGGGAATAATTGTAGTATCAACCCATATACTATGATTTTTGGTACCGGGGGTGTTAAAATTGGGAATAACGTTTTAATAGCCGCTCAATGTATGGTTGTACCAGTAAATCATAATTTTAGCAGACGAGATATTCCAATATCTGAACAGGGGCATAATGCTAAGGGTATTATAATTGAGGATGATGTTTGGATAGGCCACGGCTGCAGCATATTAGATGGAGTGACTATTGGTACTGGTTCTATTATAGCAGCGGGCTCTGTTGTAAATAAAAGTGTAGAGCCTTTTTCAATTAATGGAGGAGTTCCTGCAAAAAGGCTTAAGGATCGTCCAACTGTTTAAAGATTATCGTAATGAATTTCTTTAGTAAGCTCATGAAATATTACAAATTTGTTGTTCAAAAATACTTTGAAGAGCAAGCCATTGAATTGCTTAACAAGAAATTTGATTGTAGAATTAGTTCAAGGAGTATTGTAAAATTTGATTGCGCTGACGCCATTATAATAGGCGCCGGAACAATAGTGAGTGATTTTACTGTAATAACTGTAATTAATGATTCACTGACTAATAAAAGAAATTCTAAACTTACTGTAGGTAAAGAAACTTATATAGGTGAACAAAACAATATACGCGCATGTGGCGGAGAAATATCAATTGGTGATCGGTGTTTAATTTCACAACAGGTGTCAATTATAGCTTCAAATCATTCGGCAGTTATGGGCAGCCCAATTTTGTCGCAGGCATGGTCTGAAAAAAATAATTTTGTAATAATAAAGGATGATGTTTGGATAGGTTGTGGGGTACAAATATTACCTGGCGTTGTTATTGAAAGCGGATCTATAATAGCGGCTGGATCAGTAGTTACCAAAAATGTTCAGTCAAATGCAATTTATGCTGGTGTTCCGGCTAAGTTCATCAAAATGAGGGAATAGCCATGGTTAAAAGTATACTTGAAAAACTACGATTTCTTATAGGTTTTTTTTCAATAGGTTATCATATTCAGAAGCATTTTGAAAAACAAAAAGTTGCACATATTGAGCGTTTAGCAAATAGTTCTATTTCAACGGATGTTGTATTTTGTGATACTTCTGAAATTTTAAATTTTCAACAACAAAAAGAAAAAATAAGGATTGGAAAGGGCTCACAAATGCAGGGAAGATTAATGACTTTTCCGTACGGTGGAGAGATTGAAATAGGTTTAAATAGCTTTATTGGTGAAGGAACACGTATTTGGTCGGCCAATAGTATAAAAATTGGTAACGACGTTCAGATATCCTTCAACGTCACCATTATTGATAGTGATTCGCATGAGATTAATGCGTCCCAGCGTAAAGAGACTACAGATATTATTCTAAGCAAGGGATTTCATACACTAAAATCGGCGCCAAACATTAAAACTGCCCCAATAATTATAAATGATAATGCTTGGATAAGTTTTAATGCCACCATATTAAAAGGGGTAACTATAGGTAAAGGCTCTATTGTAGCCGCTGGTGCTGTTGTTACAAAAGATGTTCCTGCTAACGTAATTGTGGGTGGTAATCCGGCCAGAGTAATTAAACATATCAACACATGAAGATCGCTTTCGTTTCAACAATGGTTTCTGATTCCTGGGGTGGAAGCGAGGAGCTTTGGAAAGGTACCGCTTTGGTGTTGAGAGAGAAGGGCTATAATATATTTGTCAATGTTAAAGAATGGCCGGAAAAGCCAAAGCAGTTGATTGAACTTGAAGCTGCTGGTTGTATAGTTGAACGAAGAAAATACTATATACAACCTTCTATATGGCAAAAGATATCTAAAAAAATTAGGCTTTCTGAAAAGGCAGGTGGTTATTACGATAAAGCGGCATACCTAAAAGGTGTGAATGCCGATATTGCGGTTATATGCCAGGGCAGTAATCAAGACGGATTGGACTGGATGGAAACCTGTATGCAAGTAGGACAAAAGTTTGCCACAATTTCACAGGCCGCTACAGAAGCGTTGTGGCCGCAAGATGCTACGGCAGATAGATTGGGCATGGCATTTACGGCTTCAAAAATGAATTACTTTATAAGCCAAAACAATTTAAAGTTAACCATTAAGCAAACGGCACGTTCATATTCTAATGCTAAAGTGGTGCGTAATACTTTTAATGTATCGTACAATAGTGATTTGAGTTACCCCATTAGCAGTGGGCAATATAATTTGGCCTGTGTAGGCCGTGTTCAACCGGATGCTAAAGGGCAGGATATATTGTTTGAGGTACTGGCAAGGGATAAATGGAAAAGCCGCCCATTAAAAATTAATATTTATGGTAAGGGGCCAAATATTAATTCGTTAAAAAAATTAGCACAGCTTTGGGATATCGTAAATGTTGTTTTTCATGGGCATGTAGCCAATGTAACCCAAATATGGGAAGATAACCAAGGACTGATATTACCATCAAGATACGAAGGTTTACCTTTAGCTGTAGTTGAAGCATCGCTTTGTGGCCGCATATCCATAGTAACGGATGTGGCCGGAAATACCGAAGTTATTAAGGATGGTATAACAGGATTTATAGCTAAAGCACCCAATGCCGAATTATTGGACGAGGCCATGGAAAACGCATGGGCAAAAAGAGACGAATGGCAGCAAATGGGTAATTTGGCTAAAGAGTATATAAAACAGCACGTTCCAGAAAAGCCTGAGCAAGTATTTGCTGAAGAATTAATATCGTTAATATGAATATAAGCATCATCACCTGTACATATAATCCTGATGAAAGGATACTATCTAAGGTACTGGATGCCGTTAGGCAATTGGTATTACCGGCTGAGGGTAATGTTGAATATCTAATTATTGATAATAATAGTAACCCGTCTTTAAGTCAGTCACCTTATATCAACAATTTTTTAAATGATATTTCCTGGAGTAAACTTATTGTTGAAACTCAGCAAGGCTTATCCTATTCCCGTTTACGTGGTTTTAATGAATCAACAGGTGATATCATCATCTTTTTTGACGATGATAACGTTGCCGATGCCAATTATTTGGTAGAGATAAAACAACTCTTTAAAAATAACGTACAAGTTGGAATATGGGGACCGGGGAATATTGATGTTGTTTTCACCGATCCGGTTTCGGCGTGGGTAGAGCGTTCCACAAAAGGTATTTTTCAGGAAAAGCATATCGAAACGGTTGAGTTTGGCTATTCTTTAAACGGCGCATCTTTTCATCCTTTTGGAACAGGAATGGCGCTTAAAAGAGAGATCATTCAATTTTATTACGATCAGTTTGTAAAAGGAGGTTTTACCACCAGCGATCGTAAAGGCAATAGTTTGGCCAGTTCTGGCGATACACAGTTATTGTATGCTGCTTATAAAATGAGATTGGCAACCGGTGTATCTCCCGGTTTAAAAATGAAACACCTTATACCCGGTAAAAGAACAACCATAAATTATATCTGTAAATTGCTTTACGGATCATACAGCACCGGCGATACTGCTTTTGTAGAAAGCTTTCCCGAATATAAAAACAGGGTTGCTCTACCATCAAGTAAAAGGGTTTTGAAAGATATTGTTAAAAAAGCATTATCGGTAAATACCTTAAAAAACCAGGTTCAGTTTAAAATGGATATGGCGGCTTATATGGGCAATATTATAGGTAAATATAAAGCGTTGGATAGCAAAGAGCCGGAATGGATGAATAAAATAGTTAATTTCCTAAAATTAGAATCATAATATAATTATGGAAACACCTGTCTTATTTTTGATTTTCAACCGGCCCGATCTAACAGAGCGAGTATTAGCCAGAATAAAAGAAGCCAGGCCGGCAAAACTTTACGTGGCAGCCGACGGCCCTCGCGAACATAAAACAGGAGAAGACGAATTATGCCGTAAAACGCGTGAAACCGTTTTGCAGAATATAGATTGGGATTGCGAGGTGCATACCTTGCTTAGAGAAAGTAATTTAGGTTGTAAAATAGCCGTAAGCTCCGCCATAACCTGGTTCTTTGAAAATGTTGAAGCCGGTATTATTATAGAAGACGATATTTTACCCGATCTTTCCTTTTTTAGCTATTGCGAAGAAATGCTGATCAGGTATAAAGATGATGAGCGCATCTCCCAAGTTTCAGGAGTAAATTTGATGGGCCAGTCTGATTGTATAGATAGCTACCTTTTTTCGAAATTGGGCGGAATATGGGGTTGGGCAACGTGGCGACGTGTTTGGCGTAATTATGATGTTACCATCGCATCGTGGACTCAAGCGCAGAGCAAAAAAGCAATAAAGCAATTTTTGGGCAAAGAAAATTGGTTTAACTACTGGAAAGTGAAGTTTGATATGGTTTATAATAACCAATATGATACCTGGGATTTTCAGTTTGTTTATACTCAGCTATTATCTCAAAGTATAACGGTTATTCCTTGTAAAAACCTGATTGAAAATATTGGTTTTCGAGGAGATGCTACTCATACAAAAAACAGTAACGAGTTGATTGAAAAGAAAATGAAGCCGAACACGCTTACTTTCCCTTTGCAACACCCACAAATTGTAGCATCAAATCAAGATTATGATGCTTACTACTTTAGTTTATCAGCTGAAGCGTCTAAAAGATACGGCTCAATTTTAAAAAAAATCGCTCAAAAAGCTAAAGGTGGTTTAAGAAAGGGGATAAAATTTTTTCTTAAAACAATGAATGTAAATCAAATATTAGATGATTTACGTAAAGTTGAGTATGATACACAATTGAGGCAACAGGCTATTTGCGAAAAGGATGTTGTTTTTAATTTGAATACAACTATCAATAATTTGCAAGGTAATCCAAAGGCAATTCAAGTAGGAAGTAAATCTATCTTGGAATGTGAGTTGCACGTTTATGCTTTCGACGGAAAAATCAAGATTGGAGAAAAATGCTATATAGGCCCAAACAGTAAAATACGATCAGCTGAATCTATTACTATTGGAAATAATGTATTGGTGGCACATAATGTGAATATTATAGATACAAACGCTCACGAAATTGATTCCGAAGAGAGAGTGATGGGATATGATATGTTTCTGAACAATGGTTCATTTGCGAATAAACGTACTGTATTAACAGCTCCAATAGTAATTAAGGATAAAGCTTGGATAAATTTTAACGCCATTATATTAAAAGGTGTTACAATTGGCGAGGGTGCTGTAGTTGCGGCAGGTGCAGTAGTAACTAAAGATGTTCCTCCATATGCTGTTGTAGGTGGTAATCCAGCAACTATTATCAAAATGTTAAAATAATGGCAGGTTCTCTATCTTTTGTAAAGCGGGTTTTAAATAAGGCAATTAGGGTTATTGAAAATGCCGAAAAAGATGAAACAATCCTTAAATTAGCTAATATTGGCGAAGGTTCTGTTTTGTTAAGCGGTTTGAAATTAAATTTTAGTACCGGTAAAGAGGATAGAGAATACATTACAATAGGTAAGAAATGCCTTATTGAATCGAATTTTATTTTTGAAACAGCCTCTGGGTATGTTTCTATTGGGAACAATGTTCATATAGGTGGAGCAACTTTTATTTGTCGCACAAAAATTGAAATCCATGATGATGTGACAATGGCTTGGGGAATTACCCTATATGATCATAACTCACATAGCATATATTGGGAAGATAGGAAAAATGATAATCACAATTGCTATTCAGATTATCATCAATACAATGGTAATAATATAGTAAATAAGGATTGGAGTGCTGTTGTTTCTAAACCCATAATTATACACTCAAAGGTATGGATAGGTTTTGGGGTTACTGTTTTAAAAGGCGTTACAATAGGTGAAGGTGCAGTAGTAGGTGCAGGTAGCGTTGTAACAAGGAATGTTGAGCCATGGACCGTTGTGGGCGGAAACCCGGCTGTTGTTATAAAAAAATTAAAATGAGGTTACTAATAATCGGTTCTAAAGGTTTTATAGGCTCGCATTGTATGGCGGTTTTAAATGCGCATCACACCGTGTATGGCTGTGATGTGGTTACTGATTATGTTTCCGCTAACTACTTCCAGATCGATGCTACCAATGCCGATTATAAAGAAGTTTTTAAAGCGCAACAGTTTGATATTTGTATTAATTGCTCCGGAGCCGCCAGCGTGCCCGATTCGTTTATACACCCTTTTAGAGATTTTTCGCTAAATACTTTAAATGTGGTAAAAATGCTCGAAGCTGTTAAAGAAGTTCAGCCCGGTTGTAAATTTATCAACTTATCGAGCGCCGCAGTATATGGTAATCCTGTTACATTGCCCATTACCGAAAATACTCCGGTTTTACCACTATCACCTTATGGCTTGCATAAAAAACAGGCAGAAGAGATAGTGAAAGAGTATGCTGCTTTTTTTGATATACAAACCTGTTCTTTAAGGCTCTTCTCGGTATTCGGGCCGGGCTTACGTAAACAATTGTTTTGGGATCTGCACACCAAGATCATTCAGTCGGATCATATTAAGTTATGGGGTACTGGTAATGAATCCAGAGATTTTATTTATGTAGAGGATGTGGTTAACGCCATAAGCTGCGTGATTGAAAAGGCAGACTTTAAAGGCGAATGTATCAACATATCCGATGGTATTGAAACCAGTATAAAAAGTGTGGTAGAGTTGTTTCAGCAAGTACATTTCAAATCTTTTGATTTTACGTTCGATGGGCAGCAGTCACCTGGTTATCCTGTAAACTGGAGAGCCGATGTTAGTAAATTACAATCATTAGGGTTTAAATCCACAATAAGTTTAGAGCAAGGCTTACAGAAATATATAGCATGGTTACAACAAGAAGAAAAGTAGGGATCTTATTTAGCTATTCGGAAGGATGGATAGGTGGGTCATACTACTTTATCAACCTGGTGTATGCGCTTAAACAACTGGATGATGATCAAAAACCACATGTTGTTATCGTATCCGAAAGCGAAGCCGCCCTTGATATTATTAAACAAACTGGTTACCCTTATTTGAGTTATATTGGTTCCAGGTTCCAATATAACTTTGTTGAGCGCTGTATAAATAAGTTAAGCCGTATAGTATTTAAAAAATCAGTGATTCAAAAAGATTTTCCGGCTGGTACTATTGATGTGCTTTTTGGCTATTACGAGCAGCTTTTCAGATTTGAAAAGAGTCGCAAAATTTTTTGGATACCCGATTTGCAGGATAAACATTACCCTCAATACCTGGGTGCCGATATTGCAGCAAGCAGAAAGGCACAACACGAAGCCTTAGCATATACTAATTCGGAAGTGTTGTTTAGCAGTAACGACTCTAAAAATGATTTTGATACCTTTTATCCAAAATCGATATGTAAAAAATACGTAGTACAATTTGCAGTTACATTACCAAAATACAGCGATCTGCCTTTTGAGGAAGTTGCGGCAAAGTTTGGCGTATCGCAACCCTATTTTTTTTCACCTAATCAATTTTGGTCGCATAAAAACCACTTTACGGTAATTAAAGCGGTTGAAATATTAAAAAAGAAGAATATCGAAGTAACGGTTGTTTTTACCGGTAACGAAAAAACGGGTGGCGGTGCTTATGCCAATGAGTTAAAAGAATATGTAAGCAAAGCAGGCTTGCAGGCTAACTGTTTGTTTTTAGGTTTTATTGACAGGAAAGAACAATTGGTATTAATGCAGAATGCCAAGGCGATAATACAACCA
The DNA here is from genome assembly GCF_039921305.1 of Mucilaginibacter sp. Classification (GTDB taxonomy): domain Bacteria; phylum Bacteroidota; class Bacteroidia; order Sphingobacteriales; family Sphingobacteriaceae; genus Mucilaginibacter. The sequence goes on from NZ_JBDSCA010000012.1 coordinate 48,817, forward strand.
TCGCTATTTGAAGGCTGGAGTACCGTGGTAGAAGATTCAAAATGTATGAACAAGTATCTCATCTTATCCGATTTAAAGGTACATCACGAGCAGATCAGTGAAAATGTAAACTTTTTCTCGCCAACCGATCCGGATGCGTTAGCGGTTGTGATAGCTGATCTACTTAATAATGAAATTACAACGATACCCAAAAGCTATGAGCCTAATTTACTCACTTTTGCAAAAGGGTTTTTAAACGCTATAAATAACAATTAAAATATATAATCATTAAAGTCATTTTATGAAAAAATTACTCGTTACAGGTTCTTCCGGTTTAGTAGGATCAGAAGTATGTGTTTATTTCGCACAACAGGGTTATGAAATTCATGGAGTGGATAATAATCAAAGAGCTGTATTTTTTGGTCCGCAAGGTGATACACGTTGGAACCAGAAAAGGTTAACCGATATGATCAAAGGTTTTCAGCACCACGAAGTTGATATACGTGACCGTGCCGGTATTCTGGATCTCATCAAAACGGTAAGGCCAGATGTTATAGTTCATACTGCTGCCCAGCCCAGCCATGATCGTGCCGCTGCTATTCCATTTGATGATTTTGATACTAACGCTGTAGGAACGTTAAACATGCTGGAAGCCGCTCGTCAGTTTGCACCCGAGGCACCGTTTGTACACATGAGTACCAACAAAGTGTATGGCGACGCACCTAACAAGATCAAATTGAAAGAACTTGATACCCGTTGGGATTATGATGACGATTTTTACGAGCATGGTATTGCCGAAACATTTACCATAGATCAGTCAAAGCACTCCTTATTTGGGGCATCAAAAGTGGCGAGTGATGTAATGGTGCAAGAGTATGGCCGTTATTTTAACATGCCAACAACATGTTTGCGTGGTGGTTGTTTAACTGGACCTAACCACACAGGTGTGGAGTTGCACGGCTTTTTAAGCTATTTGGTTAAGTGTAATTTGGAAGGCAAAAAATATTCAGTATTTGGTTACAAGGGTAAGCAAGTACGTGATAATATACACTCCTACGATATTGCCCGATTTATGGAGGCGTTTATTAATGCTCCAAGAACCGGTGAGGTTTATAATTTGGGCGGGGGGAAAAACAATACCTGCTCTATATTAGAAGCATTCGCTATAGCCGGGAAGTTTTCTGGTCAGGAACAAGTTTATGAATATGTAGATAAAAACCGCGAAGGAGACCATATCTGTTATTATAGCGATCTGCGCAAAATGAAGTCACACTATCCAACTTGGGATATTACCATAAGCTTGGAAGAAACGATCAGGCAGATTGTCGAAGCTTGGAAAAAAAGGATGTAAAATGACCACCCAACAGGTTACTAAAACTATATTGTTTAAGAGGGATTGTAGCTCTGTTAGTCGTTTTTTTTCATCTAACGCTAGGCAGGACTGATTCGGCTTATGGGTTTGATTTCGGTGTAACCGGCGATGCGATTTTTAAAGCATAAATTAATTAATCAAAAAAATACTGTAGTTACTTTGCAAAGGAGGCTTCTTGATTCAGTTAATTCATTGGTTAATTAGGGGTCTATATTATTATGGAAAAAAATAACGGCTTAAAAATTTTATTACTATCTGATGCTCCAATGTCTTTGAACGAAGGGGGGATCAGCCAAACCTTATATAATCTTTTTTCATTTGTAGAACCAGAAAACATACTGGCAATTGCTCCAAAAGAAGAATTGAGAACGAGGCAGCCAACTGCTCCATATAATACCCGTTATAAAAGTTATATCTCTTCATGGTTAAATTTGCCCCCTAATAGAATTACTAAATATTTATTCTCTTTTGTCCGGTGGTTAAATTTTTCAATTTGCCAAATAAGTAGCTACCGTGAATTAAAGAATGATATAGCTGGGTTTAATCCCGACGTTATTATTTCATGCCCTAACAGCCCCATCGGTGTTTTGATGCATCATAAACTATTGGGTGATATTAAGCAAATACCAATTATACCATACTTTATGGACGATTGGATGTATCAGTCGAAAACCAAATGGCTTGGTGGGAATGTGCAAAAATTGGTTTGTGAAATTTTATCTCAAAACAAGCGGTGGATAATGATAAGTAACGAACTTGCAGAAATATTTAGAGAAAGGTATCGTGTTTTTCCTGAAAAGGTTTTAGCAGCAAGGAACCCGGTGGATATGAGTAATGCTCCAATTGATAAGGAGTATAAAAAAGGTGATCCATTTACAATAGCCTATGCTGGTGCGTTGTGGCCAATGCATTATGATAGCTTTTATTCTGTTGCAAAAGCGGTGCAATGCTTGGCTGTTGATAACAGTATTGAATTGCTTTGGTATGGTCCTCAAAGCCAATGGGATTGGAGAAAAAAAGAACTTACCCTGCTTGGAGTTGTTTATGGTGGTCATTTACCTTATACTCAAGTGCACGCGACACTAAATAAAGCGGATGCATTATTGATCACCTCATCTTTTAAACCGGAGTATTATACACATTCAAAGGGATCCCTTCAGACCAAAATTACAGATTATTGTAAGGCAAAACGACTTATAATAAGTTGTGGTCCTTCTTACTCCGCAAATCATAATTTTATAAAACAGATGGATTGCGGAATATGTATTGAGACGAACGATAGCAAGGTAATAGCCGAACAACTCACTCTAATTATACACAACATAGAAAAACATCAATATCATGTGGCTAATGGATGGGAAAGTTTAAAAAATTTCTCAACGGAAATTGTTCATCTCAATCTTAAAAGCTTCTTAATTTCAACAATAGAAGAAAAAGTATAATATTATGAAAATCAAACCAAATGTTTTTATAGTATGTACAGGTGTTGGCCATATAAACCGTGGGTATGAATCATTCACATTGGAGTGCTTCAACGCGCTTAAAGAATCTCCTGATTTTGAATTGTTTCTTTTAAAAGGTGGTGGTAAATCCATACAAAAAGAAATAAAAATTACGTGCATAAAGCGTAATACAAAAACTGCCGCGTTTTTTAGTAAGGTTTTTGGTAAAAATAAGTATTGGGTAGAGCAATTTACGTTCTTGCTGGGGATGTTGCCTTATCTATTCAGGTACAAGCCTGTAGTGATATGCTATAGCGATTTTATATTAGGCACCTTTTTATGGCATTTACGTAACTTTTTTAAATTTAAATACAAGTTATTGTTTTCTAATGGCGCCCCTAACGGACCTCCTTTTAAAACAGAAGACCATGTACAGCAACTGTTGCCCCTTTATATGGATGCTGCTATTAAAGAAGGAGCTTCGGCAAATATGCAAACGCTACTTCCTTATGGTTTTGATATAAATATTAAGGAAAGATTAAATAACTTAAGTAAGAAACATGAAATCCTGCAAAAATTGGGTTTCTCTGGTAAACAAAAAATTGTGCTTAGCGTTGGTGCAGTTAACCGGCATCATAAAAGAATGGATTACATTATTAATGAGATGTCAAAATTGCCTGAGAATTATTTTTTGGTTATTTTAGGACAGTTTGAGGCCGAAACACCTGACTTGCTAAGTTTGGCCGAACAAAAATTACCCGGAAGGCATATTATTACCAGTGTCTCGCTCCAGGAAGTTGAAAAATATTATATTTCTACAGATTATTTTGTGCTAGCCTCTTTAATAGAGGGGTTTGGAAGGGTACTAATAGAAGCACAAAGCTATGGATTGCCATGTATTGTCCACGAATCTGAAAATGCCAAGCAGGTTCTCAAGGAGTATGGTACTTATCTTAACATGGAAGAAGATGGCGCACTAGCTTCTTGTTTGATGAAAGAACAAATAGTTCAGGAGAAGGAATTATTAATTAAGGCTGCTTATAATAATTATTCCTGGGATGCGCTAAAGGGCGAATATTCAGATATGATTTCTAAACTATTTTAATTGAAATGATGCTTTCAGTAATTATACCCACTTGTAACCGGAATGATTTGTTGAGCAAATGTCTTGACCGGCTTGCACCTGAAACCCAAACTGTAGATGGGCAGTATGAAGTAATAATTACAGATGACAGTAAAGATAACCTGGCAAAAAGTTTAATTGAAGAAAAATACACTTGGGCAAAATGGATACCCGGTCCTAAACAAGGCCCCGCGGCCAATAGAAATAATGGAGCTAAACATGCTACTGGCGAATGGTTGGTATTTATTGATGATGACTGTTTACCTCAAAAAAATATCCTAAACGAATACAAACAATCGATATCCAGTTATCCTGATATTCTTGCTTACGAAGGCAGAATATATGTAGATGACAAGCAAACTTCTTTTTTACAGGAATCTCCTGTAAATAACACAGGGGGGTATTTTTGGTCGTGTAATATATGTATTCAAAAATTGGCCTTTGAAAAAGTGGGTGGTTTTGATTCTAATTTTCCATTTGCGGCCATGGAAGATGTTGATTTTTTTATGCGTTTAAAAATAAATAACATTAAAAATAAATTTTTATATGATGCTGCAGTTATACACCCCTGGAGAACAAATCAGAAACTTTTTAGGACAACTTTAAACCGGTATCAATCTCATCTTTATTATATCTCGAAATATCCCGAAGAGCGAAAAAGAATGAGCTATAAATATTTTTTACGTGCATTTATAAATTTTTCGAAGTATACTTTTCGCAATGCAATCAGATTCCGTTTTTCCGGATTTGCTAAAAAAGTGTGTGCTGATTTTTTGCAGCTATATTTTGCGTTAAGAATTTTATTAGGTATTGAAAGGGAGTACCGGTAATATTAATATTCGTATAAAAACTAACTAGTAATTAAGTATATATGCTTCCAGCAGTTTCAGTTATAATTCCAACGTACAATTATGCTCATTATATTTGCGAAGCAATTGATAGTGTTTTAAAGCAAAGTTATCCAACTGAACTGATTGAAATAATTGTTGTAGATGATGGATCAAAAGATAACACTGAAGAAGTGTTGCAACCCTATATTGATAATGGATCAGTTAAATACTACCTACAGCAAAACAAAGGGAAGGCAAGTGCTACCTACAATGCCATCCAAAAGAGTACGGGAAAGTATATTTTTACTTTAGATGCTGATGACTACTTTTTTTCGGAAAAGATATCCTCATCGGTGAAAATATTTGAAACAGATGATGAAATTGTACATGTCGCAAATCCGGCCAAATTTGTAATAGATGGTAAAGATGCAGGCAAGGAAGAAATCCCTACGGAATTACTAGAGAAAAAGCTTGATGGTTTCAACCTGGTAAAGTATTTCTATAATAATCGGATGTTATATGGAGGAGGATCAACATTTTCGGGAAGGGCGAGTGCGCTTAAAAGCATCTTTATAGCCGATGCTGTTGATATGTATATTGATGAGTTTTTAGTATTAGCCATATTAAATAAGGGTTATAGTTACTTTCTTAAACAGCCTTTATCAATATGGAGAGGTCACAATACTAACTATACCGTTACCCAAGGGAGTGTAAATAACAAAAACAAACGCCTTGACGATTCATCAAAAGCCATACTGGATTTGGTGATGACGGATAATTTTCCGGCTGAAGTACAAAAACTGTATTCATTGCATCATTATACCAGGCATTTATATTTTAAAGAAGCAGCAAATGATAAAAATTTGCAAGATGTTATGATGTTGATCAGGCATTGCTTTTTAAAGAATAAGTATTCACTAAAGCAACTTCGTAAGTATTCTGTTTTTAATAGATTGGTGCCAATTTTTATTATAAAACTACTTAAAAAGTAATTAAGATTAATGCGAAATGTTATATAAGATAATCTACATTTTAACCGATAAGGCTAACCAGTTAACACGCTGGTTAAGGTTTTGCAACTATACTTTTAGAGGAGCTAAAATTGGTAAGGGAGTAGCTTTTTCAAAAATGCATTTTATATGGCCACATAAGGTTAGCATTGCCAATAAATGCATTATAGAGCATAATGTATATTTTAAGTTTGATGGTATGTACTCGGCAGGCCGGGCAATAAATATAGGAGAACGTACATTTATAGGCACTGGTACAGAGTTTAATATTAAGCATGGTATTATCATTGGTAATGACTGTTTAATAGCCTCTGGCTGCCGCTTTGTTGACCACGATCACGGAACAGACGTACAACAGCTAATGCGCATACAGTCGTGCATAGGGAAAGATATTAGTATTGCAGATGATGTTTGGATAGGCGCCAATGCGGTGATACTTAAAGGTGTAGTTATTGAAAAGGGAGCTATAATAGCCGCGGGAGCTGTATTGAATAAATCAGTACCCGCTAATGAAATTTGGGGCGGGATACCTGCACGTAAAATTGGACAACGGAAATAACATATTAATAATCAATAGTGAATAAATCAATATCATTTTATTTAGATTTTTTAAGAGTTATCGCTGCTTTTGGTGTTTTGCTGGTTCATGCAAATCTCTCTCAATTTTCTAATAATCTATATTTAAGACCAGATTTAGGTTATAAATTAGTAAGGGTATTTTTTGTTCTATCCGGTTACTTAATAGCCTTTACGGTTAGTAAAAAAAACAAAGAGTCAATAAGATATTTAATTGATCGGTTTTCAAGATTGTATTCTGTAGTCTTTATTGGTGCAATAATTCCTTATGACAAAACAAAGCTATCTTGAAACTATACTACTTTTAATAGTGGTAGTGTTTATTGTAAGTGTAATATCGGCATTAACAGAAAAACAGCGCGGTTATTGGAAGGCAGGGTTTGGAAAAATATTTAGTTCCATTTCGGAATAATCAATTTACTTAAATGGAAAAGAGGATTAAAGTACTATTATATTCACACTATTTTTACCCTGCTCTTGGCGGCCTTGAGAATGTATCATTAACACTGGCAGAGGGATTTACCCAAAATCAGATAGATTGCAAGGTAATTACCACAAGTCCTGATAATGGTACCAAAAGTTTCCCTTTTGAGGTAATACGTAACCCAAAAACAAAACAGCAAATTGACCTTGTAAAATGGTGTGATATAGTTTTATTTAATGGTGCGAGTCTGGCGCTTCAGCCGTGGGTAGTTTTTTATAATAAGCCTTTTATCTGGGTTCATCAAAGTTACCTGGTTTCGTGCATTGATGGTTTGGGATGGGTAGAAGGAGAAAAAGCACCCCTGAAACCTTTCGCCTCTTTTTTGTATCATACCCGGCTCAAGGGTGTACGATGGGGAGTGACCCAAGGTTTAAAACTTTCAATAAAAAGATTATTTGCCAAATGTTTTGTAAAAAAAAATGTGGCAATAACAAAATGGGTACAGGATATAGAACCATTACCGCGTCAGATTCAAATTTATAACCCGTTTCCGTTAGATCAGTTTCTTTCAAATAATAACAATAATCCTGAATATGATTTTATTTATCTGGGGCGCATCGTAAGCGAGAAGGGGGTTTCAACTTTGCTCAAAGCATTTGCTAAGCTTCATCAAAAAATCAGTTATAATCCAAAGCTGTTACTTGTTGGTGATGGTAACTGGCGACCTAAAATGGAGAGCCTGGCAAACAAGCTGAATATTTCTGAATTTATAACCTTTGCAGGTAAAAAATCAGGTAGTGAGCTTGTGGAATTTGTTTCAAAAGGAAAAATAGCGGTGGTTCCGTCTGAGTGGTATGAACCAATGGGAGGTGTTGCGCTTGAACTCATGGCGGCGGGCAAAATTCTCATCGTATCTGAGTTTGGAGGGTTGAAGGAGTGTGTAGAAGACGCGGGGCTTACATTTCCCAATGGCGATTTTGAGGCTCTTTCTAATTGTATGCTTAAGTTACTGGAGGATGAGGGCTTGCAGAACGAGCTAAAATTGCGTGGGAAGGAAAGAATAAAGTTATTCCATCCATCCATATTTGTTGCACAATATATTGATCTTATAAAACAGTTGTTATAGTACACTGCCTTGTAATTTATGTGTGGTTATTATAATATAAATCATTAAAGCAAATAGTTGAATATGAAAATTGTTTTTATTTGCGGCTCACTCGAACTTGGCCAGGATGGTGTGGGCGACTATGTTCGCCGGCTAGGCATAGCAATTATAAAACAAGGCCATCAGGCAGAAGCTATCGCACTTAATGAAAAAAAAAATCAATCTGATATTATTGAAAATCAATATATTAATGAATTCGGTTTGAGGGTATTACGTATTCCGCATATATGGTCTGATGATAAAAGGTTTCAATATGCCAGAAAATTTATAAATGATTTTAAACCCGAATGGATAAGTCTTCAATTTGTTCCTTATTCATTTAATAACAAGGGTTTTATATTCAACCTTGGTAAGCAGTTGAAAAACTTAGGTATGCATTACCAATGGCATATTATGATTCATGAGCTGTGGGTAGGACGTGATGAAAATACAGGGTGGAAACGTATTCTTGAATCAAAGCTCCAAGAGTTATTAATAATAAGAATGATGGGGAAGCTTTCGCCTTTGGTAATTCATACCCATTTACCTATTTTTTATAATAAGCTTACAAAACGTCGATATACTGTTAAAGAGCTTCCGTTGTTCTCAAATATTGAGATAAATAACAATACTAATAAACATAATAATGCGAATGTATTTCGGGTAGGCTTTTTTAGTCAGGCCGAAACTAATGAAGCTATGATGGGTTTTCTCAATGCACTAGGGGCAGAAATAGCCCGTTATAACTTAGAATTTGAAATATTATTGATTGGAGGAAGTGAGCGCCATATGATAGCCGTTGGTGAAGTATTAGAATCAGTTAAAAATGTGATTAAACCCATAAAGCATACAGGTTTTCTTGGAAGTGATGAAATTTCGAGCGCTATTCAGGGGTGTACTATTGGCATCACACCTATTCCAAGACATGCATTAGGGAAAAGTGGGAGTGTGGCAGCTTTTATGACTCACGGCATACCTGTGGCGGCACCAAATGTTCATTTTTTGTATAATCCGGCGACCATTGGTTTTTTCTCTGATGAAATGTGCAAAGCGATAATTACCGGAGCCGATTTTTCGGAGATAGCGCATGCTAAAAATGCGGCACCGGCCGTAAGTAATAAAATAGAGTTAAATACAATTGCCAAAACTTTTTTGAATGATCTTGCAAATCACAATAGCGAGTTAACTAATTAAAATGAACATGGAAAAAGTTTCAGTTGTTATCCCGGTATACGGGCAATGGAATTTGCTTAAGCGGAATATTGATGCCCTGTTGAAATATGACCGCGACTTTATATCGGAAATTATTGTTGTTAACGACTGCTCTCCGGATCAAAACCCATATGAGTTTGATGATGAAATTGTAAATATAATTACGAATGACACCAATAAAGGCTATGCCGGTACAGTTAACAATGGTTTGCGAAAGGCAAAATCATCAATAATTGTTTTACTTGATTCCGACGCTTATCCGCTCGGAAAATTTATTGAAAAGCTTTTAACCATGTACAAAGCAAATCCTGCTATTGGTTGTATTGGCTTTGGTACAGTTGATGATTATGGGAACGATACAGGCAATTTTCAATATGAGCCTTCAATATTAGGGCTGATTGCCGGACAGCAATTAGAAGCTAAGTTTGGTTTTTTTCGGTTTTGGAGAAACAAAAATATATTGCCTTATTCGTGCGCGGTAAGCTTTACAAAAGATTGCCTGGCAGGGATAGATTATCTTGACGAAAAAAGATTCCCTGTACTTGAAGCGGATAATGATATTAGTATGCGTGTTCATCGGTCCAAATGGAAGTTGCTTTTCACCCGGGAGATCATAATTTGCCATAAAGGAGGTAACTCTTATAAAATAAACTATAAAAGGGTTGTGTTATTTCATGAAAGCCGGTGGAAATTACTGCGGAAACATGGTTTAATATGGCCTGTTTTTTTGGCTAAATTTTTATTACAGCTAAGAATAAACATGGAATTGGTTATATTTAAGATATTAAAAAATAAAAATGACCGGTATTTGGATAAGCTTGAAGGCAGAAAGATCATCACCAAAAGTATAAAACATTATCCCTGAATTTTTAACATAATAAAATCGCTCTAATGAAGGTACTCCTTTCGCATCCTACAGGCAACGCTTTTGCCAGAGCCGCAGCCCTTGGCTTATATAAAGCTGATATGCTGGCTGGCTTTCGCACTACCGTTGCAACGTTTCCCGGAAATATATTTGATCGGATTAGTGTTCTGCCGCCATTTTCTGAATTTAAAAGGAGACAATATGACCCGTTATTACAGCCTTTAACTAAATCATGGCCCTTGCTTGAGCTAGGCAGATTTGCTGCAAGTAAGGCGGGGTTAAAGAGTTTAACACAGCATGAAACAGGTTCATTAAGTGTTGATGCCGTATATCACGATATTGATAAACGGGTTGCTAAAAGTTTAAAAAATACCCTTAAAAAGGGAGATGCGGTATATGCCTATGAAGATGGCGCTCTGTTTTCTTTCCGCGAAGCGAAGCGATTGGGTATTAAAAGCCTTTATGATTTACCTATTGGTTATTGGCGAACTGCACGGAAGCTTTTGGATGTTGAACGCGACCGTTGGCCAGAGTGGGTGCCAACACTAACGGGCTTTGGTGACTCAGAAGAAAAGCTCGCTTTAAAAGATGAAGAAATACTTCTCGCCGATCATATTTTTGTGGCAAGTACTTTTACTGCTAATACCTTAAAAGATTACCCTGGTAAATTGGCTCCGGTCAAAGTAATACCCTATGCTTTCCCTCCGGTTTATAGCTCACGCGAATATGTTTCGTTTAATAACAGATCATTAAAGGTATTGTTTGTGGGAGGTTTATCTCAAAGAAAAGGCATTGCCGATCTTTTTGCAGCGGTTGAATCAATTGGAAATAAAGTAGAACTAACTGTGGTAGGGCGAAAGGCAAGTGATTCATGCCCAGCCTTAGACAAGGAATTATCAAAATGCCGATGGATACCCAGTTTACCGCATCAGGAAGTACTTAAATTAATGAGGGAACACGATGTACTCGTTTTTCCGTCGCTTTTTGAAGGCTTTGGTTTAGTTATCACCGAGGCAATGTCACAAGGTACTCCTGTTATTACAACGGACAGAACAGCTGGGCCTGATTTAATTAAACACGGTGAAAATGGGTGGCTTATTGAAGCAGGATCTACCCAGGCACTGAAACAGGCTATAGAAGAATTATTATATAGCCCTGAGATTATTGAATCTGCCGGAAGAGCGGCAATGGCAACAGCCCGGCTTAGAACCTGGGAAATATATGGACAAGAATTAGCAGAGGCTATAATAAAAAGATAGGTTTGCCCAATAAAAGTTTAACAAAGTGTATAGTGGCTTTATTTATCTGTCAGATTAATGAATTAATAAATGGATAGCATAGTAACAGATTCTGAATTATACCCGGGTAAAGGGCTTGGGAGAGCATCAGTTAATGCTAATCCAGGGTACCATACCCAAAAAGATTTATATAAACCGATAAAGAATGGCATATGGCTTTATTTTTTCCTGCTCATTTTTGAAGGGGCATTAAGAAAATGGTTTTTACCTGGATTGGCAACGCCGTTATTAATCGTACGCGATCCTATAGCCTTATATATAATAATCGCCGCGTGGCAGCGCAAAATAATTCCATCCGATCCGGGCCTAATATGGATGACAATTATAGGTTTTTTTAGCATCTTAACTGCTTTATGCTTTGGGCATGGTAGCTTATTAGTTGCCGCGTATGGTGCACGCATTTTATTATTGCATTTCCCATTGATTTTTATTATTGGGTCTGTTTTCCAAAGGGATGATGTCGTTAAAATCGGCATCGTCATATTGATTATAGCTATACCCATGACATTTTTGATTGCCGCCCAGTTTTATAGCCCACAGTCGGCATGGGTAAACCGAGGTTTGGGAGGGGATATGAAAGGTGCTGGATTTTCTGGCGCTTTAGGTTATATGAGACCGCCTGGTACATTTTCTTTTACAACAGGAAATTCACAGTTTTATTCATTGGTGACCTGTTTTGTGTTTTATTTTTTGCTTAACTCTAAAGAAATTAACCGTATATTATTAATCGCTTCTGCTTTTTGTTTATTAGCAGCTATTCCACTTACTATAAGTCGAAGTGTATTTTTCCAGGTTATCGTAACTAGTTTGTTTGTTGTTATCGCGAGCATAAGAAACTCAAAATACATAATGAAAGTAATATTTGGTGGATTATTATTATTTGCTGCTTTGGCCGTTTTAAGCCAATATTCATTTTTTCAAACCGCTACCGAAGCATTCACCGCGCGGTTTACTAATGCGAGTGCTAGTGAAGGGGGGGTAGAAGGAACTTTTTTAGATCGCTATCTTGGCGGTATGCTTACAGCGATAGGTAACGGATTTTCAGGCAAGCTGCCTTTTTTAGGTTACGGTATAGGTATGGGTACTAATGTTGCTAGTATGTTTTTACAAGGTAGGAGGGGGTTTTTTGTTTCGGAAGAGGAATGGGGTAGAATAATTGCCGAACTTGGTCCAATAATGGGATTAGGTGTAATAGCGATACGTGTAAGCCTAACTTTTAAAATAATTAGAGCTGGATACAAGAGACTTAACCAGGGAGATTCTTTAACATGGCTATTGTTAAGTGTGGGAGCTATAGCATTAGCCCAGGGAGGATGGGCACAGCCAACATCATTGGGTTTCAGTATAATTATTAGCGGATTAATGTTAGCTAGTATTCGTTCTGTCATTTTGAAGTCTAACAAAGTTACACCTGTGAGAAGCAACTCATAAGACCCTATCAAAGTTTATAATTATGAACATCGTTTTCTTCGCACACCCTTCTTTCCTTAAATCACAAAGTATGATGCGTTTTGCCTCGATGCTGTCATCTGGTATGGAGGAACGCGGGCACAAGGTAGAACTATGGTCGCCGAAAGCCAGATTTTTTAATCTTCCATTACCTAACTTTTTAAAAAAATGGATGGGATATATCGACCAATACATCGTATTCAAATTGGTAGTGCGTAAACGTTTAAAAGCATGTCCGACAGATACCGTTTTTGTTTTTACTGATCAGGCACTAGGACCGTGGGTTCCATGGGTGAAGAATAGAAAACATGTTATCCATTGCCATGATTTTTTAGCGCAGCGATCAGCACTGGGGCAAATTGGAGAGAACCCGACAAAATGGTTTGGGAAACAATACCAGGCTTATATTAGAAATGGATACCGAAGTGGTGAAAATTTTATTTCAGTATCGAAAAAAACACAGACGGACCTGCACTCGTTTTTATTGACTAAGCCAGTTATATCTAGAGTGGTTTACAATGGACTTAATCCCTTATTCAAACCAGGCAATACAATACAATCTAGAATGTTGTTGGCTGCAGAAACAGGTATTGATGTAAGCCTGGGCTATATATTGCATATTGGCGGTAACCAATGGTATAAAAATAGAAAGGGTGTTATTGAAATTTATAATGCCTTCAGGCAGTTAGATAGTACAAATTTGCCCTTATTACTGATAGGACACAAACCTACATCCGAATTAGAATATACTCGCGGGAACAGTGCTTTTAAAGAAGATATTTATTTTTTGCCGGGTATTGAGGATACCTTACTTAAGGCAGCTTATGAAGGGGCTAGCGCATTCGTGTTTCCATCATTAGCAGAAGGATTCGGTTGGCCAATAGCTGAAGCAATGGCCTCGGGCTGCCCTGTAATTACCACTAACGAAGCCCCAATGACGGAAGTGGCTGGTGAAGCGGGGGTCTTAATCGACCGTCAGCCAGCAAGCGAAGAGGATAGGATATTATGGGCTGGTAAGGCCGCCAAAGTGCTTAAAGCTATAGTAGATTTACCGGTTAACGAACGTGAATGTATTATAAGAAAAGGGATTATTAACTCAAATAGATTTAATTTGGAAACCTCGCTTAATGAGATAGAAGAAATCTACAAGTTAATTTAGGTGCTTTTGCGTAGTATTTTAGTAGTCCAAGATTGGTTTAATGTTACTAAATATGTCATTTGTTGGAATGTAGATACTCAAGTTTTTTTGTAAAAGATATGATGTATCGTAATTTTACACGCTTTTCTTAGAAAAGTATATATTGGATTTTAAGATTGTTGTAAATTATTAAATGCTTTGCTGAAATTGATTCTAATTAATTTTGTTTCATGAATTTGTTGTATTTTGAATGTTTCCTGTAATAGACAATAATTAAATGAAAATTCTTTTTATTGTTCCTTATTATAAACCTGCTTATATCTATGGCGGTCCTATTGTGGTTATATCTTTACTGGCAGAAAATTTAGTTACATTAGGACATGATGTTACTGTGTATTCAAGTAAAGCAAATGGTAAAAGTGAACTTGATATAGGAGATAAAGAGATACTGGTAGATGGTGTAAAGGTTTTATATTTTAGTAGGCTGACCAAAGGTAATACGTATGTTGCACCCGGATTATGGAAACTGTTAACTAAAACAGTTCGTGATTTTGATGTGGTACACATCCATAGCTGGTGGAACTTTTTGGCTTTAGGGGCCGCGCTGATCTGTAAACGACAAAATATTAAGCCTGTTTTATCTCCGCATGGCATGCTTGCAGATTATGTGTTTTACAATAGGCACGCTTTTGCCAAGAAATGGATACACAAACTGATTGGAGAAAATTTATTACGGAATAGTTGGTTACATGTTTCTACCCAGATGGAATGGGATGAATCAAAGAATATTATCCCGGAATGGAGCGGGGAAATTATTCCAAACCTGATTAAGCTTTCTGATCATACTTATCACAGGCCGGAAAATGAAGTTTTCAGCATTGGTTTTTTATCACGAATTGACCCAAAAAAGGGATTGGATGTGTTGATAAAAGCATTGAGTAGGGTTACTTTGCCTTATAAATTATTTGTAGCCGGGGAGGGTGAAGGAAATTATATTTCATCGTTAAAAAAGCTTTCGGTTAAATGCGGTAATGATGATAAGATTACCTGGATTGGATGGAAAAGCGGTGAAGGTAAATTTGATTTTTTGGCCCAAATGGACCTTTTTGCTTTAACATCACACAGTGAAAATTTTGCCATTGTGGTAGTAGAAGCATTATCTGTAGGTACACCGGTTTTAGTAAGTAATTATGTTGGGCTATCTACTTATGTGGAGCAAATGGGTTACGGCATGGTGACCGATATGGATCCCATTAACATAGCAGCGCAGATTACAGATTTGATAACCGATCAAGATAAAATAAAGAAGATAAACCATGAGGCACCTGGCGTAATTAAAAGAGAATATGAAGAAACCAGTTTGGCTAGAAGGTATTTACAATTTTATAATTCAACAAAAACACTTTGATACTTATATTTGCGGAATTGAAGCGTAAAAACATTATTTGAATGCAAACAGATCTATCTAAATTTACTACCGGCACATACCAGGTAGGAGCTTCAAAAATTAAAGTATTAACGTGGTACTTTGTTAATTACTACATATTTGACAGCTCGTTCCCATGGCCCTATATAATTAAAGTGAAATTGTTAAGGTTATTCGGAGCCAAAATTGGCGTAGGCTTGGTTGTTAAACCAAAGATAAGGATCAAAAATGCCTGGCGACTAGTTATTGGGGATAATTGCTGGATAGGTGAATCTGTATGGATAGATAACCTGGAAAATGTCACTATCGGAAATAATGTGTCAATATCACAGGGAGCTATGTTATTGACAGGTAATCATGATTATACTGTTACTGACTTTAGATACCGTTTAGGAGAAATACAGCTTGAAGATGGTGTTTGGATAGGCGCGAAAGCTGTTGTTTGCCCTGGGATAATCTGTAAATCGCATTCAATTTTAACAGTCAATTCTGTAGCGAATAAACAGTTAAATGAGTTTGGAATTTATTCAGGTAACCCAGCCGTGTTTGTTAGGATCCGGAAATTTACGATGGCTGAATAGTCGCATGATGTGCTTAAACGTATTGTCTTAATGAAGAAAAAGGTTTTATTGATTGGTCATAATTTTTCTCCTGAGCCTACAGGTATAGGGAAATACAGTGGTGATATGATGGACTGGTTTGCAAAAAATGGCTATGATTGCACAGTTGTTACCACTTTTCCCTATTATCCTTATTGGAAGGTACAGCCCCCTTACAAAAATCGCTTTTACAAAAAAGAAGTTATTGCCTACCCTGAAAGCGCCTCTACACTGACTATATATCGCTGCCCATTATACATCCCGGCGAAGCCCACCGGTAAAACGCGCATGCTTCAAGATATTTCGTTTTGGATATCTATGGTCTGGGTTGTTTTGAAGCTGACGTTGTTCAATAAAAAGCATGATTATATTATTACGGTTGCCCCTCCTTTCCATTTAGGTTACCTGGCTTGGTTTTATAGGAAAATAAAAGGTGGGAAATTAATTTATCATATTCAGGACTTACAAATAGACGCCGCACAAGAACTAAATATGCTATCAAACGATAGATTATTTAAAATAATATATGCCTTAGAGCGCCGGATTTTAATAGGAAGCGATTTCGTAAGTACCATATCTGAAGGAATGGTTAAAAAGGTAAAATCAAAGATTGACAGAAATATTTTGCTATTCCCAAACTGGGTTGATGTTTCGTCTTTCTATCCGATAGCAGATAAAGCCGGGTTAAAGGAAAAGTGGGGATATCGTCAGGAGCAGTTTATCTGTCTGTATTCGGGAAGTATAGGTCATAAACAAGGGCTCGAAAACATTGTTTTTTGTGCAGAAATTTTAAGAGAGCATAAAAATATTAAATTTATTATTTGTGGAACAGGGCCTTACAAATACAAACTTGAAGAACTTGTTAATGAGAAGCAGTTAACCAATGTTGACTTTTTACCTTTGCAAGACAAAAATTTATTTAATGCTTTTTTAAATATGGCAGACATACACCTCGTAATTCAAAAAGGAAATGCGAGCGATTTGGTTATGCCATCAAAATTGACAACTATACTAGCCATTGGCGGATCGTGTATTATCACATCACCATCTGATACGTCTTTATACAACCTGGTTAAAAAGTATAGTGTTGGGTTTATTATCCCTCCCGACGATTTTGAGTCGCTAAAAACCAGTGTATTATCATTAGTTGAAAATGATGTTGAAGTTTATAAAAGAAATGCCCGGGCCTATGCTGAAAAATATTTGAATATTGATAATGTAATGAATCAATTTGTGAAAGAAATAGCTTAATCTTACAGTATTTTACCGGGCGATCATTAATATGGAAGCTATACTGTACAATATGAGTTTATAATTTAATACTTAATGGCTGATATGTTTATTTTATATCAAAGTTTATTAACTTTACTAGGCTCCAGAAATTTCTTATATGATAGAGGATAAATTAGAAAAAAAAGATTGGAACAGGACAGCAAAAAAATGGATACTGGCCTGCAAAATCATTATAACAGCTTTGGTGTTTTGTATCATTGTATTGTTAACCTACGACAATATGCCTTTGCCATATTCTTTATTTATCGTAGGGATTGAATTGGCCGCAAGTGTAATGGCGATATTTATGTTTGTTAAAACAAGTAATACCCCTAGCAGACGTCATCGCAAAGCCTAAATCTAAATATAGCGTTTGCGCTGAATCCGAGAATTTTTTAAAGGAGTGGTGAATGCGTGGCGATCAACGAGCCTAGTCCAGAATTATTAAAATTGAATACTACGATAAATGAATAAAATACTTGTTTTTGGGGCCTCGGGCCAATTAGGTCAATGTTTAAAATATGTATCTGACGAGCGGTCGATAAAGGGTTTTGTTTTTCCGGATGAATCACAAGCTAATATTTTGGGCGTGGATAGTTTAGGTAAATTATTCGCGGAGCATAAACCAAACTATTGTATTAATTGTGCAGCCTATACCGCTGTAGATAAAGCTGAGGATGATGTTGATATGGCGCGTAAAATAAACAAGGATGGAGCCGGTAACCTGGCTAAGCTTTGTGAAGAATACGGCGCTACGCTTATCCATGTATCAACAGATTTTATATTTGCCGGTAATACGACAACGCCATTATCAGAAGATGATGTAGCTGAACCTATTAATATATACGGACTAACTAAATTAGAGGGGGAACACGTTGTTGCCGCCAGCACCAAGCGTTTTTATACTTTAAGAACGAGCTGGCTATACTCAGAATACGGAAATAACTTTGTGAAAACCATGATGCGTTTAGGTGCTGAAAAGGACGAGTTGAAAATTATTTCCGATCAGGTTGGTACCCCAACTTATGCCATTGACCTGGCTAATTGTATTTTGACCATTATTGAAAACGATAAGCAACAATATGGTGTTTATCATTATAGTAACGAGGGCGTAACATCGTGGTATGATTTTGCCATGGGGATTTTTGATATTGCTAATATTGATGTTAAGGTATTCCCTGTACGTACTTCCGAATATGTTACACGCGCAGTAAGGCCGGCGTTTTCGGTAATGGATAAAACCAAAATTAAGAACACTTTTAAGCTTGAAATTCCATACTGGCGAGCAAGCCTGGAAAGATGTATTGAGAAGCTATAATTTATTATCTGCTCTAAGCTATTAATCCTAACCTTCACATTATGCAATCGGTCACTGATTCAAAAGCGCCTACTAAATATAAATGGATAAGCGGCCTCGATAGTATTAGGTTTATTCTCGCATTAATAGTTTTATTAAGCCATTACCCAAATCCATTTTTATCTTTTAAAGATTCTCACAGTTTATTTTTAAGGATTATACCATCTATAAGTAACGTTTTTTATAATGGGGCTGCTGCTGTAATTACTTTTTTCATTATATCTGGATTTGTAATTCACTATCCTAACCGTAATAAAACTTCTTTAAATGTGGTGAGTTTTCTCATAAGGCGCGTTATAAGAATTGGCATACCGTTAATAATTGTTGAACTTATTGGAATTTATTACAAGCATCAAGACTTGATACCAATATGGAGTTTATATTGTGAGCTCATCTATTACATATGCTATCCATTGTTGTTTATGATAAAAATAAGCTGGACAAGAAAATTCCAAATTTCTTTTGTAATTGGTTTAATAATAGCAGTAGCCTTTAACTATCAAAGCATACTTTCAGCTTTCTATCATAGGGATATTAATTATATGGGGGATTACTGGTATTTAGGTACTCTGTTAACAGCGGTATTAGGTTTGCCTTGTTGGTTATTAGGCGTGCTTTTAGCCGAAAGAATAGATAGCCTGGATTATGAAATTAGTTTTATTACAATAATGAAATATAGGATAGGTGTTCTGTTTATCTCTATTATACTATTGATTGTAATGTTTCACTTTTATATAAGTTATATATTCACATTCAATATATTTGCTTTATTATTAGTGAAGTGGCTTGAAAAAGAAATAGTTTATTACAAAACTCATAACTGCTCCAGGATTTTGGAATACATGGGCAAGTTTTCTTATTCCTTATATTTAACTCACGGCTTACTTCGGATTTTTATAAGCTTGCTAATTCCTTATGAGTTGGCTACTTATCTGGTTTATATTGTTTTGGCAATATTTATATCATACATTATATACCTACTTATTGAGTATCCTTCGCACAAAATAGCCCAGTCGTTATCAAAGTGGAGTGATAAGTTATTAGCTAAAAAAGTAATATCAGGTAATCGATCACTGCTGTTATGATTACCCCCTGATTGATTATCAGGCGAATGTATTTATGAGGCGTTTATTAGAGCTGTAAGATTTTATCTATTGCATCAATGATCCCGTCCAGTTGTGATGGCTCAAACCATGCAAAGTTTTTATCTTTATTAAACCAGGTTAATTGCCTTTTTGCAAAGCGACGGGTGTTTTGTTTGATCAGCGCTATCGCGGTATCCAGATCGGTGGTTCCGTCAAGGTAATCAAATATCTCTTTATAGCCTACCGTGTTTAGGGCGTTATAATCCCGGTAAGGTAAAAGCGATTTTACTTCGGCAACTAAACCTTGTTCAATCATCAGATCAACCCGGAGATTTATGCGTTGATACAGCACTTCTCTGGATAAATTCAAACCTATCTTAATAATGTTAAACGAGCGTTGCTTGGCGTTTGCCGTACGATAGGATGAGAATGGCTGTCCTGTATTTTCAATTACTTCTAAGGCCCTTATAATGCGTTGGGGGTTGCTGGTATCAACCTGGGCGTAGTAAACAGGATCGGTAATTTTTAAACGCTCAGCCAAAGGGGTAATTCCATTACTTACATATTCGGCATTGAGCCGGTTGCGTATTTCCATATCCGCAGAAGGCACATCATCAAAGCCTTCGCATATGGCTTTGATATATAAACCGGAGCCGCCGGCTAAAATACCTGTATTATTATGCTCAGTAAAAACGTCGTCAATAACTTTCAATCCTTCTACTTCAAAATCACCAACGTTAAAATTGTCGGTTATAGCATGTGAATTGATAAAGTAGTGTTTGGCCTGTGCCAGTTCGGCATCGGTTGGTTTTGCTGTTCCGATAGCCATTTCGCGAAAGAACTGGCGTGAATCTGCTGAGATAATTGCAGTATTGTAATGCTTTGCCAATTGTATGGCCAGTTCTGTTTTACCTACAGCTGTTGGGCCTGCAATTACAATGAGGGTTTTATTGTGGGATTGAAACTTTTCCTGAAAACCTTCCATACATACAGCTATTCTAGGTTAATGTTAATTCAGGGTTTGCTGATTAGTTTTTTTAGTGATAGCCGCTCTAAAATATTTAATCAGCAAACTCATGGCATTGGCTACCAAATAGAGTTAAAATTTTAACATCTTTGGCTTTTGCATTGGTTAAATTATCCAGGCGATAACCAATGCAAATTTGTGGCTGTTTCTAAAAGGCATAATGTAAATACATCGCAAATTCAGCAAATAAATTCGCGTTAAAGTAAAAGTATTATAATTTTACCTAATATATCTATTAGAATTACAATGCTAATTAGTGTCTTTGATTAATAATCGTCTTTATTGCCAGATGCATCGTCAAAGCCTTCGTTATCCGAAAACTCGTTTCCAAATTCATCATCTTCGTCTTCAGAATCTGCATCATCAGTGCCTTTTACTTCGTCAGGATCAGATACTTCTTCAAAATCTTCGGTTTCTTCGGCAACCAGTTCGAGTTGGTTTAAAAAGTCAAATTCATCGTCAACAACGGCTGCCACACCCGGATCGGTAGGGTTAAATACATTGCCGAATTGTTTTGGAGCTTCGCCAACGCTTTTTGCTACAAAGGGGTAGGTAACACCCGGCGTTTCGTTTAATATTTTGATGAGTTCGACATGGAAATCAAATGGGCGGTCGAAATTAAAAGTGTAGTAGAACTTTTGGTGCGGATCGTCAATAAAGCTGCTCAACCTTGATTTTTCCATTAAAGGAACACCGCGATCAATGCGGCGTTGGTTTGGCAGATAGGTGATTTCTTGCCCTTTCATCCATTGATCGTTACTGATGTAGAACGATGAAGGGTAATCGGGCTTGTAGCCGGTTGAAAAATGTATTGCCTTATGCAGATCTTCAAAGGTGTGGGTTGATTTAATATCAACTTCCCTTATTACATCGTCATAATCTTCAAAAGAAACTTTAAACCTATAAACTGCCATTATTATGAGTACGTTTTAAAAGCCAAAAATAATATTTTATTCTAATTTTCTGTTTGCCACAACTTTTAAGCCAATTTGCTCGCCTTTTGCAATTGTGTAGTTAATTGCTGCTTCGCGCTCGTTGGGGATATCGCCTTCCAGTATCGCTTCGCGGATCTGTTGTTTAATAATGCCCACCTCACGACCCTCATTGATGCCAAAAAGCTCCATAATATCTGTCCCGGTA
Organism: Mucilaginibacter sp.; assembly: GCF_039921305.1. Lineage (GTDB taxonomy): Bacteria > Bacteroidota > Bacteroidia > Sphingobacteriales > Sphingobacteriaceae > Mucilaginibacter. The sequence goes on from NZ_JBDSCA010000012.1 coordinate 70,585, forward strand.
ACGGGTGGCTGCCAATTGCGTAGTTGGTCGCGCTCTTCAACCTGTTTCAATTTTTGTTGAACCAGCTCAAAGTTGTTGCGGTATTTTTTTATTTTGTATTCGTTTTTGGTAGTTATGTCTGCTTTGCACAACAACATTAAACCTTCAATATCTTCGCCGGCCTCAAAAAGTAACCGTCTTACGGCAGAATCTGTCACAATTTCTTGTGCCAAAACTATTGGGCGAAGGTGGAGTTGCACCAATTTTTGCACTTGCTTCATTTTCTCGTTAAGCGGAAGCTTGAGCTGTGCGAATATTTTAGGTACCATGCGCGCCCCTTTATCCTCATGACCATGGAATGTCCAGCCGTGGCCTTCTTCAAAGCGTTTGGTGGCGGGTTTGGCAATATCGTGCAGTATGGCAGCCCAGCGCAACCATAAATCGGGCGTAGTTTCACAAATGTGATCCAGCACTTGCAAGGTGTGGTAAAAGTTATCTTTATGGCCTTTGCCTTTTATGATCTCGACACCGTACAGATCAACCATTTGCGGGAAGATCACTTTGAGTAAGCCGGTATCAAACAATAGCTCAAAACCTATGGATGGCTTGGGGGATAGGATGATCTTATTCAACTCATCGGTGATACGTTCCTGAGAAACGATCTTGATGCGATGTGTGTTGGCTTTGATGGCCTGAATTGCCGTATCGTCAATTTGAAAATTGAGCTGAGTTGCAAAACGGATGGCACGCATGATGCGTAAGGGATCGTCGGAAAATGTTTCGACAGGATCTAACGGTGTGCGGATGAGTTTTGCTTCCAGATCGGCCACGCCGCCGAATGGATCAACCAATTGACCATAGTTTTCGGGATGAAGGGCGATGGCTAAAGCGTTGATGGTGAAATCGCGGCGTTTTTGATCATCTTCGAGGGTGCCGTTCTCAACGATGGGCTTGCGGGAATCTGACCGGTAGGATTCTTTACGGGCACCTACAAACTCTATCTCCAAATCGTGATAGCGGAGCATAGCGGTGCCAAAGTTTTTGAATATGGATACTGGAACTTTGAGTTGAGCGGCTACCTGTTCCGCGAAAGCGATGCCATTACCTACTACAACGATGTCGATATCTTTTGACGGCCTTTGGAGAAACAGATCGCGAACAAAACCACCTATCACATATGCGTGCACGCCCGTTTTACCGGCTGCTTTAGATATGATGTTGAAGATAGGATGTTGCAGATGCTGTTTCATTCGGTTGTTGCCGGAACTGTCAATTAATGAGCCGCAAAGGTAATTAAATAACGGCAGGGGATAAATACCAACGTGGTATTATTTGCGGATGAACTGAAAACGACCATCCGGCTCAAGCCGCATAATGGTTGATGGGGCTTTTTCGGTCAAGTCATATTGTTCCAGATCAACCACGTAATCAACACCATCCAAAATTTCGGCAGATACGCCATTGAAGTTTTTTGGTGAAGGTTGTCCGCTGATATTAGCCGATGTAGATACCAATGGCTTGCGTAAGCGTTGTATCAATTGCTGGCAAAACTGATGTTTAGTTACCCTGATGCCTACGCTGCCATCGGGAGCGATAAGATTGGTTGCTATGTTTTTTGCGCCGGGCATAATCAGGGTCATGGGTTTTTCGGCATATTCTATCAAATCATAAGCAATATCAGGTACTTCGTTAACGTAGCTTAATAGTTTGGCATCGTTATCTAACAGAATAATCATGCTTTTGGCTTCGTCGCGCTGTTTGAGGGCGTAAATCTTTTTAACGGCTTCGGCGTTCGTAGCATCGCAGCCAATGCCCCAAATGGTATCTGTTGGGTAGAGGATAATGCCGCCGTCCTGTAAAACCTTGAGCGCTTTGGTAACTTCGTTATTCAACATGGTTTACTACTTTGGTGTATAAGTCCATCAACTGGGTTGCCAATACTTTATCTTCAAACTTTTGGGCGTAGATATGCCCTTTTTCTATCATTGTTTTTTGCAGGTTTTTGTTTGATAAGAGAAGACTAATTTTATCAGTCAGGTCTTTCTCATCATCCGGGCCAACGTACAAACTATCCGGGCCACCGGCTTCATCCAGGCACGAGCCTGTGGCGGCTATAACGGGTGTGCCCGATACCAATGCTTCTAAAATAGGGATACCAAAACCTTCGTAACGGGATGGGTAAACAAAAATTTCGGCCAGCTGATAAATAGATGGCAGATCGCCGAAGCTGGCATTGGGTATAAAGGTGATGCGGTTAGCCAGTTTGTTGCGGGTAATGTACTGCTTTACTTTTTTGCTGTAATTAGTTTCTTTACCTACTATTACCAGGTAAGTTTCGCTTGGCAACCGATGGAAGGCTTTGATCAACACGAGCAGGTTTTTGCGTTCTTCTATTGTACCAACATTGAGTATAAACTTTTTGGGTAGATTATATTTTAGCTTTACTTCGCCTTTTTTGAGATCAGTTTGCTTCACGCGGAATATCGCATCACAATTCTGATAAATTACCTCAACTTTTTCAGGGTCAACGTTTAATAGCTCAACCAAATCATCTTTAGTTCGCTGGCTCACAGCAATAATATGATTAGCATGTTTGCAGGCATATTTAATTTTGGCCTGATAGATTTGCCTGCTGATAAATCCAAAATATTTCGGATAGCGCTTAAATATCAGATCGTGAATGGTTACTACCGACTTGATGCCGGTTTTATCTATCCCGATAGGTATTTCATGACTTAAACCATGGTAAATTTGAATACCAGCGGTTTTTAGATCTTTAACAACAAACTTACTTCGCCACAGCGAAGCAAATCTTTGATTTTTAGGTGTTGTGATCCAGATGTGTTTCTGTTCTTTAAAAAAATCAACCCGGGCGCTTTGAACTATTCCCGGCGTATATAAAAAGTACTCATTATCTGGAAATAGCGAAGCTATCCCCTTAATAAGGCTACGGCTGTAATTGCCTAGCCCGGTCATATTTAAAAAAACTCTTTTGGCGTCGTATCCTATTCTCATGTTTAGCTACTGGGTTATTAGGTTATTGAGTTATTGGGTTAGACCCGGTTAAAAAAGGCTTAACAACAATTAACTCAATAACCAATAACTAATCTATACAGCTACGTTATTCTCTCTTAATGCGTCGTTTAATGAGGTTTTTTTATCGGTTGACTCTTTACGTTTACCGATGATCAAAGCGCAAGGTACGTGGTACTCACCACCTGGGAATTTTTTAGGGTATGAACCCGGAATTACTACCGAACGTGCCGGAACAAAGCTTTTATATTCAACAGGTGGATTTTGGGTAACATCAATAATTTTGGTTGACGCGGTTAATACTACATTGGCGCCCAAAACTACTTCGCTTTCTAAATGCACACCTTCAACCACAATGGCGCGTGAGCCTAAAAAGCAATTGTCTTCAATAATAACCGGGGCACCTTGTACAGGTTCTAAAACACCGCCAATGCCTACCCCGCCGCTTAAGTGGCAATGCTTGCCAATTTGCGCGCATGAGCCTACAGTTGCCCAGGTATCAACCATGGTACCTTCGTCAACATAAGCGCCAATGTTTACGTACGATGGCATCATGATAACGCCTTTGGCTAAATACGCGCCGTAACGTGCAATACCATGGGGCACCACGCGAACGCCTAATTGCTTGTAGTTGGTTTTTAGTTTCATCTTATCGTGAAAAACAAAAGGGCCAACTTTAATTTCTTCCATCTCGCGGATTGGGAAGTATAATATAACGGCTTTTTTTATCCATTCGTTAACGTGCCAGCGGCTGCCAATTAGTTCGGCAACGCGTATCTCCCCTTTATCAAGGCGGCCAATAACGGTTTCAATAGCTTCGGAGTATTCTTTAAAGGTAATTAATGTCCTGTCAACCCAGGCATCTTCTATTAGTTTCTTAAGGTCTTGCATTAGCTGATATTTTTAGCAAAATAAATCAATTTACCAGGTATTTGTTAGTACCGATAATAAAAACGTCGAAGATAATAAAAAATGGGGAAGGCTTGATTTAAATACGGGAAATCTATTTGTTATTATGATACATATTGTGAATTGTGGCACAATTTTATGATTTTTGAGATCTGAATATTATGGCTGAAAAAGACAAATTGCGCATTGATAAATATTTGTGGAGCATACGCGCCTTTAAAACCCGTACGCTTGCCGCGGATGCCTGTAAAGCGGGCCGGGTAAAATTGAGTGGCACCAATATTAAACCAAGCCACGAAGTGAAGGTAGGTGAGGTATACCAGATAACCAAAGGACCAGACCGCCGAACCATTACAGTAACTGGCTTGTTAGAAAGCCGTGTTGACGCTAAAAAGGCCGTAGGTTACTACGATGACATTACACCAGAAGAAGAAAAACCGGCTTTTAAAAGCATGTTCCATGCGCCGCTATTGAGCAGGGATAGGGGAACCGGCCGCCCGACTAAAAAAGACAGGCGCGATATTGATGAGCTAAAGGATGACTTTTTTGAATAGGATTTTCTATCTTTAAACAAACATTAAACCCGATTTAACCTTTATATCAATACATCGCTAAAATCACAACATGATCAAAAGGTTACTTACCACCGCCATACTTATCTTAACCATCAGCTTTGCCAATGCGCAAACAGCTAAAAATAGCATTGGTATTTCCGCCTTTACAGGATTGAAGATGTTTACCGCCGATAGCGTAATGAAAGGCAGCAGTTGGGGCATGGAAGGTGTATACCATTTAAATATGGCCGATAATAAGGCCGATTGGGTAAAGATGCTCAATATTAGGAGTGTAGACCTGTCGTTCTCCTACCGTAACTATCAAAACATTTATCTGGCCAAACAACCCAAAACAACCGTTGGCTTTTTAGGCGATTACTATGGCGCGATAGCTAAAATAGGTATAGGCATTGCCAGCGTTGGTAAAACCGAACTGTTGTTGAACCCAGGTTTTGGTTTTGGCTACGCTACCGAAAGCTACTATACCGATGATAACCCATTAGTAGGCAGCCACATCAATTTTACGGCACAAATTGGCCTAAAGCTGGCTACACCTATAACTAAATCAACAAGGCTATGGGCCGGGGTTGATCTGTACCATTACTCAAACGCCGCGTTTAAGCTGCCTAATTATGGGGTAAACTCCATTAATGCCAGCTTTGGCATTGATCAGGATATCAGCACACCGGCATCACAGGGGAGTAAAACGCCTTTTCAACATTATAAAAAGCACAGCTTTGAGTTTGGCGTAAACATAGGTCATCGTGGTATTGTGCAGGAGGGTGGAGGTTTTGATCAACACCCGGAATATAAGACTATTCAAAGAAATAGAACGTCTGACCTCTATAAATCGGGTATTTACCTGGGATATAACTATCGCCTTAATCCGGTTTTGAGTTTGAGAGCAGGCTTTGACGGGGTTTATTATTACAGAACTTTAGACAGCCAGGATGGGATAGACCATTTTTATGCCACTTACCAGGAACTGGGCAGCTCATATGATAAGCTGCGTGTGGGCCTAAGCCTTGGTGCCGAACTTTGGCTGGGTCGCTTTTCGCTGCCGGTAAATTATGGGTATTATTTGCATTACAAATATTTTACACCAAGCTACGGGTCAACTTATTCGCCACCTGATACTTATTGGACATTTGGCGCGCGTTACTACTTTACACCACACTTTGCTTTAGAAGCCAAACAGTATTTACACCGAACGCAGGCAGACTTTGCAGGGTTTGGGGTGATTGTGAAGATTTGACGGACTAAATTCGGTAATTAAAGGTGTTTAATGTTCATGTATTTATCACATTAAACTAATAAACTACACCGCCCGTCTAAAAAATGTCAACTTGTCATAAACAATTTGCGGCAAGCTATTTGATTAGTATATATTTGTTAATTAAAATTTAAAAAAAATATCATGGCTTTAGAAATCACCGATGCGAACTTTGAAGAGTTAGTATTAAAATCAGATAAACCAGTACTTATTGACTTTTGGGCTGAGTGGTGTGGCCCGTGTAGAATGGTTGGCCCCCTTGTAGAAGAAATTGCGAAAGACTATGCCGACACAGCTGTTGTAGGTAAAGTAAACGTAGATAATAACCCAGGTATATCAATGAAATTTGGTATCCGTAACATCCCTGCCTTATTGTATTTTAAAAACGGCGAGATCGTTGACAAACAAATTGGGGCAGTGCCAAAATCTGTTTTAACAGCTAAATTAGATAAGCAATTATTGAGTTTTAGCTAATCAGCAAAGCCAATACTATAAATTAAAGCGTTCCGGTTATTTCCGGGACGCTTTTTTTGTGGAACAGATTTTTGATTCCTGGTGATTTAAATTGTTTGATGATCCACAACAACAGAAAAATCAATGCCATCGATTCAATTAGATGTTGCAAATTATAGTTAGTTATCCAAATACACCTGAAAAAATTAAGTTGAGTATTCTGTAAATAAATTAAAACAGTTAGATAGGCTATCGCGATCTCGCTGATAATGTTAAGCACATTGAAAACAATATTGATTTTAAAAAGTACTATTAGTGTTTTGCGTCCAATATCTGATGAGTTAAGAGTCAAAATTGCTGATACTATTCCGATTAAGTTGATGAGTAAAATAACAATCAGAATGGACAAATTAGAATAGACAAATGTCGTAACTAGACAGATTAAATCGGGTATAACCGAAAGGTTGGTCATGTCCGGCTTATGGTGTCCGCTGTGAATTTCTATTCGATGATAAGTATTTAGGATGTTATACAAAATAAACAAATAACATACCCAATTTCGGAAATTTGAATAACGTTTAACTGTGAATAATATCATAGGTTGATTATTAGCATAAATATATAGTAATTTAGTAAATAAAAAGTACGCAAGCTCATGCCATCATTAAGCACAAACAGCCAGTTACAACAATTAGCCAACCTCGAACTATTGGCCAAACAGGTTGTTGAGGGTTTTATTACCGGCTTACACCAAAGTCCTTTCCACGGCTTTTCTGTTGAGTTTGCCGAACACCGTTTGTATAACAATGGCGAATCTGTCAAAAATATCGACTGGAAGCTGATGGCGCGTACCGACAGGCTTTACGTAAAACAGTTTGAAGAAGAAACCAACCTGCGCAGCTACCTGCTGCTGGACACCTCATCAAGCATGAATTATCCCGATAAGGGGATGAGTAAGATGCAGTTTTCGGTATATGCCATCGCGTCATTAATGTATTTGTTTAAAAAGCAGCGTGATGCTTTTGGCTTGTGTTTCTTCTCGGATAAGGTAGATTGGTTGAGCCGGGCGCGGTCCACATCAACACACCTGTACTATTTGTTCGCCGAATTAGAGCGCATGTATGAGCAGCCCAAAGCGAACAACCAAACCGATATCGCGGGTGTACTGCACCACATTGCCGAAGATGTACACCAACGTTCCATGATCATCCTGTTCAGCGATATGCTGGAGAATGGGATGGATGCGCAAAAATCGGAAGCGCTGTTTTCCGCCTTGCAACATCTGAAGCATAATAAGCACGAGATCGTGATCTTTAATGTATCCGACCATCAAAAAGAACTGGCCTTTGATTTTGGTAACCAACCACATCATTTTATCGACTTAGAAAGCGGAGAGGAGTTACGTGTACACCCGAACGAGATCCGCAATAGCTATTTAAACTCACTCAGCACCTGGCGCAAAGAGCTTCAATTGAAATGCGCCCAGTATCACATTGATCTCATTGATGCCAATATTCACAATGGCTTTGATAAAGTGCTAAAAGCCTATCTGGTTAAGCGGAATAAGATGATGTAGAAACCCTGAGCATCCCATTAGCGTCTGTTTTACCATGCCTAACTTCAATAACCGGAATAACAATTTGTCGGTATTTATCGGTGTTTTAACAAAGTGCGGAAGGGTGTCATCCTGAGCGTCATTCGAAGGACGAACGCAAAGGCCATATCCACATGCAATAACCGGAATGGCCATCGGTATTTGTCGGTGTTTACAACAAATTTTCCATCTTACCTCGTGCATTTTCCTGTACAAAGTAGCACACAAATAAATATGCGCTTTTGCTTGGTCTTATTACCAGTTACAAAGATACCAATAATCATCTGAATACTTGGTGCATCGGTCCCATAATACTAAATCAGTTATGAGAATTAAACACTGTAAAATCATTTAAGTTGAATTGGAATCCTTATCATTATCTTAAATTATCCAAATCAATTTCAATTTACAGTTGTTACAACATCTGATTATACCGTATACTATATGAGATTAGCCATTCAACGTACAGCCGTAAAAGTAAATCCTGATGCTAAACGCGTAATTGCCCGATTCTTTTTTAATGGTTCAGAACGGGCCCAAGGCGTAATCCAAAAAATAATGGAACTGAGTGAGCAGCAGGTTTTTGATATCATATCACCTATTTTGCAAGAATACTCCAAGCGCCATCGTAACATTACCAAGGTAATGCAGCGACACTGCAATAAGCTAAAAGATATTTTTGAGCAATTAGATATCGATCTGAACGAAGTATCCAATTTCCGCAAGCTATTGATAGGCTCATATTTTACACATGAATATTCCATAGAATCGGCTGCGTTTTTTAATCCATCTATGATTGAAGACCCTGACCAGAGTGAACTGCAAGAGGGTGAAAAAAGGATGATCATCAGCTTTAGGGCAGTAGGTGAGGGGCATATCTCGTCCATCTCTTTTCGCCGCGCTTTAATAGATAAGGACAATAATATCGAAGTAATTGGTGCAGGTAACTATATTGATGAAGCCGAGGTTATCCGCAACGCGATGTATAACAAAAAACTGTTTTTTGAAAAAGCAGCTATTACACAGATCAATATATCGGTATTAAAGGAGCTGGAAGATAAGTTAGAGGATCATTTTGAATATTCAAGTCTGCGCCGCATTATACTCGATTCGCAAAAGCTGGAGACTGATGATCTGAAGAAAATCGAGTTCGATAAAATGCTCTGGCTGGCCGATTCATACTACGAGATCGTTTTTTCGTTGGATACCGACATATCCGACAGGGTAATATTCCCTATTTCAGAATTTGAACGTAAAGGTATTGAGGATGCCCGCTTTGTGAAATTTACTCAGGATGACGGTAGCTTCACTTATTACGCTACCTATACTGCCTATGATGGTTCGCTCATTATGCCTAAGTTGTTAGAAACCACCGATTTTATCGACTTTAAAGTACGTCCCTTATATGGTGCGGGCGCGCAAAACAAAAACCTGGCTTTGTTCCCACGCAAAATAAACGGTAAATACGTAATGATGTCGCGCATTGATGGCTGGAACAATTACATCATGTATTCGGATAAGATCAATGTATGGGAAAAGCCCATTCTGTTGCAAGAACCCAAGTTTTCATGGGAGTTTGTGCAGATAGGCAACTGCGGGTCGCCCATAGAAACCGAGGACGGCTGGTTAATTATAACCCATGGTGTAGGCGCTATGCGCAGATACGTGTTAGGTGTGAGTTTACTTAAACTGGATGATCCGTCGGTAGTAATTGGCCGTTTGAACGAACCATTGTTAATACCCAATAAAGATGAACGCGAAGGTTATGTGCCCAACGTGGTTTACTCTTGCGGCTCAATAATCCATAATGGTAAACTGATATTGCCCTATGGCTTGTCCGATTATGGCTCCTCGTTCGCTTTGGTCGAGTTGAAAGATCTGTTGGATAAGTTGAAGAAGGAATCATAATGGTGAGTAGTTAGCGGGTAGTTGTAAAATGGTAATGATTGTCCGTTAACCACTCACTATTCACAATTAACCGCTCACCGGCTAACCGGTGTAATCTACAATGTTTCTTATCCGCACATCAAGTTCTTTGGTGGCATATTCCATTAACAGCAGCTCATCGTGTGTGGCCTGGTAGCCATTGCTGCGGAATATTTCCATAAAACCCAGTATAGAAGCCACGGGGCGGCGTAACTCGTGCGATTGGATGTGGGCTATGTTTTTAAGTGAATCGTTTTGTGCTAATATTTGCTGCTCGTGCAATATCCGTTCGGTAATATTGTAAGCGTTAAATGATATACCGATGATCTCGCCCTCTGCATTATAACCCGGATCAAAGGTAATGGCCCACCAAATAGTTTCGGTAGGGTAAGTAACTTCGCGTTCGTATCGTAGGGGAATACCGCTCAGGGCGGTTTTGTATTCATCAACAAAACGCTCAAGTGCAGGTCCCGATAGTATCTCATCTACTTTCATCCCCGCATGCATTTCAACGTTGTATGTGCGCTCAATAAATTCGGCCATGTTTCTGTTAAAGGCTATTATTTCAAGCTCTTTGCCAATTAGGCTATGGCAAGAGTTACCGCTCTCAAAAAACGAACGCAACTTGGTTTCGGCTTCTTTAGCCTGTATGTATTGTTCTTTAAGAATGTTCAGGCTAAACTCAAACTCCATGATCTGGATAATGCGTTTACCTAACACTTTTAGCAGGTGTTGCTGGGCCTTGTTTATCTGGCGTGGTTGGGTGTCAATTACACACAAGCTACCCAGGTTGTGCCCATCGTGTGTATTGAGGGGTATACCAGCGTAAAAGCGAACATTGGGTTCACTTATTACACAAGCGTTATTTATAACACGGGTGTCAAGCAGCGAATCTTCAATTATCAGTAAATCATTGCCTGGTGGCAAATGCTGGCAAAAGGTATCAGTGCGCATCACATATTCCAAATCAATGCCTACCTTATATTTAAAATACTGTTTATCCTCCTCAATTAAACTAATGAGTGCAATAGGAGTTTCACATAGTTCCGACGCAAGCTCGGCTATTTCCTGTAAATTTCGATCCCTGTCAATCTTAAGGGTCAAAAAACGATGAACGGTCTGCAAACGGTCTAACTCTTGTTGGGGCATAAAAAGATTTAGATAGATGTGCGTTTTTCTGTAGTCTATTATATACAACTACATGGTGTAAAGGTAAAGTAAAATTCTTAATTTACCTTATAACAGAGTTTATGAGCAAGTATTTTGTGGAGGTACATTAAATGTTATTTAGTGGTGTTTTTACTTTACTTTGTTTTGTCGCTGCCGATAATTCAAACCTAAACTATTAAATTTAAATGACAAAGCACATAGCCAACAAGGCAACCAGAAGCCGTAAATTTGCATAGTGTAATAAGTACACCAGTAAATATCGATCTATTGAAAAAAAACTTAATACCGTTAGCGCTTGGTGGCTTAGGCATAGGTACCACCGAATTTGTGATGATGGGTTTACTACCCGATATAGCCCGCGATTTTAATATCAGTATCCCCGTAGCCGGGCACTTAATATCGGCATATGCATTGGGCGTAGTTATTGGAGCCCCGTTGCTTGTCGCGATAAGCAGCAGCTTTGAACCAAAAAAGATCCTACTCGCGCTGATGACTATTTTTACGCTCTTCAACGCTTTTTCGGCATTTGCACCTAATAATACGGCTTTGCTTATCGCGAGGTTATTCTCGGGTTTACCACACGGCGCATTTTTTGGCGTAGGCGCGGTAGTAGCCAGCCGTCTTGCCCAAAAGGGCAAACAAGCCCAAGCTATCTCCATTATGTTTGCCGGGTTAACTATAGCCAACCTGCTCATTGTGCCTTTAGGTACTTACGTTGGCCACCATTACTCGTGGCGGTACACGTTTGGTATTGTAACGCTTATCGGTATCATTACCATAATATTTATTCAGTTGTGGCTACCTAAATTGCCTATTAACAGGGCCGGTAATATCAAATCAGAACTGGCCTTGTTCAAACGTACCGAAGCATGGCTCATCATCCTCATTACAGCCATAGGTACTGGTGGCTTATTTGCCTGGATAAGTTACATAGCCCCGCTCATGACCGAAGTTTCTCACTTTGCCGCCAATACGGTATCCTATATCATGATATTGGCTGGCTTCGGTATGGTGGTAGGTAATATTATAGGTGGCCGTTTGGCCGATAAAATGGAGCCTGTTAAAGCCTGCATCGTTCTGCTTATCGCGATGGCTACAACGCTGGTTTTGATCTTTCTCTTATCCGGAAACCAGATCGCCTCCTTAATATTAACATTCATAGCCGGGGCATTGTCAATAGCCTTAGCCACACCCATCCAGATCCTCATGATCAAAACTGCCGCCGAAGCCGAAATGCTTGGCGCAGCCGCCACACAGGCCGCCTTTAATGTGGGCAATGCTTTGGGTGCTTTTTTTGGTGGCCTGCCTATCGCTGCCGGTTTGGGTTATGCTTCGCCATCGTTGGTAGGCGCTTGCATGGCTTTGGTTGGGACGGCGTTTGGGTGGATGCTGATTAAAAGACAGAAAAGAGTAAAGTCCCTTGAATCTCAATTGGCTTAGTTATAAGTAAAAATCTTTTTCAACCTCCCAACTGAACACCGACTTTAACGTTTTGAGGGTTTTAAGGGCCGCGATATGAATAGCTTTTGTATCACCATACCCTTTATCATCATCATTAGCACTGATGTTTTTGGTTCTTCTTTTGGTTAAAAAGTTAAAACTGTAATTCTGGCTGGCATGTGTTGCCCTGTGCATAGAATAATAATCGGCACCTATTAATGTAAACTCGTTAGCCTGATATCTGAATTTATAGGTGAGGTTAGTTATTTCCCAGCAGCCTGCATTGCAAAAAATTTGGTAATCGAATTTAAGAATCCCCTTATCTATTGCCATTTCCTGAAAGGGCTCCTCTCTGGTAGGGCTATCGTGTAGCATCACAAAGTCGTTATTCTGTTCAGCAAGGTGAAATTGGTTATCCGCTTTGCTTTTGAATAAGATGATCAGTATTCGGGGTTGGGTAACTACGGTAAAGGTATGGCCGCTGTCCAATTGTTCAACAAAGTTTACGCTATCTTTATGTTGTAAAATTACCGCTGCATCGGGTATATTATCTTTATTCAGGTCGCCTGTAGCACTTGCCAAAACAGTCCATCCCGGGGGAGCAAAATCCTTCATTGTTTTACCTTGCTGCTGAACAACAGGATAATGAAAGCTTTGCCCGTAAATAATATTTGCGAAGAACAAAAGCGGCAATAACATCAAATTTTTCATGATGCGGATATTTAGGTTTATGTGATGAATATACCTAATAAATCTAAACCAACAATGGCAAACGCCAATTACCTCAAAATCCTTTTATACAATCCCCAATAGTCACTCGCCATTTTCTCTTTCGAGAAATTATCTTTGGCCCATTGCGTGCAGTTGTAACGGTTTATCCGGGGGATGCGTTTCACAGCATCAACGGCTTCATCAACGGTATTAACCAAAAAACCGGTTTCCTGGTCCTTAATTAATTCCGGCATTGAGCCACGGTTAAAAGCGATAACGGGTGTTCCGCAAATCATCGCTTCGGCAACGCTCATCCCAAAAGGTTCGTTAAAATTGATGGGATGCAATAATGCCGATGCATTGCTCAAAAGCTCCATTCGCTTATCTGGCCCGGCATGGCCTATAAACTGGATCTTGCTGTTTAAATGTGGTTCAACCTTTTGCTTAAAATAATTTTCATCCTGAATGATACCGGCTATCAGCAATCGTTTTTTACTCTTTTTAGCTATCTCAATAGCTTCGGCAGCGCCCTTATCATGGTGTATCCTGCCAAAGTAAAGCAGGTAATCATCCGGCGAATCGTTAAAACTAAAAGCATCCAGATCAAGGCCATTATAAACTGTGGCTAAGTAACTCAAATCAGGACTACGGTCCGCATTACTGATCGATACATAATGAGATGTCGTATTATACTTTTTATAAACCGGGATTATCCGTGGCGACGAAAAACCATGAATGGTAGTTATCATCGGCGTTTTGATCAACCGGGAATAGGTGAGGGGTAAAAAATCAAAGTTATTATGAATAATATCGAATTCTTTAGCGCGCTCCATCAGGTTACTGATGTGCAGGCATTCCAATACTTTGGCATCCTGCGTACGGTCTTCCTCATACCCACTTTCGCAGATAGAAGATAGCTTGCCTTCGGTGATAGAATCGCCTGTGGCAAAAAGCGTTACTTCGGCACCTAATTTGATAATGCCCTCGGCAATATTCGACGCTATTTGTTCCCATGGCCCATAATGCCGTGGCGGTGTGCGCCAGGCTACAGGTGCTAATACGGCTACTTTCATACGGCTAAATTAACAAAGCTCAATAGTTTGTCCGTACTTATGGTACTCATACTCCAACTCGAAAGCCTTTAGCACAGTTAAATGGCTGATGAGGTAAGCGAGTGTACTTTCTGCTCCCTGGTTACGGTTAATGCCGGTTGGCAAAATACCATCGCAGCAACCCTTCGTTTCATGGTCGTACAACGGAGCGCGTAAGCTGTTATCCCCTAAAAACCACATATAGCAGGCAAACATTTTTTCAATATACTCAGGCTTGTGCCATAGTTGATAAGCCTGAAAATTCATCAGCACCATAGCCATAGTTTCAATAGCCTGCTGGTCGTATTCCGGGAATTTACCACCTTTCCGGTACCAACCTTCGTTACCAACCGGACTCAAATAGCCGTTTGATAAAGTCGCCTTATCTAAAAAATCCATAGCTTCCAATGCCACTCTTTTCACGTCGGGGTCGCCGGTTATTTCGGTAGAGTGCATCAGCGCTAATGGTAATATGGCATTGTCATAGGTCATCACATCTTCAAACCAGTGCCAGTTATCGTCACTATTTGCTTCATAGGCGTCCATTAACGGCAGAGTAAGGTTTTTCATTTCCTGTATCAGCCCATCATCACCGGGGAAAACTTTAAGATACAAGGCTATCCCAATAATGGTATTGGCTTGTCCGCGGATATGGGTCAGGTTTTTAAACTGCTGAATAGCCTTATGGAATATCTCCACAGCAAACTCGCGGTACGAGTTATTTGTAGCGCAATTGATCAGGTAGCCTAAAGACCATATCGTTCTACCAAAAGAATCTTCCGAGCCAACTTCATCTAAATACTGCCTGCTAAAACTCAAAAAGTTACGGAAGTTGCCATCCTCGGTTTGCATGTAATGGATGTAGCTCAGGTAAATGGGCAACAACTTTAATGCCTCCGGACTTTTATTGCGCTGATAAGCCATCAAAGCCATAATCAGGGCGCGGGCATTATCATCCAAACAATAACCCTCTTTTAGGTTAGGAATCCCAAATTTAGCATGCTGAACTATGCCCGTATCATCCGTTAATCTCAACACATGGTCCAAACTAAAGCGTGGCATAATTTCGGGGTCAACAATGGTACTTTGCAGTATCTTGTCGTTCAGGTCATGTTTGGCTGCTGCTTCCTGGGCTACTTTAATATATTCGGCACCAATTTTAGGGTAACGTGTATGTAGCCCATAATCATAGGCATTGCGTTTTAATTGCTTTAACGATTCGGGGTTACCCAATAAATCATTTACTATCGCGCCTAACTGCTCATGATCTTTAAAATCAAATATGCGCCCACGATCATTGTCCAGTAACTCCTGGGCATGCCAGTATGGGGTTGATACCACCGCTGCACCCGCGCCAATGGCGTACGATAAAGTTCCGCTGGTAATTTGGGCTTCGTTTAAGTACGGTGTAATATAAATATCAATGGCGGTTAGGTATTGAAACAACTCCTCTTCGGATACGAATTTGTTGATGAACGTTAAATGCTTACTAACCCCTAATTGCGCGGCCAAACGTTTTAAGCTGTCTCGATATTCCTCACCATTGTTCTTTAAAACGCCCGGGTGCGTATTACCTAAAATAACATACATCACATCAGGGTGTTGTTTTACTATCGCAGGTAAGGCTTTAATAACGGTTTCCATACCCTTATTCCTACTTATTAAACCAAAAGTGAACAACACCTTTTTGTTTTTAAAGGCAGGCAATTTTTTGATCTCGTTATTTTCGGATGCTTCCAGATCTGGCACACCATGTTCAATGATCTGGATCTTTTCGGCAGGTATCTCGTATATACTGGTCAAAAATTCAACCGCGCGTTTACTCATTACAATCACTTTAGATGATTGATCGGCAATCTCGCGCATAATGATCTTTTGTACAAAACTGGGTTCGCGCAATACGGTATGTAAAACGGTAACAAGCGGTTTCTCTAAACGGTTTATCAAGGGTAAAATATAGATGCCACTTTCACCACCGTAAATACCAAACTCATGCTCCAGGATGCACACATCGGCATTGCTGGTGTTTAAATAGTTAGCAGCACGTATGTAATCTTTTTGATTATCCTGACGAACGGTGAATTTTACTTCTTCCGGATATTCATAGTCCTTAAGCTTTTCAGAGTCATTCATGGCAACAACAAAACCACATTGGGTAACTGCGTCATCGCCGGTAAAATTGGCATTAACCGCGCGTACTAAATTTTGATTAAATGTTGCTATACCGCACTCGCGGGGTGGATATGTAGATATATAAGCAATGCGCATACAAAAAATATGTGTTTTAGATAGTGTGCATTAATAACACTAAGTATGCGCAATTGTTTGTATATATTGGGAAGTAATGTTGCTTTAATGTAACATTTAAGTGGTTTTTATTGAGATACTTGTAAATTCGCTTATCGCGAATAAAAATCCAAAGCCCCCAATATTACAGCGCATGCCTGCCTTATTTGGGCTTCGGTAATAATTAACGGGGGGGCTATGCGCATAGAGTTGCTGCAATGCAAAAACCAGTCGGTAATAACGCCATGCTCAATACAACGGTCAATCACTTGCTTGTTAAACTCAAAGCTTTCCAGTTCAATGGTTAGGATGAGGCCCTTGCCACGGGTTTCGCGGATAGCCGGATGAACAAGCAAGCCGCGCATCAATTTCTCTTTTTGCTCAACCTGTTCAATTAATTGCTCATCCAGCAAAACCTCTAATCCGGCTAAACCGGCCGCACAACATACCGGGTGCCCGCCAAAGGTTGTAATATGCCCAAGTATTGGGTTCTCCTTTAACGAACCCATGATCTCTGTCGAAGATATAAACGCGCCAATAGGCATACCGCCTCCCAAAGCTTTAGCCATTACCAAAATATCGGGCACAATACCAAAATGCTCAAAGGCGAACATTTTACCAGTGCGGCCCATAGCTACTTGTATTTCGTCTAAAATCAAGAGCGTCCCTGTTTGGGTGCAACGTTCTCTCAGTGTCTGCATATATGCCATATCCGGCACCCGGATCCCTGCTTCGCCTTGTATGGTTTCAATTAAAACGCAGGCGGTTTCGGTGTTGATCTGCTCTAAATCAACCGGGTTATTAAATTCAATAAATTGTATTCCGGGCAGTAAAGGGCGGTAGGCTTGCTTATACTCTTCGTTACCCATTACACTTAAAGCGCCGTGCGTGCTGCCATGGTACGAGTTTTTACAAGCGATAATATTTGCGCGGCCGGTATAACGCTTTGCCAGTTTTAATGCTCCCTCAACAGCCTCGGCACCCGAATTAACAAAGTAGGTTGATTGCAGTTGCGAAGGCAGTAACGATGCCAGCTTCTCGGCAAATTTAACCTGTGGAGCCTGTACATACTCACCGTAAACCATCAGGTGCATGTATTTTTCGGCCTGTTCTTTTATGGCGTTAATAACTTTGGGGTGGGAGTGCCCAATATTGCTTACGCCGATACCAGAGATCAGGTCAAGATAGGGCTTGTTTTCCTTATCGTATAAATAAACACCCTTGGCGCGCTCAAACTCCAATAATAATGGGAAGTGTGTGGTTTGCGCATTGTGGTTTAAAAAAAGTTGCCTCAAGGTTATCATGCCGCAAAAATAACAAAGGCTTCCGGAATTACCCGAAAGCCTTCGCTTATATCAATACTATTGATCAATTATTGGCTTCGCTTTTTTGTTCGCGCATTTTTTTGATCACCTCGTCCATAAAATCTTTTTCGCTTTTGTATATCAAACTTACCTTTTCAAAAGGTAATATCTTTAAAAACTCGTTGGTGTAAAATTTTTTGATATTCGTCTTCTTTTCGTCTAAAGCCAGTTCATTTAATACCTGGTCCTTACCGTTAGTTTGCGAAGGCGAGTTGTTCTGCCTGATCTGTTTTTGAACAGCGGCCATTTCTTCCTGGTATTTGTTATATAGTGGCCAAAATTTTTCTGCTTGCGCAGGTGTTAACTCAAGTCTTTTGGTAATATAAGCTGTTCTGATGAGTCTGATGCGGTTTAATCCATCCGGAGATTTGTTTCCTTTACCTCCCCTGCGTTCCATCTTTTGATCTTTGCGGTCTTGTTGCTGCTTCTGATCATCGCGCAAGGTGGTAGCATCTGCTTGGCCGTAAGCCGCCAGACAAATAAAAAGTAAGACTATAACAGATAAATGTCGCATTATAATATATTCTATAACCGTAAATATGGTTATTTTAATTCATTGTTTCGTTGCCGGTATCGGTTGCCGGTATGTTATTGGGATCGTCATTCTCCATTAAGGTAGGTGAGTCACCACTTAATTCAAGGTAATCCTGCAGATCACTTTTTGATACCTTAGACAAAGCCCTGTGCAGATCTGAACGGTTATGAATAGCAGCGTCATTAAATTCGCTCATCAAAACTGCGGCTCCAACAAATACAGTTAAACAAGCGGCTGCGGCGTACTTAAATACATCTCTACTCCAAAGTTTGCGTACAATAGGTTTATTTTGTTGGGCTGGTGCCAGTATACCTACTGTTTTTTGTAAAATACGAGCCTCTAATTCTTCAAAATAATTTTCAGGAACAATAAAGCCCTCCTCGGCATTGATCAATTTATCAACAGCAATACGGGCTTCAATATTTTGTGACAGATCTTCAAAGTAGTTTTCAGGAACAGTAAATCCTTTATCTGTATTCAATAACTCATCAATAGCCACCCGGCTTTGAATATTATTGGTTAGCTCGTCAAAATAATTCTCAGGCACTTTGAAACCTTTATCCGTGCTCAAAATCTCTTCAATAGCTATACGGCTTTGAATGTTTTGGGTTAGATCGTCAAAGTAGTTTTCAGGTATTTTAAAACCATCCTGCGGATTGGTTTCCTTAAATTTTAGTAATCGAATTTCATCCATAATCCTGCCCTCCATCTCTTCAAAATAGTTATCAGGCACCGTAAACGCGTTTGCAGGACTAACCTTGCTTAGCGCCGGATACTCATTTAACCATTCTTTATTTTCTCTTTCGTTACTCATTACTAGGGTATAGATGTTTTTTTTGGCAAAAGGTTTAATCTAAATCAATCTTCTGCCAATAAAAATGCTTCAATTTTTTTCACAGCCAAATGAAACGACGATTTGAGTGCTCCAACGCTTGTTCCAAGCACTTCGCTCATCTCTTCGTATTTCATTTCATCATAATATTTCATGTTAAAAACCAGCTTTTGTTTTTCGGGTAAGGTTAATAAGGCTTTTTGGAGCTTCAACATCGCCTTATCGCCATCAAAGTAAGTCGAGTCGGCTAACGATTCTGCCAATTCGTTGGATACATCATCCAACGGAACGTTATTCTTTAACTTTTTGCGATTTAAAAAGGTGATACACTCGTTTGTAGCAATACGATACATCCAGGTGTATAGTTGCGCATCGGCGCGAAAGCTGGGCAGGCTCTTCCAAACTTTTACAAGAACATCCTGAACCAGATCGTCGGCATCATCATGATTTACAACCATGCGGCGGATGTGCCAGTAAATTTTTTGCTGGTATTTTTTCAGTAACAGGTTAAATGCCTCGTTCCTGGTTTTTTCATCCTGGAATTTCTCCAGTATAACTGTATCTTCAACCTGAGTAGACATGTATGGGCTATTAGTTTTTTGTTTAAACGCTAATTAGAGCATTGTGTTTCAAAGGCAAATATAATAAATAATGATTGAAGGATTGAATGAGAGAAGGATTGAATGTTTCGACCACTGATTTGATGATTACACAGATTTTTAACAGTTTATATAGCTAAAATTGCATTGTTAAATGCAAACAAATACCATAATAAATGGTATAATTATTCAGTCATTCAACCCTTCAAACTTCAATCATTAAAAATTATGTGGTGGATATACGCTTTACTTTCAGCCTTTTTTGCGGCACTGGTTGCCATTTTTGCTAAGATCGGTATCAAAGGGGTAGATACTGATCTGGCAACCGCTATCCGAACGGTAGTTATTGTGCTTTTAGCCTGGGCCATAGTTTTGTTTAAGGGTGGCGAGCATGCCATAGGTAACCTCAATAAACAAAACTGGATTTTTCTGATCCTTTCGGGATGTGCCACGGGCTTATCGTGGATATTTTATTTTAAGGCCCTGCAATTGGGTAAGGTATCACAAGTAGCGCCGATAGATAAACTGAGTGTGGCTTTAGCTATCTTACTTTCAGTATTGTTCCTGGGCGAATCACTCACCTGGAAAACAGGCGTAGGGGCAGCCATGATTATTGGCGGTACCTTTGTGCTGATTTTAAAATGATTGAATGACTGAAGGATTGAGTGAGTAATAAGCCAATCAATATATTCAATCCTTCAGTCATCAATCTATCAATCATTATCCCAACAGATCCAATATCTGCTGCGACGAGTTTTTGGTATCCACCTTGCTAATAACATGTTTGATCAAACCATCAGGCCCAATTAAGAATGTAGTTCTGGCAGTACCCATATAGGTTTTGCCGTACATGTTTTTCTCTACCCAAACGCCGTAGTCTTCAACAATGTTTTTTTCGTGATCAGCGATCAGCGGGAAAGGCAGGCTGTACTTGCTCTCAAACTTTTTGTGCGATTTTTCATCGTCGGTGCTCACACCAATAACCTGGAAACCTTGTGATAACAGCGATTGATAGTTATCCCTAAAATCACAGGCTTCGGCGGTACAGCCCGGGGTATCATCTTTTGGATAAAAGTACAATATCACACTCTTACCCAAAAAATCGGATAATGAAGTAGTTTCGCCATTTTGGTTTTTCGCGGTAAAATCGGGGGCTTTGTCGCCTTCTTTTAGTGTTGCCATATTATCGGTAAAAATTAGCAGTAAATTGTGATACGTTATCTTTATTGTCGGCAACAGTTAAATTGAACACATGTTTGCCGGGTTTGATACTCTCATCAAATGTAAAGCTTAAAACTTTGGTTTTATAATCCAACTCCATCAAAACCCAATGCCCGTCAATAGTTCCATTGTATGATTTAATGCCCGATAGATTATCGTTCATTTTAAACGATATCGTTCGCGATGCAGTCATGCTTTTGCCCTCGCTGATGTTGATCGGTGTAATTACCGGCGGCACGGTATCTATCCTTACATAAAAATCGCCAAATGCCCTGCAATGCGCTTTAATATAGCCATTCTCATAAATGCCACCTTCCGAGCCACGCTCCGAACTTACAATCACCGCCTTGTTTGCCAGTGCGCCAATGGTGCTATCAGGCTTAATCCAAAGCTCAAAACTATCGTGAACTGGCGTAAAGTGGTTATGAATACGATAGGTAGTTGAGTAAGCCCCCGATTTGTGCGATAAAACAGCATAATTAAAATACAGATCATCGTATAAGTTACCTTGCGGGATGATCACCCTTACCTTATCAAAGCTAAAATCATTATGCTGATCATACTTGAATAACACACCCGGTGGCTTTTCGTTCAATGTATTCTCTGGGACAGGTTTTGATTTTACCCTGAATTTTAATGTTGATGTGTTACCCGCAACATCCTTCACGATATATTCAATATCGTGTACCGCATCATCGTTAAAAGTAACAATACCCCGGTTTACAGATTGCGGATACACCGATATTTTGTTTCCTGGTAAAATAAAGCTTTTCTGTATCTCGCGGCCGGTAGTCAAATACGCCGGGAAATCAATATGCGCGTTAATGGCATGCGTTTGATCAAAGGCGAAACGCTCAACCGCGAAGGTATAGATCAACTTACCATCAACCTTTAATTGGATAGAATAGGCGCCATTCTTATTCATTGATGTGCTGTTCCTGTCTATCGCCATAATTCCGAACCCGCATTCACCGCTAAGGGTAATTGTAGATGATTTTACCAAATGATAGCTGTCGCCAACACCAGTTACTAAGTAAAAATCTTTAGGTGTTTTTTCACTGAATGGTAATCCGTTTAAATGATAAGCGTATATCCCGGTTATAGATGGTGGCACCTTATCCGGAATGGTTAAACCAAACAATTGCGGGTTAATGGTTTGCTCGGTAGCGGCATCCCTCAATTCAAAATGCACATGTGGCCCCGCGGATGCTCCCGCGTTACCCGACCACGCGAATACCTCGCCTTTGCTCACGTGTTGTGTTAAAGGCAATAAGGTAATATCAGCCTCCCAGGTATGGTGCTCGTACTGATAATCATGTACAATTTTAGCAAGAGCCGGTGTTAAGTGATCTAAATGCCCATAAACCGAAGTGAATCCGTTTGGATGTGTAATGTAAACCGCGCGGCCAAAGCCCCCGTATTGTATCCTTAAGCGTGATACATAGCCCTCATAAACCGCGTGAACGGGATAACCGGTGCGCTGGTTGGTTTTAAAATCTAACCCCGAATGGAAGTGGTTAGAGCGTAACTCACCAAACGAGCCAGCCGTAGTAGGCGGAAGATCAAGCGGATAGCGGAAAACGTCTTGCGGATAGGTGTGGGTTTGAACAACATCCTGGGATTGTGCCCTGAATGTTAATCCCACAAAAGCAAAAGAGAAGCAGGCAATGGCTTTTTTTATCGTCACTTAATATAAAAGTCTAAAAGTTTTTCATTTTCTAAATAACCTTCCAATCGGTCGCCTATGGCAACTTTGGATACGCCCGGTGGAGTTCCGGTAAAGATCAGATCACCCTTTTTCAAGGTGATGTATCCCGATACAAAAGCGATGATCTTTTCGAACGAGAATAATAGATCCTTTGTACTGCCTTGCTGACGGACAGCGCCATTAATATCCAAATGGAAATTCAGATCGTATAAGTCAGCAAATTTAGATTTAGGCGCAAAATTACTAACCGGGGCCGAATTATCAAACGCCTTGGCCAGTTCCCAGGGCAGGCCCTTCTCTTTATGGCGGGTTTGAATATCACGGGCAGTAAAATCAATCCCCAAAGCGATCTCATCATAGTAAGCGGCAGCAAATTTTTCGTTAATGCTTTTACCTTCCTTGCATATTTTCAGTACAATTTCTAACTCGTGATGTACATCCTGTGAAAATTCCGGGTGGTAAAATGGTTTGTTATCTTTTAGCAGCGCGGTATCCGGTTTCATAAAAATTACGGGTACGCTGGGCACGGGGTTGTTTAATTCTTTGGCATGCTCCGCGTAATTGCGGCCTATGGCTATTATCTTCATCTATTTTGCAGAAATTTATGAGCCAAAGCTAAAAAAATAAAAGCCCGCTCTTAGTTAAGAACGGGGCTTTGTACAAAATGTTTATTACAATATTGATATTCTTTTCATCACAGCTTCGGTACCCACCATCATTCTGATAAAGTAAAAGCCGCTTGATAACTTATTGTTTAAGTTAAATGTGAACTTTTGCTCACCCGGATCAACCCGCTGCGAGAAGAGCGTGATCACCTCGTTACCCAGCACATCCATTATTTTTATGCTCACATTGCTGTTTTTGGCCACATAATAACGCAGGTTGATCTGGTCGGTAATCGGGTTAGGGAAAACCTGCACATTGCTTAATAGTTTATCCTGGTCAAACTTATTGAGCGAGTTTCTGTTGAGGGTACTGTTACTGCCGTAAATGGTAATACCCGCTTTAAGCGCCGGAAGTGGTATTTTAATCCCATTTTTGAGGTAGGATTTATCGTTTTTATTTGTAAATACTTTGACTAATTTCGTCGTGTCGGATTTTCGTGGATTTTTACCATCTGCAAGGGCATAATTCAGACTGGCCACGGTAGTGATCAGCATAAAAAATGAACATACAAACAGGTAGAAATGTCTCATCAAATTCGGTTAGTACTGGTTGCAAAAGTATAAATAAAACTTGTTTAGAATTATTATTATTAGTTGGCCGCTTTCAATTTAACATTATTTAACATTGAAATGAAAGCTTGCCGTATAAAGAGTATACGTAAAAGTGTTTAAATAGTTTAGTATAATATTATTTTCTATAATAAATGTCGCACAATAATTTCAGTAAGCTGTCGGCTGCGGGGGTCCTGATCAGCTTAGGTATCATATACGGTGATATCGGTACATCACCACTATACGTGTTTACCGCGCTTGTAGGTAAAGAGGTTATCAACGCCGATCTGATATTCGGCGGTATCTCGCTCATATTCTGGACACTAACTTTACAAACCACCTTAAAATATGTTGTTATCACGCTCAGGGCAGATAACAAAGGTGAGGGGGGGATTTTCTCACTGTTTTCCTTAGTACGCCGAAGGGCCAAGTGGCTCCTCGTTCCGGCGGTAATAGGCGGCTGCGCTTTGCTGGCCGATGGTATTATTACACCGCCCATTACGGTTTCATCAGCCATCGAGGGGCTTGATATCCTCTATCCGCATTTGCCCACAACATATATTGTAGTAGCTATTATTACCTTTTTGTTTTTGATACAAAGGTTTGGTACCAACTTCGTGGGTAAGGGTTTCGGGCCTATCATGTTTATCTGGTTTTCTATGATGGGCGTTTTAGGTGTTATCCAGATAGTACATGTGCCATCTATCATTATGGCGCTTAATCCGTATTACGCAATCCATTTGTTGGCTACCGACCCGAACGCCTTTATTATTTTAGGTGCAGTGTTTTTATGTACAACAGGTGCCGAGGCCTTATATTCAGATCTGGGCCATTGCGGGCGTCCGAATATCCAGGTGAGCTGGGTGTATGTTAAAACCTGTTTGGTATTAAACTACCTGGGCCAGGGTGCATGGCTGGTTTTAAACGAAGGAAAGCTGCTTACTCACATGGAGGGCACCAAAGAAATACACATTAACCCTTTCTTCCAGATCATGCCTACGTGGTTTCTGATCTATGGAATAGGTATAGCTACCGTTGCGGCGGTTATTGCCAGCCAGGCCTTAATATCGGGTTCGTTCACGCTTATCGCGGAAGCGGTGCGTTTAAACCTTTGGCCTAAGCTGAAAATTATTTATCCATCAAACGAGCGTGGGCAATTATATGTGCCCAGCGTTAACTGGTTGCTTTGGGCCGGTTGTTTGGTTGTGGTAGCTGTATTTGAACATTCGAATAGAATGGAAGCCGCCTATGGCTTAAGTATCACTATTGCCATGTTAATGACCACCATTCTGGTATCCAAATTTCTGAAGGCTAAAAACATCCCCAAGTATATCATATGGATATTTTTAGCGGTGTACATTTCTATCGAGGGTACGTTTTTAGCAAGTAACATGGCTAAATTTTTACACGGTGGTTGGTTTACTTTAACGGTTGGCGCCATACTGTTCTCTATCATGTGGAGCTGGCATACGGCCCGTAAGATCAGGAACCGCTATGTTAAATTTATCGAAATCAGCGATTACTTCCCGATTTTGAAAGAGTTGAGCGAAGATGAATCGGTCCCCAAATATGCATCGCAACTGGTGTATCTAACCAGTGCTAACTTTGATTCGGAAATAGAATCGAAGATCATTTACTCCATTCTGCAAAAGCAACCGAAACGTGCCGATGTGTACTGGCTGGTTCACGTTAACGTAATGGACGAACCCCACGTACGCGAGTATGATGTGAACTTTTTGATCCCGAATAAATTGATCCGTGTTGATTTTAAACTCGGTTTCAGGGTTGATCAGGGTGTGAACATTTTGTTCCGCAAGGTGGTTGAAGACTTGGTTAAAAATGGTGAGGTGGATATTACTAGTCGTTATAGCTCGTTAAACAAACACAAAATAGTGGGCGATTTCCGCTTCATTGTTTTGGAGAAGATCTTATCGCGCTCACACAACCTGTCGCTTTACGAAAAGTCGATCATGAATTATTACTTTATCCTCAAAAAAGCCAGCTTATCCGAAGAGCGCAGTTTTGGTTTAGACCTGAGCTTTGTAACGGTTGAAAAAGTGCCGTTGCTGTTAGCTGATCCCGATTCGGTGGAATTAAAGAGACGGGTTCGACATACTTCGTAAGAAGAATCTGCAATCAAGATGCATAATCAAGAGCCGGGAGTTTTACTTTCGGCTCTTTTTGTTTTAACGTGTTAGCATCACATTGCGGGGTACGGAAACAATTCCTAACTGTATAAGGCGAATTTGTATAATAGTAGCTTTGCTAATCGGGGATTTGCTTCGTACCCCGCAATGACGCGTGGGTGAGTGTTATGGTTTGTTGTAGTGTTAAGCGGCGGCTTCTTCTTTAGCAAGCACACTGTTCTTATGCCCGTAAGTAAAGTAAATAACCAGGCCAATAACCAGCCATATTAAAAAGCGTAGCCAATTGGTATAACCTAATTCAGTCATTAGGTAAAGACAGCTTAACAAGCCCATTACCGGTATTAAGGATAGATTTTTTACAAAAGCAGCTATCGTTAATGCTGCCGCCAGTACTACAAACACAAAGTAAGGGAGCTTGTCTTTATAAACATCCCAGCCGCCGCTGTAGTCAAACAGGCCCATAAAGTTTTTATAAAATAACACACAACCTAATAAGAATATAACGGGAGCAATAAATTTAGAGTTGAAGTAGGGTAGGTGAAAACGACCTTTTTGTGCTTCTTCGCGGGGTAATAATAATACGCCACCGCAAACCAAAACAAAGGCGAATAGGGTGCCAATGCTGGTTAGGTCGGTAACTTCGGTTAAATTCATAAACAGGGCCGGTATAGCAACTACAAAGCCTGTTACAATGGTTGCGAATGATGGTGTGTTGTATTTAGGATGAATCCGTGAAAAAGCTTTTGGCAATAAGCCATCACGGCTCATACTCATCCAGATGCGGGGCTGGCCCAGTTGGAAGATCAATAGCACACTTGCCGTAGCAATAACCGCGCTGATAGAAATAATATAGCTGATGTTTTCTAATCCAACTTTTTTGAAAACAAACGCCAACGGATCGCCAACTTGCAGGTCTTTATAATTTACCATGCCGGTTAATACCAGGGCTATCAGGATGTACAGAACGGTACATATAATGAGTGAATAGATCATCCCACGGGGCAGATCGCGCTGCGGATTTTCACATTCTTCGGCAGTGGTCGATATCGCATCAAAACCAATGTAGGCGAAGAATACGCCCGAAACACCTTTCATCACACCACCAAAACCATTAGGTAAAAAGGGATGCCAGTTGGCTGGGGATACGTAAAAGAAACCTGCTACTATTACAAAGATAACCACGGCAACTTTTAATATCACCATAGCATTGGTAGCTTTTTTAGTTTCGCGGATACCAATATAAACCAAATAAGTAATGGCAAATACAATGGCTAAGGCAGGTATATTGGCTATGAGTTTTAAATTACCAATACCCGGTGCATCGGCCCAAGCCACGGCTTCTGTTTTCAGCCTGTCGGTAATGTCTGCTATGTGGCCGCTCGCGGTTAATTCGGCAATGGTTGCTTTGGCGCGATAAGCAGATACGTAATCCATAGTTAAATAGGGTGGAAAGTGGATATGGAAACCTTCGAGCAGGTTTACAAAATATTCGCTCCATGATATGGCTACGGCAATGTTGCCAATGGCGTATTCCATTAGTAGATCCCAACCGATGATCCAGGCGATCAGTTCACCAAATGAGGCATAGGCATAGGTATAGGCACTGCCGGATACAGGTATACGTGAAGCGAATTCGGCATAGCAAAGGGCCGAAAATCCGCAGGTAATTGCTGTTAGTACAAATAAGATAGATACACCCGGACCACCATTAAAGGCTGCTGTGCCTATGGTTGAAAATATGCCTGCGCCAACAACGGCGGCTATCCCCATCAGGGTTAGGTCTTTAACGTTGAGTTCTTTTTTTAAATGGGATGCCGAGCCGCTTTCAACATCGCTGAAACCGCTTGCTACATCGGACAAAATTCTTGCTACCGACTTTTTACGAAATATATTGCCCGACATATTTAAAATTAAGCTAAATCCAAACATAACGTTTTTTTTGCATTGAATAAATAAGCTTATCTATTTAACTTGCGCCCATGAAAAGGAGTATTACCGATGTTTTAAAACAGATCAATTTTTTGTTTATTCCATACCTTATCGTTTTGGCTGCTTGCTTAATTATTGCCGCGGTTTTTACTAAAGAACAAATCTATTTCAACTTTAATAGCTGGCATTTTGCCTATGGTGATACATTTTTTGCATTGTGGACAAACATGGGCGATGGCGGCGTTTGTGTAGCCATTACGTTGGGGTTACTATTATACAGTTATCGCAAAGGCTTTTTATTAGGAACAAGTTTTATCCTCACATCCATTATCGCGCAGGTAATGAAACATATTGTTGCCACACAGCGCCCGGTTATATTTTTTAAGGCACAGTACAGCAAAATATATTTAATAAAAGGGGTGGAGATGCTGGAAACAATGAGTTTTCCATCGGGGCATACAACCTCGGCATTTACTGCTGCCGTGGTATTAACATACATAACCCCCAGAAAGGCCTGGGGGTTATTATTCTTTATTATGGCGGTTTTGGTAGGCTACTCGCGCATGTACCTCAGCGAACATTTTTTTGAGGATGTTGTTGGAGGCTCCGCAATTGGTGTATTTATAACCGTTTTCTGGATCACCTGGATAGACAATAAAGTTTTTCTGGGTTCACCTAAATGGAGCATGGGCTTAATTAAAACCCGCTGATTAAGTCAGGGTCATGGTGTCATCTCTTCTTTTGAAGTAGATAACTATCCCAATGATCAACGCTAAGGGTATCAAACCGAAGAAGATGATCTTGGTAAATATCGAATGATCGCTTTGTGTACTAACCACGTATTGATCGGTATGATCCATATCCGCATCGGTTTTAATTGAACTAAAAAACGCGTTCATTTCTCCGGCGGCAATGTCTTTACTTACATCATCATATAAATACTCAAAAGTATAAGTGATGTTTTTAGTGTAGATCAAACGGAAATGACGGGATTGTACACCACTACCGGTATCAGTTTGCAAAGTAAAATCTCGGGCGGTAAGTTTCCCCATAGTAACATCATGGTCCTCAAGTATCACACCCTTACCCGATGAGTTTTGTACCTTTTTAACATATTCTTTAAAAACCTTATCTAAGCCATCGGCATTTTTTACATCCTTAGCGGTGGCCGGGTTCATTGAACGGATAACGAACATGGTTCCGTATTGGCCGTTTGCTGCAAAACTTTCCTGTCCGTTAACATTGGTTTTAGTAAATTCCTTAGGTAGTGATACGGTTACAGAGTTATCTATAGCTACCGGATCAAGATAGTATTTCTTTTGGGCGTACGTTCGGTCTACCAGCATAATCATGCTTAAAAATATCATCAGCTTCTTCATTTTCTTCAATTTTAGTTTTAAAATGAATTGTGTTGGCATTATAAAGTTTAGGTTGCCAATGCAGGGATAGTTACATTAATGATGCCATAGTCTGTTAAAAAAGTGTTAAAAGTGTCATTAAAAGATGAGGTAAGGGTCAAAAATAGCCTTTAATAAACGCGTTTTTAATTATTAAGATATTAATAATCAGTAGTTTATTTAGTAGGATAAAAGGGTGTAAATGATTTGATACGACAACTTAAAAACTTATCCACCAAAGCCGCCAAGCATACTTATAGTGATAACGGATAGCACAATTACGGCTATGCCAACGTACAGATAATCCTTTTCGGCGGCGAAGCTAATGGCAGATAATAACACCCGGGCTATGGGCGTAGCAATAAGCAGGATGATGCCGAATTGTATAATAGCCCGCCCTCTGAGGTCAAATATACCGCCGATGATGGCTTTGAGTTGTATGGTAAAATTAGGCTGGGTTTTGAAGGTGGCATAGTCGCTTACATCATGGCCGTGGCGGTACAGGTAAACTGTGCCGCCCCAAATTACCACTACCATAGATAACAGCACACCCCAGCGCAATACCGAACCGAGTAGTTGTTCAATATCTTTATCAGTTATGCGCTTTGTGTTTTTCATAAGCCGCCGGTTATGCCTTTGTAAATCATTTGAACCGCTAAAAAGGCAACTATGATAGCGAAAAAGTAACGTAACTTATTGGATTGTGAATGAACCAAAATTTTTGATCCCGTAAAGGCGCCTAATAAAACACCTATAACTACAGGCATAGCTAAACCCGGGTCAATATAACCGCGTTGCAGGTAAACCACCGCGCTGGCCGCGGCTGTAACACCTATCATAAAGTTACTGGTAGTGGTTGATACCTTGAACGGGATTCCCATTACACCATCCATCGCTATAACCTTTAACGCTCCGGAGCCAATACCCAACAAGCCCGACATAATTCCGGCGAAAGCCATCATTAAAAAACCGCCACCTACGTTATTTACGCCATATTCAATAGTTTGGTCACCCGATGGATAACTGCTGTTGAGCTTTAGTTTTTGTGCAAGGGCGCTTTTATGCAATTGAATACGTTCTACTTTTTTACGAAGCGACATAAGCGCCGAAAAGATCAACACCAGGCCAAATAGTATGGCTATATAATTAACGGGTAAAAATTTAGCAATAATTGCGCCCGCTATGGCACCACTTGTGGTGGCTATTTCTAAAAACATGCCTAAACGCATATTGGTAATGCCCTCTTTAACATAGGCTGCCGCCGAACCTGACGATGTTGCTATTACCGATACCAGCGACGCGCCAATGGCATAATGAATGTCAATATGAAGCAGAATAGTAAGTAGCGGGATGATAACAACACCACCGCCTAAGCCCGTTAACGACCCAACCAAACCAGCAACATACGCGCCGATGAGGATAATGAGGGTTAACAGTAGTACTGACATATAACAGGAATATTGGCTAAAATAGCAATTAATTTAGAGCAATAGTTTGCCATAAGCCAATTTAGAACAGTTTTATTACAATGGATAATAGTCTATTTATATTACCGTTTTTATATATTTAGCCAATAGATATTTACCTGATATGATCAAAAAATTGTATGCCTTAGTTTGCTTTTGCCTGGTATTGAATACGTTATATGCTCAAAATAAGCTCCCCGAAAATATATTTTTTAAAAAGCTGGCCAACGGGCTCGATGTTTTGGTGGTTGAGGATAACAGCGTGCCGCTGGCCACTATTGTAATTACCTGCAAAAATGGATCGTATACAGAAACGCCGGAGTTTAACGGTTTGAGCCACCTGTACGAGCATATGTTTTTTAAGGCCAATAAAGATTACCCAAGTCAGGAAGCTTTTATGGATAGGGTTACCAACCTGGGTATGGAGTTTAATGGTAATACCACCGAAGAAAATGTAAAGTACTATTTCACCTTACCGAAAAAGAATTTGAAGGATGGCTTGAGGTTTATGAATTCGGCCATACGGTTCCCTAAGTTTGATGCGGCTGAGATGCAGCGGGAAAACATTGTGGTTGATGGTGAGTTTCAACGGAACGAATCAAGTCCGTTTTATGCTTTGAACGATGCCATGTCGCACCATTTGTGGGGCGATCTGTATAGCCGGAAAAATGTGATCGGGAACCACAATGTGATTCGTTCGGCTACACCGGCTATGATGGATTCTATCAAAAATAAGTACTACTATCCTAATAATTCGTTGTTAACCGTTGCCGGGGATGTGAAGCACGACGACGTTTTCAGGCAAGCCGAAAATATTTATGGCAACTGGGAGCCATCACCATTTGATCCTTTTAAAAAATGGCCCCTGCCGGAGTTCAAGCCGCTTACAAAAACAGATTATTTTATTGTAGAATCGAATATCACCAGGGTGCCTATTATTGATATCAACTGGCTGGGGCCAGATACCCGTACAGATATCCCGGCAACCTACGCGGCCGATGTTTTTTCGTTCATCTTAAATCAAAACGCATCTAAACTAACCAAAGCCTTAACACAATCGGGCCTGGCCTTACAAGTTAATATCGGCTATTTAACCTTACAGCATGTTGGCCCTATATCGCTTATCGTGATACCAAATCCTGATAAAGTAAAAGAATGTATGGCCGAGGTTAAAAGGCAAATAGCATTGTTTGACAGTCCGGATTATGTTACCGACGATCAGATAGAAACAGCCAAGCGCAAGTTGGAGATCAAGCAGCAACAAGAGCAGGAGGTAACTTCGGATTTTGTGCAGGTGCTATCGTTTTGGTGGGCATCTGCTTCTGTTGATTATTTTACCACTTATAACGATAATTTGAAAAAGGTAACCCGGGCCGATTTAAAGCGGTATGTAGATAAATATATTAAAGGCAAACCTTACTGCGCGGGTTTGATGGTTACACCAGCCATGCGAGCCTCAATGAAACCCGAACAATTTTTTACTGCCCAACAATAAGCAATTATGAAACGCATTTTTTTAACCATTATATTTTCGGTTACCTGTATAGTTACATTGTTTGCGCAAGCGCCAACCACATCGTTTGATGTGAATGGCATTAAGGTAATATTTAAACCTACGGTAAAAAACATGGTAAGCGTGCGGGTTTACTTCAGAGGTGGGGTTAATAATTACCCGGCTAAACAGGCTGGTATAGAACGCATGACATTGGGCTCCCTGCTACAATGTGGCACTACCAAACATGCCGCTAACGATTTTAAAGATATTGCCGATTATTACAATATTGACTTTGGCGCCGCCGCCGAATACGATTTTAGCGATATTGAAATGAGCTGTATATCAAAGTATTTTGATAAAGGTTGGGAGCTACTTGCCGAGGCCATTAACAACCCCATATTTGACCCTAACGAAGTGCAATTGCTTAAAAATACGTTTGCATCGGCGGTTAAGCAGTCGGAGTCAAGTCCGGATAATCATGTGCAACAATTGTTATTGAAAAATGCCTTCGCGGGAACTGTTTATGCTACCGATCCGGATGGTACCGAAGAAAGTATTAACAGCTTTACACCTGCCGACCTGAAAAGTTATTACAGCACCATGCTGAACAAAAACAAGATGTTTATTGTGATTGCCGGCAAGTTAACCCAAAAAGAGATAGCCGAAAAGGTGAAGGCTGCATTTAGCGCCATACCTGCAAGCCCATATCAACCTGTGGTTTTAACGGCGCCTATCTGGAACGATAATCATACCCTTATTGAAGGCAGGAGCCTGGCAACCAATTATATTGCCGGTATTTTAAATGCCCCGGTAATGACCAGTGCCGATTATATACCTTTTAAATTAGGGATATCGGCATTTAGCGGTACTTTGTTTTCGGTGTTGCGTACCCAGCATAACTTATCTTACGATCCGGATGCATCAACTACTAATTTGCTGATGCCTTATGCTACAATGAGTGTTAGCACTACCAGTGTTAACGAGGCGGTTACACTGATGGTTAGCGAGCTTAATCGTATCAAAGGATTAAATATCAATAAAAAAGGGGTTGAGCAAATAAAGAGCAGCTTTATAACATCTAATTATATGAAACTGCAAAGCTCGTCGGCCATTACGGGTAATTTGGGTGTGGCCGAAGTTATGGGTGGCTGGAATTATTTTGAGAACTTACCGGCTAGGCTTGATCAGGTAACATCCGATCAGATCACCCAGGCCATCAGGAAATATGCTGTTGGCGTAAGATGGGCCTATTTAGGTGATGTTGAAGCAGCCAAACAGGCGGAAGAGGCTTTTAGGTTAATGGTGAGGTAGATTTTTATTTACCACAGAGGGCACAGAGTGGCAAAACACAGAGAGCACTGAGATTTGCAAGTCTCTGTGTGCTCTGTGAAGATCTCAGCGTACTCTGTGGTTAAATTTTATACCTCCGATAATTTAAACGTATCCTTAACCCTTATACCTTTTTCTGTTTGTTGCAGCGTGCAGCATTCGTTAACCGGATCATGCTCTAAAAACAGGAAGAAGTTCTTTTCAACTGCTTCGCCAAATATGGCCTTGCGTTCACTCATGGTTTTGAGGGGGAACATATCATAAGCCATAACATAGGGGATGGGCAGATGACCAACCGATGGTAACAGATCGGCCATGTAAAGGATAGTCTTATCCTTATAATAGATCTGCGGAAGCATCATGGCATCGGTATGGCCGTAGGCAAAGCGCACTACAATATTTGGGGTGAATTGAACGCCATCGTTAACCTCAATAAATTTGAGTTTGCCGCTCTCTTGAATGGGTAAAATGTTCTCTTTTAAAAAGGATGCTTTTTCGCGTTCGTTAGGATATACAGCCCAGTTCCAGTGTTGCTCATTACTCCAGTAAGTAGCGTTTTTAAATGCCGGAACCAGTTTATCGCCTTCGCGGATGATAGAGCCGCCGCAATGGTCAAAATGGAGGTGAGTTAAAAATACATCGGTAATATCATCACTGGTAAAGCCGTATTTGGCTAATGATGATTGGAGGGTATCATCACCATGTAAATGGTAATGGCTCAAAAACTTTTCGTCCTGCTTATCGCCTATGCCGTTATCAACCAATATCAGGCGGTCCTCATCCTGTATCAACAGGCAACGCATGGCCCATGTGCACAGGTTTTTATCATCGGCCGGGTTTGTTTTTTGCCATAATGATTTTGGTACCACACCAAACATGGCGCCACCATCTAATTTAAAAAAGCCGGTTTCGATGCTGTAGAGTTTCATAGAGCCCCCTAACCCCCTAAAGGGGGAATTAAATTAATGTTTAAACTAAAGAACCCAGCTTATAATTAAATATACTGGGTTCTAAATTATTTGAATTAGCTCCTTCGCTCCCCCTTTAGGGGGCTGGGGGGCTATAAGTGTATCACCTCGCCGTACGCATCAGCGGCGGCTTCCATTACGGCTTCGCTCATGGTTGGGTGCGGGTGTATCGATTTGATGATCTCCATACCGGTTGCTTCCAACTTGCGGGCGGTTACTACTTCGGCAATCATTTCGGTAACGTTCATGCCTATCATGTGAGCGCCTAAGAACTCGCCATATTTAGCATCGAATATCACTTTAACAAAACCATCTTTAGCACCGGCAGCACTTGCTTTACCTGATGCTGAGAATGGGAACTTACCTACTTTAATTTCGTAACCAGCTTCTTTAGCCGCTTTTTCGGTATAACCTACCGATGCAACTTCGGGTGAGCAATAAGTACAACCCGGAATATTGTTATAGTTGATAGGCTCTGGGTGATGACCGGCGATCTTTTCAACGCAAGTGATACCTTCGGCAGATGCTACGTGAGCTAATGCCTGGCCTTTTACAATATCGCCTATGGCGTAAATGCCATCAACATTAGTTTTGTAATAATCATCAACTAATACTTTGCCTTTATCGGTTTTAACACCGGCTTCTTCCAAACCAATGCCCTCCAGGTTGGTAGAAATACCTACGGCAGATAATACTACTTCGCACTCCAATACTAAAATATCGCCATTTGGCGCTTTAACGCTAACCTTACAGCCCGGACCAGATGTATCAACCGACTCAACAACAGAACTGGTCATGATGTTGATACCTTGTTTCTTTAAGCTACGAGCCAATTGTTTTGAAACGTCTTCGTCTTCTAACGGCACAACGTTATCTAAAAACTCAACCACGGTAACTTTGGTACCTATTGAATTGTAGAAGTAAGCAAACTCGATACCTATAGCCCCTGACCCTACAACAATCATTGATTCGGGTTTTTCGGGCAGCACCATAGCCTGGCGGTAACCTATAACCTTTTTACCATCTTGTTTTAAGTTAGGTAATTCGCGTGAGCGGCCACCTGTGGCAACTATAATGTGTTTAGCTGTATGTTCAACATCGGTACCATCATTCAGTTTAACTGTAACTGCACCTTTTCCCTTTAATTTACCGAAGCCCATGATCACGTCGATCTTGTTCTTCTTCATCAAAAACTGAACGCCTTTGCTCATGCCATCGGCAACGCCACGGCTGCGGCGGATAACCGAATCAAAATCAACTATACCGGCGGTTGGGATGCGGATACCATAATCGGCAGCGTGGTTTACATATTCAAAAACCTGCGCACTTTTTAACAATGCCTTTGTTGGGATACAGCCCCAGTTTAAACAAATGCCGCCCAAAGATTCTTTTTCAATAATGGCGGTTTTTAAACCCAATTGGGATGCTCTTATTGCGGCAACATAGCCTCCTGGGCCACTACCGATAACAATCAGATCATAATTCATATTATTCTATCGTTTTTGCAATTTAGGCCAAAGCTAAATAAAAACACGGATATGAAAAACCCCCGATTATGATAGCGATGTAATTTATTCGCTCAAATTTTAATCTGATTTTAATTTTTATAGGGGGATATTTATTGTTTTTGGGTTTTAACAGAATAATATTGTGTAAATGGCGCTAATTTGAAATATTTATCCAAAAAACCATTTCGGTTCAATGTGAATTTGGAATCATTTTAGCAAATGCTTTATCTTTTTTTCAATAAAATAAAGGTTTAACTCGTCATATTGTAAAATATGTGGAGAAATATGCAGCTATTGTTAACATTAACTTAACAATAGCTAATCTGCTACTATCTATATTTGCAACAATTACTGATTTTCATTTTTTAACTAAACAAACAAGTATGAGGAAGTTTTTACTATTATGTTTTGTGTTTGTTGCCACATCGTTAGCAAGTGTACGTTTGCTGGCACAGGGTGTTACTACGGCAGCATTACACGGTGTTGTTGCCGATTCAAAGGGAGCAACTTTACCGGGAGCAACAATTATTGTTACCCATGTGCCAACCGGAACAGTTTATTCAGCTGCAACCCGTAATGATGGCCGTTACAATTTACCTAACTTAAGAGTAGGTGGGCCGTATACAATTAAGATTTCGTTTATAGGTTTTAAAGACTACATACAAGCAGGTGTTACGCTTTCTATTGGTCAGGATCAAGCCGTAAATGTAAAATTAGTCGATAATTCAACCGATCTGAAAGAGATTCAGGTTGTAAGTAGCGCAAGCAAGGTTATCAACTCATCTCGTACAGGTGCGAGAGAAACAGTAACCCGTACTCAAATTGAGGCATTGCCTACAATTAACCGTTCATTACAGGATTATACTAAACTAACCCCTTCTGCAAATGGTTTATCATTTGGTGGCCGGGCAAGTACTTTCAACAACATTACTGTTGACGGAGCTTTGTTTAACAACTCGTTCGGTTTGTCTGGTACATTAGGCGGTCAAACCAATTCACAGCCAATTTCGTTAGATGCGATCGACCAGATACAGGTTGATATTGCACCTTTTGACGTTCGTCAGGGTAATTTTACCGGTGCCGGTGTAAATACAGTAGTAAAATCGGGTACTAACGAGGTTAAAGGTACTATTTACAACTATACACGTAGCAAAAGCTTAACAGGTTACCAAGCCGGTGTTACAGGTATCCCGGTTGTTCCGTTCACTTATCGTACTACAGGTATATCAATTGGTGCCCCAATTATCCCTAACAAATTATTCATTTTCGTATCTGGTGAGCAAGAGCGTTTAAGCCAGCCGGCTAACAGCATTGTTGCAAACAGAGGTACAAGTGGTAACAACATATCGAATGTTACAGCTGCGTCATTAGATGCATTAAAAACTTATTTGTTAGACCCATCTAAAGGTTATACTTATGACCCGGGAGCTTACGAAAGCTTTAACTACGATACTTACAGTGATAAGTTAACAGCTAAATTAGACTGGAACATTAACAAGAACAATACTTTAAGTGCTAAGTATTTCTACTTAAAATCTTATAGAGATGCTGCTCCAAGCAGTTCATCAACTGCTTTCGGTACTTCTACACGTTTTGCCGGTACCAACAGTTTACCATTCTCAAGTGCAGGTTACCGCATCAACAATAACTTTAACATCGGTATTTTAGAGTTGAACACTAAAGTGAGCAATACCATGTCAAACAGGGCTACAGTGGGTTACTCTGCTTTGCGCGATTACCGTGCATCATTAGGTGGCCAGGCTATACCAATGGTTGATATAGGTAACGGTGTAACTACCAATACAGGTGTAGTAACAACCACGCCTACTGCAGTAGCAACTTCATTTGGTTATGAGCAGTTTACAGCAGGTAACTTATTAAGCTCTAACATCTGGCAATTCTCTGATGATTTCACCATTTACGCTGGTAAACACGAAATCACCATCGGTACAAACAACCAGATACAAAGTTACCTGAATGGTTTTGCTACCCAGTACAATGGTGTGTATTCATACAACTCATTCTCTGATTTTCAAAATGGCTTACCTGCACAGCAGTACAGCTTCCGTTATTCTGCTTTACCTGGCGGTGCGTTTCCGTATGCTAGCATAAAAGGAGCGGTTTTGGCTGCTTACGTTCAGGATAAATTCCAGGTTACTGATAACTTAAAATTAACTTACGGTTTAAGGGCTGATTATAATGTATTCCCTACAAACCTTCAAGACAACCCGAATGTTCCGCCTCTTACTTTCCAGGGAGGTATGCATGTTGACCCGGCTAAATTACCAACAAGCAGAGTTTCATTATCTCCGCGTATAGGTTTCAACTGGGATGTTAATGGCGATCAATCTACGCAATTACGTGGTGGTAGTGGTTTATTTACAGGTGGTGTACCATTTGTATGGATATCTAACCAGGCATCAAATAATGGCGTTTTATTTGGTTCTTATGTAATTACCAAAGGTACGGCAAGCAACACTGCTGCTCAAAACGCTCAGTTGTTATTTAACCCTAATGTTGATGCTAATCGTCCAACAGGTACTGTTGCAGCTAACACCAGTTATGAGTTAGATATTACAGATCCAAATCTTAAATTACCTAAGATATGGAGAACTAACTTAGCTATTGACCAGAAATTACCAGGCGGTATGATTGGAACTTTGGAAGGTGCTTATGCTAAAGATATAAATGCAATCCAATATCAAAACCTTGTGCTTTCTGACACTTACACAACAGTAGCCGGACCAGAAGGTATTACACAATACACCAGTTCGAATACAACTCCCGCCGCAGCAGCAGCTACAGTAACCAATCCACGTATTAATGGATTATATTACATGACGAACACTGACAAGGGATATTCTTACTTTATTACTGCTCAGTTACAAAAAAGCTTCACCAGTGGTTTGTACGCTAACGTAGCTTATACTTATAGCCAGTCAAAAACCGTTATAGATGCAGGTTCAACAGCAAGCACAACCTATAACACTCGTTTTATAGCTAATGACCCTAACACAGCTGTACTTGCAAACAGCGCATTTGTACAACCAAGCCGTATCATTGCTTCTATTGCTTACCGTAAAGAGTACGCTAAAAATTTCGCTACTTCAATTGGTATAACTATGGAGAGCGCTAATAACGGTGCTGTATCTTACACAACCAGTGGCGATCCAAACCTTGATGGTGTTAGTAACGACTTAATGTATATTCCAGCATCTGCTGCCGACATTGTTTTAGTACCTGCAAATGCTGCAGATACTCGTACCGCAGCTCAGCAATATGCACAATTAAGTGCTTTTATTAACCAAGACCCATATTTGAGCAGGCACAAAGGTGAGTATGCTGAAAGGAACGGCGCTATTTTGCCTTACTTCCAAAACTACAACTTTAACATTAGCCAAGATATCTTCATTAAATCTGGTAAATACAAAAACACGTTACGTTTTGAGTTTAACATTATTAACGTAGGTAACTTTTTAGATAAAAACTGGGGCTTATCTCAAGTATCTGCAATTAACGGTGCCTCAACAGCTATACTTGGTAATAGCGGATCGGTACCAGTATTGAATTATAGAGGTGTTGTGGGTGGTAGAGCTACTTATACCTTCCCATTGCTTGATGCTACTAATAACGTTCCTATTAGCAGTTCGTACAAATACGATTCAAGCCAGTTCTCACGTTGGCAAGCTCAGTTTGGAGTTCGTTATATATTTAACTAAGCCAAACTATAACAATATAAAAGCCTCCCAAATTTCGGGAGGCTTTTTTTGTGAGGTAAGTTTTGGGATAAGTGTAAACGCGGCTGATATTAAATTATGCCATACAGTACTCCGCCTTTCGCGCCTAGCTGATCAACTTTAGCTTCGGTAGCAATATCTTTTATCAGCGGCGGCGCATGATGCGGTTTTATACGGGCATCAATAATGAGCGGCCCTTTGCAGCCCCAATGTTTATGCTGGGTAAAACTGTTAATGCCATATATATCGTGCGATGGATTGCTGCGGGTAAAGGTTACCCATACCAGGTTGTTTATGGTTTGAGCGGTGAAGCCGGCATCATCGCATAAAATAATTAATGGCAAGTTGTTTAGATCGTCGTTTTTTAGGTGATCGTTTAAAATATCGACCTGTTTTTGGGTTTCGCTTTCGCTGATGTAGGTAGGCGCTTCTACAGCTAAGATTCCCGGAAGGGCCATTTTGAAATTATGAAACGGGCGTGGTAAGCTGAAGATAGCTGGTAGCTCCGTCCATAGCTCACGCTTTACTTCGCCTGCTACTGCTATTGCCACTTTACTGCCGCTATTTAGATCACTGCCGCTGTAATCTAAAGTATCGATGGTTGTTTTGGTGTAAAAGTGCAGATCGCGGGTTAAGTCGATACGCTCCAGCATGTGTTTCATAAATTTGGCTATATCATGAACATGGAATGAAGGATCATCCTCGTGCGCGCAAATGAACAGGTATTTGGCCAGGCTCAATTGGTTGCTACCTAATATGTGGTTGGCTATAGTAAGTATCTCCTGCGGTTTACGGCCACTTAAATATGGCGTGTAACGTTCGCTGCCAATAGCGAATAAAAGCGGGTGTACACCCGCGGCATCAACCGCGTTAATCTCGTGCAGTCCGGGAATTTCTTTTGGGATGGCAGAGCCTGTGATCTGGTGAATAAGGGCGCCAAAGCTGGTATCTTCCTGTGGCGGACGGCCCACTACGGTGAAACTCCAGATGGGGTTCTTTTTGTGATATACCCGGTTCACCTGCATTAAAGGGAAAGGGTGAGTGAGGCTATAATAACCCAAGTGATCTCCAAAAGGGCCTTCGGGTTTGTTTTGTTGTGGCATTACTGTGCCGGTTATTACAAAGTCGGCATCAGCAGAGATGCAGAAACCTTCGTCATCATAATAATATCGGAACCTGCGGTTGCCCAATGCTCCGGCGAATGTCATTTCGGATAATCCTTCCGGTAAGGGCATTACTGCCGCTAAAGGGTGCGAGGGTGGGCCGCCTACAAAGATGCTTACCTTTAAGGGTTGGCCCTTTGCATTGGCTTTAGTTTGATGTACGCCTATACCACGGTGCAACTGGTAATGTAATCCTATTTCTTTGTTCTGAATATAATCGTTACCAGCTAACTGGATGCGATACATACCAAGGTTGGCGTTCATGATGCCGGGTGTATCGGCATCTTCTGTATAAACCTGTGGCATGGTAACAAATGGGCCGCCATCCATTGGCCAGTTCACAATCTGCGGAAGCTCGCTAATCTGTGTGCGGCCAAAATTGATCGGTGCATTCTTCCCGGTTTTCATAGGCAGGGCCGATAGGGCGGTGGCGGCAACGTTTAGATATTGGAACGGATGCTTGATGGCTTTGATCGGGTCGCCTTTAATATCAACCAAAGTTTTGATCTTGTCCAGTGTATCGCGAAACATGAATTTAGACCTGTCTAAAGTCCCGAAAAGGTTAGATACCGCGGGGAATTTACTGCCTTTAATGTTCTCGAATAACAGTGCCGGGCCTTCGTTCTCGAAAACACGGAGGTGGATGGCCGCCATTTCCAGATAGGGATCAACTTCCTGCTTAATGCGGATGAGATGACCATGTTGTTCCAGATCGGTAATGCAGGCTTGTAAACTTTTGTAACCCATGTGGCGTTGATATTAAACGCCCGAAGTTAAAATTAAATCGGCTTAGGATGATAATAAATGCTGTTAATTGATGATATTTAAACGCACATGAGCGTCAGCGAAATATTAACCATTACCATCGTATTAACGGCGGTTTTCGCCTATATCAACCTGCGGGTTATTAAATGGCCGCCAACAATCGGCATAATGGTGCTATCATTAGGCATGTCAATTATATTGGCGGTGTTGGGCAAATTTCATCCTTTTTTATCGGATAAAGCCATGCGGCTGGCAGCATCTATTGATTTTAGGGATGTATTAATGAATTTTATGCTGAGCTTTTTACTATTTGCCGGTGCGATACATATTGATGCCACAAAACTGAAAAAAGAAGCCTGGCCGGTGCTGGCGCTATCAACGCTGGGCATTGTGATATCTACCACGCTGGTTGGTGGTATGGTTTGGGGCTTGTTCCAGCTTTTTCATTCGCCGATCGACCTTATTTATTGTTTGCTTTTTGGCGCCTTGATATCGCCAACCGATCCAATAGCTGTTTTGGCGATTTTAAAACAAGCTAAAATACCGTCATCGCTTGAACTCAAAATATCAGGCGAATCGTTATTTAATGATGGTGTGGCCGTTGTGGTGTTTGTTACTTTATTGGAAGCCGCGCATTCGGGTATATCAACTATTGATGGAGTAGGAATTGGCAAACTGTTTCTGCAGGAAGCTGTAGGTGGATTGGCATTTGGCGTTGTGCTGGGCTATATTGGCTATTTCGCTTTGAAGGGAATTGATGATTATAAGGTAGAGGTTTTGATTACACTCGCCATTGTGATGGGAGGTTATTATGTTGCCGGCCATCTGCATGTATCGGGGCCGTTGGCTATGGTGGTAGCCGGCATTATTACCGGTAACAAAGTTAAAGACGAGGTATTATCGGACGTGAGCCGCGATTACCTCGGTAAGTTTTGGGAATTGGTTGATGAGATATTAAATGCTATTTTGTTTTTACTGGTTGGACTGGAAATGCTTATCATTAAAATAAACACAACCGTTTTTATTATTGGCTGTATATGCATTTTGTTGGTTTTGCTGGCGCGATGGGTGTCGGTAATTTTCCCGATAATGCTCCTGAAATTTAGGATTAAATTTGAACGGCACACTGTTGCCATTTTAACCTGGGGAGGTTTAAGGGGCGGCTTGTCGGTTGCACTGGCACTCTCACTCTCACCCGAAATGCACAGGGATGAGTTTGTACTGATCACCTATATCATTGTGGTATTCTCGATATTAGTACAGG
Source organism: Mucilaginibacter sp. (assembly GCF_039921305.1). Lineage (GTDB taxonomy): Bacteria > Bacteroidota > Bacteroidia > Sphingobacteriales > Sphingobacteriaceae > Mucilaginibacter. The sequence continues at coordinate 113,648 of NZ_JBDSCA010000012.1, forward strand.
GGTTAACCATTGGCGGGTTTACACGGAAGTTGTTGAATAAAGCATGAGCGAATTAATTATAAACAAACTCGCCAAACTCCGATGTAATAGTCACCTGCTTTTTATCCGCAGCTTCAACACGACCAATTATCTGCGCATCTATACCAAAGCTTTGCGATATTTTGATCAGATCGGCAGCGATGCTTTCGGGAACATAAAGCTCCATGCGGTGGCCCATGTTGAATACCTTGTACATTTCTTGCCAACTGGTTTGTGATTCTTGCTGTATTAACTTGAATAGCGGTGGGGTAGGGAACAGGTTGTTTTTGATGATGTGCAGGTTATCTACAAAGTGCAGCACTTTGGTTTGCGCGCCGCCGCTGCAATGTACCATGCCGTTCATCTGGCTGCGGTATTTATCCAACATAGCTTTAATTACCGGCGCGTAGGTGCGGGTTGGTGATAGTACCAGTTTGCCCGCGGTTACGGTTTGGTTGTTGCCGATATCGATTTGATCCGTTAAGTTTTTTGAGCCTGAGAATACCAGATCCGCCGGTACGGCAGGGTCAAAGCTTTCGGGGTAACTGTTGGCTATGGTTTTGTTAAATACATCGTGACGGGCGGATGTTAATCCGTTTGAGCCCATGCCGCCGTTGTATTCGGTTTCGTAAGTGGCCTGGCCGTATGATGCTAAACCTACAATTACATTGCCGGGTTTAATGTGGTCGTTTGATATTACATCGGCACGTTTCATGCGGCACGTCACGGTTGAATCGACGATGATGGTGCGTACCAGGTCGCCAACGTCGGCAGTTTCGCCGCCTGTTGAGTGGATGCCAATGCCTTGTGAGCGCAGTTCTTCTAAAATTTCTTCGGTGCCGTTGATGATGGCAGCTATGACATCGCCATTGATCAGATTTTTATTACGACCGATAGTTGATGATAATAAAATACCGTCTGTCGCGCCAACGCAAAGCAGATCGTCCAGATTCATGATAATGGCATCCTGGGCTATCCCGCGCCATACTGAAATATCACCGGTTGCTTTCCAGTAGGTGTAAGCTAAGGATGATTTGGTACCGGCACCGTCGGCATGCATAATGTTGCAGTATTCCGGATCGTTACCTAAAATATCGGGGATGATTTTGCAGAAAGCTTTAGGGAAAATGCCTTTATCTATTTTTTGGATGGCGCGGTGCACATCGTCTTTTGATGCGGATACACCACGCTGATCGTATCTTTGCGAAGAAACCATGGGCAAATATAAGGTTTAGCCCCCTAACCCCCTAAAGGGGGAACGATTATTTTGTATTGAAAGCTCCTTGTGTAAATCGATCATCAGTAACTAAATCCGTTTTTTAGCTAAACGGGTAATTCTCTTTAAATTTATCTACTATGGCCATCCAAAAAATAAAATGTAATTTTAACAACGACAAATAATCTGCCTCCAAATGCTGTTTTTAAATACTTGCTTGCCAACTGTTAAAATATTCAAGTAAAAAATGAAGATTTATATTTTCGGTGCAGCTGGCTCGGGGACAACTACCCAGGGATTACATTTGGCGATGAACCTGAACATTCCATATTTTGACAGTGATAACTATTTTTGGGAAGACACACCCGTGCCATTTACTATAAGACGTGATCCCCAGCATCGGAATACCATGGTAAAAAGTGACACCAATAAATTGGATAGCTATGTTATTGGTGGCGGATCGCTGCCCAACTGGAATAATTTCTGGCTTTCTGCCTTTGATCTGGTTGTATTCCTTTATATTCCTGCAGAAATCAGAATCAAACGTTTGAAAGAAAGGGAATTGGAACGTTATGGAAACGAAATTTTCAGTAATCAAGCTCGGAACCTTCAATACAATGAATTTATTGCATGGTGTACTGGGTACGATAACGACACAGCCAGCGGCCGAACACTCAGCGTTCATCGGCATTGGATCCAGAAATTTAATTGCCCCGTACTACAAATTCTGGAAGACCTCCCTATTCAAACAAAAACCGATCTGATTCTTCAACAGATCGGGTAAAATCAATTTAAAGCCGCCGCATAACATCTGAACTGCTTTATATAATCAATTTATCTATGGTATCGGTAATAAATATTGCAGATAAAAAACGGGGCAAAAGACGTTTGAAAACCTCTTGCCCCATAAAGGGTGCCTAGTGGTACAATATCATCAAAATTTATCGCTGATTTGAAGCGATTGGCCGAATTGTAAAGAAAATCAAGTAATATGACGGACTGTTAAAAGAGCATAATTGGGGTTTTTGAAGTGATTCCCAAGGTTGTTAAAGTACAAAAAATATTGTCCATAGTAGAGATATTAATTTTCTTGCGCACATCCCTGAATGTAATTAGCACAGACTTATGTATATTTATTGATGAGTAGCTGAAAGCAAGATAGATTCTCTTTCTCCAGATGCCCGTATTCATTCTAAGTCTCTTTTTATGAACAACGTATTCCTACCGCCTGACAAAGAAAAGAACTATCAAAGCTATATGGTCTATGCACTGACCATGATCTGGTCGATGGTAACCGGAATAGTCGTATCAATAGGGTTCTTTTATTTCCCCCAATTGTGGTCACGGTGGCTGCTATTATTGAGTATTGCCATTTTTATCGCGGCCTTTAACTTGACATTGAATCATTTTGGGCGCACCCGGACCGCAAGTTGGTCGCTTACCGCTATGCTGTGGTTATACATTACCATTCCCTGTTACTCTGCAGGGGGGATATTTGCACCGGGAATTTTATCGCAAATAGGTGTGATACTCACCGCCGGATTTTTATTGGGACGGAGAGGTGGGCTGGCGACTGGTTTATTAACGATAGTTGCGGACTTAGGGCTGGCCTACCTTGAGGTAACCGGTCATTTGCCCGCCCCTGTAGTTATACATGATCCGATTAGCCGGTGGATCAGCGCCATCATTCCCTTTGGGACCGTCATGGTTTTACAATATTATGCGATTAATCATCTGCGCAGCAGTTTGATCACTTTGCAGCGGGAGATCATCAGGCGGAAAGACGCGGAACACCTGAAGGATCAAACCGTTCATCATCTCAGCGAAAGGGAGAAAGAATTGAAAGACTATAAGTATGCCTTAGATATTTCTTCTATTGTGAGTATCTCTGCGGTGGACGGCTCCTTCACTTTTGTCAACGAGAATTTCTGTAAGGTCAGCAAATACAGCCGGGAAGAACTAATAGGTAACCAGCATAGTATGCTATGGTCGGGTTATCACCCACCGGAGTATTTCACTGAGTTAAGCATCGCCATGCAGGAGGGGAAATCTTATCGGGGGGAATTTTGCAATAAGGCGAAAGATGGCTCCCTGTATTGGGTAGATACTACGATCGTTCCGTTTTTGAATGAGGAAGGACAGGTGTACCAATATATGTCGATCAACCGGGATATTACCCAGAAGAAGGAAGCCCTTGAACAACTGCGGGCCAGTGAGGAACGCTATAAATCCATTATCACCGTTTCGAATACCGGCGCTTGGGAATACGATCTCGATACTAACCGGGTATGGTACAGTGCACAATATTTTGCCATGCTTGGCCTGGATAGATCGGATGGCGCCTGGGATGAGACCATGGCAATAACCTGGATGGATAGACTCCATCCGGATGACCGGGAACGTTCGATAAAGGCTTTCGATGAGTTTTTAAAAGGGGGCTCCCTGGAATTATATGAAAGTTTTTTCCGTATGCGGCATCAAAACGGGGATTGGGTTTGGATCTGGTCGCGTGCCAGGCGACTGCGCGACCAAAATGGGAACATCACGAATATCAGCCTGGGTACCCACACCGATATTTCCGAACGCATCAAAGCAGAAGAAAAAATCAAGGAAAGTGAACAATTGATCAAAAAGATCACCAGCCAGGTGCCCGGTAATACGTATATGTTTGAAATAGAAGAAAGCGGCAAACCCAACATACTTTTCGTTAACCGCGGCGTGGAGGATTTCAATTACACCGCTGATCTGGAGGAGGTTTCCCGGGATGCGGATAAAGTACTGGAGGTTTGGCATGAAGGTGACCGGACCCTTTTCCATGAAAAGATGAAAGAAGCGTACCTGTCGGAGGCGGTGATAAGCTTTCAATACCGAATTATAGTCAATGATATGATTCGGTGGCGCTGGTTGCAGGCTGTTCCTGAAAAAAACAAGCAGGGCAAGGTGATATGGTATGGGGCCACCCGCGACATTACTGCCCTGGTGGACTACATCGCTTCTGTCGAGCAGATATTGTTTGACATTTCGCACGTCATGCGCAGACCCGTTTCTTCCATGCTGGGCATTACCATGCTCATCAGCGAAGGCGAACTTCAATCTGAAGAAATGTTGCATTTAGCCCATCAGTTGCACCCGGTAGCTAAGGAAATGGATAAGTTTATGAATGAATTAAACCAAGTGTATGAACAGAAGCGACAAATTAATTCGCTGAATATCGACTTCTCATCGCTGGTGGATAAGCGCAATTCATTGTTTAGGCCAGCAGAGTAGTCTATACATTTTGTAATGGTACATTGTGTGTGAAACACTAATGCTAATGTGTTGACAATTGCTTTTAGGTGTTTTACCAGGGAAGTAAAACACCTAATTTATTAATTATCAGATGTTTGATTTTTTATCTATAGTAGCGTAAAAAGGGGTGGATAACTGTTCAAAACCCGCACCAATTTGTGGATGAATTGATCGAAATAGGCAGTTTTTCAAAAATTATTGAAACTTAGGTAGACATTTAATTTGTTATAATTTTTAATGATAATGTGTGGTTTCTACGAAAGTAGGGGGGGGGCGAAAATTTATCGAACTATTTTATGGATGATCTACGATTGTTAGTTAATATGGTTGCTTGATTTGTGTTGGATATCTTTATGTTTTAGAGTTCCTTTTGATGCCATTGTAGCGGTAACGAAAAACAGCGCGGCTTCCTTACACCTGAAGGCAGGTGCGAAAACAAGATTCATTTTGTCCATGATATTTTTAGTGACAGGAAATAGGGATGAGTTCTTAAGGCGGAGGCTATTTCAACTTGAAATACTAATGCATCGATACTTAAGGATTCTTGAGTGCTACTTTCTACCCGCTGATAATCAAACAGTGTCATTTTTGTTGATTAACTCCAGGAAACCGTCCTCATTAATACCGTAGCTTGATATTGGTTTGCTGTTTTCGGTCAGGGTATTATTGGTATCTTTTCGTTTTGCCGGGCCCTTCAGCGGGATAATAATTAAACATAAAAGCAGGACGATCTTTATGATAACGATTTCCATATTAGACTTGTTAATTTGAAAAGAATGCAGTTTCTCTGATATAATTGATAAGAACAAGATGGTAAGCTATTTTTAATTCGTATTAATGCTATTTTTTAACTTAATAGATTAAAAAATAGATTAAAGCTACTTTTTAATCTAAAATTAATATAAAAAATAAATAAATGTCAATTTTTTGTTTTAATAATTTGCGTTTTTTATATGATTTATTTAAATTAGCTAAAAATCACATCTATTGAACGTCTAATTTTAAGTGATTTTTTAGTTTTTGATCGATATTTTGCCTTAAATCAATAAAAACTCAATATTTTTTCACTTAACAAATCAAACCTTTCAACATGACGTTTAAAATTTTACAAAAGAAACTCCCCGGGTACCTCTTTATTTGTATGGTACTCATTGCATTGTTTATGGTGGTCAACTCTTCAGGAGCATTCGCCCAGGATGCCACCGGCGCTAAAACAGGAACGATTAGTGACGTAACAGCAGCCAAGCCGGGTGCGCCTACTGCCGCTGAATTAGGCGACGCTGTTGGACATAACAAGATCGCGATCAACATCGTCTGGACATTGGTAGCCGGATTTCTGGTCATGTTTATGCAAGCAGGTTTCGCACTGGTAGAAACCGGATTTACGCAAAAGAAAAACGTAGCCCACACCATGGGGATGAACTTTCTAGTTTATGCCCTGGGTATGTTTGGCTTTTGGGTTTGTGGTTTCGCTATCATGTTCGGCGGCTCGCTGGGTATGGCTTCGTTAGGCGGGGCACCGGGCGTGACCAGCCATGAGTGCATAGTGCACCTTTTTGGTCATGATTTTGGTATCGCAGGTTCAGTGGGTTTCTTTTTGAACAGTAAAGTTTATGATGTGGGTGTATTCACGCTATTCTTGTTCCAAATGGTGTTTATGGATACGACTGCGACCATTCCAACCGGATCGATGGCTGAAAGATGGTCATTTAAAAATTTCCTGATCTTCGGTCTGTTCATCTCCATGTTCGTATATCCGTTATACGGAAACTGGGTTTGGGGCGGCGGCTGGTTATCGCAATTAGGTAACAATTTCGGCCTGGGCCATGGTATGGTTGATTTTGCAGGCTCTTCAGTCGTGCATTTGGTTGGGGGTATGGCGGCATTAGCCGGAGCATTAGTTATCGGTCCGCGTATAGGCAAATTCAATGCTGACGGTACTCCGAATACCATTCCTGGTCATAATATACCGATGGCCTTGTTAGGTACGTTTATCCTGGCGCTTGGTTGGTTCGGATTCAATCCTGGTTCTACTTTGTCCGGTGGTGATTTCCGTATCGCTATCGTTGCCGTTAACACCATGATGGCCGGTACCGCGGGTACACTTTCTGTATTGGTCATTTTATACATGCAAGGCAAAAAACCTGATCCGGGTATGTTGGCCAATGGCTTACTGGCAGGTTTAGTTGCCATAACTGCACCATGTGCTTTTGTAACTTCGATATCATCCGTTATCATAGGTGCTATTGCCGGTGCTATAGTGGTATTTGTTATTTACTTGTTCGAGTATAAATTTAGAATTGACGATCCAGTTGGCGCATTCGCGGTTCACGGTGCTAATGGCGCCTGGGGGGTTTTATCATTAGGCTTATTTGCAGATGGTACTTATGGCGACGGCTGGAATGGTGTAAAAGGCAATGTTACGGGATTGTTTTATGGAGACGCCAGCCAATTTGGAGCACAATGCGTTGGTACATTAACATGCGTGATATTCGTGTTCGTTGTTATGTACACGTTCTTTAAAATATCAAATAAAATCACACCGATCAGGGTTCCTGCCGCAGATGAAGTTGCAGGTTTGGACATGCCTGAAATGGGTGTATTAGGTTATGTAGATTAAATAGTGCCCGATTGTTAATAGTTGATCAGCCGCGTTTAGCGGCTGGTCATTTTTTGTTCAATATCTAAATTAAAGAGGGTTATGGAAGAGATATTAAAGAGAGCGATCAATCCCCTTCGGATCTTAATTAACGACAGCCGCTTCACAGGCATCATGCTGATCATGTGTACGGCATTGTCCATATTTTTGGCTAATTCAACTGCGTTTGCAGGGTTTTATAAAACCCTGTGGACCCATCATTGGATGTCGGGGTCTTTTCCTGTTCATCTGCCGGAAAACTCATTGAGTTGGATCAATAATTTCCTGATGGCCTTCTTTTTCCTGATGGCCGGCATGGAAATTAAACGGGAATTGATCAGTGGCGAATTGTCTTCGGTTAAAAAAGCGGTATTGCCCTTTGGAGCAGCACTGGGCGGAATGATCGTGCCCGCACTGATCTTTGTCGCCTTCAACGCGCATACCATATATGCCAAAGGTTGGGGAATACCTACTGCTACGGATATTGCTTTCTCTGTTGGCATAGCTTCCCTTTTGGGCGATCGTATACCTGTTGGGTTAAAAATATTATTGATGGCACTCGCCATTATTGATGACCTTGGTGCCATAGTTGTGATCGCCTTATTTTATGGCGGCCATATCAACTGGATCTTTTTGGGCATTGGTGCGCTATTATACCTGGCATTATTTGCCTGCAATTATTTCAAGATCAAATTTGGTGCTGTTCAGATACTCATCTCGCTTGCACTTTGGTACGTGGTATTTAATTCTGGTGTCGAGGCCAGTATATGCGGTGTACTTGTCGCTTTCGCTACACCTGTAACTTCACTACCTAAAATAGAAAAAGCCATTCACAGTTATGTTAACTTTTTAATATTGCCACTTTTTGCGCTGGCTAATACCGCTATTTTATTGCCAACCAACATTATGGGTTCTTTTGGTAGTACGTTAAGCTTGGGTATCATAGTTGGCTTGGTTATCGGCAAGCCTGTAGGTATATTTTTATTCAGCCGGGTACTTGTGGCGCTTAAAATGGCAAGCCTGCCTAATCATGTAGAATGGAGACAGGTTTTCGGTATGGGCACACTCGCAGGTATCGGTTTTACCATGTCCATTTTCACAACGATGCTGGCCTTTAAGGTCGAAGCATTTCAAGACATCGCTAAAGTGTCTATTTTACTAAGTGTGTTTTTGTCGCTGGTTTTGAGCATGGCTTATTTTATGGCATTAAAAGCCAAGTCGGGTATTGAACATTTGTCGGATGAACTTGAACGGACATCTGTAAAAAGGCCTTCCATCGAGCTCAATTAAAAAATGACATGCATACCTCCTAACTGAAAATACGTGTTTTATAATATATCAGGGATTTTATAATTAGTCGTATTTTATTTAGGGTTGTAACCACCTGATGGTCAGTTACAACAAGATTTGATAAGGGACCCCTGAGTGATTAACAGGGGTCTTTTTTTTTATGTGAATTTTTACATTGACTCCTATTCAGAGTTATTTGTAGAAACGGTTACCGACTCTTATAACAATCAAACCCGATCAGTTAGAGAGGAACGAAAGGAGCTCATCCAACAGATCAATGATCTGAATACGCGCACTGATAAAGCCAGAGATTTACTACTGCTGGATGAATTGGAAGCGGGTGAATTCCGCAAGATCAAAGAAGAGAATAACGAAAAGGTCACTCGCCTGGAAGCGAAACTGAACGAAGTCCTGGTACAAAATTCCACACTTTTAGACATCAAACCTATAGCTGAATCAGCTATAAAATGCCTCGAAATTCTCGATAAACTATGGGATGATGCGAATATTCAGGGTCAAAGATAGCTAGTAGGGATGTTATACCCTGAAAAATTGACCTTCGATGGAGGGGTACATCGAACCACAAAAATGAACGAAGCTGCCGAAGTAATATACCTGAAAAACAAAGAGTTACGGGCAAGAAAAATGGGGCAAAAATCATCAAAAATGACTTCGCCCCATAAAGGGTGGATACAGGTACAAAACCCACACCGTTTTGTGGATGAATTGATCGAAATTGGCAGTCTTTCGAAAAAAACTACCAATTAGCTTGAGGTTCAAATTGCCATGATTTTTAATAATTCTACGAAGATTCGATTCCTGCTCTGGTAGCGGGGAGCAAAAATTCATCGAACTATTTCATGGATGATTTGTATCTTTTGTTGAGTCCATATTTTTAAATGTAATTGAAATATAGATCAGACTATGGATTAGAATAAATCAGGCTTTTTTTCAGTCTGGCCATAATAAATAGCCTTGTTTTTCTCGGACGTAAATTGAATAACATATTCGCCAGCCTCTAAATCTGCTTGATATTCTGACCGCAATTCCCTTAAAGAGCGTGTAGGTTCATTATTTATCCATTTGATAGCTCCATGGGCTGGAATTAAAATGGACATTACTGGCCCGCCAACTTCCAAGGTAATTTTAGCTTCATCTTCGATAACTTTTATCAATAGTTCTGAAAGTGAACTGCTGCTAATATTTAGATCAAAAGTTTTCAAGGGTATAGTATCTGAAGACCATAAGCAGCCGATCTCATTCACACATGCGCCGAGTGGTTTAGATCTATTGAAAAGAGCAATGTATGGTTCTCCGTTATCATATTTACAGAAAATCATTCTTAAGGTATTTAATTCTATTAATAAATTGGGGTGCTTTTCTGGTGGAAACTCTTCCATAACAAAATTTAAAAACTTCAGGAAAAAATCGCTGGGCACCATCTCATCGACGGAATACCGCTCGAAAAAACGATTAAAGTAAAAACTGATCGAAAACGCTTTATTATCAAACTCTTGCTTACCAGCAACTGCAATTACACAATTGCCAAATGTGTATATTTTTTGAACATAGTCCCAATAGCATAACACATTTTCTTTTTCGACATCGCTGGTTAAAGTTACGCTAATACGCGTGTCACAAACGACGACAATTCCATCTTTTGCGATCCCTGCGATATATAAAGTACCAAAATATTCCATAGGTCAAACGTTAGCTGGTTGAGCGTCGCTAACACTTTCGACTAATGAAGCATATTGTCCGGGATCATCAGCTTTAATCTTATTTAACACAGCGTTGGCGACCTTGCTAATTTCTTCGACATCTATCGGTTCCATTCCCCTTTCAAATTGCCCTCCAATGTGTGAAAACTCATGGGTAAGTCTTTTAACCAAAATTTTTGTTACCGGATCAGTTTCAAAATACTTGTTAATTCTTTCATCTGCTGAAAGTTTGTGGCTGGGATACTTGAAAAAAAGGTAAGCTTCAAGAAACTTTCGCATATTGTTTCCGAAGCTGTATTGATGATTATTTACAATTTCTTCTTCTTTTCCTTCTGCACATTTTAAGATCTGTGCAAACAGATAATTAAATTCGGTGACATACTCTTTCAGGTAGACCGGGGCAGGTTTCAATTCAGATGCGCTTTTACCCTTCCGTTCAATAATAAAATATTTTAGATCGGGTACCTGTTTACCATTTGGTTTGTGCTTTGCATGGGTAAGTGTTTTAAGGTACTTAAGAAAATCAAGGTTATGCGTAGAGATAAATAACTGACCGTATTTTCGTGGGCCAGCAATCACGCTTTCGATCAAACTGAACATGAAAAAAATATGATTGCTATCCAAACTCGATATCGGGTCATCAATATAGATCACCAATTTATCACTATTAACCTCGTCTTTTAGTTCGTCCTGCATCTTGGCAATAAAATAACAGAAGGAGATCAAACTACATTCACCTTCGCTCAAATTGGCCGCATTGATACCATCTCGCTGAATTTTAAACAACATATTTGGGCTTTCACCTTCTGCCACCAGTTTCAATTCATTATGACCAAAGAAATGGCTCAAGTGCTGGTTCACTAATTCCGCGCCTTTGCTTTCGTCTTTCGCCTCAGCTTCCAACTGTCGTTTACGTTCAGATAATTCGGCAATCTGTTCGGTCCGTGGCTTTAGCTCTTTCTTAGCTTCGGAACATGCCTGATCTGCGGCACTAATGGCAGCCGTTTCGGTGAAATAGGCAACGGTATCCATAAATTGAGCTATATCAGCATTTCGCAATTCTTTCCGAGCTTTTTCTTGATCTTTCGCCAGTGAATTTGTTTTGCGGTTATGGTCTCCCAACAATAAATTAAACTCTTTAATGACCTCAAGAATATTCTCCGAAACATCAGTTATCTCCGGAAGTTGACGTTCTTTAAAAATATCCTTCTCCCTTTCCTTTAATTCAAAAACTATAGTATCAATACTTTCACCATAAGCTTTACTTGCTGACTGCCAATTATTCAATGTAGCGGTAAACCGTGGATGAAGACTGGCATAAAAAGCTTCCTTTTTTAATTTGACAAAACCGGTAAGCGCATTTTTCGCTTCCTGAAGATAATCGATCTTTGTTTTAATTTCCGCACGCAGGCCTTCTGATTCTTTGCTGAAATGCGCGTCAAGCTTAGTCCACAATTCCCCAGGTAAAGGGTTACCGCAAAAACCACATTCTGTTCTTTTATCTTTATGTTTATCAACCCCCTGCCTTACCCATTCCTGCAATAAGCTATCATTAATAAGTTCTGTAATGGGCTGGCTTGGTTTGATTTTTCTTCCAACTAACTCATTACATATCAAGTAATGTTCTGAAAACTTGGGCTGTGATTCTTTCAATGGTTCCACGTCTTCCAGCGCAACTTCTTTTAGCAGATGCTTCCTATTCCCTTTCTCATCATCAGTTAAGATGTGTTTGCCTAAATCTTTACCCAATGTCGCTATATCACTTTTAATATCAGAAATGGAATATGTTTTTTTGCTTGGCGTGGGCAAAAAAAGATTCGTATCCATTTTGATTTTATCATTAGCTCTTTTCCGTAATTTATCTTCAAGCACCTCGGTCCTTTCGCTCACAGCCTTCCTGCTTTTACCCACTTCCTGTGTGGCCTGATCAAGTTCAAAAACCAATCCGCTTCCCGCTGCTATACTCCCCAATTGTGTATCTATCGCCGTAATTTGTTTATCCAGTTCAATGTTCTCAGATCCTAAAATTGTAAAAGGCTTGATTTTACCCTCATCGTCATGCAGCCAGCTTAAGTTCTCCCGGACAAAATCCGTATTGTAAACCCTTAATTTAAAGTCCTTGCTGAAATCTGCCAGGTTGGCGGGTGTTATGACCTTACCGTTGTGCAGCGTGATCGAAAAACCACATTCCAAATAGTTACGGTGCATCAAACTATCTTCCATACATTTAAATACCCGTGCTAAAGTTGTTTTACCGGAGTAGTTACGGCCATAAATAATATTAAGACGACGAAATGTTTCATCCTTACCGACTATTTTATCCCAGGAGTAGTTATTAAATAATCCGAATTTTATGATATCAATTTTGGTAATCATTTATGCAAGTAATAAGATTGGTGGTTAAGGTTGATCGTGCTTGATCAAAGTTGAGAATTTATATCACAAATCCACAACAATACTTATGATCACAAATAATATAATACCTACTAAATAAAAAAGGCGATCACGTTTAGTTCGTGACCGCCTTTACAAAATATGGTTATAAATTATATACCTACATTTTCGATAACATCGACATAATTTTTTGTTGCCACATTTCTGTCAACCAAGTACTTTAGAACCTTATTAAAGTTCTCCAACTCTCGCTTTTCAAGATATGCCATATCGATATTAAAACCGATTAATCCAGTTGGCAGGTACAATTTAAGACACTCCACGATAGTGCTCAAAGTGCCCGGGATATCGGAAATATGAATATCAATCGGGTTCGACATATCCTGATCAGGAGGATCAACTTTAAAATGAAAAGGATAACCCCGTCTATTGGCTGCACTTGCAGATACAAAAGTTGAAGCACCTTTCAATTCATGTTTTTTATTGTAAAGCATTGTGAAGTTCGCTACACCTGAATCGTCAAGTGTTTCAGGTGTTACCACATTGATCTTAAAAGAGTTGACCTTGATCGTTTTTTCTTCGATTGTTATGGTGCCGTTACCATGCAGTTCTTCACAAACTCTTTTAATGAAGCTGTTATAATAACCGATAGCCAGCGCAGTGGACGGTAGTAGCCCCAATTCACTCAAATTGGATATTTTCTCGATCTGAGCTTTGATACTCTCCACGATCTTATCCAACGAGTTATATTTACCAGGATTCCTGTTAAATTTAGCTACAGTGACACCATCCAGATCGGTTGGCAGATCCGCATCCTCTTCCGCGATCAGGTAGCATTTATCGGGACCTGCTGCTCCCAAAAAAAGCCCGAACTCGAAAACAACATTATCTCTCGGCGTAGTTAATGTTTCTCCTCTTTGCTTTGTAATATCATCCTTAGTAGCAAGCAGGATCGCAAAATCCGATAGACGCGTTTGCTTAATTAGCGCGTTCAGCGTACTCTCATTGTGGCCAAATGCATTCGTCCAGGGCGTACATTCTGCCGAATCGCCGATGAGGGCTATAATTTCGTTCAGGGTTGAAATCTGTTCAGCCGATGAACCTATAAATAATCGTCTCTTCATAATATGATCCGGTTAGTTTTAAGGTCCAAAACTATCGATTCGATTTCTATGAGCAAGTTTCTCAAACTTTGTAATTTTTGAGGCTGGCCCCGGAAAATATATTCCCTGCCATCGACAGAAACCAGGTTATCCGATGCCGACTGGTTATTGGCCAAATTTTTCAACTGCAAGTATAACACCGGAACCAATTGATAAAATGCCAGGTTTTGGTATTTAGCCTGATCGATATCGTAGCAAATCGCATTGATATCGAAACTATTCAATTCGATCGCCAACTTCGATTTACCTTTCAAGTTTTTCAGGAAGCGGATCATCTTCTTCAAACGTCCGGCCGTGATTGTGCTCCTGTTATTGATCCTCTCAATACTGATAAAAGGGAAATCGATCTTACCTTTCTGATGTAAATCTTTGTTGTACACCTGGATCCCACGATTATTACCTTTGTCGTTGATCACCGACGTCACATCATCATACCAATTGGCTATCACGATGTCCACATCCCTTCTCAGGTTATTATTGGTGATCTTGATGGATTTAGGTTTCGAAGTATCACAGATTAGGTATTTACCTCTTAAAATGGTTTCACTATCCATCCTTAAACTCCTTAAATCGGATAAGGCATTACCCTGGTAGTTCGTGGTCTGCGTTTCTGCTCTCATCTTTGCCAATTGTGTGGCTCCGTAATAAATCTGCCTCGACGATTCATTAAGAATACTGCTCATTTCAAAAGCATCGTAACTGTAAAACTTTTCGGATATTACGAGCAGATCAACATCGCTGTAGCCCTTGACATGCGTGTTCGTCATAACAGACCCCTGATACTGAAACGAAGCGTCACTAATTCCACCATTAATAAGGTGAGTCTTTACATTTTCACCGGCTTCTTTACTCCTTTGAGTATAGGCCGGTTCAACCCCGTTCATGGCGTAACGAACATACTCAAGCACATCGCTGTAACTGATACTGGACAACTCTTCCCTGATCGATTTCTCTAAAATCAAGTTTTCCGGGTCTAACCTGCCTCTAACCCCTTGGATCAGGTCACGGTAATTATTTTGTGCCATTACCGACCTCCTTCCATAATAAAGGTACTTCACTCGCAAGTGCGGCCGCATTTGCTATGGTCATATTTAATTCTCCCTTTTTACGGTTTGGGTTCCGCGTCAATCTTGTAAAACTTTGCATAAGCGTTAAAAGTTTAGTTAAAAAATGCCCTTACCCATCAATTAAGATGAGTTCGGATTAATTTTCTGATTGCTGGCAGGGAACAGTACCCGTAAACTAAGAGAGAGAAAACTCGGCGGGTTATGGAGAGTAAAAATGGGATCCTTAAATATAAAATACCAATTCGAAACTTTTTTTACCTTTACGGCGTAATAACACTATGACGATGCTTCAGAGATCACTCTTTAGCTTTAGAAAAACGAGAGCCCATTTGGATTCCTTACGTCCAAGGGGCTTTCAATTTTAAAACCAAATTATTTGAGCACATGCCGTGCCAAAATTTTTAGCAAATCACATACCGTTTTTGATTTTGGTTCAAAATACCGCAAACTAAAGCCTGCTATAAATAAGTATTATTTCAACATTTTTTGTTTAAATTCACAATTGACACAATGGCAGTAGATAATTAGGATATGGTCATTAAAGTGTCAGAAACATACCCTATAGTACTGCTAACATGGCATCTAACATCCTGAAACATATTATTTAATGGTTAAAATATTTAACCAAACATCACACTTCTTAAAATTATAATATTTTCTTATTGCTCAGCACACACAGGTCTTACATATCCCTTCTCATAGAACCGATCCTGGTTAACACAAGCAAATACACGTAAAATCAACTTATATCTTACCGCGTTGATCACCGACATCTTACTCTTACCTTCATCAATAGTCTTCCTTAGGTAAAAAGCTTTAAGATCAGGCAACCGTGTTCGCGCACTCAAAGCACACATATGTAAGAGTGATTTCATCTTTTTGTTGGCCATCGGAGAAACCTTGGCTCTTCCTTTAAACATGCCTGATTCCCGCACGAATGGCGCTACTCCCGCATAACACGCGAACTTTTTCGGATCACTGATATTACGGAACTCATTGGTACAAATGATCATCATGATAGCTGTTACACGACCGATAGCTGCCACAGAAGTGATCAACTGCATTAAATGCTTTAGCCGTTCATCTTTAGCGATCAGTTCATCAATCAGTTTTTCGATGCTCAAAAGATCACCTTCAAGCGCCACAATACTTTTAGCGCATAAACCGTAACTAAGCGTGACACTGCGTTTTTTCAAAAATGAGGCATCTTCTTTCAGCGGTGTTTTGATAGCGATTTTTAACCCCATCATGCGCTCCCGTAATGTATTCAATTCATGTAATTGCTGGATTACTGGTCGTTTTTGCACCCACAAACGAAGATGTTCACGGGAACGGTAAGCATACTCTGCGATACGGATAGAATCGATTTTATCACTTTTTCCACGAATATTACCTAAAGAGTTTTTTATATGGGTTGAAGCCTCTATTACAATATTGGTTTTCACCCGCTGTAAAGCGGTAAGCAAATGATTTCCGTAAACCCCGGTATGCTCCATGCAAAACACCGTCTTCGTATAAGCGAATTTGGGAAGGTTCTTCAATTCAGTAATAAATTCTTTGATCGCAGTCGGATGATTATCGATCTGGCGATGAAAAAGCAAGTTACGACTTTCCATAACCGCCATATCCAACTGATTGCGTGAAATATCTATCCCAATGAAATAAGTATATTTTTTAACAGCCATAACTACTATGATGTTCATAAAAACGGCAGGGATTAAATCTTAGAATAGGCCCTTAGCCTGGCTTTGCGCCTAATGCGCCCTGCCGTTATATCTTAATAAAACAGCCGGAGATTGAAACAAACTATAAGTTTTGAACTTGCGGCTGGATATAATTCGCTCCGGCTGTTATGCCTTATTTACTTCTGACCACTTGCCGGATAAATTGAGCACCGAACACGGTTAACCTAATCGTTAAACGTACAAACCGAACCTCCCTGCCCTGATCAGTGATCATTGCAAGCAGATCGTTTAGTTCAGCGTCCACTTCTAACGGCACATAAGCCATTTGATCTGATAACTCGACACCCAATGGCGTTTCCAGTATGCCCAGCCGAACCAGGTTGTCGATATAAGTCGGTAATAACTTACCCTTTTCGGCATTTAAAATACGGTTCAAATGATTATAGCAACGTTTATATAAAATATAAGTACCATCACCGGCGAGCCCTTTGACATCGATAGCGGGATAGGCTGCCTGTAGAGAAAAAGATTGTAATAATTTCGCTTCTTCCGATGATAAATTTTTCAGTATCTCCACGTATGCCGGATGCGCTTCAACTTTGGTATCGCTATCCATAGCTGCCGCTATGAGGTTCGCATATAAAGCTCTTAACTCTTCCTCCTGCCCCATATAGCGCAAAGCTTCTATCGCTGGGACGACCACATTTGGCGCTGGAGCACTGATATTCTCTGCGGGTGTATTACTCAATTTTTTAGTCACCGTTTCAACCAGCCATCGCTCAATCTGCTCATAGCCCCATACCAAAACCTTAACAGGCGCAAGCGCGGCATTGACAGCTTTGGTTATAGTTTCCAGTGCCCCGCCAATCTGCTTGGCAGCAGGTTGAAGTGCATCTTCATATACTGGCACAGCCTTAACTAGACTAGCCACCGCTTCAATTGTAGATTTGATGTTACTATCTTTGCTTTGTTGTTCCATATTCAAAAATAAAAAATCCCGCTCAATAATACTAATATTTTTAGCACCGTTGAGCGGAATAATTATCCGGCAGCCCTTACGATATTCCAAAATACCATACCTCGCATTTAAAACATATGTGTATAATGAGTTTGCGAGAAATAATGATATAGGCCCTCTCCATCGTTTATGGGCAAAATAAAACCCTAGTCAATATGGGATTTTTTAATTCTTGATTAACGGTGAGTTAAACTGCGTCCTTGACATTTAAAAACAATCCATTTAATAAAGATTAAATACTAATATCTAAATAATTTGGTCGAACTATTTATAAACTTTGAAGACGAAAGAAATGTTGTCCGTAGTTAAAAGAATTAGATGTTAGAGTTGCAAATCAGTTCTCAAATCTAACTCAGTATGGTATACTT
Source organism: Mucilaginibacter sp. (assembly GCF_039921305.1). Classification (GTDB taxonomy): domain Bacteria; phylum Bacteroidota; class Bacteroidia; order Sphingobacteriales; family Sphingobacteriaceae; genus Mucilaginibacter. The sequence continues at coordinate 131,514 of NZ_JBDSCA010000012.1, forward strand.
TACTATAATTGGATATCGGAAACAATAGATATAAAGATGACATTACTGAATCTTGATGCCCGTAAGGGCCGCGCCGGATTTTCGGGCGGTTACGGGTTTATTTGAATTTGATTGCAGTCGCTATAAAGTTACCAGTGTACCACAATGCTAAACAAGGCGGTGATGATGCAAATCGCCCCTATAATGTTTAACAGCATTTCAATTATAGAAGTAATCAAACCACGCAGATAGCTACTATAAATTTGCAAACCTGCTAAACTTCTCCGGTTAAACCTGCGTCTACCGATTTGGTAGCGCAGGAATACCCCAAAGATCAATAACAAGATACTGTACAATTTTGCCTGTTCCATTGTAATGAGATTCAGAGTTCAATAACCAAACCTTGCTGACATTCCGCAGCTTCCTGCTTGGCTTCTTCACGATTATCAAATACCATATTATCACCATCAGAGCCTGTAACAACCGTGGCATATTCCGGCCCGCCGTGTAATTCCAGTACGATGTATTGGTAAGTTCTGTTGCTGATATGCTGAACAGGCAGATAATACAGACTGATCGCATGGGTAAAAATCCTATAAACTCGCTGCTGAACTCGTTGTAATAAATATTCAGCACCTTTAATATATTTTCATATGTAATAGCCATAACTTTTGTTTTAAGGGGGCGAAGCCCCCTGTTATTAATTCAGTTTCAAAACGCTGTTACCGTGTTTAGTGAAATCATTGCATAGGTCAAAGGCAACCTGATTACGTTGCAATCCTGTACCTGCCATAATGGATTTAAATTTGCTTTCATCATCCCGGTAATTGCGTACATTTTGGTAGTACCCGGTGATTGAATTGTAAAAGCCAAACAGCGTTCCTTTAGTCGTACTTTCCTGTTGGCTGTCGGCGGTTAGGCCATAATCAAAAACGGAACTAACAATATTGTTATAATGGCTACTTAATTCTTCATCCTTACCAGTTTTCAATTTCTCGTAAGTTTCTTTGTTGGGTATCATGGCTAATTGTATCAGCCTTTTTAATTCCGGGTCGCTTATCCTTACCCTTGACCATCTGTTAAAAATGGCTTCCATTTCTACCGATAACTGATTACTGATACCCAACATGTGGTGCGCCCCTTTCAGCTTTTCTGCGGCACTGGCCGTATGCCGTATCTTAATGCAGTTACTGCAATTATTCAAAGCGGCATTTAAAGTATTGGCGCAATAAATTCTTACGGGCGTAAATGCGATGGTAATGCTGCCCGTACCGTCATGCGTTGATGTCAAAAAAAGGTACTGATCTATGAGATCATTCCTGCCCACTTTGATATAATCGGGTAATTTAGCGGTTATATAGGTCAAACCGCCGTAGCCCAAACTTCCGGCACTTTCATAATGTACCCCGCCATAATTTTGTACGATGCTGTCAAAAAAGGCAAAAGCTTCCACATTTTGCACCACCTCGTAATCCTTGCCGATCTTATCGCCTAAAACAGCCTCTGTATCCGTACGGAAGGTAAAGTAACTGTTATCGGATATAATATTATTACCGCTCGGCAATGGGTGGATGTTCGGGCGTTTCAGCACCTCGAAATCCAAACCCGCTTCCTGTATGGCTTCTGCGCTCGACTGGCATTTGGTAATGGCTTTACCCAATACCTGCCATACTTTGGGTTTTACGATTTGATTATTGATAGTTTCCATGATGTTAAGATTTTAGTTTATAGTCCATAAATTTCAATTCGTGTATTTTCACCTTCTTGGTGTTGCTGATATTACAGGTCGATTTTTGCTGTATCTCCGTAATAGCCTCATGAACATTCTTGTGTGAGGTTTGTATGGTCGCTTTGACCAGTAAAAAAATGGTGTTGTACATAACGCTATTGATAATTAGTGATGAACTCGTCAAACTCGAATTTGAATAAGGCAGGATTTTCCTGTGCCATTTTTTCCGCATAACCCTCCCAAAACAATTGGTTGGTTATTTCAATAAATACTTCTAACATTGCCTTAGATTTTAAGATTAGAAAATGTCTTAAATAACGCCCCCTTGTAAGTTTTGGGTAAGGGGGCGTTTCCATTTTTATCAGGCAGGCAGAATAATACCCGCTTCGATCTCAGCCAGTTTACCTACACACATGCTATTCACTTGTTGCGCCACAGTAAAAATGATAACCGGGTTCTTCGTTACAAACTTCCTGCGGTTGTCGTCTTCAATCGTCAAAGTACAACCCTGATAAATATTACTGTCCGTCTCGTCCGCATCCTCTTTCATTTCCACCTCGAAGCCCTCTAAATTGCCAATGGTTTCCAACAACTTATCCCTTTGAATCTTCCGGCGGTTCAGTTCAGCCACCAACTTTAAAGTTTCCTCTAAATTCAAAGCAGGTTTCACCGGCTCGGGCTTAACTTCCGGCTTTGGTAACTCGGCTGTTGGTACATTCGTTTTCGGTATATCCGTTGCCGTTTTCTGCTCTTCCGGCTTTCCAGCCTCATCATTAGATTTTGCCGAATCCTTATTAACCGGATTACCCGCCACAAACTGCGGATTCTTATTTTCCTCCGTTACCGGATTAGCTTGTTTCACACTATTGTTGTTATTGCCTTTGCTATTTTCTATTACTGACGTTTTCATGATCTTAATTTTTTAATGAATTTTTATTACTGTTAAATTTCAAACTGCTTTTGTGCCGTAGCACCCTTTTAGGTTTGCGCCCTGCGTCGGGAGGTGATTTGTTTTTTACTGCTTCCATTTGTTTTCTGCGTTTTTCTTTCCAATACCCTTCGGCAAGAGCCTTTTCCGGCTTTTTGTTAAGCAACCTCTCCTGATAGAGCAGGGATGCAGGGCAAGGCTTTTGGAAAAAAAATACGACCTGAGCGCAGCGAGGTGTGGAGATTTTTTTTCTAAAACCCGCAGGGCTTGGCCTTGACCAGCAGCCCTGCGGATCAGAACTTTGTTGCTCAAACAGCCTAAACACAGCATGATCGATCTTTTAAAAAACTTGAGCAGTGGCAGGAAAAAAAGGCTTGCTTTTTGGGTGATGCGCATGCGATGCCCAAAGAGCAAGCTCTTTCAAACGCGGTGAAGCGGCTGAAGAGAGGAACGAACAAAGCGGCTGGAACCGCTGTCTTTAGAAGATGTTCGGTTTTATGATTATTTTAGGAGATATAATCGGGGACAGTTATGGCGAGAGTATATTTTGACACGAATGTTTTTAGCAATTTACGAGCTAACAAAGACGCCAAGTTTCAGGAACTAAATAATTTACTGAAAATTTATCAGCTAAAACTTAGCTTTTATTTTTCTATCGCCCATATCCGTGATAAACGTAAGGATTCGTCGGACTTCAAATTCCGGGACTTTGAGTTTATGGAAGGTTTTGTTGGAGACAACTATTTAGCTTATGATCCTATTAAAAAAAGGCCCTCATTTTATCTGGCTACACCACTAATGGCGTTTAATGATCATCATCCTGAAAGCGAATTTAGTTTAACAAAGAATTTCTTTGAACCAAGTGAAGATGATGAGGAATCAGCCAAGGATTTGAAAAGTACAATAAAGACCCTATTCTCATCAATCCCACTACAATTGCCTGAGCGTTCTTACGATACATTAACAGACAATCAAAAGCAATTAATGTCGGAACTTATACCTGCTGAAAAGAATGATCTCAATTTTTTTGATATGATACAGAGTGTTTCAGGGTTTATCAGAAAAATAAATACCGATACGCTCATGTACAAAGAATTGAGAAATATGATTTACACCGGTATTAACAATGGTGGCCTTAATTTAAATCCGGATACAGATTTTAACGAAGCGTTGAAGCATACGGCTGTTCAGAAATCATTTACCGATTTCGTGAAGGATAACATGCATACGCAAGATAAGAGCAAGATCCCTTTTTATGATTATTACAATGTTGCTTATGCAATGCTTGACGCGTTCGGCATCAGCAAAGATAAGCTCACAGCCAAGAATGAGCTGAGCAATATGCGGAATGATGGCATGCATTCTTATTTTGCAAGTTATTGTGATTACTTCGTCACCGACGATAAAACCACTATCCTGAAATCAAACGCGATGTATGGTTTATCTGAGGTCAAGACGAAAGTAGTTACGGTTGATGAATTTAAGACACTGTTACCGAATTTGCTCGCTGATTTCGACGAAGATTGGGATTGGTTTACTAAAAAGATCATTAATGATTTAACGAGGGCCGGACGGCAGTTTGCAGACGTTATCGGCGATAAAACCGTTTACCGATTGGACAGTAACCATAGGTACCTTGATTTTTTCGATGCTGTACTGGAAGTAAAAGGAAGTAATTCCTACGAGGTCATTTTATTCAAAGGTGAATCCAACCTGCTTTCCGAGCCAAGTTTTAGTGAACAAGCGCAGATTATTAATCGCGCACTGGTGATCTTTGGCAACGATATAGAAGGGATAGAAGGATTTGACTATAAGGAAATAGAAAATGGCAACACAGATACTGCTTTTCGAAAATGGATTGTCGGCGACTTTATTTACGAACTAAAGGTTTCTGAATTGATCAATAAATACGCACTGGTCATAACCTGGCCTGAAATTATTCCCAAATCCATACCTTGGTATAAAAGACTCTTAAAACTATTGATTAAACACAAAGTCGAATAAGAGGCTATGAGCGTTGTTTGCAATTGATAATATCATCCACAGTCAATCCTAAAGCTTCAGCCGTACGCTTGATGGCGACTTCTGTATGATTTGACATCTGCTCTATGGTTGCCAGTGTCTTCTTCCTGATCTTTAGCCGTCGAGCCAAGTCTTCCAGGCTTGAACCTTGTTTCTCCCTGATCGCTTTGATATTTTTTCCGATATGCTGCATAGCCCATTATTTTATTATAAAAATAACAGGCAGCAAATTGAATTTCTAAAACCTGTGCTTATAAATTATAACGCTAAGTGATTGGTTTGGTGAAAGTACCACCCTTTTCCCACTGGACAGCTTTAAACATTTTCTTTAAATTTGTTTATCTACCTATCTGCTATGAACGAAAACGTTTTGGAAATCATCCGCGACATGCTGGCCGGTGGCCTGAGAGGGCGCGAACAGGAAGAAAAGGAGTTTGTCCTAGTACAAGAATTGTGCGGTGCCAGTGATCCCGGGGACATCAGCAAATTATTGGATGCACTTGGCGCATCCGGCACGATTCTATCCGTACCGGCAATTTGTGCGACATTGAAAACAGAGGATGAGGACAATCAAATGCTGGCCGAGATCGCCATCGACCTGATCAGAGCGAGAGCGCAAACACGAGGCAGTATTCTTCCCAAAGAATATTATACCGTTAAACATTGGAAACCCAAGTGGATCGGTAATACCAACTCCTTTCTAAGTTATGTCCAGGTAATCGCTGATATTTATATCAAGGCTGGTCATGAGGAAAGCGAAGAAAACCGCATCGGCGAAATACTGGCTCAGGAAATGGGCATTGACCTATCGCCGTTCACCACTTTTGCAGACTTTAAAATTTGTCAAACTGATTGGGATTTTGAAAGCGACTACCGGATCGTAATGGACAGAATGGCGCAGGAAGAAGTCATGATCCAAATGGATGAGGCAGGTATAGTTGAAAGCGTGAATAGTTTCCTTGCGGACTCCTTAAGGAACCTGCAACATGACTACCTGGTCGCCCGCTTAAAACTGAAGGGCAATTTGGAATATTATCGATTTGTCTTAAAAATGGCCGAAAGCCTAAATACGACTAGATAAATTGATTGATCATTAAAAACCAACTCAAATGAAAAAGACAGAATTATTTGATTTTTTGGATAGCTGGAACCAACTAGATAAAGCAGAAGGCGGTTATAAGCCGATCAATGAATACCAGTTGCATGCCCTGATGTTGGCACCGGTTTTTTACCTGAAATGGTATTTATCACCAACTCAGTTCGACGCGCTCGCTAAAGAGCTGGATCATAAACCAGAGCCGGGGTACGAAAATAAGATCATGTTCCAATACAGCGACCAACGCATCGAGATCGAAAAGGGAATCGACCCGGAGTACAAAAATGATTAAAGCATTTTTTTTTAAAAAACTGAATAACAATGTGTTATAAAACAATTGACGATTAGCAGGGTTATCAGAATAAAATAGATGCTTATGTCTCGCCAAACGATCTCTAAAACCAAACAAACCGCTATCGGCCGCATGGTTATCGCGGGCACGATCAATATTAAGGGTACAGCCCGGCAATTAAGAGTCTCCAGGAATACAGTTAAACGTTATGTCAACAAATACGAGCCATTCGCTGCGACTTATCCGGATTGGATCGTGGGCAGCACCTACCGTTTACCAATTTTTAAAAGCGTTGAACCCGCACAAGCAATGCAGGAACAATTGTTTGCCATCCTATCCAATATCGTACATGCCGGTGCTACTAATTTAATGACCATCACGGAGGTATGGGAAAAGTATTTACAAATTCGTCCTCATGGTTATAAACGTTCAAGCTTCAATAATTTGTTTTCCCGATGGTGTAAGGAAAACAAAGTTAACCTTCATCAGAGCTGGCACGTTTCGTATATACCGGAAAGTGACTTGGCCATTTTCAGGCAATGGCTACGTTCAGGCAATAAGCGCAAATGGGAACGGGCAACGGTAATTTTAGCATCCAAACAAAACAAGCCGACTGTTGAAATTGCCGCTAAAGTAGATCATGGCGTAGATTGTATTTTAGACTGGATCAGGAGCTATAAAAAACAGGGCATCACCGCTTTGGAAAAAAAACCGAGGCGGGCTAATGAAGCACTCAGTACCGGCCAACAAGAAAAGCGGGCGAACTTGATCAGATTGATCCACGAATCGCCAAAATTGCATGGCTTTAACCGCACATCTTGGTTCCAGGCCGACCTATCAGCAGCTTACCAAAAAAGATATGGTACGGCGATATCTACGTCCTCCATCTCCGAATACCTCAAAAAAGAAGGTTATGTTTACCGAAAAGCAAGAGAAGTGCTGACGAGCCCAGACCCTGATTTCCGGGAGAAGATGGATAAGATCAAGGCTATTTTAAACAACCTTGGTCAAAAAGAAAAGTTTTTTTCAGTAGACGAGTTCGGGCCGTTCGCTGTAAAAATCAAGGGTGGCCGTTCACTGGTGAAAAGAGGGGAACGAAAAACTTATCCGCAAATCCAAAAAAGTAAAGGTTTTACAATCTGTACGGCTGCGTTGGAACTTTCGGCAAACCAGATCACGCATTTTTATTCGAATAAAAAGAACACGGATGAAATGATCAAATTGATCGGCTTGTTGTTGATCAAATACAAAAATGAAGAAAAACTTTATTTTTCCTGGGATGCCGCCTCGTGGCACGCATCCCGGAAACTGAACGAATATATAGACGACATCAATAGCCATCCTTATCGCGCCGAGCATGCTACACCACTGGTGGAGCTGGCACCTTTACCGGCATCCGCCCAATTTCTAAATGTGATCGAATCCGTGTTCAGCGGTCTGGCTAAATCAGTGATTCATAACAGCGACTATAGTTGTCTGGAAGAATGCCAATCGGCGATCACGCAATACTTCCAGACAAGAAACAAACACTTCATCGCACATCCTCATAAAGCAGGTAATAAAATATGGGGCAAAGAACTCGTGGTACCAGCGTTTAAGGATAGTCATAATTGCAAAGATCCGAAATATCGTTAAGCCATATCTCGGTTTGGCTAGCAGGAATTTTACACACAAGATACCTTTATTGAATTGAAATTAGTTTCGGCAGGCGACCTGACTTTCAGCATATTCCGGAAATAACGAAAACTATTAAAACATTAAAAAAATCGTACCTTACATTTAAATAAGTTCAACTTTTCTTCATCACTCATTTTTGGCTAATGACCGTAACCAATAATAAGCTTAATAAAGTTTTAAGCACTTTAAGTATTGCTTCTTCAGATACCCGAGAAGAGTCTATTAAAAGTATTATTATCAGTACATTGTATGAAAGTATTCATGAAACTTCGTACGATCAAATGGTTGAAAGCATAGATATCTTGTACGATGTTCAGCTTTATGAATTAGAGCTAAAAGAGGTGCTAAAAGCGTCGATCGATAATGGGGCAATAGTTCAAAATATTAAAGGATATAAATTGTCCGCTGCTGAAAAATCTAATTTTGAAATTCTAGACAACAAGATAAAAAGCGAGGAAAGAAAACGCTATATAAATTTCAAGACCTTCTTAGATGATAACTATGATTATAAAATAGTCCAGGATAACGTTAAAGAATTATGGGAAGTTTTCAGGCAGTACCTGTACAATTGTTTTTTTCACTATGGGGAAAAAGCGGTTGAATTCTTTCATCCAAATAATGAAAATAGGGATTTTCAGAATTCGGAAATGTTAAATGAAGCATTTGATAAACTTAAAACTTCAGAACTTCAAGACATTTTTAAAAAAATCATTGATGACTTCCCCGATCACGCAACACAAGAAGATATTGATTTCGTTAATGATCTTGGGCAGAAGGCACTATGTTTTGCATCCTTAGGTTTAGAGCCTGAACTTGCAAAGGAACAATTAAATTTCAGTCTGGTGGACTGGACATTATATTTGGATACTAACTTCTTATTTTCCATTTTAAATCTTCACATTAATGTCGAGAATGACGCTTCTAAAGAATTGTTAAAATTAATTTTCGCCAATCCAGAGTTTATTAAAGTACAATTTAGGTATAGCGAATTAACCCTAAAGGAACTGCGCTCAAAACAAAGCGATTTTATCAGTCTCGAATCTGACTTAACTAAATCCGGAATAAAAGCGCTACTCGAATCTGACGAATTGGATTCATTCAGTCGCAGATATTATCGGGATTTATTAGATCATCCGAATGAAACCCTGCATCCCAATCAAATCATCGACTTGGCAGAAGTCACATTAGACGCATCAAAAATCGTTATCTCAAGAAATAAACGTCAAGCTGAACATCTGGGAGAAAAATATATTGCTGCAAAGGTTCAGGATTATTATAGATATATCGGACAACAAAATGAATTAAGGGACGATTTCAATGCTAAAAGTGGCGTTAAACCTGTTAGGAATTATTATCGTTCTGATTCTCAACTTTATCACGACATCACGTTAAGAGAATTAATTATTAATTCAAGAGATACTTTCAAAACTGCGAGTAGTCAGACCTTAAACGAAGTAAAATATTTCGGTATTACATTAGATGACCTACTTATAAAGTTTGATTCATACGAATTAAGAAAAGGAGATATTAAATACCCTACTTTTTTCAAACCATCCTTTTTACTAAATAAACTGATTAAAATATTACCCATAAAAACGGATAATTATAAACGCGCATTTATAAAAGCAGTCTCCTCGCGAGGGTTTAATAAAGATCCAAGAAAATCAGAAGATATAATTAAAATTGTCAACTACCTCAAAACATTAGGCATTGATGATAAAAAAGTGTTGCTCAATTTGATAACGGAAAAACTGTTTGTAGAACGATTTAAACAAAATGAGAACTCATCGGAAGAAGTAAAAAAAGCGTTTGTTGAATCAGAAATTAATAAATTCATCAATCAGACTTCAAACGATTTGGAACTAGCAGAACGTAAAATCAATGTTTTAGAAGAACAAACAGAAATTGATGAAACTGCAAAAAATGAGTTATATAAGGAAAAGGAAAGAATCTCAGAAGATGCGAAAAATTTAAAAAATGCAGTTGAGATGTTGCACAAAAAGGTAAAGCGTTTAGAAAAAACATCGGCAATCGTTAGCGGCCAAAGCTCAATCGATTTTGAAGCTGAGCAAAAAAATAAAAAGATTGAGGAACTTGCCGAAAAATTAAAAGCGCAAGAAAAATCCAATGAAAAATTAGCAGGGAGCATAAAACAAAATAAGCGGAAAGAGTTTGAAAAACAAACATTGAAAAAATGGAGATTACAAACATGGCGCTTGTTAGTTCTCTCTGTATTTGTATTAATTTGTTTTATTGTAATCATGTTTTATAACAGCGACTGGGATATAACTAAGTTTGATAATAAAATAAAAACTATACAAGGCCATTTTTTAACATCGGTAATTATTGGATCGGCATTGCTATTCTTTAATGCCTTAGTTATTACCGTTCTCGTTTTAAAATATTACAATCACTCTAATATTAATGCATTTACCGCTAAAATCGAGTATCCCGAATCTTTGAAAGATTGAATTGGGAGAAAACAGGTTGTCAAATCACGACAACCTGTTTCCAAAATAGCTTAAAAAAGACTTATTTCTTTTTTGCATTGCTTTTCAGTGCCGAAACTTCGGCTCGGCCTTGTTGGGCGGTGGTTTTGATTTCTTGGTAGGCTTTGCGTAGTCGGGTTCCGGCGGCTTTGTTGCCTTTGGTGTGGAAGGCGTGGGCGTCTTTTTCGGTGGCGGCTAGGAGGTTTTTTACTTTTTCAAATGCTGTCATGGTTTTAATTTTTTAATGGTGTATTGATGAATTAATTATTGTTTTAGCTACTCTAAATGAGCCTTATATACTCATTCCCTGGCTTTCAGCCTGGCTTTTTTCTTTGCTGTTGGCTTTGGCTTGGTGTTGTTCTTGTTTCGGCACTTTGAGGAAGTCTTCGCGTTTTTCGGGCGCACCGGTTTGAACCTGGTAAAAGTTGATGTTACCGTAACGGGGAACCGCTTCGATGCGGAGTTTCATGTCTTTGCCTTCTTTGCCTTCCACGGTGACCACCGGCCTGTTACCGTTTTTCAGGTCCGTGATGAGTTGTTCCAGTTTTTTCGGGTCGGCATCCAGTTTGATCTTGTATTCTTCGACGGCTTTTTTAACATCGTAGCCATAACCCTCGCTGAACTGTTTGGTCTCGTAGTTACCGTACTTATCTTTCGGTTTGTCAAACAGGAAGGTTGACCAGGCTTTGTATGGCTCACCTGCACGGTTGACCAAATCTTCACGGTACACCGAACGGCCCTGTAATAAGTTAGCCCCCTGATCAACCGAGAAACCGGCTCCTTTTTCCACGTAAAAGGTATTGGTGATCGCCGGGCTGTAATAATCCTTTTGAAAATCCTTCAGCACATAATCTACTTTACCTTCCGCCATTGTCGCCAAGGTGTTTTTGAATTGAAAGTCTTTGTCCGTTGGTTTACCTACAGCCAGTTCGCTTTTTCCGGTTTGCGATTTGAAATAAGCGATCGCTTCTACCGGGCTGTCAAACTTACGAATGAGGTTATCCGGCTTCTTGCCCGGCTCATTTGGCGTGATCACCATGTATTTCTGCTCGTTCTCCAAAGGCTTGGTCTTGCTCCAGGCCAGGTCGTACTTATTTAAATAATAGTAATCCGACTGGGTCGACTGCTTGAAATTCAAGGTCACGTCCATCTGGCCCTTATCGGCCGGGACCAGTCCTTTCAACTCAAATGATGGTAAATTCTTGGCCACCATTTCTTCCATTTGTTTGATGTACTTGTCATCAAAACCGAGGGCTTTCATTTCGCCCTGTAGGTTTTCCACGTTGTTTCTGTTCATGTCTTCTTGTTTATTTAATGAATTAATTGCTTTGATCTCCTTGATCAATTCTCCGACCTCGCGGTAATAGACCGGATCGTCCCCACCACCCGGTAGGTAACCGATACCATCCTTTTTATCCCAACGATCCATAGCCTCATCCTTCGAATCGAAAAGATCGATCTGATGCGGTTGTAATTCCATCTCCATCGGTTGCGGGGTCAGTATGGCCCAATGCAGGCCAACATCCTGCGCTTCTTCCAGCATTTCGACGATAGCCGCCGCGTGTTTGGTTTCCAGGTACATACCAGTTCTTGGTCGTGTTTATGGAATATTATCTTGGTTTCTTCGTGTTATCCCGCAGCAATAGGGGATAGCCTTCTTTCAGTTTAATTTTGATCCGTTTGACCTTTTTGGAAAACAGGCCCTTCGCGGCTTCAACACCCGCCCCGGCGGCTTGCACGCCTATGGACTGGTCCATGCTTAGGAACTGCATGCTTTGTACCGCATTGCTGGCACCGCCACCGACCGCGCCTCCTAATTCGGCTTCCGGCGCATTGATACCGATCATCGCATCTTTTTGATCGAATACCGTCAGGTTTACCGGGATAATGGCCGTACCCAAACCAATGTTCCTGATCTCCAGGTTCAGGCGCTGGTTACTGATCGCTGCCAGACCATAGATCAAATGGCCCTTGGGGACTATCTGTCCGTTGACCGTGATGGTATCCAGTAAACGCAGTTCCACGACCGCGCCCTCCGTGACCTTTTGGTTCCGGGAGATGACCGCAGGGATCGCTTGGAACAGGTTTTCCGGTGTGATCTTCGTCTCTTTTTGCAAAGCCTGTTTCACCAGTTCCGGGTTCTGTATTTGAAGGATCTTATCCATCATCCCGTTCAACTGCTTCATTTCCGGGTCTTCTCCGTTATTCTGCTGCTGCATGTTTTTCATCATGGCCTCCAAACGGGCCACATCTCTCGCAGTAGACCCATCCGGGGAACCCGAAGGCTGTTGGACCGGCACATAATTGCTGGTTACCGGTGGCGAAGGCTTAGCGATCTGCTTGTTAATGGCCGCCAACTTTTCATTGATCTGTTTGGTCTGCGGGTCATTCTCAGGATCAAAGCCCAAGTGCTCGGCCACATCCGCGATAGCCTGGCCACCTGATCGGTCCGAATCCCGGTACGTTTCGTTATAGATCGCCATTTTGTCGGTCGGCCCCGCTTTCTTAAAAGCAGCATCCGGCAAATTCGTATTGATCCCGGTGGATACTGATGCCCCACCCGGCTTTAAGCCTTTACCGCCACCGAGCGCATAAAAGGCCAGCGCGAGGAAGGGCAATAAAAGCAAGGGCAGGAATAACAAGATCTTCCGCTTGTCTACTCTTTGGTTTGGTGTCATAAATTTTTGTGCTTAAATGGTGAATAAATCATTATTGAAATGCCCGGATCAGCAGGAACAGGAAATAACAGCCAAAGGCCGCGCAGAACCCGATCAACAGGCCAAGCCTTGCTTTTCCGGATAAATGGGCCATTTTCTGGTTCAGGTAATCCGCCGCTTTCCGTTGGCCCAGCAAAATACCACCGGCTATTTTACCCGCCATCTGTTCCTGCTTCGGGCTCAGTACCTGTTGCCGCTTTTTAAATAGACTCATGGCGTGATCGCTTTAGGGTCAACGTCCGTATTGACCAGGGTTTCCCAATGCTGGATCAGGAAGCCGTGCGGATTATTATCGCTCTGCGTCTTCATATCCCTGACCTCGCCGCGCGTCACCAGTTTGCGGAATACCGTACTGGTGGAACGTACCAGTTTCTCCGTCGCATAACAGGTAAAAGGATAAGGGTAGCTATTCACATCGACCTTGATACTGTCTACCATAATGTCCTGCGATATATTTGCCGAGATCATGTTGTTATAATACCCCTGTTCGCGCAAGTTATCATAGGCACGTTTAGCGCTTTCATCCGCCAAATACAAGGCTTTCGTGATCCCCGCCTGGATCGCTTTTTCATCCGGCGACAAACTGAAAAAATACTGGTGAAAGGTCTTGATATGATCCCTGAGCTCTACCGGCAAATTTAGCTTCCGGTCGGATGCCAGCGCTTCCAGTACCTTGCCGTTGTACAGGATGTGTACCCGGTTCTGCGCCTGGTCAACGATGCTGTAGCTTTTCCAGATGCAAAAGCAGACGATCAGCACATTGGCCAGGATCAAGAAAAGGCTGAACCTTTTGATATGCTGAAAGGCCGTGTCGATATTTCTGAGTTGTTTGAACATAAAGCCCCTACCTCCAAAGGGGAATGTTTATTGGTTATCATTCTATTGCTGTTATTTGCCCGCTAATTTTTCCTTTTGGTGTTCGCTGCCGCCCCGGTAACCCTCGGCGATATGACCCGGTAAGTGGGCGATATTGGATGCACCCCTGGCCATGCGCGAACCCAATGCCGCGCCGCCCGCTTTGCCGTATTGCGCCGTGGTCGAGGTCGTATCGGAAACGATCGCCGTTACCTTTTGCAGCAAGGCGTTTCCGCCCCCGGCATTAACGATATAGCCCGCCACGTTAGGTACCGTGAAATAGCCCACGATACCAATGACCATAAAGATCATGTACGCGCTATCGTTGACGGAGAAGAAGGTATCGCCCTGTTGCCCGATCTGATTGATGTCTATCTTCAGCATGTTCTCCTGGATCTTACCCAGGATCGCGCTGAAAATATTAGCCACAGGTAGCCACATAAAGACGTTGACGTACCTGGCCAGCCAAACGGATAAGGTCTGCTGGAAACCGTCAAAGACCGCGAAACCGAACACCAGCGGCCCCAGGATGGCGAGCACGATCAGGTAAAAGGTCCGGATGGTATTGATACAAAGCGCGGCAGCGGCGAACAAGACCTGCAAGACCTCCGATAGCCATTCTTTGATCGAGTTCCGGAAATTATAATAATTCTTATCGGCCCAGAACTTGATGTCATTGCCGATACCCTCGAACATGCCTTCATCTTCGCGTTGCGGGTCTTTAGGGTGCGTATAGGCGTACCATTTATTCGAGTCGCCGCTACCGGTCTCACCAACATACATTTGCCATTGCTCGCTCTTTTTGACCGCTTCCTCCTTCTTTTTCAGCAAGGCCGCCACCGCGTCATTTGAACTGCTGACCATACCTGCCGTCGCCGAGACCACGGGTTGCAATACCCCATTCATCACCGGGATGACCAGGGTTTGAAAACTCATGATCGCCATCCCCAAAGCGAAGGGCCGCAATAAAGGATAGAAATCTATCGGTTCGGCATTGGCGATCTGCCGCCACACGCGGGAAGCGATATACCATAAAGCCCCGAAACCCGCCAATCCCTGCGCCACACCAATGAGCTTAGCGCAAAGCGGGATCATCTCGTTATACACGTTGTCCAGTATCGGCTGCATCCCGCCGATAGAATCGGCGATGCCCTCGGCATGGGAGATCATGGGGAACAAGAGCAAAAAGCATAAGACCCCCAGCCTCCTGATGGGCGAGCTTTTGAAAAGCATTTCGAATTTTTCTTTCATAAATATTGATTACTTAAGGTTATACCATTGTTTAGTGCCTGCGATGTCGCTTTTTTCCCGCTGCCGCTGTAGGTCCAGCACACTCGTTTGCCGGTTGAAGGAACGCAGGAAAACCAGTTTGTCGTCCGTATCGGCATAAATGCGGTCTATGGCCTGCAAGCGCTCATCATCGGACATTCGCAGCTGGTTCTCGGTGATCACCATCGTCAGCTGATCCATATTGGCAGCACTTCCCTTCAACAGCTGGCCGTATACCTTCGCCAGGTAATTCAGCTCGGATGGGGTAAAGTTCCCGTTGGAATTGAACCGGCCATAAGCCGACCTATATTCGGAGAGCAAAGCGGATTCCTTGTTGATGATGTCCGTGATCCTTCCGTATTTCCGCACCTCCGGGCTGACCAGCCATAAACCATCGATAAAGCCTTCATGTAAGGTAAAATTCCCCTGCGCAATGTTCTTGACAGAATTATAGCCCGTACTTAAAATGTTATAGCCTTTCTTCATATCCGAGAGGATGCTTTTGAACTGTGCGAGTTTCTCCACGTTCAAGAGCAATTGCTGCACCTCATCGGATTGAGCGGCGGCAGGCCTGATGCTGAAAGCTAAAAGCCCAAAGCAGAGTAGCCCCATCCGAACTCTCCCCGGAAGGGAGGGCTTTCTTTTGCTAATTATTTTCATAGTACCTCCTTTGCTGTTTAATACCTTCTTGCTCTTCTGTGCGTTGCTGGATCAGGATCGCTACCTGGTTACAGAAATGCTGGGTGAACGCGGTCTTATCCTGCATGGCCAGGTACACCTTATTCAGCCTTTTGATCCGTTCATCGTCCGTCATTTCGACCTTACCGGAGGTGATCACCAGGAGCAATTCGTTTATATCGGCCTCACATTCCGCCAGTACTTTTTCCCTGACCGAAGCGATGTAGGTGTTCTGTTCAACGGATAAAAGCGGGTTGTTTTTGATCTTGGCAAAAGCCTCACCGATATATTCCCGCATGGCCAGGATCTCGCTGATACGTTTGTCATCGCGGATCACCGGGTTGACCTTTTTGAGCGAACTGATATAGGCATCATGCAAATGAAATTCCCCGTTGGTGATATCCTTAACGGTATTCAGGCCGGTATTGACCACCTGATAGCCCTTCTCCAGGAATGCGATATAGACCTGCAAGGCCGCGATCTGCTGCACTAGGTATTTCTTCTGCGTACTTTTCTGGTTCCACCACTCGGAAAATGTCTGCGCCTGAACGGTCTTAACACTGCAAGCACATAGCCAAAAGCACAATACATTACAGATCAATGCTTTCCACTTTCTCTTTTGCGTTATGAACGCTGCTTTAATTGATCCCATACATTTGCTTGACTTGTTTAACTTCCAGTTGTGACCGTGCGCGCTGGACACTCAGCGTGATATTCTGGTTATTGAACTCCCGGAGATCGCTGTAATTGGCCTCCATCTTTTTCGCGGCGGCATTGATCAGTTCCAGCCTTTTGGCATCCGTCATTTGCGTTTTAAAAGAATTGACCACGATAAACACCTGGTCAAGGTTTTTGATACTTTCTTCCAGGATACCTTTATAGACGCTTTCCATGTGCGTGAGTTCATCCGGCGTAAAATGCTTGTCCTTCCCGAACAGGCCCATCGCCCAGTTGTAATCCTTCACGATGGCGGTCTGTGTCTCGGCCAGGTCTTTGATCCGCTGGTAGGTCGCGATCATGGCTTTGACCTTGACCAGTTCGTCGTAATAGGTCGCGTATAACTTCCGCTGTTTCTCCGTCCAGTCCGAGATCTCGTCCAGTTTAAACTTGGACAACTGGTTCTCTACCACTTTCTGAGCGTTCTGCAACCAGATCGTATTGTTCTGCAACCGCTGGATCTTCAGGTCGATGGCCTTGATGACCTTTTTAATGGCGGCCTTGATCACCTCGGCGATGATGACCTGCGCATTCGCCCCCGAGGGCAGCGCGACCAGGATCGTCATGGCACTAAGCGGCAGGGCCACCATATAGGTTCTTAATTTTTTATTCATAAAATGAGCTGTTGTATAAGCGCCTGCGAAAAAAAGTGCAGGCGCTTACTGGTTGATAATCGGTTAATTCAACCGCCGGTAAAGTCGTTTACCTACGGTCATGCTGTTCTGATCCGGGAATTCGATCACCTTTTCGTTCCGGCTTTCGGTCAACACACCCGTGTTCGGGTCGGCTGTTGCCGTGCATTCCTCGGTCTCGTATAGGTGCCTGCCCGGTTTACCGTTAACGATCATTTGAAACCCGGTCTTCCGGTGCAATAACCAGGTATTACCCCGGCCTTGTTCCACGACCAGCGTATCATGCGCGATGCTGAACCCGCTGCTTGCGTCATTCACATAAGTCCCGGTACGACCGTCGGCAAAATGAACGTTTTCGCATGAATAGAGCGACAGAGCGGGTATAACCAAGAGCATGGTTAATAAATTGATTTGCTTTTTCATTTGACTTTTTTTTTAGATTTACAATACAGTTTTACCGCTTCGGATGTCCGCAGCGAGGGCAGCGATGCCAGGGTGGATACCGCCGGATCGCCCGGCATATTCCGTTACCTTTAGTTTCTCCTTTTCCTCGGTGGTATAGGTCAGGTATTCTTCTAAACAAAGCTCGTTTCGGTAAACGTGCATGCTTTGCCCGCCCTGATCCACAAAGATCTCCCGGTAATTCTTACCCGATTCATTGGCCTTGTTCAGCGAAAGCAGCATCGTCTTGGCCTTATCCGAAAGCCCCAATACCTGCTGGATCTGGTCGAACTTGTTCATGAATTTGCGCATATCCAATAGCAGTTTGGTATCGGACAGGTTAATGACCGTTTCCTTGATGATCGGTGAACTGATCAGATCTTCCACCTCCTGGGTAATAAGTGCGGCGATACCATTGAACTTGCGGATCGTCTTGTACAAAAACTTAATGAAATGTGCCATACCCGACTTCGCTATCGCCACCCAGGCCTCATCTATCGCCAGGATCTTACGCTTCCCTTTCAGCTTCCGCATCTTGGAAATGAACATTTCCATAATAATGATGGTCACTACCGGGAAAAGGATCTCATGCGATTTGATATTATCCAGCTCGAAAACGATAAAGCGTTCATTCAGCAAGTCCAGGTTCTCCGTCGCGTTCAGCAAATAATCAAACTCCCCACCCTTGTAATAAGGGTTTAAGACATACACGAAATTACCCACGTCAAAATCCTTCTCCTTGACATCCCCATTTTGCAAGACCTCCATATATTCGGATAGCAGGAACTCATAGAAAGAGTTGAATCCGGGAAATACGTCAGGGTTCGCTGCCAAATGCCCGTAGTATAAATTAATGGCACCGGAGATCGCCACATATTCCGAACGGGTATAGTTATCGCTGTCCTTCTTCCAGAGCGCCAGCAGCAAGGTCTTCAGGCTTTCCTTCTTCTCCACGTCCAATACGTCATCGGCACCGATATAAAAAGGATTGAAACGGATCGGGTTATCTTCCGTATAGGTAAAGTAATACCCGTCTACCGCATCACATAAACCCTTATAGCTGCCCCCGATATCGATGGTCACGCAATGTGTGCCTTCATCGTACAAGCCGCGCAAGAGGTGGTTCATCGCCAGGCTTTTACCGGCCCCGCTACTGCCGCAGACAAATAAATTGCGGTTCGTGATCAAACCCGACTTCATCGGCGCATTGAACAGGTCAATATATACCGGCCTGCCGTAACTCCGGTCACCTAAACGCAGGCCCGAACCATCCGAACGGCTCATCCCTTCCAGGTTAAAAAAACAGGTCGCCTGTTCCGCGAACGTATCAAAAGTGTCGTTCATCGGAAAGTCCGCCTCGTTTCCCGGCATGCCCGCGTACCAAACCTGCGGCGCGCCATCCGTCTCCTGCTTGCAAACCGCATCCATTTGCGCCATTGCCGAACCCACCAGGTTCTTGAGTTCCGCCCTTTCCTCCGCCTTGTCCGACCAGGCCAATACATTGAAGTGGGCCTTGACGGGCAAACGCTGCTGCGCGATCGCCTCGTTCAAAAAATCGTTACAGGCATCCCGCGAGATCGCATTCTCCCGGGAGTAAGCGGATAGCGATTGTAAGCGTAATTTTTTTGCTTCCAGGCCCTTGATCGTTTTTTGCGCATCGCCGATAAACACGAACTGGTTATAAATATGGTTACAGTTCAGCAACTGGCCCAAAGGTGAAGCGAAACCGATGCTGTACTTCGTCCGGTCCGTCGAATACTTGTCAAAGTCGATCCGGCTCCCGCAAAGCGCGGGCAGGTCTTCCGCATCGGCCAGCGTATACAGTTCCACTTGCTGGTCACCGACCCGGATCTCGTCCTTAATATGAATATCCCGGATCACCGGCTGCTGTCCCGGCTTTAACAGGAATAAATACTGCTCAATGATCCCGGCCTTATTCGCCGTACCCGCCAACTCATCATCCGATAAACGCTTCAGGGAAAACAAACCACTGTCCGACAAGATGCGCTCGAACTGCCCGCAGGTGGCCATAAAGTTCTGGAACAAACGCTCATCTTTCGGCTCCACCGGCGCGATAGACTTGCGCAGGATATTGGCATAAGCCGAACTGGATAGCTTCCTCCCGGCAGGCTGCAAGGTCAAAAATATATAACAGCGGTGATCCAGGTAAGGCCTGCCCGCGAAATGCCGTTCGGAAGCCGCCCCCAATAAACTTTCCTGCGCACGCGCCGTATTAACTTCCACTTTTGACTTCGTGAACCAGTCCATCTTATGAAAGACCGTTCCCGGCAGGAACACCCGCATCGCTTTCACGAAACCCTGGTGCCCCGCCTCAAAATCGGCACCCGATTGCGTACCGAACTCCGGCAGCACCACCTCGTAACCAATGGTCCGGTCACCCTGCATCGAGATCATCGTCCCGTTCTCCACCTTCCAGATGGGCAATATTTTTTCGATAGGGATCATCCGGCCTGCCTTTCCGCATTTCCCCGGATCACTTTCAAAGCCGTAAATGTGCGCCTCGAACGAAACTTGACATAATCAGGCAGACCACGCCTGGCAAAGAACTTACCCAGGCCATGCACCCCAAAGCGTTTTGATAGCCTGAACACCGTAAAGATCAGCCCGCCACCCAAGGTAAATACCAGCGGCACCGTCACGAGCAAACCCGCCCCTAACAAGTATAAAGCCACAAATAACAGCAGCAATACCACCAGTCCCCCGGCCAGCCAGGCGATGTACTGACCATATAAACCTCGAAATTCTATCGGCTTGTTAATGCCCTTATTGATCTCATATACTGAACTCATTAGCAGCCCCCTCTCGATCTCCCCCGGAAGGGGGAGAATTAATTTAAAATGTTAATAATGCTCTTCCCTGCCTATGCAGAGAAGAATGAATAAACTCATCAGGTGGCATTAAATACCGAAGAACGATTTCAACACCGTCGCTACCACCACTAAGAAGATACAGCTACCGAACCAGGCCGCCGCTACTTTATTGGTATCCGGCTCTCCGGCGTTCCACTTGTTAAAGACCTTCACAGCGCCGACCAAGCCGACGACCGCCCCGATGGCATACATCAGGTTACAGCCTGATTCAAAATAACCTTTGACCTTATTGGTCGCTTCGTTGATCCCCGCCGAACCGTCCTGCGCGAACAGCGACAACGAACAAAGGACATTCAACACACATAGGCTGAGTGACAATAGCCACCCTTTCGCCGGAAATTTCCGGCCTGCTTTTTTTCCGATCTTTTTCATGCAGGATCATTTTTGTTTTCGTTTCCTTCCGGGCCGCACCTTGCGGCCTTCCCTCGTGAAGGCGATTGAAAATCAAAAGCTGACCTACTTGTCAAAAACGATTAAAGCGCGTCCTGTAACTCCGCGACCGTAACGACAAAGCCCAAGTGATCAGATTCCCGGACCTGTTCGGCCACCGTTAGGTAAAAAGTTTCCAATAGGGAACTGCCCGCCAGCCTTGGGTAACGACGCACCTGCTCGTTGACCGCTTCGATCAGCTCCGTCTTATCCCATACCTCTTCGTCCAATAAAGGCTTGACATCTTCCATCAGGTCGAATAGCTCGGTCTGTAAGAGCTCATTTACATCGGCTTCCGTAGGAATAGCCGTTTCTTCCGCTTCGATCCTCGGCGCAAAACCAAAATCATGCTGGCCCAAAACACTGATCCCTTCGGGTTCGGTCGGTTTACCCATCAGGTCATCCGGATCTTCTTCTTCAAAGTCCTCCTGCCAGGCATGGGGCAGAGGCTCGACATCCGGCGCTTTCCCCGACAAAAACTTAAATACTTCCTTTCGGTAAAAAAGCAAGGAGACGACCAGCAGCCAGACCAGGCTGAAGATCAGCGCGGCAATCAGGAAAGACTGCCAAGTGAATGCTTGTAACATAAATATTTTGTTTTAACCCGGTACGGCATTGTGCCGGGATGATGGATCAAAGGTGACTAGAACCGCATTTTTTGTTTGGGGACGATGTTAGGATGTCCCCAAACAAAAAATACAATACCCTATTAATCAACCTTTTTTACCCTCATCACCGCCGCGCGCCTTTTTGATCCTGGCCGCTACTTGCGCCCGCTTTTCCTTGCGCCTGCGCTTCTCTTCTTCCGCTTCCGGGTCATAGGTATTCTTCTTATCGATCCGTAAATTGATCCCGTGCCGCATCCGGTCCAGGTAATCCGTCGGGCTGATCTTTTTCCGGCCTTCCAATTCTTCGAACCTCCGGGCAGGCCGCCCGATCCGGATGTGCAGCACCTCTTCCATCCACTCAAAGATCTCCGTCAGGCTCGCATTACCATCATTCAATTGCCTCGTGTCGTAGATGCCAAAGCCCAGTTCCACCAAATTGATCGCATCACCCGTCCAGCGCATCTCCCTCGACCGTTTGCGGGCCGACGCGGGCGCATGCACCAGCTGCGGTGTACCGGCCAATATCTCTACAATAGCAGCGCATAACATCTCATAAGCCCTGAACTTCGCGAACAAATAACCACAGGATGTCGGAAAAATTGGATCATATTCCGGTATCTCCGGCACCAGCGAACTGTCAGTCACTTCCGCGCCACGAACAAACAGTACCTCATCCAGCTCTGTACCGCCCATTTTGAAATAAGCATGATGTAAAGCATAACGTGAAGGAAAACGGCTGACCGTCCGCAGCTCATCCAGCCAGAAAGCGCGGACCTTTTTCGGCGTAGCCACCGGTAATGCAGACAACAGCGCATACCACTCCTGTTGATAGATATACCAGGCATAAAATTTAGGCAAAAGCACCTTACCATACCCGATCTCTTCTTCCGCCGAAGCCAGCGGATGCTCCAAAAGATGATCAGACAAAAAACTAAGCGATTTGCGGATCACCGCCAAAGTCGCCTGAAAACGGCCCGCGGGCGTACCCACCATGTTGATCTTTCCCAACGCAGTTTCCATCAAGTGGAACTCCTGCTCACAAACTTCTCCTAACATAAGTATAAATTGGTTTAAATGAACCCGCTGACTCCCCGAAAGGGATGCTTAACTATCAAAACGATCAGCAGAAAAACGTAGGTCTATACCATAGGCAGGAAGTCTTTTATTTTTATCGGTAAAGCCAAAGGTGCAGCACAGTTATACTAACCCGCAATACGTGCAAACCCCTAACCGGGCAAAACAGGTGTAATCACTTAGCATACAAAAAAAGCCATACCGGAGAAGTACAGCTACACCTATTTTAAGCCAATAGGATTAAAACCGATCACATCAAGACTGGCTGCATCGCATGCGCTTCGTCTCGTTGATCATTTTAGGTATCATCGCCCTCGTACCCGTCGTTCTCTATTTCAAACGAAAGCAGGAATCAAATCAGGCAATCCCAACAAAATGGTCGGGAATAGCCATTTATCTAAAAGTAATGGGTATAGTGGGCGGGTTATTTATACTTGCTTATTTGATTTTGCTAAGCTATCTGTACTTCAGGTACGGGGATATCAGTTGAATTAACTGCTAACCTACCAATATCAGGCGATGGATTCGCTAATTTGAAAAGTAAAAGTAAACAGAGCCATTGCCAAATTTATCTCTTCTTTGCAGGATATTCTTTAAAAATAAACGTCGAATCTCTCTTGACAATTCTTGACTATCAAGTTCTCGTTTATATTTTTTGGCGCAATATTCCTTTATCTCGCCAACCGTATGTTCACTATTCATAACGGGATCAAGTAACAAGATATTACGGACAAAACTGGCAACACTATATTCGTTCCTTCTATGGATGAAGAACTTCGCATTTTGTTTATTCTCATCATAAAATTTTTCAATGGGTGAAATACTCTGTGGTGCTTTTAAATTGATCTTTTTAGCTGAATATATTTGTGCGACCTCAATGCCAAATAGGTTTGCGATTTTAGTAGCTAATTTCGACGATATGTTTGCTTTTCCTCTTTCAATCATGAGTGTGTAACTGATGGAAATAGAGAGTGCAAAAGTTAAGCCCTCTATTGTTAAACTTGCCTGAGTTCTTAAACTGGTCACATTCCTGCCAACTAGTATTGAAAGATTTGTATTATTTTCAGATAAATCCATTCACAAATGGAGTATCAATAGTGTGTTCATTTTAAAGAATATTATTTGCTTTTATGAAAACACTTTATTACCTTAGTTCTTGTAATACAATACTATCTGAATGAAGTAATAGAAAGTTAAAATAGTATAGGCATTTAGAATACTGACACTTGCTCATGAAAATGTAGGAACTTTCTGAGTACGCAGGTTGCAGGAGACTGGTGCCCATTTGTTATCTTTGAATTGATAATGATGGGCCCCTCTTGTATGTGTACCCAGCCCTCCTACAGGCTTCATGGACATATAAAGGGATAACCCATCATTATTATTTGGAGTTATCTGTAAGTGTTGGTTTCAAAACTGAACTGCAGAGTAATGAAACTAGCCCAACCAACATTTTTAATTAATGGTTTCCCTTTTGGATGGATTAGGAAACACTTGTGTGTATTACCTGTTCAGTTAATACCGCCAGGTATCAGCCCCCAGCAAATGCTCTTTCCTCTAAAACCCAAGGCTCCTATTTAGTATTTCTTCCCCTTTTTTAATTGCGCTTCACAGCGCATGTTTCTGATTTCTAACCACCCGTGCGCCGGGTGTTAAATTGATTTTACATACGGTTCGCGGTTTTTTTCAACCCTCATTCATTATGCAAAAAACGCTACTCATCATAGTATTGGCCACGCTTTG
>NZ_JBDSCA010000013.1:0-11815 GCF_039921305.1 Mucilaginibacter sp.
GCATCTATAGCTGATAAGTTTGATGTGAGCGTATTGCCAACCCGTATATTAATTGATGGGAATGGTACTATTATAGGGCGTTACGTAGGGACCGAAGGGAATGCTGAATTAGATAAAAAATTAGCTACACTATTTGATAAAAAACCTTAATACCAAATCACTAACAAAATATTGTCAATTAAATCATGATCAGAAATATTAAGATAACACTAGTGCTTTGCCTATGTGTGGGCTCCCTTTTTGCACAGAGAAACAACAACACAGTAACTCCAGTCCCTTATAATAGCCAGTTAACAGGTTATAATTACAATGGAAGCATAGATGACCTTCGCAGAAAAAGATCTGGTGAATTGAGAGAAGAGATACGAAATTTGCCGGAGTGGAAAAGCGAGTTTGAAACGTATCAAAGAGAGTTTCATAATAGCTCAGCCTGGAAAAAAAGTTATGCCAGTTCAGCCGAATCATTAAAAATATTGGGAGATCATCCTGGCCCTAAAGAGTATGGGATATGGCGTGAAGTAGTTTCAAAAAATCACGCCGAATTGGAAAGCAGCGAAGCTTATAAAATTTACGACGCAAAATTAAAAAATTTCAATAAAAGACTAGATCAGGAATACCGACGGCGGCTAGCGGAAGAATACCTGGATCCACGCTAAAAAACAGTTTTAACCACATCAACATGATCAAGAACATTATAATTACACTGGCATTTTGCCTTTGTGCAGCTACGCTTTTTGCCCAAAAAAAACATTCGGTAAAGGGCATAATTATAGATAAAACAGAGAAAAACGTGTTGCAAAATGCGACTTTAACCATAATAAGCGCGCGCGATTCTATGCTGCAGGCTTTTAGTTATACACTGGCGGACGGGTCGTTTTCAGTTAATAAATTAGATACGGGAAGCTATCTGCTGCTGGTTAGCTTACATAACTATGCCGATTATATACAGCCCTTTACTTTGAATGCGCAATCGCTTGATCATGATTTTGGCAGTGTAGGTATTACGCTTAAAGCTACTCTCTTACAGGAGGTCATCATAAATGGAGGTGTAACAGCCATTAAATTAAAGGGGGATACTACAGAATTTAACGCGAAGGCTTATGTTATACAACCCAACGACAAAGTAGAAGATCTGCTGCGGCAGTTACCCGGCATACAGGTAGATAATAATGGGCGTATTACAGCGCAGGGCCAGACCATTAACAAAGTACTGGTTGATGGTGAGGAGTTTTTTAGCGACGACCCTTTATTGGTTACCAGAAACATTAGGGCCGATATGGTCTCGAAAGTCCAACTCTATGATAAAAAAAGCGATCAGGCCACATTTACAGGTATTGATGATGGCAAGAAAACTAAAACCATCAATATTGTACTGAAAGAAGATAAACGCAAAGGTATTTTCGGTAAGGTGGAAGCCGGGCGCGGCACCAACAACTATTATCAGCTGCAGGCTATGGTCAACCGGTTTAAAAATGACCAGAAGTTTTCTGCATATGGCACTGTTGCCAATACCGGCAAACTGGGTTTGGGTTTTCTGGATAATAATAGGCTGGGCTCGGGCAACCTTGAAATACCTGATGACGGTGTTGTTGCCTTGCCTACCAATGGCGATCTTGACGCATCAAGCGGTGTTTATGATGGCAGGGGTAATCCATTAGCCCGAAGCGCGGGTGCTCATTATGATAATAAATGGGCCGGGAAAAAACAGTCCATCAATACCAACTATAAAATAGGATCCTTGGATGTAAGCGGCATAAATACCACCGATGTTCAGCAAAGTTTGCCATCATACAGCATTAATACTAACTCCACTCAATCATTTAAAAACTACGTTTCAAGGCAAAAGGCTGATGTAACCTATCAGTTGGCTATTGATACTTCGACAAACATTAAGTTTTATGTAGATGGAACAACCAAATCTATACGTAATACCGGCGATTTTTACACAGTGAATAAAGACGTGAATGCATTATTAAATAACGAAACCAGGAGTAACAGTAGTGAAGGCTCGCAGCAAATTTTTAACGCTAATATGTTCCTTACCAAAAAATTCAGCAAACCGCGTCGCACCCTTTCCTGGAACTTTGTTTTTTCGCACAACAAGGGTAGCACTAATGAGCAATTAAAATCCGCAATCAACTTTTATGATAACGCGGGTTCGGTTAGCAGCTCGCAAATTACAGATCAGCGTAAGGACGTTGAAATAACAAATGAGGTATTGAGTAGCAATATCGCTTATACAGAACCGCTGAGCAAGAGGTTTTCGTTGATGCTTAATTATGCGTTGGGTATAAATAATAACGATTCGCGCAGGGAATCATTTAACCCATCGGGTACAGGGAGATATGATATTTTGGATCCCCTTTTTAGCAACCACTATAAATTTAATCAGCTATACAACCAGGCCGGGGCTATTATAAATTACAAAAGCAATAAGGCGGTGTTGAACTTTGGTACGCGTGTGTCATTAGTTGATTTTAAGCAGACTAATGTTTATACGGGCGATGTTAATAACAGGGATTTCCTGAACTGGGCACCACAAGCTAACTATCAATACACTTTCTCAAAAAACCTTACCCTTGCGGCGAGTTACAATGGCAAAAACACACAGCCAACTATAGATCAAATTCAACCTGTAACAGTAAACACCACCCCGCTTGTTTTAACGGTAGGTAACCCGGGTTTAAAGCCTTATTACGCCAATAACTTTAGCATTACCTTTAGGGGTACCCGGCCGTTAAGCAACGCGTATTTTTATATAAGCCCAACCTATTCAATTATATCCAGTCCAATTGTTGACGATGTTACTACTGATGCTGCAGGTAAAACAATTATAACTTACCATAACCTAAACGGCAAATCGGCATATAATTATGATCTGTTTGCTACCTATGGAAAATCCATTAAAGCAATAGGTCTTTCACTGGCGCTAACCTTAACAACAGCAGGCAATATTTCCTACATCTACAGTAACGGCTTGTTAAACACCGCCCGAAACCACGACTATTCAGCCGGATTAAACCTTTCTAAATCTAAACAGAACAAATACTCCATTTCCGGTAACTTCTCGTCTAACTATACGGTGAGCAATTTTTCGCTGACACCACAGGTAAGCAACAACGCCGCAGGCTTTACCGCATCAGGAAACGGGATGCTCTATCTACCAGGCAAGCTACAACTATCAGCAAACGTAAACTACAGGTACAAAGCCAAAACAGAAGTATTGCCTGAGCAACGTTTTACGCTTTTAAATGCCGCATTAAGCAAGGCCTTTTTAAAAGGCAATAATCTTAAAATATCTGTTGCGGGGAATGACCTCTTTAATCAAAACGTGAACATAAACAGAGCAGTATCAGGTAATACTATTACCCAATCCAGCATTTCAGCCATCAGGCGATACTTCATGCTTTCCATATCCTGGGACTTTACAAAATTTGGTACAACAACTACAAATGAATAATATGAAAACACTTTATTGGCTTGGCATAGCAGTAATTCTACTGAATTATAATACTGCCCTTTCTCAATCTTTACGGCTTAATAGTCCTTTTATTATTGAGTACGATAGGACCGTAAATACCTATGCAGTAATTAAAAAGCTACTCGGAAAAGATCCGATGGCTTTGGACGCGGAGAAATTTGAGGCATACAAAAAAACGCAACCACAGTTTAAGGTATTGAAAAGTACATTGAGTTATAAAAATGGTAAAAGCCTTTTTGTTCCTGCGGCTGCCGATATAAGCATACGACCATTATTTAACGTTCCCTTTGCTGAACAGCAAAATACAGTTTACACAGATCTTTCGAATAAACGGATTGTGTCAGAGAAAGACCTTTCAGGCGATTTTCTGCTGTTAACCGATAGCACGAGGAACATTCGATGGAAAATAACCGACGAAACGCGCGAAGTGATGGGCTATCAGTGCCGCCGCGCTAATGCGCTTGTGCTAGATTCGGTTTACGTAGTTGCTTTTTATACTGATGATATTCATGTATCAGGCGGGCCGGAATTATTTTCAGGTTTACCAGGAATGATATTAGAACTTGCCTTACCGCATGACAATGTAATCTGGAGGGCATCTAAAATAACACTCACAGAGCCTGTAATTAATATAGCACCACCCAAAAAAGGCAGGATAGTAAATTACAAACAATTAGAAGAACTCTTTAAAACACGTGCTAAAAATAAAGTCAGTGCAGAGGCGGGGTTGTTTATTAAAGACTGGCTATTGTAATTATTGTAGGTGTATGTTTTATATTATTATAATGCAATTCCTATCTGAATCTAAGTAATTGTGAAATATAATTGAACTAACTCATTTTCTAAGATTTTTTAATTATTTTTGAAAAAGCATTGACATCAAACATAAAGCCATTAATGCGAAATAAGTTCCTTAGAAGTTTCAGAAAATGCCCTAATTCACACCCTCGTATATATGGCGTGACAAAAGCATTTGATAATCAATAATTTAGAGCATGGCGGTTTCATCCTGCCATCCCGACGAAAGTCGGATTTTTAACAATCCTTAACCCTGTAAATGTCTCATTTACAGGGTTTTTTGTTTTATTCAAATCCTTTTCAGTACATACTATTCCTTGCTTTATGCGAACAAAAAGGTGAACAGATTTCGTTTTTTAGATTTGTTCACCAGAAAGGGTCTAACTCGCTGATGTACAAATAATTGCATCATTTAAAATTAGACTAAAAAGGACGCATTTAGATCGCTTTTTTTCCTTTCCGGTGAACAGTTTTGGCTATAACAGTTCAAAACAATTTTTTATTAATCTAAAAATCTGGAAAAGATGAGGACAAGTAACACATTCGGAATTCACTTCGTACTGAGGGAAAACCGTGGAAAGAATGGATTATCAGCTATTTACATGCGGATAGTCGTTAACAAAAGCCGTTCAGAAGTCGCGCTGAAGCGCCAGGTAGCCGCAAGCGACTGGAGCGAAGCCAAAGGATTGGCGAGGCCCAAAAATGATGATTTGCGTAAATTGAATACGCACTTGGAACAACTGCGCGGCATGATGGCCGGCTATTATCAGGATCTGCAATTGCAAAAAAAAGTGATCACTGCCGAGATTCTTAAGAATCTTTTCGCTGGTGTTAAGGATTCCGAGCATACGCTGCATACGATAGTTGAATACCACAATACTACCATGATAGAAGTATTGGCACCAGGTACAATGAAAAACTATTACACAACTGCCAATTATCTTAGAGAATTTATAAAGCTACATTACAAACGTTCTGACATATACCTCTCAGAACTCGATTATAGCTTTATCAGCAAACTGGAGCATTTTTTAAGAAAGCGACAGCCGGACGATCATCAAAAGAAATTAGAAAATAACGGATTGATGAAACACTTAGAGCGTTTTCATAAGATTATCCGTCTTGCCGTTAAAATGGGTTGGCTTGATAAAGATCCCTTTACCATGTTTCAGTTAAAATTCGATAAAACAGAGCGTGGCTATTTGACTATCGCAGAACTTAACAAGATCGAAAACAAAAAACTGAGCATCGAGCGTATAGCCTACGTCCGTGACCTTTTTGTATTTAGTTGTTATACAGGACTGGCTTATATAGATGTCATGGAGTTAACTACTGATAATTTAGTCTTTGGTTTAGATGGTAACCAGTGGATCAAAACAACTCGCGAAAAAACACGGATACCAGTTAACGTGCCCCTTTTACCTCAAGCAGAGAAAATTATTGATCGGTACAAACGTCATCCTAAAGCTATTGCCGGAGGTACATTATTGCCGAATATATCCAATCAAAAACTAAATAGTTATTTAAAGGAGGTAGGCGATCTCTGCGATATTAATAAGACGTTGACCTATCACGTCGCCCGGCATACGTTCGCCACGGCGGTAACACTATCCAATGGTGTACCGATAGAAACCGTAAGTAAGATGCTAGGACATACCACCATCCGAACAACGCAGATATATGCAAAAGTCGTTGAAAGAAAGGTTAGTGATGATATGAATGTGCTTCGGGATAAACTGGCTGCTACCTCTCAAAGAGCAGCAAAGCGTAAACCGAACGCATCGGGTTTAAGGAGGGTAAGTTGATATGAAACCAATCGAACAACAAAAGCTGTTTCGCTCAGTCCAGGAGCTGATAGAGAAAGCGCAACAAAATATTGTCAGAAATATAAACCTCATCATGGTCGCCACCCATTTTCAAATTGGGCATATGATCATTGAAGATGAGCAAGGAGGACAAACCTATGCAGCCTACGGCTCCGCGACCATGCGCAAACTAAGTGAACATCTTACAACAAGTTTTGGTCGTGGTTACTCCGTAGACAATTTGGAACTCATGCGGGTATTTTATCTTGAATATCGAAATTCCGAATCACTGTCTCGGATATCTCAGATTGGTCACACAAATTCCGAATCACTGATTCGGAATTTGGCTACTGAGTTCGCGCTTAGCTGGACCCATTATGTTAGATTGCTCAAAATAAAAGACAGGAACGAGCGGAAATTCTACGAATTGGAGGCCGTTACTAATAATTGGTCGGTCAGAGAATTACAACGACAAGTCAATTCTTCTTATTATGAACGACTGGCTTTAAGCCGTGATAAAGAAGGTATGCGTAAACTAGCGCAGGAAGGACAACTGCTCGAAAAATCAACCGATATATTGAAAAGCCCGGTCATATTGGAGTTCCTGGATTTAAAGGAAGACAATCGGTATTCAGAAAATGACCTGGAGACCGCGATCATTAATAAGCTGGAGCATTTTATGCTCGAATTAGGTAAAGGCTTTTTATTTGAGGGGCGGCAGCGAAGGATCAGTTTAGATGGCAATCATTTCTGGGTTGACCTGGTTTTTTATAACCGGCTCTTAAATTGTTTCGTACTCATCGATCTCAAGATTGGCAGGCTGTCCCATCAAGATATTGGCCAGATGCAGATGTACGTTAATTATTATGACCGGAAAATAAAGAAGGCCGACGAGCGGCCAACATTAGGCATTATTCTGTGCAAGGAGGATAACAAAGCAGTTGTTGAATTTACTTTACCATTAAACAACGAGCAGATATTCAGCAAAGAGTACAAGCTCTTTCTGCCAAGCAAAGAAGAATTGAAAAAACAACTGGAATAATTGATGTATGGAGTGGTGCAATCCATGATTGTACCACTCATTAAAACAAAATAAGTCTGTTAGTTCTCTTTTTGTGAACCTTGCTTAATTTTGTATCAAGCATGGAAAAGACCATTTTAAAATACAAGATCATCAAAACTAAGGATCAATACGATATATATTGTAAAAACCTGGAAGACCTATTGGAATCAGAAATTGCCGGGTCTGTTCAGAATGAGATCGATTTGCTTACCTTATTGATCGAAACTTACGATGATGCCCAAAATACGTTTGCGGATCGCGACCCTATCGCCATATTACGCTCTTTTATGGCAGATCATCATTTAAAACCGCAGCAATTGGTGGAATTATTGGGTGTTAGCAAAGGATATGTATCTGACATTTTAAACTATAAAAAAAGTTTATCAAAAAAAGTCATCCGGAAATTAGCGGCGCATTTCAAAGTACGACAGGAAGCGTTTAACAGACCTTATCAACTGATTTTATCTGTTCAGTTGTAATATTTAATACCCTTAACTATACCATAAAAAGGTGTCGCATTTTGCGACACCTTTTTTGTTTTACAATACATCCGGGTTTACTTCGATCTTTTTGAATTTAAAAATGTACCAACCCGTTCCAAAGTTGTCTTTTCAAAATTTAGCCAATCCCGAAATTTGAGGCCCGATTAATCGAAAAGATATGGAAATAACACAACAACGGACAAAAACGTCCGGAATGGTGCCTACGAGGGACCAAATTTTAACGCAAAGCGATCTTTTAGAATTCAAGGAAGATATGCTCCAGGAATTTAAACGCATTATCAAAGAATGCGTAAGCGGACAGCCGGGTAAAAAATGGCTAAAGTCGGCAGAAGTTAAAAAACTCCTTGGTATCTCTCACGGCTTTTTACAGTCTTTAAGAGATAGCGGTGTCCTGCCCTTTACCAAGATCGGCGGCTCGATTTATTATGACTATGAGGATATCACCTTTATGATGTCAACCAATAAAAGCGCTTAGTAAAATTAAACATTAACCTATGTTACTAGAACGTAAAGCAAAACGCTTCAAAGAAAAGATCAGGTCGCAAGCTGCGAAACTGATTCCCTTAACTAAAGGCTTTGGTTACGAAATGCCCCCTGAAAAGATAGTAGTGGAGATCTACTTCGACCAAAAGGGATTTCCGGACCAGGCCCGCTTATTCTTTATCCATTACGACAAGGCAAACTGGAGCAGCCCTAAAGGGACGCCCTACCGTAATTGGAAGCTGCTGGCCAGTGATTGGTTATTTAATTATCAGCAAGAATTAAAACTGGATAAACGTTTGCGAACGAACGGATTATTTTTTAGCGGACTTTAAAGCAGCATTGAGAGATATATAATTATACATATCTATAAAACTATAATTCTAATATCATGGCAAAGATCATCACCATAGCCCACCAGAAAGGTGGCGTAGGTAAAAGTACATTAGCGATCAACCTGGCACTTTGTTTTCAGGATCAATTGTCGGTAGCCTTAGTTGATACCGATCTTCAAGGAAGTTTATATCATATCCGGGAGGATTTTCCCGAACTGGCAATTATAGGTGTTGACAGGTTGCAGGATATTCAGCAGTTGGCATACGACCTCATTATTATTGATACACCACCATATCTGTCCAGCCGCTTGCCAGAATTATTCCTTTACTCTGATTTTATTTTGGTGCCGACTAAGGCCGGCTTTTTTGATGTTATGGCTATACGTTCCACATTGGCATTGATCAAAGAAGCTCAACATAAAGCGCCCCACATCAAAGCCGGTATTGTACTCAATATGGTAAAACCAAGATCTGGCATTACAAAGGATGTTTCAGAATTACTGGAAAGTATTGGTACACCCTTGCTGAAAACGAGAGTACACGACCGGGTAAGCATTGCGCGGTCGTCAATGACGGCCGGTATTTTTAACAGCGACGATAAACGGGCTAAAGAAGAGATCATGGCTTTGACCGAAGAAGTGGTAGAACAGATCAGCACCGAATAGCATGATAGCTTTTTATTTATATAGCGTGCTATCATTATCGCAAAATATGATGATAGCAACTTAGAGATATAGCATAATAGCAAGTCCTGATAGCAATGTAGCAAGATAGCATCATAGCAAGGATTGATAGCAAGTTAGCATGATAGCAAAACAGCTTCAATTGATAGTAAACTATTTTGATAGCAAATGGAAGATTATAAAAACAAGCTCGGCAACCTGGCCGACAAACTCAAAAAAGAACAGCCCCGCACACCTATTCAGGAAGTCCTGCCAGTGAAGGCAATACCCATCCCAAATGAGCCGGAAGTGCAGTTCAACAATCGCATACCGAAAAGCCTTTTAAAACGGCTTAAAACCTTTGGGGTAGAATATGATGAATCCCTTAAAGACATCAATATTAAAGCGCTTGAACTCTATCTCAGCCATAAGACGAAGCCAGAACAAACAACAAAAAATGCAGAATAAAACACTATCAGCAGGATGAGACCGCCCGCTTCGCAGCAGTCAGCAAGATGTACAATTGTGTCACAATTGAATCTTGCCCTCCGCCCCAAAGGGGCTGCGGGTCCAGGTTAAAATCCTCCGAAGTCGGATTTTTAAAGACAACGATCATGAGTGAACAGGAAGAAAAGAGATCAAGGTGGTACAATATCCGGCTAAAACCTGACGAGTACCAATTGCTGAACGGCAGGTTCAAAAAGACCCAGTTCAGGAAGCTCAGCGAGTATATGCGCAGCGTGCTTTTGGAGAAGCCGGTAACGGTAACCTACCGCGACAAGGCGATGGATGACGTGCTCGAAGAAATGATATTGCTGAGGCAGGAATTAAACGCCATCGGCAACAACTTGAACCAGGCCATGCGTAACATTAACAGTGCACATGGCAATGCTGACACCAGGCTTTGGATGAATTTGCTCGGCGTGATCAATACTAAACTGGAACCGTCTATCCAACAAATTAAAAACAGGATGAACCAATACGCTGATATATGGTCGCAAAAATTAAGAGCGGCAAAAGCCTGATTGGCGCGCTGAACTATAATGAGAACAAAGTGAAGCAAGGGAAAGCGGTATTGATTGGCGCGGCAAAATATTTTAAAGAGCCAAACGAACTATCTTTTGATGATAAGCTTTTCCGGCTGACAGATCTGGCCGGAATGAATCAACGTGCCAAAACCAATGCGGTGCACGTTTCTCTTAATTTCCCCAATGGTGAAAACCTCGCTGACGAAACGCTGAATAATATTGTGAAGGAATATTTGACAGGAGTAGGATTTGAGACACAGCCTCACCTGGTGTACCGGCACGAGGATGCCGGGCATCCGCATATTCATATTGTAACTACCAATATCAAACGCGATGGTGAACGTATCAGCCTGCATTATCTCGGTCAAAATGAATCGGAGAAAATACGGAAGGCGATCGAGATCAAATATGGGTTGACCAAAGCCGAAGATCAAACCAAGCAAAAGCCCAATCTAAAAGCGGACGTTTCCGCTGCCGAATATGGCAAAGCCGAAACCAAGCGGACGATCACCAACATCCTGGGCTTTGTCATCCGGGCTTATAAGTACACCAGCATCCCGGAATTAAACGCTGTTCTGCAACAATATAATATCGCTGCCGATCGGGGTTCCAAAGATTCCCGCATGTATGCCCGCGAAGGATTGGTTTACTGGATACTGGATAAACTGGGCAACAAGATCGGCGTACCGATCAAGGCCAGCACGATCTATGGTAAACCCACACTGAAGACACTGGATGAAAAATTCAAGCTTAACGCACAATTACGAAAGCCCTTTAAAGATGACTTCATTAAAATACTGGATGAGGTGCTAACTAAACCACATACTAAACGCGATTTCCAAAAAGCGCTCCGGGAAAAAGGCGTCCAGGTCATTTTAAGACAGAATGACGAAGGCCGCATTTATGGGGTGACTTTCATTGACCTCAAAAATAAAGCGGTGTTCAACGGCAGCGATCTCGGCAAAGCTTACAGCGCAAACCAACTTGCTGCGCAGTTGCTGCCTGATCCCAAACCAACCATCAAGGCGGAACACCAATACGAACAACAAGTCAAGAATACCAGCGACGACTTACTCGACATCTTGTTCGCACCAGAACACGATGATATGGCCGCCCTCAATAAATTCAAAAATAAGAAACGTAAAGGACAAAATCTATAATTATGCAAACCGGAGAAAACGAACAAGCCCTGCGCAAAATCATCGATTTCACGCGCTTATTAAGCATCGCCATACTGATCATTCATTTTTATTTGAGTTGTTATAATTCGTTTCAACAATGGCACCTCACGCACAAGATCGTCGACCATATCTTATTGCCGCTATCTAAAATGACGATCTTCAAAACGGTGCTGTGGGCAAAGCTCAGTGCGCTGACCTTGCTCATCGTTTCGCTGGTTGGCAGCAAAGGCAAGAAAGATGAAAAGATCAGGCCAAGAACTATCGTTACTTATTGCGCCATTGGCCTTGCACTTTATTTTGTCAGCAGCTACCTAATAAATTTACCGCTATTCTATATGGGGTTGACTTCATTAGGTTACCTATTATTTATGACCGGCGGTGGCTTATTATTCCGTATGCTCAAGCTCAAATTGGGCGATGATATCTTCAATAAAGAGAACGAAACCTTTCCCCAGGAAGAGCGACTGCTGGAAAATGAG
>NZ_JBDSCA010000014.1:0-49372 GCF_039921305.1 Mucilaginibacter sp.
CATCACCGTGTATGACAAGGGTGTTTTGATCTATGGTACGGAACCCGCAGCCCTATCCACAAACGCGATAGCCGCCAGCAGCAAAGATATTGCATTGATGCCACCTGCTGTTGATATCAACAAGCCCCTTTCCGATAGATTGATCATTTATCCTAATCCATTGGTCGATACCCGTTTCTCGGTCAAGCTAACCAGTGATCTGGTCAATCAATCCATAACCGTAAGGATAAGGGATGCTTACGGAAAGATCATGCAGACCAATACTTTTAAAGCTGATGGGGATGCATTACTCGTACCCTTGTCTGGAACCTATCCTCCTGGTGTGTATTTCGTTCAACTTAACAACTTATCCTCCCTTAGGATCATGGTGAACCAGTAAACCTAACCTGATTTTACCGGAAGACCATTTGTTCAATAAATAAATGATCTTCCGGTATATAATCAGATTCCATCTAAACCAGATGAAATTGACCTTTGAGTTAAGGTATATAAGGCTTATTTAAAATTAGTTTATCGCCCGACAGATCTACTTCAAACAAATGAGGCACCCTGATATAACGGCCGTTAATGTTTTTATGACTATGTACCGCCATTAACTGCTTACCACCCAACGTGGTAAACAACATTCCATGACCGTAATCAGGCGGTGTAATGGGATTTTTCTCTTGAACCCATGGCCCATTCAATGTACCACTTTGCGAATATGCAACCCCTTGGGTATACACATTGTAAACCCAACTGGTCCATATCATCCCTAATCGCCCGGTTGCTGTCTTAAATAAATACGGCCCATCAGTTACCTTATTGGGGCGATCATCGCCTTTCTCATCTTTCTCACGGCTCCACGGAGAATCACTGGCACGGAACAATACCTTTCCCTGGCCAATTGTACCAGTTAAATCGGGTTTGAGTTCAATCATTTCAATTGTCCCATTCCAATTCTGCAACCATTCGTAGCAGTATATCATATAAGGCTTTCCATTCTTATCTATCCAGAACGTAGCATCCAGTGTGGGCTTATTGGCAGGCAAATAGGTAGAATCTTTCATAGGTAAATACGGCCCATCAGGCGTATCACTTACAAGCACGTGGCAGGCGCGGCGTTCTATCACATTCCCTTTATATGTATCTATATTAACCGCCTTATTGGTAAAGGTGGCAAAGTAATAATATTTGCCTTTAAAGGGATGGATCTCGGCGGCCCATATCATCGGCTTAGGCCCCATCCACGAGTTGGGGTCTGTTTTGGCAACTTCATACGGTCCATCCCAAAATTTCAAGTCTTTACTTTTCCATAATAGGCCGCCCGTCCCTGTCATATAATACATATTCGTATTCTGATCTGCCAGTATGAAAGGATCGCTTAAAAGAATAGAGTCTAAAGGAACATGGTTCCTGATTTTCCTTGTCTTGATTTGTTGGGCACTTACCACTGCCGAAAGCAACATAGAACCCAATAAAACAACCCAAATCTTTTTCATATAATGAATTTTAAAAATAACCTGCGAAATACTATTTAAATGTATCTATTGCTAAACTCATCGGCAAGCGCTTAATTAATAAAAGGGGAAGCACCTTTTATTAATTAAACCTTATAAGGTTGCGCTCTTTTCAACAATTACATTCCTTGCGCGCATATAGGTGGTGCCGGTTGGCCCGGGCGAACCTGATGAACCTTCCATCTGGTAATCGATGATGATGTTCATAGTTTTGCCTACAAAGTTGGCCCCAGTTTGGGTACTCCTCAAAACACCGTCAATCCAGTATTCAATTGATACATCTGTAGCAGTGGTTTTGGTCATGTAAACAGAATAAGTATGCCAGCTTCCCGGACTGCTAATTGTTGTTCCAACGCTGCTCCATCCACCACTTGCATTCTTATAAGTGTTTGTCCAGCAGGTAGTGCTGCCTTTATACTCCAGAAAATCACTCTCTGGCGGCCATGAACTGGCTCCGGTAGCCCAAAACGCCGGCCAGGTACCTGTTTGCGATTCGCACTGAAACTCCCCTTTAAAATGCCATTTTGGCCATGAGGCATCTACAACCGGTATCACCTTCGCGTATACAGTACCCGAATAATAGTGTATGGGCAAAAATGGGGTTACTGTGCTATTGCCTACGCTTCCGCTTGGAGCACTGGTTAGCGTAAGTACACCTCCCGAAACAGATATGTTTGCGGCACGCATTCGCGCCGAACCATTGTGATCTGCCCCCCAGGGATAAAGGTTATTCCAATACGTGCTGAATGAACTGAACGATGTGATCGGAATTACATTTACCCAGGATACCGCAAATGAGGCTGAGGCATTGACAGAAGATGGCAGAGCAGCAACGGCTTCTGTGCTTTGGGTTGCTGCTTCTTTTTTGCAGGCAGATAACCCAACAAAAAATAATAAAATAATAACCGGAATTAATTTAATTTTTTTCATAACTAATAGATTTTTTGGTAGTTAATTGATCTTTGCTTCCCCTAATATTATAATTGATAAGCAAATGAAGTATAAAAATACTTGTGCAATAAGGGGCAAATCACGATTTTGTAGGGGGGGTATTAGCAAGCTCACTTACTTAAATGTCAGGTTTTTTAAGCGGACGGATGATTAATGTCCATCCCGACAAAAAACTCCAATTTTTACGTTACCGATCTTGCTAAATAACTGTAAATAAACACAAAACCCCTGTAACTCAAATATTGGTTACAGGGGTTCGGTCATGTATTAATTCAAATACGACTAAAGTATCAAAGTCTTGGTATTCCGGCTGGAAATGGTTTCAGGCACAATTTCAATCTTATCCGGACGATTGCCATATTGGTCATAAATAACGATGGTATTTTCGCCCTCTTTCAACCAACACTCTGGAATATATAAACTTTTAACCGGAACCCGCTCCGGATAGCCACCAATATTATGCCCGTTTACAAATACAAACCCATGGCTCAAACCATCAAAGGTAACCCGCCACATTGGGTGGCTTTGTTTCGGATGGCTGATAATGAACGAATTTTTAAAAAAGTAAGGCCTGTCAAATTGATCAGCTGAAGACAGGGCTTTCCAGTTATCGGTACCAACTATATTTCCCGGCCCTCCTTTCATACGCCAATTGGTTAAAAATTGGTCATCTTTAAAGATAATTTCTACCGGTTTATTTATAGCGCCAAATACCCCCCGGTTATTTTGCCCTCCCTTGTTTTCGGCAAACACTGTGATCACTACCCGCTGTGCACCGTCTGAAAGAACGGTTAATGGCTTATTTTTTTTCTCTTGTTTCGCAACCTGTTTGCCGTTTATAAATACTATGGCATTCTCAGCTATTCCTTTAAAATTAAATTGTAGCGGAACGCGTCCTTCAATAACAGGAACTTCAGTTTGAAACCAGGCATAACCACGCTTCAAAGTATTGGTATTGGCCCTGCCACCCGCTTGGTAAGGCGTTGCATTATCAAAAGAAGGAATAGTAAGTGCGTCACCCTCCTTATAGTTATCGGCAGCAACGGTTTTCCAGGTAGTTACGTATGGCACCGCTCCCCGTCGGAGGATCACATCACCGGCTATACCCTTTACATCCGTATTCTGCAGGTTACCAATAAAATTGTATAATTTATCCCGGCCATCATGTGCCGCATACACGGTTAGCAAATGATCTCCGGAAGTAACTTCAAACTGCAGGTTATCCAGCATGCCATCTGCCACACGCTTATCATCTATAAACACAATAAACCTGCCCCCGCCTTTACTTATACTTAATTTGTAAGTACCGGCAGTTTTTACGCTGATGTGTGTACGATACCAGGCATTTGAGCTTATATCATCATCCGCACCCATTTCAAGGGGGTTTTCACTTTGTTTCCAGCTACTGTCATCAAATTTATCAGCCGTGCCGGGAGACGCATTTTTAGCAAGCCATACTGCCGAAAATTTACCTTTAGAAATCCCAGCGTTAGTCACTTCTTTAGCTGCGGGTGTCATTCTGCTAAAGGTTTCGCCATAAAGCCAGGTTGGATAACTGTTTTGTTGTTCCCAAAAATGTTCGGTTGTTAGTTCGGTTTGCCCTTTAGCAAGCGGTTTTAATTCCGAAACATATTCCGGGCCGGTTACCACATAGTTTTTGCTTTTTGCATCAATAAACCAGGTGCGGTCGGCTAAAGTACTGTTTAAGGCTAATATCCTGATCAGTTGACCACCCGATCTAAAGCTATACACCAATGGCTGAACAGCGTCAAACCTGGTGTGGATGGTTAGTTGGTTACCTTTAATGCTGATTGGTTTGGAGCCTTCCGCCAATACAGGCTTGATCTTCGATGTCAGCTGCAAATCACCTGACGACCCCACGGGCCCATACATCACTAATGTGGTTGTTTTACCTTGTTCACATACCCCTAAAATACGGCTCAAGCCCCAATTTAGGGTAATATTGCCTGTCAGTTTATAGTTGTGCACTACCGGGAAGATCTCGCCCGGTGCTAAATTTAATTGAGTTGGAGGTAACCCTTCCGGAGAGAGGGACAGCGCGGCGTTACCGGCCGAAGCGTGATCAAAGAAAAGGATATCTCCGTTATCACTATGCCTCGTGGTTAATACAACACCGGTATCTTTTAACATGCTTTGATAGGCATCACTATGGGTACTGTTTTCCAATACGCTTTCAAAACTTCTGGCAAACAAGGCATTCCGTTTAAATTGATAATATATTGGTCTAAGGTCGCCGGTTTGCCCTACCGCTGCACCATAATCATAGGATGCCGCATCCTCATGACTGAAGCTATAATCAAAATTAGTGCCGCCATGAGCCATATAATAATTGTAACCGTTGCCGCCGTGCGCTATGATCTTCCAGGTACGGCGCCCGTAGGTGTCAGCATCTTTCTGGGTAGAGCCATAAAGGTTGTACCATACACTCCAAAACTCGGTTGTAAACCAAGGGTTTGGCCGGTTCGGATCATCAAGCGTAGGTTTTTTTCCAGCCGGATCACTTCCATGATTCAAACCGCTGAAAAAATAGGGCACTTCCAAACCAGAAGCCAGCGCCTTTTGTTGTAAATGTTTAAAGTAATCGTTAGGGATAAATGTGCCCCAGCTGGCAGGGTGTTCGTTTTCCAACTGAACCAATATAACCGAACCGCCCTTATTGATCTGGTTATTGTTAACTATGGGCAATAGCTTATCAAAAAAACGATCCATGTATTTTTCAAACTCCGCATTAGGCGATCGTACCGTAATATTGTCTTTAAATCGCAGCCAAATAGGGTAACCACCGCTATCCCACTCGCCGCAATAATACGGGCCCACGCGAACAATGGCATACATCCCCAACTGTTTAACCGTTTTCAGGAAGGTATCCAGATCCTGGTCGCCACTAAACTTGAAGTGGCCTTCATTTGGCTCATGAAAGTTCCAGAAAGTATAGATCTCGATGCAATTAAAGCCACCTCTTTTTAATCGAAGCAAGCGGTCATACCATAATTGGTGAGGGATACGCGCGTATTCCATTCCGGCAGAAACAATGAAGGTCCGTTTCCCATTAATGAGAAACCCTTTAGCGTCAAAATCCATAAACTTTTTAGCCGCAGGTGATGCCGGGAATATGTAGTCATTAATCTGGGCGCGGAGCGATTGGCTAATGGCAATGCAAGCCACGATCAGGATAACTCGTCTGATCAGTTTAACAGTCATAATTTTCTTTTTAGTTTAGTTAATATTTGGAGCTTTCTTGTTTCTGATATACCCTTACATAGTCAATTTCATACTTACGCGGGAACTCAGTGCCTGCTGGATCGCCACCATTATCTCCGCCCAATGCCAAATTGAGCAAAATATATTCAGGCTGCTTAAAAGGGTTATAGCCGCTTCCATCCCGGTTAACAAGTTTGCTTAATTCCACCTGGTTAAGTAGTTGGTCATCCACATACAAACTGATCATCTTTTCATCCCAATCCATGCGCCAGATGTGAAATTTTTTAACCCAGCTTTTACCCAGACTATCCACCTTTTGGGTATTGCTGTACCATATGGCTTTATTAGGCGCGTTGCCGCCGCAAGCAATATTGGCCAATAGTTTGCCCCGGTAATATTCCATAATGTCTATCTCGCCGTTAAACGGCCAGGGGTGGCTCACACCCAAGGTCCAAAATGCCGGCCATAAACCCGGTGCTACATCTATACGGGCGCGCATTACAAAACGGCCATATTGCCAGGCGTGCTGTCCGCGTGTATTCAGGCTCGAAGAGGTGTAATCTATAAATTCACGATTCGTTTTCCAGTTGGAACTCCGCGGAACATAATTCGGATTAGGCAAATGTTCCTTCCTTGCCTCAATTACCAACATCCCTTTATGGCAAACTGCATTTTGAGGCTGATACCATTGCAACTCATGGTTACGTGTAAATCCCTTTTCAAATTCCCAGTTCGTACTATCCGGTTTACCTTCCTTATTAAATTCATCCGCCCATACCAAGCGATATTGGCCAAGCGTATCGGCTTGAACGCGCTGCGCCAAAGTAACAGCCGGTGAGCATAGAGCGATGAAAATGAAGGTTGACAGTATCTTTTGCATATCGCTGTAAGGTTTTGATAAATGGTTTACAAAGTTTGATGAAGTTGAGTGATGGTTTGAATGGTTTCCATTCAAATATAATTGTACATTCTAATCATGTATGCAAACTCTCTAAATAAAAGGGACTGTGTTTTTACGACAGCCCCCTTTTATTTGATATGATAAGGATGGATCTAAATAATTTCTGATTCCAATAAGCTTAATTGCATCACCCACGGTGACAACATGTTAATTAACCTTATCC
The DNA here is from genome assembly GCF_039921305.1 of Mucilaginibacter sp. GTDB lineage: Bacteria > Bacteroidota > Bacteroidia > Sphingobacteriales > Sphingobacteriaceae > Mucilaginibacter. The sequence goes on from NZ_JBDSCA010000014.1 coordinate 6,797, forward strand.
TCATCGGCTACAGCATCCGCATAGTTATCCCATTCCGGAATACTGGCATCATAACCGGTATAACCAAAATTTTGGAAAAGTTTCCCTCTGTTGTTAGCCACAATAGCATAATTTGGAATTGGCCAATACATATTATATTTATTCATGGTGTATTTTAGTACAACTCCGGTACCTAAATTAATATTACCCTTATTGTATGGCGTGTAATGAGCAATACGTTGATACCAATAACTTCCTCCGCTATTATCAGTTCCGTTCTGTTTATCGTAGGTAGCCAGGGTATATGTATTTCCCCATTCATCAGGCTTGCCGCTTTTGGCCAGGCAGTACGATATCCTTTTGAGTTCCACATTACGCCATTCTTCCAAATATAGTTCACGGGCGCGTTCATTTACAATATCACCAATATTTACCGATGTATATAACTGTGCGCAATTCGCTCTTTTCCGCACCTCGTTCACATCACTGGTGGCATCTTTCCCCTGGTATAACTTAGCCTCTGCCCGTAGTAAATAAGTTTCAGCCAGGCGGTATAAGTACCAGTTCGCATTTCCGCCTTTGGTAGCACCTGCAAAAGTAACCCCTCCAAGACCAGCTTCATCAACAACATCTAACATATAAATTTTGTAAAGCGGAAAATCAAACCAATCCCGAATCGTGTCTTTAACGAGAATCGCGTTAGTGGTAGGATGATATTTCACAATATTTTGTCCTTTATAGGTAGATGTAGGGTCATTATATCTAAAATCGGTCATATTAACCCAGTTACCAACCGTGGAATTGTGTCGCAAATCTTGTTTGTCTTCTATTCCATTAACGTTCCAAAGCGGATGTTGTGCGAAATAGGTTGAGCTTGTAGTTGCGATACCACGGCCCATTGCACGAACCCAATCATATACAGGGTTATAGTTAGCATTATTCCGTGCGTAGTTGTTAAGGGCTTTTTTACCATCGGGGCCAATGATGTTACCATCGTTCCAAAACGGGCCAAAAACACGCATGGCCTTAAAGTTAGTAAATCCTTCAATTCCATAGTTGGGCAGGCCCATCAAAACTTCAGTGTTACTTGCGATCAACTTATTCTCCGGGCGATGTAGATCCCAGATCACGTTACGGGTGATAGGCCATGTCTTTGCTTCACCTCCGGGATTGAAAGTACCAAAACTGTTCTTCATCAATGCAAATCCAGATGAATTGATCAGGATATCAGCCTGTGCCTCAGCTTCGGCATAACGTCCTGTACACAAGTAAATTTTGATCAGTAACTGACGGCATGCCGCTTTGTTCACCTGGCCAACCAGTAAAGAATTTTTTTGGTCGGGAACCCACTGGATTGCAAATTCCATATCCTTGGTTAGCATATCTAAAATTGCCGCTTTTTTGGTAGACCGATAGTTTTGCTTAGGAACTTGCAATATTTTGGTAACGAGAGGAACATCGCCAAATTGCCACATTAATGCCATGTACCGGAACGCACGATGGAAATAAGCACGGCCTTTATAGGCGTTCTTGGTAGCCGCATCTAAGGCGGTTATACCATCGATATAACTGGTAACGGTATTGGCATATTTGATCCCATTATAGTTTTCGTTCCAAAAATATCCAAGCCATGATCCATCCCCCTCGGTACCAAAGGGGCCACTTGGCGTTAATTTTGCGTTTATATCATCAAACAATCCACCTCCGGCATCAGTTTTTCCATAAACCGACATATCTGAGAAATAATACTCCGTACTCATGGGTACGTTATTATCATTTCCGCTATAACCATTATAGAAAAAGCCCAGATTCCGGTCCGCCGTGGCTAACGCAGCCTTTATCCCGGCTTCCGTTGTAAATGTTACGGCCGGTTCGTAGAATGATAAAGGATCCGGTTCAAGAAACGATTTTTTACACGCTGATAAGATGACAGTACCAGCCAAAACTAAAATCCCCTTTGATATTAAGCTCTTGTAATTATACTTCATAATTACAGAGTTATTCTTATTGTAATTTTTCATGTTCTGATAATTTAGAAAGTAACGTTTAAGCCAAATGTATAGGTCCGTGTTGCCAGGCCCCCTGTTTCAGGATCGGCATATTCCCAACCGCTATTATAAACGGCTGCATTTTTCACGGCACCATACAATTTCACTTTTGCAAGGTTGATTTTAGATGTTAGTGATAGCGGTAAAGTGTAACCTACAGAAATATTGTCTAAACGAATAAATGAGCGGTTATAAAGTTTTTGTGCCCCAGTAGCACCAGCGGGGCCAACAGCCGCTAAACGGCCATAGTCATTCGTCGGGTTTTCGGGGGTCCAATATTTCTTGGCAAACGGATTGAATCCGTAGGTGATCAAAGATCCCGCGTTATCTCCGTTCAGATAGTAACCTGCCAGGCTTTTACCGCCCATGTACGAGTAAATACTAAAAGCAACGTCGAAGTTCTTATATAGTTTAAATTCGTTACGCAACGACCAATTGATAGGAGGTGTGCTTTGGCCCAAAAATTCCTTGTCTTTATCGTTATAAACCGGGGTGGTGGTTCCGTTCGCGTTCTTGATATCATCGGCCGTATAATTATTGGCAACTTTGGGATCTCCCGGACGCTGTCCATATCTTGCTGCTTCAACAACTTCATTTGCCTGCCAAATACCAGTTACCCTATAATCCCAAATTTCACTGATCGGTTGTCCGATAAACCAGCCCGCAGGTGTATAATCATCCTCTTTCTGACCAGTAACATTACCAGCAGCATCCACTATGTTTGAGTAAGTACCAAACAGGTGCACAATTTTATTGGCATTGTACGCAAATCCTAATGAAGTTCGCCATTCGAAATTCTTTTTCCGGATGTTTACCGTATTCACAGTGATCTCAACCCCTTTGTTATTTACTTCTCCCAAATTTGCGGCTATCGAAGAAAATCCGGTAAAACCTGGCAGTGGCTGGTTCATGATCATATCTGTGGTTTTGATATTGTAATATTCAATAGATCCATTGATACGATCATTAAAGAAACCAAAATCCAACGCCGCATTCAGCGCGATAGATTTTTCCCATCTTAAATTAGGATTCGCCAACCGTGATGCTGAAATTGATTTTACCAGTGCCGGGTTTCCAGAATTGTCGAGATAGGGCATTGTAGTGTTAGACGCCAGGTTAGCTAACGCGACATACGGATCATCCAAAGAGCGGTTACCGTTCTGACCATAAGAAAGGCGGAATTTACCGAGATTCATCGGTGTCCAATGAAAGAATTTTTCGTTGGTAAACGTCCAGCCAACAGCCACAGATGGGAATGTTGCATAAGCATTATTCGCGCCAAATGCTGAATAACCATCACGACGGATAGATGCTGTAATTAAGTAGCGCTCATCAAAAGCATAAAATAACCTGCCCAGCAAACCATTTGCGGTTTGGTGCGTATCTGTGCTTGAGAAGCTACTGGCAGTTTTGTCACCATTACTGGTATTATGGAATCCCAGCGCGTCCGATGGCAGAATATTACGCGCATTAATAAGATCGCCCCAATAGCGGCGCTCTTCAACTTCCTGTACTAAGGTCGCTGTGAAATGATGTTTCTTTGCAAAAGTTTTGTCCCAGTTAACCGTGTTATTAAAATTATAATCGTAACGTTTGCTCTGCTCCCGGTCTACACCAGCATTAGTTGGAGCGGTATCAGGTCTTTCGGCAGAGGTAAAATAACGGTTATAAAAGAACTGGAAACGAGGTGAAGCATTAAATGAGTAAGTAATACCCAATGGTAATTTCACCTTTGCATTGAATATCGTATTCAATACTGTATATCCTTTTTCCAGGTCCACATATTGCTTTTCAAAATCAAAGTTATAACCGCGTTTATCTGTATTACCCATCGGGTATTCGGCTAAACTGCCATCATCATTCAAATAACTGGCATACGGGCTGTTACGTACTTGGTTGGCATCGTAGTAATTGGTTCCTAACCCTACCTGTATCGTCCCGTCAGATCTGTTTTGAAAGTTAACGTTCGCTCCAATTGATAACCAATCAGTTATTTTACCATCTACTTTTAGGTTAGCACGCACAGTTGAGTAATCATCTCCTTTAACAGCGCCCATTGCGCCCAAATAGCCCATAGACATGTAGTAATTGATCTTATCACTGGCACCTGCCACACTTACGTTATAATCTCTATTATACCCGGTGCGGAAAGATTGATTAAACCAGTCAAATGTTTTTCCAGCCACATAGTTTTTTAGCACGGCATCGCTCAATCCCAAACGCCTTGCGTAAATACTCGCATCAGATTCGCCAGCGACGTTAGTGGAATATGCTCTCCACTGTTGTATGGTGATGCCATATTTGCCAATATTATTCGGGTTATCAAACTGGCCCGGTTTTGTAGCTGGATTTTGATAAGCTTCGTAAGCGCCGGTAGTTGCATTTACGCCGTAAGTTGGCGCTTTATACCAATCTTCCCGATACTGCATATATTCATCCGGGCTAAAAACGTTCATATACGCGCTTTTGCCGTTAATACCAACGCTGGTATTAAAATTTATCACCGGCTTACCGATCTTACCTTTTTTGGTGGAAATGATGATTACCCCACTGGCTGATTTGGCACCGTACACGGCTGCGGCTGAAGCATCTTTCAAGATATCGATTTGCTCGATATCATCAGGATTGATCTCAGAAAGCTCACCATAAAACTGCATACCATCAAGAATGATCAAAGGCTCATTGTGAGCACCTGCAGTATACAATGAACGTTGTCCCCGCAGTTCGAGGGAGCCACCACCTTTTGCCGAAACATCCATTCCTACCCTTAAACCTGGGGTTCCGCGTAGTATGTCCTGTACTGTTTTAGGGTTTTCATTAGCCAGCCTGTCCGGAGTTATCTGAACAACAGATCCTGTCAAATCTTTTTTCTTAACAGTGTTATATCCTACAACCACCACTTCATTCAGGCTGCTGCTGGACGGCTCCATTTTCACCGATATAACGGGAACAGCGGTCAGAGTGATCGTTTGAGCTTTATAACCCAGAAAACTTATTTCAATGGTTTTAGCACTTTCAGGGATTGATAGCTTAAATTTCCCATTAAAGTCAGTGCTCGCACCGAGCGAGGTACCGGATACCCGCACCGCGGCTCCTATAAGCGGGTCACCATTGCTGGCGTCGGTAATGGTACCAGTAATGTTTCGAGTCTGAGCTGAGGCTCCATACGGAAAAATAAAGATCAGCAGAAATAATAAGACCGCGCGGGACGACCGCCCTAATCTTTCATTCAAATTTTTCAAGTAATAATTTAGCATAATTATAAGGTTATTATTAATTAGTTAATTAGGTGTTCACTCCCAGGGACTGACCATAGACACCCGTTTAAAGCCAGTTAAGCCGAGCCTTGATTTTGTTCCGATAAAATAAATTCCGTTTTTCTTCGTTTCATGGAAAAACGCATTTCCCGGCGAATTACAGAGTAATAAGATTTTTAATTCTGTGTTGAGTAGTAGTCTCATCATATCTTAATTTGTTAAATTGGTTTATAGCCGCCAACGCGATTTGTTCACTTGAGTCACTGTACAAATTTTTGCGGTCTACTTTTGGTTTAACGAAAGTAGACCGCAAAAAACAAATCCTTAGGGGTTAAATCTTCCAACTTAGGGGGATGAATCATTACTTTAAGTGAGGAAATAATAATGTTGGTTTCGTAATTAAAAAATAACGCCAAATACAAGTGTTATTCTCCTAAGGATGGATCCTTGACTTGGATCTTAGTAAAATAATCGTCACGATATTTAAGATAATGCTGATTGAACATGCCACCGAACATCTGGGGCAAAAACAAATCAATAAGATACTTTTTTACCCATTAAAATTCATATCTTTTTATCTAAAAGGTGGCGAATATTTATCATAGAAGTGCGCCTGTGATAAGAAAAGACTCAAATGGAATAATTCTGAATTTTATGTGTTAAAATAGTAGTTTTGATTGCCAATTCATTGTTACTTAATTACCAACATTGATCAGATCAATTCAAAGCTTTTTAAAGCTATATTTATTTTTAAGCCTGTTTACTTGTACTGCCGAAGCCAGGGTTGCACAAATGCCGTTGAAATATTTTGGGATAGATGAAGGTTTATCCAATAATTCGGTAACAACTATTTTTAAGGATAAATACGGGTTTGTTTGGGTGGGCACATACGATGGTCTTAATCGTTACGATGGAAGCACCGTTGGCATATTTAGAAACGTATGGGGCGATCATTCATCGCTGAACGATAATCATATCAACAAATTATCGGGCTGGGACAATAAAATATTCATCGGTGCACAAACCGGGCTAACATATTACAATTATAAAGATTCAAAATTTTACCCGGTTACATACCTAAAGTCAGGCAGTTCACATCCAACTAAGATCTCTAATAATGTAACCGCCCTGGCAACTGATCATTCGGGAACCGTTTTCATTGGGACAGACTACGCCGGCTTATATGTTTATAACCAGGCCGCTAAAAATGCAAGCTTAATTCCTTTTCGCAATTCACATAACAGCTACAGCGTTCAGGCAATTTTTATTGATCGCGACGATCAGGTATGGCTGTTTATTAGAGATGTTGGATTATGCATTTACACAAAAAATGATCATAAAATTCAAGTCGTAAATAATAAGCTAAAATCCGCAAGCTGTATCACTACAGACAAGTATAACCGTATATGGATCGGAACCGATGGTGGTTTGTATTCTCTGGATCTCAAAACCGGCTCTTTAAACCGTTACTATAATAATGGCGTTTTACTAACCAATGAAAATATAACCGATATTAAGTTTTCAGCATCAGGAGAGATGTGGATCGCGACCGATGGAGGCGGGGTGAATATTATAGATACCACCCACCGGAAAACAACGTATCTCATCAGCGGCCACAAACGAGGTTCCGGACTTTTAAGTGACGCCATCAGCATGATCTTTCAGGATAACGAAGCCAGAACCTGGATAGCCACCTTACGGGGCGGGGTTAATATCATTGATAAACAAAGAGATCAGTTTAAAACCATTTCAAACGACCCATTTAATCCCAACAGTTTGATCAATAATTTTATCATCTCTTTTTGCGAGGATGAGAATCACAACTTATGGATAGGCACAGACGGTGGCGGTTTGAGCTACTGGGACCGGCAACATAACCGGTTTACCAATTATCTTCATAACCCAAAAAACGAAGAAAGCCTGGGCAGTAATTTTGTGGTGAGCATCATCAAAGATCAGGAAAACCAGATCTGGCTTGGATTATTTAATGGAGGTATTAACCGTTTTGATAAACGCACCCAAAAATTCATCCATTACTCGTGCTTTAACCCCTTTACCAATACTGAGGATAAAAATTTGTGGAAGCTTTATATTGACAGCCGCCACCAGATCTGGGCAGGTACCACCAGGGGCGGCGCGCTATACTGGTATAATCGGCCTAAAGATAAATTCGAGGTTTTTGACGAGAGGCTTACCAACATTCATGCGCTTTATGAAGATCAAAAAGGTAATATATGGGCAGGTGATTATTCCAGGTTAATTAAAATTGACGCTGTTCACCGCCACCATCAGTACATTGTGGTTAACAATCCCGTTCGGTCGATTAACGGTACCGGCAATCTGATCTGGATAGGAACAGAAGGCGGCGGCCTGTTAAAATACAATACAGATAACGGGGCGATAGTACGTTATACCCAAAAAGACGCTTTACCAAGCAATTCTTTGCTCAATATTTTGATAGATGCCAAAGGGAATTTGTGGGGAAGTACATACAATGGCCTCACAGAGTATTTGGCAGGTACCGGAAATTTTAGAAACTTCTACGTTTTTGATGGCTTACAGAGCAACCAGTTTAATTTTAACGCTGCTGCTAGATTGCAATCAGGAGAATTGGCATTCGGTGGGATCAATGGTTTTAATGTTTTTCATCCGGATAGCATTAGTCAGCCCGTTGATCTACCTCAATTGAAAGTTACCGGTTTACAGATCAACAACCACATTGTAGAAGGGAACAGCAAATATTCTCCGCAGCAAGGAATTGTTGATCTTAAGGAGATCACCGTTCCATACAATGACGCAACAATCGCGTTGAATTACACGGCCCTTGAATATTCATTTCCTGATAAGATCAACTATGCATACTTTCTGGAAGGCTGGGACCATGGATGGAATGATGTTGGGAAACTCAAAACAGCCTATTATACCCGGCTCAACGAAGGTACATACCTATTGAAAATAAAAGCCACCAATACGGCCGGAACTTGGGATAGCCATGAGTTACATATCAGGATAATTGTATTACCCCCGTGGTACCGTACCTGGTGGGCTTATCTAATTTATTTTGCGGCGCTGAATACCCTAGTTTACGGGTTCTGGGTTTACAGGATCAGGCAAACCCGCTTTAAATATGAAATAGAGATCGCTAATTTGAAGGTAGAACGTGAAAAAGAATTAAATGAAAAGAAGCTGTCGTTTTTCACTAACGTGTCTCATGAATTTCGTACGCCACTTACCTTGATCATCAATCCCGTTAAGGATTTGCTGAACCAGTATAAAAATAATGAGGAATTAAATATCGTATACCGTAATGCCAGAAGATTGCTGGGTCTGGTTGACCATCTGCTGCTTTTCCGCAAAACAGAAAGTGAAAATCCGCAACTCAAAGTCGGCCTCATCAACTTTCCGGTATTGTGTAAAGAAGTTTATAACTGCTTTACACATCAGGCAAAGATCAAACATATCATTTACGAGTTCGAATGCGATCAAAACACGGTTGAAGTTTATCTGGATAAAGAAAAAATAGAAATTGCACTCTTTAATCTGATATCGAATGCGTTTAAATTCACTCCTGATGGAGGTAATATCCACATTTCGGTAAAAGAGGATGAATTATCAGTGTCTTTTGAGATCGCGGATAATGGTATCGGTATCACTGCCGATGCCGGAGAAAAGCTCTTTGATAAATTTTACCAGGTTAAGGACCCAAACTCGTTAAAAACCGGATTTGGAATTGGACTATACTTGGTGAAAACCTTTATAGAAAGCCACCACGGTACCATTAATTACAAGAACACTGCCGGTGGCGGAGCAACGTTTACACTATGTTTACCGAAAGGGAAAGAGCATTTCGGTATAGATGAAATCAGCCTGCCGCTTAATCAGGAGCCGCTTCCCTCTGATTTTCTGATGGAGCATGATAACATCGAAATGATGAATAAGGAACCGGATAATTCAGACCTTGAATTGCTGATATCTGATCACCAATCCATTCTGATCATTGATGATAACCCCGAGATCAGGAATTATATCAAAAGGATATTTTCACACGACTACTCCGTTCTGGAAGCTGGTGATGGTGAGGTAGGTTTAGAAATGATAAAAAAGCATCTACCCGATATTATCATCAGTGATATTGTGATGCCAAAACTGAACGGACTGGATCTTTGCAAGATAGTTAAAGAAGATACTTTGTTAAGCCATATCCCCATCATCCTTTTAACCGGTGAATCGGGCCACGATATCCGGTTGAAAGGGATTGAAGAAGGGGCGGTCGATTTTTTAAGCAAACCTTTCGATAAGGATTTGTTGGTAGCGCGTGTGAGGGGGATTATTAAAAACAAATCAGAACTTCAAAACTACTTTTATAGCGAGATCACCTTAAAAGGCAAGAGCCGTAACGTATCAGAAGAGCATAAGGATTTCTTATATAAATGCATTGAGGTGATCGAGGCTTCGTTAATGGATCCGGAACTTGAGGTTAATTTAATAGCAGACAAGATGGGTATGAGCTATTCTAATCTTTATAAAAAGGTAAAAGCCATCACGGGCCAAACCATTAACGGATTTATAAGGTATGTGCGCCTGCGCAAGTCGGCAGAGTTAATGATCAATACCAATTGTAATGTAAACGAAGCCGCGTTCAAAGTGGGTTTCAACGACGTAAAATATTTCCGTGAGCACTTTCACAAGCAATTCGGCATGAACCCCTCAGAGTTTATTAAACGTCATCGCGTAGCCTTTCAAAAATCTTATCGTTTGGGCAAATCCGTTCAGTAAAGCGGGTTTTCTGCCCTTTTTAAAAAATATCCCCTGTTATTGGTGATTTTACCCCCTCTCCGGATGCTACAAAAAGCAGTAATTAGCCGTATCAATTATGAACGGATCAGATTGGGTAACTAACATTGCCCAACTGTATTAACAATTTTGTAGTGTTTAAATTCTTTTACTCCTGTTTTGTATTTACGGTTGTTACCGTACCACTGCCAAACACCCGCGTTTTTGGGCAGAGCAAAAGCATATCCACTATAGCCGGTGATAGATGGGCCAATAATAGTGTCAATACAGCTATCTTTAAAAAGAATCCCCTAATAACAGGTGAACAGGTGCGAGTTATTGACTGGAAGCCAAAGATCAAATAAGTATTACAAAATGTTAAAAAAAATTATAGCCATCGGATTAACAGCCATTTTATCGGGCCATATTTCTTTCGCCCAGCAAAGTGGTTTTAAAGTCAATAAAAAGGTTCTTTCTTTGGTGAGATCAGACTTAAAACGTGCTGCGGATCAATACAAGATCTTAATGAAACAGCTACCGCCGGATAAGTTTCCAAAATCTTATAACGCTAAAACCGGCAAGTTTGAAACCAGCGGATCGGGCTGGTGGTGCAGCGGCTTTTATCCGGGAACCCTGATCTATTTATATGAGAATAACAAAGACCAGGTTTTGCTTTCGGAAGCCAACCGCATGCTGGCCTTATTAGCTAAGGAACAATACAACAAAACCACACACGACCTCGGTTTTATGATGTATTGCAGCTTCGGTAATGCCGAGAAGGCAGAACCCAAACCAGAATATAAACAAATCTTGATCAACAGTGCCAAATCATTAAGCAGCCGCTTTGATCCTAAGGTGGGGTGTATTAAATCATGGGACAGCAAAAGGCCCGAATACCTGGTGATCATCGATAATATGATGAACCTCGAACTCCTTTTCTATGCTACCAAAGTAACAGGAGATTCAAGTTATTATAAGATCGCGGTAACGCACGCCAATACCACGATGAAAAACCATTTCCGGCCAGATTATAGTTCCTATCACGTAGTCAATTACAACCCGGGAACAGGTGCTGTACAGCAAAAGCGTACAGCACAGGGCTACAGTAACGAATCTGCCTGGGCGCGTGGCCAGGCATGGGGCCTGTACGGTTACACGGTAATGTACCGCGAAACAAAGGATAGAAAATATCTTGAACAAGCTAATCACATCGCGAAATTCATTCTAACCAACCCCAATTTACCTGCCGATAAGATCCCCTATTGGGATTATAATGCTCCCAATATACCAAACGCTTTGCGGGATGCCTCGGCAGCCGCTGTAATGGCCTCGGCATTGCTGGAATTATGCCGTTATGTGAGTCATCAAGAAGGGCATAATTACTTCAGTGCAGCCGAAACGATCATCCGGAATTTATCCGTGGCACCATATCTGGCGGCAAAGGGAACAAATGGAGGATTTATCCTGGAGCATAGCGTTGGTCACATTCCCGAAAATACAGAAGTGGATGTACCCCTTACCTATGCCGACTATTATTTTATAGAAGCCCTGAGCAGGTACAAAAATTTCAACACCAAGTAAAATGAACAGATCAAGAACGATAACCGCAGCTATTTTATTGATATTGATTTCGTCTGGAGCCATTGCGCAGGTTCACGATACTGTCCGGAAAATTTCATCCGCGACCGGGGTAATTATTGATACTGTACCGCCGCCACCCGCATTGCCAGGTCTGTTCGCTGATCCAAATATTGCTGTTTTTGGGAAGCGGTTTTACATTTACCCAACTACTGATGGAACAGAGGGCTGGCTATCTACTAATTTTACCTGCTGGTCATCCAGCAACCTGGTTGATTGGAAAAATGAAGGCGTGATACTGGATCTACCGCGCGACTTGGTATGGGCAAAACAAAGAGCCTGGGCACCCACCATCGCCTTTAAAAATAACAAATACTATTATTACTATTCGGCGAATGTAAATATTGGCGTTGCTGTTGCTGATAAACCAACCGGACCTTTTACCGACCCGATCAGTAAGCCACTTATAGCAAAAGGCACCAAGCGCGGGCAAATGATAGACCCTATGGCATTTGTAGATGATGACGGAGCGGCTTATTTATATTGGGGACAAGGCCAGTGTAATGTAGTTAAGTTAAACAACGATATGGTATCGTGCGACACATCAAAAATTCTCTCTTTTAAACCTCCGGGTTATAACGAAGGCCCGTTTGTAATCAAAAGGAAAGGTATTTACTACCTGATGTGGTCGGAGTATGACACCCGCGACCCGAGGTACTCCATTGCTTATGCAACCGCCACATCACCAATGGGGCCATTTAAAAAGGCGGAAAATGCCGTGGTATTAAAAGGCAGAGGCGCAGTAAAAGGTGCAGGGCATCATTCTGTAGTACAGGTACCCGGTAAAGATGAGTGGTATATTGCCTACCATCGTTTCAAAATTCCCGGAGGGGATGGCTATAACAGGGAAACCTGTATTTCAGCAATGCACTTCGATAAGGATGGCAACATTTTACCTGTCAATGTTTTGTTAAAAATTCATCCTGTAAAATTGAAATGAAGAGAATGAGATTCATAAAAACATTTCCGCTTTGCGCCATTCTAATCATTGTCGTAAGCAACGTTATCGCCCAAAAGCAACCAAAAACAGTAACCGGTTCTACCCGGAAACTATGGTTAAGTTATATGGACAAAGTTGCGCGCCCGGTTATTTTCAACCTCGCCGACGATAAGCTGAAAGAAAAAATGCCCATGCTGCTTTCCGATCATATTGATAATAAGGAAAGCCGCTCACAAATAGGCTACCTGGAAGCCTTTGGCCGCACCTTAAGCGGGATAGCACCTTGGTTGCAATTGGAAGGCGGAGAGGCAGAAGAAGTAAAACTGAGGAGTGAGTATCGCAAAAAAGCTTTGCAGGCAATTTCAAATGCCGTAAATCCACAAGCCAAAGATTACCTGAAATGGAAAGGGGGCCAGCCCTTAGTTGATGCGTCTTACGTAGCGTTTGCTATGATCCGAGCTCCCTGGCTTTGGCAGAACCTGGATAGCCTGTCTAAGCGCCGGCTGGTTTCCGTATTAATGGACACGCGGAGTACCGTCCCTGTTTACAGCAATTGGATATTGTTTAGCGGAATGATAGAGGCATTCTTTTGTAAATACGATCTGGGTTATGATCCGGTGAGGGTAGAGTTTGGAGTAAGAGAATTTACTGAGCACTGGTATGTTGGTGATGGTTTTTATTCGGACGGTATGAATTTTCATGATGATTATTATAACAGTATCGTCATCCACCCCAATCTGCAGGTTATTTTGAACGAGATCAATCTTAAAAAGAAAACGTACCTGAGGGAGCAGCAAAAGGAGCTGCTTATAGCGCAGCGTTATGCCGAGATCCTGGAGAGAACGATCAATGCCGATGGCAGCTATCCCGCCATAGGCCGGTCAATTGTTTACCGGGGCGGTGTATTCCATCATTTGGCAAACATCGCTTTTGAGCAGCAACTGCCTACAAAGCTGAAGCCCGCGCAGGTGAGATGCGCACTCACAGCGATGATAAAAAAAACACTTGGAGCGCCAAATACATTTACGCAGGATGGCTGGCTGAACATCGGTTTATACGGAAAACAGCCCAGCCTGGCAGATTTTTATATTACCACCGGCAGTCTTTACATCTGCACCAATGCCTTTGTTGTTCTTGGGTTACCGGAGTCGGCGCCATTTTGGTCTGATGTGGATGAACCCTGGACCTCTGTAAAAATTTGGAGCGGGCAAGATGTGGAAGCTGATCATGCCCTTGATTTAAAAGATAAAAAGTAACGATAGATGAAATACTTCAAATTTTTATTGCCGGCAACTTTATTACTAAATAGTCTGGCATTCGCGCAAAGCAAGGTCAAAAACTTTACGCCGGGTGCAATATGGCCTGATAACAAGGGTGTACATATCAATGCTCACGGTGGTGGGATATTATTTAAAAATGGCACCTATTATTGGTTTGGTGAACACAAGATAGCAGGAGGCGCCGGGAACAAGGCCATGATTGGTGTTCATTGCTATTCGTCTAAGGACCTATACAACTGGAAAGATCAGGGGATATCCTTGTCGGTATCAGAAGATCCTGAGAACGATATCGCCAAGGGCTGCATATTGGAGCGCCCAAAAGTGGTTTATAATGCCAAAACCAAAAAATACGTGATGTGGTTCCATTTGGAATTAAATGGTCAGAGTTATAAAGCCGCTCGTACCGGTGTAGCCATAAGCGATAAAGTAACAGGGCCATATGCTTTCATCAAAAGTTACCGTCCAAATGCAGGCTTTATGCCATTTTATCCGGAAGGTACACCCGAAAGTGATAAGGTGAACTGCGAACAGCCTAAAAACAAAAGTGAGGGTTTCTTTTGCCGCGACCTGCCTGGCGGACAAATGGCGCGTGATATGAACCTTTTTGTTGACGATGATGGAAAAGCATACCATATATTTTCGGCTGAGGAAAACTTCACTTTGGATGTGGCCGAATTAAATGCTGACTATACCGGGCATACCGGAAAATACTCAAGAGTATATGCCGGGCACCAAACAGAAGCACCCGCGTTATTCAAACACAATGGTATTTACTACATGATCGGATCTGGAACCACTGGTTGGGCACCTAACCCCGCCCGCTGGTTCACGGCAAAATCTATCTACGGGCCGTGGACTTATCATGGTAACCCTTGCATTGGCAAAGGCGCTGAAATTACATTTGGGGGGCAGAGTACCTATGTACTTCCTGTTTCCGGCAAAAAAGACGCTTTCATTTTCATTGCGGATAAATGGGCACCGAAAGATGCCATTGACGGAAGATATTTGTGGCTACCGATAACTTTTAAAGGAAACGACATCGAGATCAACTGGTTAGATAGCTGGGATCTGAAAATATTTAACTAGATGAAAAAGATAGGACTGTTATTTTGTTATTTAGGTTTCGCATTTTCTGCCATTGCGCAGGACAGCTTGATCACGAATATTAATGCCCGTAAATCAATGTCGTTAAACGGCTCGTGGCAATATATTGTTGATCCGTATGAGACCGGCTTTTATGATTACCGGTTTAAGGAACTCAAGGAAAGCAATGGCGATGCTTATTGGAACACGGATATCCAGATCAATAAGACAGAGAAGAAGGAGCATGGCTATATTAATAAATATACGTTACAGGTTCCGGGTGACTGGAACCATCAAAAGCCTGAATTTGTATATTATGAAGGCACCATTTGGTATAAAAAAAGTTTCGATTTTCATCCGGTTAACGGGCAAACAAGCTATTACCTTTATTTTGGAGCGGTTAATTACCGGGCCGATGTTTATCTGAATGGTAAAAAGCTGGGTATGCATATTGGTGGCTTTACCCCTTTTAACTTTGTGATACCAGCTTCCTTACTCAAAGAAAAAGGAAACTTCCTTGTTGTTAAAGTTGACAATAAGCGCTACGCCGACGAAGTGCCTACCCTAAATACCGATTGGTGGAACTATGGCGGCATTACACGTGATGTTAAACTGATTGAAGTACCAACCAGCTTTATTCAGGATTACATGATACAGCTAAAAAAAGCCGTACCCGGAAAAGCGCCATCAGCAAAAGCCGAGGTTGAAGGCTGGGTGAGGATACGTAATGCACAGGCGGGAACATTAATTAACATTACTATACCCGAGTTAAAATTCAAAAAGCAGATTGCAGCATCCGGAGAAATTACACCGGTTAGTTTCCCGTTAACGGGACTCAAACTATGGTCGCCGGAGCAGCCCAAATTATATACCGTGATCGTTTCCACCAATAACGATAAGGTAGAAGATCAAATAGGTTTCCGCACCATTGAGGCTTATGGCAAACAGGTATTACTGAACGGCAAACCAATTTTTATGCGCGGCATATGTGCCCACGGCGAAATTCCAGCCGAAGTAAGGCGGGCCTTTGGGCCGGATGATGCTAAAACATTACTATACCAGGCACGCGAATTAGGCTGCAATATGGTTAGGCTGGCCCATTACCCTCACGATGAAGCGATAACCCGGCTGGCCGATTCATTAGGTATATTGGTTTGGTCGGAAATACCGGTATACTGGACCATAAAATTCGGGAGCCCGGAGGTATTGAACAAAGCCAAAGCCCAGTTACAGGAAATGATAACACGCGATCATAACCGTGCCTCCATCATAATTTGGTCGGTAGGGAATGAAACGCCGATTAGCCAAACCCGTACAGATTTTATGCACAGCCTCATTACCCGGGCTAAAGAACTGGATCAAACCCGGATGGTTTCAGCTGCGCTTGAAGTTAATTATAGCGCCTTGAAAGACATGAACATAGTGGATGACCCGCTGGGACAATTTGTTGACCTGGTAGCGTTTAACGAGTATTTAGGCTGGTACGGCGGCTTACCCGACAAGTGCCGCACAACCAATTGGAGCACACCATACAACAAACCGCTTTTCATTAGTGAAACAGGTGCCGAAGGTAAAGGCGGTTTCCATGCCGATTCACTAACGCGCTTTAGCGAAGAGTTTCAGGAATGGTACTTTAAAGAGCAGGTGGCCATGTTAAAGCGTATGCCCGATAACTATGTTGGCATATCGCCCTGGGTGTTGAATGATTTCCGTTCGCCCAAGCGTAATAATCCTTTGTACCAGGAAGGCTGGAACCGCAAAGGTTTATACGACGATAAGGGCCATAAGAAAAAAGCCTTTTACGTTATGCAGGCTTACTACAATGAAATTAAAAATAGATTCTCAAAATAACCAACATGTATTTAAAAAAAAGTATTTGGAAAATAGTTTCCATCGTATTATTATTGACCCAAACCCCTGTCTATGCACAGGTAAAACACACTTTCAGCTTCGGCGATACTGCTTTTTTACTGGATGGAAAACCCTTCCAGATAATTAGCGGAGAAATGCACTATCCACGCGTACCACGCGAGGCCTGGCGATCACGCATGAAAATGGCCAAAGCCATGGGGTTGAACACCATTGGCACCTATGTGTTTTGGAACCTGCACGAGCCCGAGAAAGGCAAGTTCGATTTCACAGGAAATAATGATGTTGCGGAATTTGTTAACATCGCAAAACAGGAGGGTTTATGGGTGGTCCTTCGCCCAAGCCCTTACGTATGTGCCGAATGGGAATTTGGAGGATATCCTTATTGGTTACAAAATGAAAAAGGATTGATCGTTCGGAGTAAAGAAACCCAATACCTTGCCGAATACAAAAAATACATTCTGGAAGTAGGTAAACAACTTGCACCCCTTCAGATCAATCATGGTGGAAACGTGCTGATGGTACAGATCGAGAACGAGTATGGATCTTACGCAAGCGATAAAGAATATCTTAAAATAAACGAAGCCATGTTTAAACAAGCCGGGTTTGACGGCTTGCTGTACACCTGCGACCCTGCCAGCGACGTAAGCAAAGGGCATTTACCCGGCATGCTACCGGCTGTTAATGGTTTAGATAATCCCGCCAAGGTTAAAAAGATAGTGGATGACAATCATGATGGGAAAGGGCCTTATTTTATTGCAGAATGGTATCCGGCCTGGTTCGATTGGTGGGGAACAAGCCATCACACGGTACCGGCAGCCAAGTATAGTGGCCGGTTAGACTCTGTTTTGGCAGCTGGCCTATCAATTAATATGTATATGTTTCATGGTGGTACAACAAGGGCCTTTATGAATGGCGCCAATTTTAAAGATGCAACACCGTATGAACCACAGGTGAGCAGTTACGATTATGACGCGCCGCTTGATGAGGCAGGCAACGCTACAGCAAAATTTATGTCTTTCAGAAATGTGATCGAAAAGCACCTTGCACCAGGTGTAAAACTACCGGCTGTACCTGCTCAAAAACCAGCAATAAAAACTGCAGACATTCAGCTCAATGAGGTGGCGGGTTTGTTAAATAACCTCCCAACACCGCAGCTAAATTCGCGCCCGCTTACTTTCGAGGACCTGAATCAGAATTATGGATTTGTACTTTACCGCACTACCTTAACAGGTGGCAAGAGCGGTTTTTTAAAGCTGAAAGAACTCCGGGATTTCGCCATCGTGATGATCAACGGTAAAACCATAGGCACCGTAGACAGGCGTTTGAAACAAGATAGCATAAAGATAGATTTACCAGAAGGAATGGTGACATTGGATATTCTGGTAGAAAATATGGGGAGGGTGAATTTTGGTAAATACCTGTTACAAAACAGGAAGGGCATCACACAAAAAGTACTTTTTGACCAAACGGAAGTGTTAAACTGGAAAATGTACAGTTTGCCATTTGCAAATACTACTGCCTTCAAATATTCAAAAACTGTCCAAACAAACACATCACCGGTGATCAGGAGAGGATCATTCCAGGTGAATAACCCCGGAGACACCTATCTGGATATGCGTAAATGGGGAAAAGGTATGATATGGGTTAACGGCCACAATTTAGGAAAATACTGGAGCATTGGCCCGCAGCAAACTGTGTATTTGCCGGTTGAATGGTTAAAGAAAGGAAAAAATGAAATTACCGTTTTGGAATTGCTCAAGCCTCAATCGGCTAATGTCTCGGGAATAGAAAAGCCGATTCTGGACCAAATCCAATAATAAGACGCAAATAAATAAAGAAGGCCGCTTTGAGCGGCCTTCTTTATTAGTGCTAACCAGTATTATTCATCTGTGGGTTCCGTACCCGCTTCATAATTGACATGATTCTCAGCAATCTCTGTTAGTAAAGCATCCGCCGTTTTTTCTTCATCAATGGTTAATATCAGCAGTTCGGCAATGTCATAATACCCCAGCGTTTTGGCCAGGCTGATCATTCCGCCGTACGAGGCGATCTCGTAATGCTCGGCTTTTTGCCCGGCGAATATCAAGCCTACATCTCGTTGAGCCGTGCCTTCCTCCGTGTTGCTGATGATCTCATCACCTTCATCTACTATGCCAGACATTGCGTCGCATTTAGTAGTTTCGGGTTCTAAACCCAATATACCAAATATCTGCTCTAAACGGCTCACATGAATTTGTGTTTCGGCCAGGTGATTGGTAAAGGCAGTCTTCAATTCCTGCGAAGTAGCCGCATCGGCCATATCGGGTAAAGTTTCAACTAACTCTCTTTCGGCCCATAGCAGGTCTTTTAATTCATCCACAAAAAACTCCATCAATTTAGAATTTCCGGTAGATGTAGCTTGTTCTTCCTGCCAGGCTTCTTCCTGCTCTATACTTTCAGGTTCGGGTGCATAAGCTGTTTGTTGGTATTCACCGGCTGCTCCTTCGTATGATGGTTGTTCTACAAATTGTTCCTGCTGCTCCTGGTAAACAGGCTCACCGGATGCTACCGTATTTCCATAGTCTTGCTCGTCATTATCATCCGTAGCTTCCATCTGGTCGCGTAATGCTTTAATCAGGTCATGACCTGCCGTGATACCTTGTTGTTGTATCTGTAAAACCTGCACCAGTTCTGGGCTCAAATCATTTTCCGGGTCAAGTGCATCACGGTAGGCGGCTTTGGCTGCATCTTCGCCGCGCTCGCATTCGTTCAAAATTGCTACTACATCACTACCCGTAAAGGTAGCCTTAATATCGATCCAGGCACGGTGCAGATCGCCAGAGGCGCTGGTACCTTCAGCCACATCGCCTCCGTATTGCTGTGCTATGCTGGTCAGTTCGGTTACATATTGCTGGCTCTCGCCAGCCAATCTGTTAAATACAGCTATTAAACCATTGTGGTCGCTTTCCAGGTCGGTACCCGTTTTTTCAAAACCGGCTACGCGGTCATTATTTATTTTGATGAGGTCATTGATCACATCAATTGCTTTTTCAGAAACTTCCATAGGTGTTTGTTGTTTTTTGTTAATTGTTCGTTTATCATGGTCAAGGCTCGCGACAATGCGACTGGCATGCTCAGCACGAGCCCTGATCACTTCTTCTGGCTCAATCCGTAAATCGGTTATGCCGTTGTTATTTTTTTCCATCATAAGTACTCCATTGCGCCACGCCTTTTGGCTCCGCGGTTTTCACTTCGGCACTTTTTACCGCGCTCATTTCCTTATCCAGTTTTTCAGTGGCTTTTAGTTCTTTCTCATAATTAACCGGCAGCTTGGTCTGGCCTTGAGTTTCTTGTACCTGCTGTAATGGGTTTTCTACAAATACCCATTCCTTGCCTAAGCCAGGCATTTCCCCTTCGTTCCAGGGGCCGCGAACGGCACCTTCAGAAAGGTTATAAGCTTGTTGCGTGAACCGCGGATCAGCGGCTAATACCCCTGGCGGGAAGTTATTCGGAATGCTATCAAGTGCGGCTTCAAACATTTTATAGTGGGCCACTTCGCGGGTCATCAGAAACGACAGCGTTTCGTGTATATACGGGTCATCGGTAAATTTCATCAGGTGTTCGTAAACCAGTTTAGCTCTTGACTCAGAGGCCAGGTTGCTGCGCAGGTCTACCGTTAGGTCACCGTTGGAGTGTATATAGGACGCGCACCAAGGAATGCCCTGGCTGTTTCGGGGCGTAACGCCACCGCCGGTAATGATACCGAACTGCGGGTTGGCGCTCAGGGCTTCATGAATGATGCTCTCTTTAGCGGCTTTACCATTCATCACCTGCATAATCTCGCTTTGGTCAGCGGCGTCCTTTAGTTCGCCATTGACTCCTTTTAACAACATCTGTATAGTAGCGCCCACAATTTCGAGGTGACTGAATTCTTCCGTCGCGATATCCATCAGCATATCGTATTTATCCGGATGTGGCACCTTCGCGCCAAATGCCTGGGTGAAATACTGCATAGCTGCGGCTAACTCTCCGTTTTCACCGCCGAATTGCTCCAAAAGTAAGTTGGCAAAACGCGGATCGGGGCGGGAAACCCTGGCATTGAATTGTAGGGATTTAACATGGTAAAACATAGCTGTAGATTTTTAATGGTGAACTACTGTTCTTGCAATTTTAAGTCCAATTATTCTTTTAATTAAAAATATTTTTTATAAAGAAATAAAACAACTTAATACTCATCATAGTTAACTCTGCATTTTTATTACGTTACCGAAGAGTTTCCGGTGTACTAACAATAATTCCGGGTATCTTTAGGTACCTGATGAAAGGACGGTAACAAAAGTGTATTCAGTACAGCTTTTTAAGTCATTAATAAAACAATTAGGAATATTATTGGTTATTTTGGTTTGATGGATCAAGATGCTGAGTTCCCGAAATTAGATACGAATGCTTTAGACACGAAGCAAGCCATACTTGCTGCGATCATCGCATCTACGGATGATACGATCATTAGCAAAACAACACAGGGAATTATAACAAGCTGGAACCCCGCCGCCGAACGGATGTTTGGTTATACAGAGACCGAAGCTATTGGTCAGCATATTTCGCTTATCATTCCGCATGACCGGCTGGCAGAAGAAGCCTTTATTATAGGACAGATACTTAAAGGTGAAAAGATAGATCACTTTGAAACGTTAAGAAGCACTAAGAACGGTGATCTGATACCTATTTCATTGACCGTATCGCCCATCAGAAACAGCGCTGGCCAGATCATTGGCGCCTCTAAAATTGCCAGGGACATCAGCGAACGTCAAATCGCCGACGAAAAACAAGCCATGCTGGCTGCTATTATCTCTACGTCCGACGATGCCATCATCAGTAAAACCATGGAGGGCATCATCACCAGTTGGAACCCCGCCGCCGAGCTCATGTTTGGACATTCGGCACAGGAAGCTATCGGCAAACATATCTCGCTGATCATTCCGCCCGGCCACTTAGGCGAGGAAGATAATATCATTAGCAATATTTCAAAGGGGAACAAGATCGACCATTTTGAAACCATACGCATCGCCAAAGATGGGCGGCTTATACCTATTTCTGTAAGTGTTTCACCCATCAGGAGCAGTTCGGGTAAAATCATCGGGGCTTCCAAAATCGCGAGGGATATTTCCGAACAAAAAAAAGCCGCTGAAAAGCAAGGCGTACTTGCGGCTATTGTCGACACTTCTGATGATACCATCCTTAGCAAAACCTTAGACGGTATTATTACCAGCTGGAACAAGGCTGCCGTAAGGATGTTTGGCTATACCGAAGCGGAAGCCATAGGACAGCACATTTCGCTCATTATCCCGCCTGATCGTTTGAATGAAGAAACGTATATCATCGGCGAAGTGAGTAAAGGCAATAGTGTGGATCATTTTCAAACCTTTCGCCGTGCCAAAAACGGCAGCCTGGTACCTATCTCCCTGTCGGTTTCTCCGGTTACAGATAGTAACGGCACGGTTATCGGCGCGTCGAAGATAGCACGCGACATCAGTGCAGAACAGGCTTCACAACAGGAAACAGCCAAACTTTATGAACAGTTAAAAGAATTGAACGCCAAAAAAGATGAGTTTATTGGCTTAGCCAGTCATGAATTAAAAACGCCGTTAACCAGCATTAACGGTTACCTTCAGATACTTGGCCAACGGGTGGTGGATGAAAAGGATAAGATGTTTGTAAGCAGAACCCAACAGCAGGTAAATAAGCTGAGCTCGTTAGTGAATGATTTGCTTGATGTATCTAAGATAGAGGCAGGTAAACTCCATTTTGACGAGGAAGAGTTTGATATTCGCGGAATTGTTGATGACTCGATTGATCTGATCACTCATTCCAATAATAATTACCGCATAACATTACATTCGCCGGTTACTAAATGTATCATAAAAGGCGATTCGCACCGTATACAACAGGTGTTGGTTAACCTTTTAACCAATGCCATCCGATATTCACCTGGCAGTAAAGAAATAGAAGTATATCTAAGCTACAACGAACAAGAAGTAAAAATAGGTATTAAGGATTATGGCATAGGTATAGCACCGGAGAAGCTTAATAATATTTTTTCACGGTATTATCGGGTAGATGACATTAATTCCAAAGCTTCCGGCCTGGGTATAGGCCTCTATTTATCTTCTGAGATTGTAACGAGGCACCAAGGCAAAATATGGGCTGAAAGCGAGCCCAAAGTAGGGAGTACATTCTGGTTTACTCTTCCTGTTAACAACGGAGTGCTTTAAGGATACAACAGAACCATTAAATAATATGGTACTGGTTAGAATCTTTAACCTAAAAAATAACCGGGGGCAGCCAAGGCTGCCCCCGGTTTTCAAATGTTTTATTCAACTTCAGCCGCGGCGGCTTCATTTACATAATTTTCGGCCACTTGCGTTAATAATGAATCAGCATTTTTTTCTTCTGCTAACGTTTCGTCAAATAAGCTTTGCGCTTCGCCGAAGCCCAGCGTTCCCGCTAAAGTGCGCAGGATACCATAAGAAGCAATCTCGTAATGCTCTACTTTTTGAGCAGCCGATATGATCGCAACATCTCTCACCTCTGTACCTTTTTCAGTGTCAGATAGTAGTTCGGTCGCTTCGCTCAATAAGCCTTCCATTGCAAGGCACTTCTTCGCTGCGGCTTTTTCACCTATCGAGGCAAATACACTTTCCAAACGGGTTACATGGTTTTTGGTCTCTTCCAGGTGGTTGGTAATGGTTTGTTTCAATTCCTCTGAGGTAGCGCCCTTAATGAGCTTTGGCAACGCGGTAGCCAAATGTTTTTCGGCCCAATAAATATCTTTTATCTCATCAATAAATAATTCTTTCAGCGCGCTCTCTGCTTCAGGTGTGCGGCTGGCTGCTGCTGCAGACTTTGTGTTGTTTTTTGTAGGCATAATGTTATATATTAATGTATAGTTAATGTATTTAATTACTATGCAATTTTTATTCCACAAGTTATTTTTTTATGGAACTTATTTCGCCGTTGCGTTCCATGTATACCTTATCTATTTTGGTCATGTCTTCGGTAAGTGCCGATTTGCGTACACCTTGCATAATGTCTTCTCGGCAAACCAGCGCCTTTTTCATTGTGGCCTCCTGAAATTTACCTTGTTCAAACAATACCATTCTATCCCCCTCGATAAATTTGCCGAAAGCTTTGCTATGAGCGATCAGCCAACCGAACAAACGGTGCATTAAAACGATCACTAAACAACACACAACTACCGAAACAAAGTCTGAGGCTCCTACAATGGCACGGCTCATAACCGCGCCGAGCGAAATGGTAATAATATTGTCCAACGGCGTACGTACGCCAAAAGAGCGCCGGCCCGATATCCGGATCAGGATAAGCGCGATAAAGAACATGACCACCCCGCGACTAGCTCATTTGCAGCGCGTTGAGATCTTTGCCTTCGCCGAAAATTTTGATGAGTAGTTCCATAATTTTATAAGTTTAAGTTAGATCGTTCGCCCGCAAACCGCCACCGCGCGGCGAGTGGGAGGCACAGCTTTACGATGTTGTTGCCAATACATCCCGGTGATAATCAATACCAAACCGCAGATCATCAGGATCACTATCAGCCGTTTCCTTTTCATTTGCCCAGCAATTTAGCGGCCTGAACGGCATTCAGCTTTGCCGTCACTTTGAATTGTTTACCAGCCTGTTCATTATAATTCTTAAAAAAGGCTTCAAGTTGGTTCCCTATTGCTTCCGGCAACTGCTCCAATGTAGTAATCTCCGAAAACATTTGCGATACACCGGGCACGCCAATAAAACGATCGTTCCGCATGGTTTGGCCATTAAGCTCGGTCTGCTCGGCTTGCAAAGCGCCAATAATTCGGCAGTCGACAAGGCAACCTGGAAACGTCCCACTTTCCGAGATCATAATGATATCCAACGGATCACCATCTTCCCCTTTGGTTCCGGGAACCATCCCAAAATCGAAGGGGAATACTAATCCCGCCGGCAGTATCTTACTTAGCCGGAACCGTTGTTCTTCCGGGTCGTAATCAAACTTTTGGTTATAGCCTTTAGGGCATTCAACCATGGCGGTTATCATTTTAGACTGTTCCATATTCCCCTCTTTTAAGCTCTTTAAGATATTGGCGGTAATATTTTTTAGTAGTGGCGGCGTATTTTCGCGCATAACTGATCACCGCTTCCTGCCATCCCTGGTCCTGGCCAAAAGCCATCAGTTCATCAATAGTAGCCGAGCCCTGCATCCCGCCGCTGCGCAATTGCGCCGAAGCTGTCAACGCAGCCATATCGTCAATTACCTGGTACATATCCCGGTAATCTTTTAGCAATTTAAACTTGATGGTATCTTTTACCGGTTGCAATTCCTGGATGATATAAGATTCGCCCCTAAAAATCGTAGTGCTTAATAATGCTGCCGGCACGTTCTGCATCCGTTGTTGTATACCAATCACCCGGGCTGCTTCGGCATCCCATTGCAATTGCTGTACCGGGATATACGGCAATGCCGAAGAAGACCGGGCCTGCTTCATATCCAGCAACAGGTATTTATTTTTGGTATTTGTACTCTTCAATAAAAACAGGTAACGTTTAACACCGATGCTGCCCGTACCCGCCAAACGGAAAACCGCACTGATTACTTTATAATTATAGGGCCCATCGCTACTGGTATGGATCCATTCGCCGATATGCGCCTTTAGTTCCGCGCGCAGCTTTTTATTCAGCTTGAAATGGCGCTCATCTTCCAGCGTAAGCATGATGCTTTTTTTCTTGCTGATCGTGCGTTTTTTGAGCAGATCCTTATAAGTGGTTTTAGTGGCAGCGGTTAGAAAATTACAAACGATGCCTTTGGCGGTACGCGGATCGATACTGATGGCCTTACCCCTGGCCAGGGTGACTGAATAGGTCCTGAGAAAAAGCTGCGCCATTTTCTGAGCCTTTTCCGGTTCGATTTCCAGGTTATCAAAGGCGATAAAAATGCTGGTTACCATCCGTACGGTTTCATAACTGGCCGGAGCCAGTAAACCCTCGTCAAAATCATTAAGGTCAAAATACACCAGTTTATTATCCCCCTTGTAACTCCCGAAATTCTCGATATGCAGGTCGCCGCAGATCCAGGCCAGCGGTGATAAGGGCAAAGGTTCGGCGGCCGCCAGGTCCTCATAAAATAAATGGCAGGTGCCGCGGAAAAACCGGAACGCATTATCCGCCATAGCCTCGTATTTCAGTTGCACCTTTTCGGGCAGCAGGCCTTCATTAAATGTCTTTAAGCGTTCAATTAGTTTTCCCATTAATGCTTACTCCAACTAATATGAATTTCACTGTCACCGGGGATTATAAATTCCAGATGGCCCTCTTTTGTTTTTTTTCCTTTAAGTAATTCTTTACCGGCGTTCAACCTGACCGAAAATTCTGGCATCGGTTCTTTACCCGTCTTCACCAGCATGAGCCGGCAATTTACCCGTGAATCACCCGCCAGTTTGAAATTTGCCGGTTTATGTTTTTTAGGAGAAAACCCATAAGTTGGGTAATCGGTATAGATCATAAAGGGCTGGCCTTCTACCTGCATATAATGCCGCGGCAATATACCGAAGGCATTACCTGCCCCGTACACTTCCTGGCCAACCAGGCCCGATTTTTCCCAACCATCGTGTAAGTCTTCCAATGCAATCCAAAGGTTAGGATCAACTTCGCCAGTCTTTACTTCCTCCGATAGCATTTCTTTCGGTAACATGGTAGGATAATAGTAAACCGCCCGATCGATCAGGAAACGGATATATTCTGCCATTAGTAATCTTAATGATGGCAGAATATCCTCACCCTCAGCATGATGCAAATAATCGTGAAAAGCGCAAAAAACCTCCTGTTCTTCGTAAACTGCCGTATAAGTCGCATCGTTTAATGGGAATAAAGCGAAAAAGGACGGAAAGTTTTTCCCGTAACCATAGTTGCAGTCCCACAAACTGGTGTTCTTAAAAACATTAGCCAAACAGAGGTAACTTAGTTCTTTATAAACTTCTTTTTTGGTAATTTTATACAGCCGCAACAAAGCGCCTGCAGAAAAGGCCGTGTTATTCGCCTGGTAAAATAATTCAAAGCCGAGTCCGCGTAAGCGCTTTGCCGCTTTTTCGGCTTCTGTAAGATAGCGCCCCTCGCCCGTTAATTCCCAGGCCTGCAGCATTACATGAGCATATAAACCCGGCACATCTTTTTCGCCGCCCTTACCAGGTTGCGTTTCTGCCTTCACTACTTCCAGCGTATCCATTTTATAAAATACCGGCCAGGTATAATCAAAATGATGGGCCACCTTAATGGCAAAGTCCAATGAATCAACAAACAGCTTTTCTGCTACCTTATCTCCCTTCAGCGCAAGCCGCGATAAGTTAAGGAGTGGATGATGTAAATACCACGAATCCATGATCATAGGTTTCTTATGTTCTTCCTCACCTTCCATGGTATCCGCTACTTTTGGATGCCAGCGCATAATAGTGCCGAGCTTTTCATTATAAAAAGGAGGTAGGCCCTCCATAACCTTTTTTATAAGAGCCAACTGAGAATTGTTCCATTCCACGTAATCCAAAAGAGGCAACAGCACAGCGAGTTGTACCATGATTTCTGGAGGCGACTTGTAATCGCATACATAAGCATTGAAATAATGATGTCCGTCTACCTGCGACCAGCACCCGGGGCTATCCTCAAGGTCGGTTATGCCTTTTTGCAGGATATCCAGCCAATTTTGGTAATGTGTTTCCGGTTTGGGCAATGCCAAATAAACAACCGATAATAAATCAAGATACTGGCGCACCATAGCCTCCTCATCTGCGGGAACGAGTTCATCAAAAACGATGAAAGCATCACTTAAAACATAGCTTTTTCCGGCTTCCAACGGCTTGTTTTTGAGCGTTGGAGGTAATGCAAAACCTATCTCGGGCCATTTACCTCCAACTGTATCGCCTGCCGAAGTTTCGGTAACCTGGTTATAGTCTGCCAGCGATGTAAGGTTTTGCATGTACAAAACCGAACCAGCTTTTGGCCGGGTTAGGTTAAAGTAAAGCTGACCCGAGCGTGCTCCCACCTGGTTTACTTTAACCTCGCCTTCTGCCAACACATCGCTGCTGGCGGCGCCTAATGGCACAATATCTCGCGGCCAATAAGGAAATAATAATGGAGCCTCTGTTGTTAAATTTATTGTTAAACGTATTACCGGCGTTTCTTCGCCAGGCAGTTGCAGCTCGGTTGTATATTCGCCCATAAGCGAACCCATTTTAAAAGTAATGTTCTGTTCGTCCTTTAATACTTTTTTCAGTTCCAACTGATCATCAGGCGAATAAGCCATCCGGAAAGCGATTCGACTGCCTTTTGGCCACGACACAACCAACCAGCAGGAATTATCTGCCAAATAAACTTTAAACCAATACCCTGATATTTCATGTTCAAAAACAGGTTGAAGATTGATGTTGTTAAGTTGCTTATTGATATTCAAAAGCCATGCTGAAGCTGCACTCATCGTAAAAAAATTTAATATTCAATAATTTATTACTCCGTGAACACCGCGGATAGCGTCAGTAAAATGCATTACATTAACTCCAGCAGATCGTTTTTTGTTTAAAATTTCCTATTTATTTACTTTTATAATTAATTGGAAATAAATTTAGCACTTGCGGCATATTACATACATTAAAACCTCAATTATGTTTCACCAGATAACAGACTTGCAATTCGATGCCAGGGTATCTAAAATCTGATTCGCACTTGCCAACCTTTACCAAAACTATGCTTAGCAGATTAAAATCAAACACGAAGGAAGTACGGGAAATAATAATTGAAAAATGGGGTAGTGAAAGAATTGAATGCATCGATGGAGATTCTGATGAACAAGACCACCTGATTCCAGCGCAAGATTTGATTAACAATGCCACACAATAGGGGAGTTTTGCGTTTAAAATGCACTTTTTATAGCAAAAGTTTAGGTTCGATTTTTTTTAGAGATCGCTTCAAATAAAAAAACAACTTACTGATAATCAGAAAGTTGTTTTTCCTGTAGCCCGTAGGGGAACGAAATCGAACCCCTTTATCGACGATTTAAAATTGTTAGCTTCTTAAATCATGATTCGAGCCCAGTCTGGGAGCAAGCCCTAAGTCTGTGGAGTGAAGCTTTTTGTAATAAATGGGCATTTTGATGCAATAATTGCGTGATTTACACTTTTCGGATCTGAATTTCACTTTTCGGACGAATTTATAAAAAGCAGTGGGGGGATTGCCTTCTTTTATCTGTGTTTAATGCAACTGTGTATCGGACAGTGCGAAAAAGATATCATGCAATGTGAGCCTGCGCCTGCGCCAGAGCACATAATTGTAATCCAACGGAAACTGAACACTTACCTTGAACAGGTTGATGCCCAAAACTCGCTGGTATTAATATCAACGGATTCTTTTTAGTTCTTTCATTAATACGCAATATTACCGTATAGGATGAAGGCACTTAAATTAATGGAACGAAACAACTATGGGAAGGAATAAATTGTCCGGGTTACACCATTAATTCACCTTAAACTGGAACACGCCCGAGTCGGAAGTATTGCCTGCAACGTCTTTGGTGATTACCTTCCAGTAGTAAGTGGTGCCCGATGTTACGGTAACCCCATTCACAAACTTATCCGTAATGTTGCTTTTGAACAATGCCGGCGTGGTTGTGGTGCCAACGTAAATATCGTAGCCCGCAATGTCGTTATCCGGGTCAATGGCCGTCCAGCCCAGGTTGATCGCTCCTGTTGTTGGTGTTACATTTTGTCCGTATGCCGGCGAAAGGTTATCTGCCGGGAATGGCGGGTGCGATACCGTGCCTACTCCCGCATTGTAAAACTTCCAGACATCACTTTTTGCTGTTGTGGCTGATGAACGTGACATAGATACCACATACCAGGAATAAGGTGTATCGCGTAGTAAAGTAACAGTATACTGATTTGCAGTTACTATTTGCGTAGCAACTGTGCCTGTCAACAGGTTTTTGATGTCTATCTCGTAACTATCGGTATTACCGGCGCTGTTCCAGGTAAATACAATTGAGCTTTGTGTAGAAGAAATAATGGCTCCCGTAGTGCAGGCGGAGTTCTGTGCCGGAAAAGTTAGTGTTGTAACTTCCGGATCTGGAGGGGTAGTGTTGTTTTTACCACAACCTACTATAAAAGTTGTAGCTAAGGTTATGATGATGATATACTTTCTCATTGTTTAAACACTTTAAAGATCTTTTCGGTTTGACCGGTTAATAGTTTGACCATATACAGGCCACGCAGGATATTTCCGGGGTCAATCTGCAATGCGCCAGATGTATTGGTAAATTGCTTGCTGTAAACCTTAACGCCTGTGGCATTATATAATTCAACCGTAACCAAAGGGATATTCCCGCTGCCGAGGCTAACATTCAGTGCCGAAGTAAAAGGATTTGGATATGCCATAACATCTGTCGACAGGTTGAAGCGGTTTTGGTAGATACCCTGGCAGGGCTTATTGGTTGTTACCGTCACATCGTTAATGCCTTTGTTCAGCGCAAGTGTAATATTGCTGGCAGTAGTTGTGGTGGTATTTCCATTTAAAGTAATATAGTAAGTATTGGCTCCATCCATGGTTAGATTAATACTCTGTACGGTTTTGTTAACAGCTGCATAAACTGCAAGGTCTTTAGGTTCGGTAATTACTACTGTAAAACATTGCGAATAGCTACTTTGCCCCGCAACTGTAAAACAAACATTATAGGTACCCCCCGGTAGATCATTTATGGTTTTACTTGTGGTGAATGGATAGCTGGCATTGATGCTACCGCCTGTTATCGTTGCTGTATAGTTCAGATTTTGCGCTGCTGTTATACTGATCGTACCATTGGCCGAGCCGCGACATGCCGTGCTATTGGCCACTATGGTAAAGTTTGCGGCGGCAAGGGTATTGGTAATAGTTAATATACCTGGCACGTATGTAAATTTATAGTTCGCCGAAACTGCACCACTTACCGCAATAGGGTATGAGCCAGGGATAGATGAGACGGTTGCCGCAGTGGTTGTGGTTGGTGGAGCAGTCAGGCCTGTTTCTGTATCGGAGTTCACAAAACCTGCGTAAGAAACAGTAAATATTGGGTTGGGAGCGCCCAAAGATCGTGTTTTACTATCGGCGGTAATAGTCAGCGTGGTCGGATTAATCGTTAACGTTCCGGGGGTGTAGCTAATATTATAATTTGCGGATGCTGCTCCGCTGACTGTGATCGGGTAAGTACTCACGCCTGAGTTTGCTGTAGCCGTGGTTGTTACCGTCGGCTGCGTAATTAATTTAGTTGCATCATCGCTGTTTACAAAACCGATGTATTTTATCGTTAATGCAGGGTTGGATGATCCATAATTTTTGCTTTGGTTATCGGCGGTAATAGTCAACGGCGACGGATTAATCGTTAACGTTCCGGGGGTGTAACTTATAGTATAATTTACGGATGCCGCTCCGCTGATTGCGATCGGGTAAATACCTACAAGCGAGCTTGCTGTAGCGGTGGTGGTTACTATTGGCTGCGTAGTTAATTTAGTTGCATCATCGCTGTTTACAAAACCGGTGTATTTTACCGTTAATGCAGGGTTGGATGATCCATAATTTTTGCTTTGGTTATTGGCGGTAATGGTCAACGTGGCCAGGTTAACGGTCAACGTTTGTGTAAGTGGGGTTGCTACGCTATACGCGCTATTACCAGCTTGCAATGCCGTAATAGTTGATGTGCCGGTTCCGATAATATGTAGACTACCGTTTACGATGGTAGCCACCGAAGTATTGCTACTGGTATAACTAACGGCCAACCCCGAAGTACTTGTCGCAGCCAGTGGAACATCGGCTGAGCCATAAGTTACGTTGTTTAAGGCATTAAAAGTTAAAGCCTGCTGTTTTGATATCACTGCTATACTTAAGGTAGAAATACTGCTTCCAACTAAATTATAAGCACTAACCGTATACACCGTAGTTGGCGACGTTGCTGTTGGTGTACCGCTAATAGCCCCTGTCGTGATATCAAAGTTCAAACCGGCAGGTAATGCCGGGCTGATGGTGTAACCAGATTGGCGCACTTTTCTAATCAGATGGTTGCCATCATCAGCGATATATAAATTCCCTTGTCCATCAAAGCTTAGACCATTAGGTTCGAAAAAACCAGCGGCAGGCCCGGCGCCGTCGGCTGAGCCTACTGTTAAACTTCCGGCCAAAGTAGTTACCACGCCCGTAGGTGAAACCTTCCTGAGCAAATGGTTAAACATATCAGAAACATATACGTATCCCATTATATCAACAGCTAAACTTCCTGACCCATTAAAACTTGCGGCTGCTCCTATCCCATCTTGTGAGCCTTGTACGAAAAAAGTACCTGCTAAGCTACTTACAACACCTGTCGGAGTTATCTTCCGAATTACATTACTGTGATCTGTTACGTAAACATTCCCGTCTACATCAACTGCTATTCCCCATGGTGAGTCAAAACTTGCCGAAGTGCCTGGCCCGTTAGTTATGCCCGCAATGCCGCTACCTGCAAAGGTACTAACCAAACCTGCTGGAGTGATTTTCCGAATCAGATAGTTTTTAGTATCTGCAACGTACATATTCCCTGCAGCATCGAGAGCAATAGCATTAGGTTGATTAAAAGTTGCAGCGGTGCCTTGTCCGTTGGCAGAGCCCGTTGTGCCGTTGCCAGCAAAAGTACTTACTACACCGGTAGGGGTAATTTTACGGATACGCGAAGTTCCCGAGTTTACATCAGTAACATATATGTTTCCAGTGGCATCAATTGCCATACCCAGCGGATAAGAAAAGCTCGCTGCTGAACCCTGGCCATCTGCAAAACCCAAAACGCCACTACCCGCGAAGGTACTTACTACCCCAGTTGTGGTGATCTTTCTGATTTTGTGATTATTCTGATCTGATACATAAATATTCCCTGATACGTCTTCAACAGTTGAGGTGGGGGTATAAAAGGTTGCTGATGAGGCCGGACCGTCTACAGAACCGACTACGCCTGCTTTACCAGCAACTGTTGTAACTTGTCCCAAACCGTTGGTAGGTATCGTTCCCCCCCGTATTAGTTGGCAGTAAAGGTATTATTGGTGTTGTTGCAATATATGTTTGTGAACTGGGGTACGTTATGTTAGGTGCCTGTGCGAATGCTGTGACAGTAAATAGGAATGATATAAAGGCAAGTAGATGTTTTTTCATAGAATGGATAAAAGTTAAATTAATAGTCCAAGACTATGTAATTAGAGGGTTAAATGTATGAAATATTTATAGAATCAGAACAGGAAGCGCAACAGTTTACAATAATCAATGAAGTGCTTAACCGATATTCTATAGTTATATAATTCGCAAAGACACTACCGTGATCTGTATGATGGCCGGCTTTTCACCAAATTATATAGGCGGTTACTTTAACTATGTGTAGGTGGTTATTTTAGCATGCTGGCTGTATTAGCTACTCCCGCCATAGATAAATTTTGGCGGTGATAACCGGATGGGATAGTACGGGTATCCGTTTACGCTGACCCTATAGATGGGTGCTAAAAAGCAAAGTCGAGTCGATTAAGGAAGTGTGTAAAAGGATCCTCCACGAATTTGTTTATTAACTTAATTTATTTAAAACCAATAAAAAAACCTGCAAAGTTTTGATTTGCAGGCTTTTAGCATCTTCAATATTTTTTTCAGTAGGGGGAAGCGGCGAAATGTCGAACCTTTTGGACGACTTGAAAATGGTTGAAAGTGCAAAAACATCATTCAAAATATATAATGCCACGCCAACGAATGAGTTTTTAATTGGGCGACGTATTAAAATCGGCTAACGTCACCGCGCTGAACCCCTTGCTTTCCGTGCCGTCAATGAGCAGTTTCAGGTAAATATGGTATTTGGGCAGGGTTGCGAAATCATCATAGCTGAACACCGGATAAAACTCCCTTTCCATCGTCTTTGCGTCGGACAGGCCCAGCCGAAAGCAGATGATCGTGCCCACGTTTCCCAAAATCGCGCTTTTCGTTTCCGGCTCCAACTGGTCAAGGTACTGGTGCGTCAGGAACACCCCCACGCCGAACTTCCTGATCTGGGAAAGCATGCTTGCGAACGTGGACGATATGAAGCCGTGAGCCTCGTCTATGTACAGGTAGAACGGCATTCGCTCCGATACCGGAAGTATCGCCCGGCGCATCGCGGTCGCCTGAATGACGGTAATGAGAAAGCTGCCCAATACCGTCGACACGTCCTCCCCGATAACGCCCTTGGACAGGTTGCACAGCACGATCTTGTTTTCTTTCATGCATTGCTCGACAGAGATGCTTTCCTGCTGCCCGAAAATGCCCCGCAAGGTATCGTTGGCGATCAGCACGCCTATCTTGTTGAGGATGGGTAAAATGGTGCTTGCCTGCGTGCTCGCCGAATACAGGTCGTATTCCCGCACCCAAAAGTTGATGACGTATTGGTCATGCACCTGCTCCAGCACCTTCGCCCTGAAATCCCGGTCAAGCAGCAGCGCGTTGATGTCCAGCAAAGTCGCTCCGGGGTACGAGAGCAGCGTCAGAATCGCGAACCTCAGGACATATTCGAGCTTGCTTCCCCACGCTTCCAGGAACAGCCTTTTGAAGGTCGTGACGATTTCGGACGCCACCAGTTGCCGCTGGCCTTCCGGAACGTCATGGAGCGGGTTAAAGGCGGGCAGGGCGGCCTTGTCGGTCGCGTCGAAGTGCACCACGTCCCTTTTCCTGTGCTCGGGCATCCGGCTCAATATCGCGCTTACCGTGTCGCCGTGGGGATCAAGGATGCAAATGGGATGCCCTTTCATAATGTCGTCCAAGGCCATGTTGACGAGCAGGTGCGACTTCCCCATGCCCGTCTTGCCGAGGCAGTAGATGTGGTGCAGCCTGTCGGCAGGCCTGATGCCAAACAGCTCGCTGTGGTTTCTAAAGTTGGTCTTCGCGATGGGCGTGAACGGTTTCATTTCATACATGCAACCACGATACCGAATGTTACCAATTGCTTGCAGAGGGTTAATCTTGGGCATTTTCCAAAGATCAACCCCCTATCGTTTGCATATGCAAATCGGCAATATGTAACTTATGGAAATAAAGGAACATCGCCTGTTGGCCTTCATCGAGCTGTACAAGGAAACTTTTGGCACCAACTTGTCACGAAGCGAGGCGCACGAAAAGGCTACCCTGCTTTTGAATTACGTCTTGCTCTCCATCAAGCCGCTTGCCAAAACCGATGAGGATACTATAATTGACAGGTCAAACGAAAGCGAATAATCAATACATTTTGCACCTGGGAAGGGGGCATCGTTTACGCTTTCGTTTGACAACAAAGTGGTTTAACGATGCCCCCTTTCCGGGTTTTTATGAATACAGAAAAGATAACTTATTTTATATACGCAAGAAAGTCAACCGAAGGAGAGGATCGGCAGTCTTTGTCAATTTCATCCCAAATTGAGGACATATCCAGACTTCAGACCCAGCAAGGATTAAGGGTCACGGAAACGATAACCGATAGCGCCAGTGCCAAAATCCCGTTCAACCGCCCCGCATACGCCTCTATGATCAAGCGAATCAAAAAGGGAGAGGCCGGTGGAATTATAGTCTGGAAAATAGATCGTTTAGCCCGAAACCATTTGGAGTGGGGAGAATTGATGCACCTGCTTCAAACTGGTGTAATAAAATCCATTTGGACAATGCACCGGGAATACCTGAGCAGCGACAGCGCATTGCTAATCAGCCTTGAAGCAAGCATGGCAACCCAGTTTAGCGTTGACCTGTCCGAAATAGTGAAGCGGGGCCTGCGAAAGAAGGTCTCTTTGGGCCAGCCGCCTATCATTGCCCCTACGGGATATTTGAACACCAAGCATAACGACCACGGCTCTAACTCGATTATTGTTGACCCGAAACGGTGGCCTTTAATGCGCAAGGCATTCGACCTGATGCTTACCGGCCAGTACACCGTGGGCCAGGTAGCGGCCATTTTGAACGATGGGTATAATTTCCGCTCTCGCTCAACCAAAAAGCGCATGGGCAAGCCTTTGGCAACAAGCGTATTATACCGCTCAATTATCGACCCCTTTTACACCGGGTATTTCAATTACAAGGGAGAACTGCACAAAGGGATGTACAAGCCCATGATAACGCTTGAGGAGTTCGATACCATACAGGTCATTCTCGGACGGAAAGAAAAGCCGAAACCACATAAACATGATTTTGCCTTTACCGGATTCATAAGGTGCGGGTGTTGTGGATGCGCCATCACCGCCTCAAGAAAACTAAAGAAGCTGCAAACAACCGGAGAATACAAGGATTACACCTTTTACCATTGCACCAAAAGGAAGGGGGCGGCTACTTGCGCTGACAAGCGCTATACCACGGAGAAGGAAATGCTTGCACTGATTGAAGAAGAATTGCAAAATATTGCCCTTGTCCCACGTTGGAAATCCTGGGCAGCTGAAACCGTTAAGGCAGACAATGAGGACGAGTTGCAGAAACAGCAAAAGTTGCTCAAGAGCATCGGGGATTATGAACAAAAACTGCTGTCGGAGCTTGATAATTTGCTGGACTTGCGCATCAGTAACGAATTGTCAGACGAGCAATACAATCAAAAGAAAGCTGAACGGCGGCATCAGCTCATCAGGGTGCAAGAAAAATACAGCAAGCGCAAAAGAACATTGACGACTGGATCGAGCAGGTAAATGAAAAGTTGGATTTCGCCGAAAACGTCATTGATAATTTCAAAACCAACGATCCAAAACTTCAAAAGAGGATTTGTAACTATATTGGTTGGAACTGGTCTTTAGAGAAGAAAAAGCTAACGTTTTCAAGGTATGAATGGTTTACAGACATACAGCATATCAAAAAGCACTTTGAGCAGGAAAAGGCGCGGTTGGAACCGATAAAAACCTTTGCAGAATATAGGCAAACTGCTTCCTTTGGTATCGTCCGTTCATTACTGTCCGCCCTAATAAGTCACATTGGAACCGCGGGGGGCGCGATCCTGCCGAGCCCGCTCGCGTCGGAACCGGAAGGCGGCCCTGAAACTAATGGCAGTATTAATAACCACAATGAACTAAATCGCCCGTAATTTTATTTTATCCAAAGCTTCCCCCTTGATAATTACCAATAACACTCATCATGCTATGCCGTGAAAAAACAGGCGAATAGCCCGCAGGCAGTCAGGTGAGCGGTACGGCCTTAATGCAATCATAAAACCGCGGCAATATTTTTTATTTACAGCTTTGTAGAAAGCCGTTCAAATTAAAAACCTCAAACGCTACTTAAAGCACCTTAACGTTGTACAGGTAAAAAGAAAACATAATGAGATCAAGCTGTCCGCTACCAGATTTCCCTCGTCCCACGTTGCACATTTGCAAATGTGAGAAAATTAAGTGCACGGCAGCATTCATTGGCATTTGCCTGTACCGTTCCCTGAATTTTTCGAGACTTTCGAGCAGTGCTCCAAAAAACCTGTCTCCCACGAAGCAATTTAACTGGTGCTGAAATGACAGGCACGACTTGCACAGGCAGTCATACCCCTTTTGCTCTCCGGCGGCTCCATCCTTGATAGGGCCGTCGCTTTTCTGATGTTCCATCGTTTAATTTCCATTTTTAATTTTTTGTGCGCGGGAGAGAAATCTTATTTTGCGATCGTTGCCATGTGTGCTTTAATACTATAAAGCAGCAATAAATTGCTACTTTTGCACAAAAAAAGGCTTCCATCGTTGTCCTGAATTTCGCCCGGGGTTTTCCTAGAACCCCGGGCTTTTTACATTCAATCCCGACGCGGTTTTGCTATAAATATCCCACTTTTGCTAATACCATCCAAATGATATCCATCGGCTTGGCAATATGATCATCCGTATTTATTCAGCCCTGATCAGAAACGATCTAATAAAATCAAAATGATTTCTTTTATTCTTCGGTTCTGACACAAAAACCATTTTAGTATGACGCGAAAATTTATTTTATTTTAACTTTAGGTTAAGCCTTCCCTGGCTATATTGTCGAAACTCGATAGCCTGTTGGATTTGCGCATAAGCCAAGATATAACCGAGGCAATATACAATCAGAAAAAAGCTAATACTTACGAGGCACGAGCGGTTGACGATATAGAGAAACCAATAATCACTGGATCAGGAATGGTTCCGGTCGGGACTAACAAATAGCTATATAGAATATAGGAAAAGGCCCGGTTCAATGTGCTACGTACATTACTGTCCGCCCTTAGATCACATTAGAACTGATGGCAAAAATTTACCTTCTTTTTAGGATACTTTAACTTATCCCAATTCCCGGATTTTTTCTTTCCCTTACTTTAGATTTGCACAAAGATCACCCCTCTGCCACTCACTATATCCGCTGCATACAATCGTCATGTGGATGGCGAAATACGGCTTGGATACGCAACCCAGTCTTTCGCCATTCATAAATCACATTTACCCAATCAGGAATTGCGATCCATTAAAAGCAAGCTAACACGAGTATAACGATATAGCAAAGACAATTTCTTCCAACACGAACGGAAAAAAGGTAATTCTTGATCTGTGCGGCGGGACGGGGGCCTGGAGTAAGCCGTACAGGGACACGGGATACGACGTGAGGGTGCTGACCCTGCCCGACTTTGACGTGGACAAGTGGGCGGAGTACCCCCAATTTGTAGAACTACTCAGGAGCAACACGGTGCACGGCATACTGGCCGCCCCGCCCTGCACCATGTTTTCCCTCATGAGGAACGACCGCAGGGCGTCAACCCCGCGCGATTTCCGCAAGGGCATGCGCACGGTGCAAAGCTGCCTGGAAATCATTCGGGAATGCCTGTATCACCCTCCTTACAAGCACCAGAACAGCCTGAAGTTCTGGGCCGTCGAGAATCCGCGCGGCCATCTCGGCCGCTTCCTCGGCAAGCCCACATTCGTATTTGACCCCTTCGAGTTTGGCGATCCATATACCAAGCGCACTTGCCTGTGGGGCGTATTTGGCGAGCCGAGAAAGAGGCCCGTCGCCCCGCTCAAGGGCAACTTCGTCCGGCAGACCCCGCTGTTCATGCACCTGAAGGTCCACCAGGTACCGCCCGGATACCAGGCAAGGACAAAGATTCCCTTGGATACAATCGTTAGGAGCGTCACGCCGGAGGGATTCGCGATGGCCTTCTACGAGGCGAACAGGTAGCCGCAGAGCCGCTCAAAGCGATCATTCGCTCTTTGATAGGTACCAACAAAGTCATTTATTTTGGATTTATCTTTCCGTTACTTTGAATTTATCCAAAGATTAACCCCCTTATATTACACTCGCGCCGCCTGATACCTTATGACTGTGGGTTACATAAATCGACCATACCCCAATAGATTGAAAGTAACCCGCCGAAAAGCGGGCTATCAGCAGCAGCATGTCGCAAGGCTGTTAGTAGACGTTAATGTATCTACCCTTTCCCTATGGGAAAACGAATGGTACATGCCCAGCGGCACAAGCCTTATCAAGCTGTGCATTCTGTATGGCAAGACACCACAGGAACTCTATCCGGAATACTTCGATTTGATTAAACAAAGCCTCATAGAACGCCAGGAATATCCCGACGGGGATACTAGTGTCAATCGCATATAAACATTTCCTGTTTCCTGGCAACGTGACCTTTTGCCGCGCCCGCTTTTTGAAAACCGCGCAACGTACGAACGTTTTAGAAAAAAATATCGAACGTACGATCGTTACTACAAATTATCAGCAGCATTACCAGTTATGCCCACACCCACAAAAAGCGACATGTTCACACCAAACCAAATCACCCTGGCGCATCAGCTCGCCGACAGCCTGGAAGACCGCAAGTCCCTCTCGTTCTACCTCACCTGCGCGCAGAAATATCCCAGGGACTACCTGCTTGCCACGCTCACGCACGTCATGACCCTTCCCGACCATTCAGTGCGCACCACGCGGGCACGGCTGTTCACCAACATCATTACCAAGTCGGCATTCAATACGCGTGACCGTTCTTGGGATTAGCATCGGCACCAAGGGCACCGGCATCTGCGTGCTGCGGGACGGGGAGCTGATCGACGCCAACGTCCACTACTATCATACCCCGTGGTCAGACTTGAAGCTTCGCGCCATCGTCAACCAGTACAGGCACTACGTTCGCCGGTACGGCGTGACCGCCATCATCATCAAGGTTCCCCCGCCCATAAACCATACCCCCGCGGTGCGCCGGATCATGGCGCAAGTGGAAGGCCTTGCAAAGCAATATTACTGCGAGTTCGACCTTACTACCAAGACAGAAATAAGATCTACTCTCAGCCTTCGCTCGGGCGAGATCGCGGGGTTCGCAAGGCAGCTCTATCCCGAATTGCAGGCCATATACGAAAAGGGGGCCCGGAACGGACACGGTTATCACAAGAAGCTGTACGAGGCGGTATTGAGCGCATACCTGTTTCAGCAAAGAAAGCGTGCCAGGTTGCTTTAGGATCTCCTTAATTGAATAGTTAATAGATGGCAGGGCTTTCGCCCTGCTTTTGTTTGTTGATCGTTCTTCAAACTACACCTGCGCCAGCAAAGAAATCGCCGAATATGTGCGGCTATACCGCAGGGAGATGCTTGCGGTAGCGTGGGCTTAATAAGAAGTAAAACCAAGCAAAATACTTCCTTTCAATTGTAACATAGCTGTCCAAAGTCGGAGAAATAGGACAACAGACTTCGGAGAAATTATCAACGTGAATCTGACAACGTTTGGCAAGGGCTATCCGAGGCCCGTATTCAACAATGCGTTCTTTAATGATCCCAACGTTTACAATGCGTTCGGCTTAGCATTGCAGGAGCAGTACAAGGCCATCACGCAGAAAATTGATGCGCACTTTGACCCGCAGGAAATCGCATCGCTTAAGCCGCAGATAAAGGAGCTCAAGTCTAAGAAGGGATATTAATATAATCTTGAATAAGCCCCTTAAATGAGAGGGGCCTTATTGTTCTTGATGGGTGCAAAATGAGCGTACTATTCTTGTGACACGTGGACAATACGTTCGCGCTGTTAGAACTGACCTCTAATATAATAAGTAATAAGACATCATAGCAAGGGTTGATAGACTATATCATCATCGAGCTTTTCCACATAATGGCATTTACCCTATGACCAAATTTAAATACCTTTTTACAGTGATTTTTATCAGGGCATGTAAATGATTCAAATTGAGAAGCAAGTTACCAGATTAACCGAGGGGGCTAAAAAGACGTATTTCACGGTCAACCTTGCAATGTCGATACTGTCTTTGAGAAGCCAAATTATTTATCGGTTTATTTCGACCTAACGATCTTGAACATACTATTATAATGAGGCAAGCCTCCCCAGTACACGTTGTAACGTTTGGAATAGTAACACATCCCTGTGGCATGAGTCGCATGAAGCTCCTTGATAGCTAATTTTGAGAATTTTGGAACAAACAAAGAGTTAAACTCTTTGTTTGCCTTGCTTTCGTCACCCAGATAATTTATCGCAATAGTATTGTCTATTCTCACCATTTTGATAAGATCTTCGATTTTGGGATGGCCCCTTTTCATCATTGCAACGGTTTCTTTGACCATACCATCAAACGCTTTTTGGCCAATCTCAATCCCAACTAATTTTTGGCTGGATACCCACGGTTTTTTTTCGCTTGTTTGGCCATTGGCACTTTCAAAATTGAAAAGTAAAAATCCTATAATAATTAAAGAGAGAAAGCTGCTTTTCATGTCATTCTATTTTAGTTTATAACTCGGATAATCCGCTTTTATTATTTTAAGAGCTGTAGGAGATGCACTTTTATTTAGCGTGATATTTTGTGTTATTGGAACCCGCCCAAAATTGTTCCATCCCCACTGGAAAGCCCCCAATATTTTGTCAGTTCCTGTATTATTAAAATTCACAGCAACTATAATGGTTTCAAACCTTGTCGTTTTGTAATTAGTACGTTCTGTAGGCCTATCAAAGGCCGTTATATCGCCAGCGGTGTTGCTCCAATGAGATTCACCTAAAAGGACGCTGGCTGAGTAATAGTAGGGTTTTCCTAAGCTGCCAGTGTAACCAGGCTTCCCATTCACACCCCCGTCTACAAATCCCCTGTATGTTTCACCGCCCTCACTAAATTTGTATTTGCCATATGCCGGTCCATCTTCCGAGGTATAAACAGTTTGTATGATCTGTAGATTGCTTGCCGGAACACCAGATATAAAGAAGGTCACATCTAAAATAGTGCCTTTCAGCCCGCC
The DNA here is from genome assembly GCF_039921305.1 of Mucilaginibacter sp. Lineage (GTDB taxonomy): Bacteria > Bacteroidota > Bacteroidia > Sphingobacteriales > Sphingobacteriaceae > Mucilaginibacter. The sequence continues at coordinate 48,906 of NZ_JBDSCA010000014.1, forward strand.
GTACAGAAGCGTCACGTTTCCCGCTTGACCAGGACCCTGACTTGTACTCGAAACATTAACCATATTTCGATCGTCTACAATTGTAGGGTTGGCTTTTAGCAGCGCGTTTGAAGACCCGTACGTTTGACCATTGTATTGATAATTTCCATCGGCACTGTAGCTGTCACTTGCAGATACGGTCACTATGTTACCATAGGATGTTTCTACCTCTACACGGCCATCCGGATCAATCATGTTGACGGGGTTGTTGCCAGCATATTTGTATGGGCTAAAACTGGCGAACCCCTCTGCCATAGGATCAATGACATTCCACCTTGCGATTACAGGATCATAGAACCGCGCCCCATAATCGTATTGGCTACCATAAAGTTTTTACGTTTTTGGCTGTTTTCCGTTTTGCACTTTTTCGGTGCCATAAAGAACGTTCGTTAGGGTAAAGATAAGCGTTAGTTTTTCATTTGCAAGGC
>NZ_JBDSCA010000015.1:0-298414 GCF_039921305.1 Mucilaginibacter sp.
AGCTGATCCTGATCACCTCGCACGTGCTGAGCGACCTCGATGATATCACCAGTCATGTTGTTTACCTGCAGGACGGAAAACTGATATTTTATAAAGATGTGGAAGAACTAAAGCTATCTACCGGTGAGCAAAAACTGAATAAAGTCATTGCGACGCTGATGCAAAAAGAAAACCTGATCACCAACTAAAATCATGAAGATCATTATCAAATATGTATTGCTCGACCTGCTCAGAAATAAAACTGTGCTTGTGTACACTTTCATTCTGGCCATATTAGCCGTCAGCGTGTTGAGCATGAGCGGAAACTCGTCGAAAGGTTTATTAAGCCTGTTAAATATTACCCTGCTGTTTGTTCCCATCATCAGTATGCTTTTTGCAACGATCTATTTCTTTAATTCCGTTGAATTCACAGAATTATTGTTAGCCCACCCGATAAAACGAAAGACCATGATCCTGGCGGAATACGCGGGCGTGGCATTTGCGTTAAGTATCGCCTATCTGGCCGGTGTTGGCTTGCCTGTTATTTTCCTGAATTACAGCATCGCTTCCCTGACGCTATTGATCAGCGGTCTGTTTCTTACGCTGATATTTACCGCGTTAGCTTTGCTGGTTTTTGTTTTATTTAAAGACAAAACAAAAGGCATTGGCGCAGCGATCATTACCGTGCTCTTTTTTACCTTATTGTTCGACGGGTTGTTGTTATCCTTTATTTATTCGTTCAGTGATTACCCCATAGATAAGCCTTTGCTGGGTTTAATATCCCTGAACCCGGTTGATTTGGCACGGATATTTGTTTTATTACAATTGGATGTGGCGGTTATGATGGGCTACTCGGGTGCTTTGTTCAAGGCGTTTATGGGCTCAATCATAGGTAGCATTTATACGCTGGGTTGTATGGCGGTTTGGATTTCTATCCCGCTGTTGGTAAGCGTCAGAAAATTCAATAAAAAGGATTTGTAAGTTACCAACCCAATTCTTTTCTACCAGCTTCGCTGATCATGTCGCCGTTCCACTCCGGCTCGAACGTTATCTCAACTATGATAATATAGTCTTTAAAAGTATTGCTTGCGGTCAACTCTACAGCGGTTTTCAAATAATCTGCCGCAGGGCATGCCGGCGTGGAAAGCGTCATCAGGATATTGACTTTATTTTCACTGATGGCAACTTGGTAGATAAGGCCCAGATCAACTACATTAAGACCAAGTTCCGGATCCTTCACTGTCGACAACATTTCCATTAAAAGGAGTTTATCCTGATAATTCGGATCGGTTATATCTAATTGTATCATTTTCTCAATTTATTAACGATATGAAAAACGTGTCCACAGTACATCAACGAGGCGGTTGTCATTAACACGCATCCGGGATACATCACCCATTGATTTTTGAGTAGTATGCCAGCCAGGAACAAAAGGAACCCAGGCAGATATAGATACATCTGGAGTGCGACCAATTGTTCCTCGTACAGGTCCTTAGGTTGCAGTTCGGCTATGGTGTTGGGCTTATTTAAGTGCATCCAAACAATAAATGGTAAGGTCTTAAAGGTCTGGCCCATGATCAGGGTGGTAATAAACCCCGCAAAAAATGAATACCCGTATGCCACAATAACTGAAGCAGGCGTGCTATGGTAAAAAAACACAGCGATGATCAGCAATATAAAAGGCGCAGCGATACCGCTTATGGCAATGATGGTCATTTTCATTCCGGCGTCCATTTTTTTACGAACGGCACTTTGATAGCAATTCACCACAAAAACAAGGTAGCAGGCAAGACCGGCTGCAAGGAGGGCAATATAAAAAAACACCCCTCCGGAGGTTTGGAACAGCATTCCGTCGGTCAAAAACAATAGCAGCGCCGTATTGATCAGATAGTAGGCAGCCGTTAAATAGGCTTTCTTTTCTTTTCTGCTCAACAAAAACATCGGGATAAGCCTGGAACTCACACCGATAACCAAAAGCAGGAACCATCCGGCCATGCCTACGGAGGCATGCACCTTTAAATAACGCATAAATAACGCAGGTGATTTTCGGGAAGCAGGTTAAAGCGAAAATTGAGGAGTAGGGTAATGCCAATACTTGCGGTGACGATGAGCCATAAATGAGCGGTAACGATATAATCAACAGCGATATTGCTGGCCGATTTTCGCATAGTGAGTATGATGTTGATCACGTGAACGATCAATGCCGTAATGATCAGCGTTGCACCGGTAAAGATCATAGTACCCAATTCAAATACCCAGAAAGCATGTACGAGTAAACAAGTACCCAGCGTAAACAACACAAAGCTTATAACGGGTAAATTATTGCTATATAGCTTTTTATCAGATATAACCGGTATCAACTGGTTACTGGCCCCCATAATGATCATGGTTCCCCAGCCTAAAACGGTAAGGTGGGTAATAGCCAATAAATGCGGCTGAAAAAAATGGCCGCGAAAATCCCCGATCGATAACAATGTCAAAATACTGATCGCAACAAGGCTAATCGCTGCCGCCATGTAATAAGGAATGATCGTCCGCTTTCCGGGGATCTGGTGTGCAGGCATTTCCATAGAACTTATTCGGGATAGATGAGTAGGGTGACCTCCGCTTCGGTTTGTTTGTAGATATACTTAAAATGGCGTTCCTTTAATTCAGGCAGAAGATAAACCGGTACCTTTTTATGATGCACATATAAGGCTTTTCCTTGCGGAAGTTTATCCAGTTGGTCCAGGATGGCGATCATTGGTTGTGGCATTTCCAATGCCCGTACATCGATCTCCACAAAATTGCCGGAGTATTTTTCCTGTACACCATTAAAAATATCAGTGTCCGGGGCTTCAGCGCCAACATCGGCAAGTTTTGAATCAGCGGTAGTAGTGATATAGGTTTCGATCACTCCCGGTTCCTTAGTACGAACAGTTATGCGGTAATTCTGGCTTTTCAGGATATTGATCAACGGGACGGGCTCGAAAGAATTAAGGACAAGTAGGGTTTGATTTGTTCCGAGATGGGAAAGCTTGTTCATAATATTCTTAAACGGATCTATTCCTTTAGCCAGATCGGGACGTACATCATAAGTTTCATCAACAATGATATCGTATTGCTCGTCAGGAATTACTTTAGGCGACAAACCGCCCGTACCGGCACCTTGCTCAATATCAAAACCGATACCGTGTAAATTGGTCAGGATACTGTCAACGGTGCAGTTGCCGATCTTCGCCGCATCAGCGACCGATGCCCCCGATGCCAATACCTTACGGAAAATGGGATTTTTTAACTTTTTAAATAAAGGATTAAGATCCATAAGGACATCAATGGCCCGCACGTCGCATTTCACGATCGTACTTATTTTTGTATCAGCGTTAATGATCATTATCTTAATGGTTAAGCGGGGCCGACCAGGATCTGCCTCGCAGGTGTAAAACTTAGACGGCTTGCTCTAATGCCACCGCTTTGGGAAACAAGATGTTGTTTTCCAAATGAATGTGCATATGCAGGTCATTCTCAAAATCTTCCAGCTTTTTGTACAATAGCCCGTAGCTGTTACAAGCATTTTCCGGAAGAGTATAATTATTGGTCAGCGTTTTGATCTCTTCTGCCAGACGGCCCACGATATCATGGTCATTTTCCATGATGGCGATAGGCTCTTGCACAGAAACAAAGGCATTTGAAGACAGGTTGCTATCTGCATTGACACTTTCCAATTGCTTGATATAAGGAAACAATATGGTTTCTTCTTTCTTTAAATGCAGCAGCAGTTCATTAGCCAGGGCAACTACATTACTCCTGATCTGCAAAAGTTCAGGGTGATTTAGCCCGTGGCGGTTGGCCACCTTTTCGCTAAGTTCCAGCAACACCGGCAGATTTTGTTTTACGTAGGCGTGATGGACATTAACGACATAGTCTGCCAGAAAGACAAGGCTCCATGAATCGAAGTCGTGTTGCGGTGCAGCCGAGGATGTATTCGCGGCTTTTTCGAGTTCTTGCCTTACGTGCAGGATATCTAATCCTTTTTCTTTACACGCTTTTTCGAGTGTCTTCTTACCACCACAGCAAAAATCCAATCCTAACTTTTTAAAAGTTTCTGCTTTGCGCAGATCTTTACTCACGATCTCACCCAGCGTTTCCACATGTTGTCCCGGATCGTTTTTACGGATCTCCACTTCCCATATCTCAGGCCCGTTTAGCAGGTAAGTCCATCCAAAGCAATTACCACGTTCGCCCATCAATTGATAGTATAGCGGCTTAGGGTCGTGGTCGTTGTGGATCACAAAGGCCCTGCCTGGTGATAGGTTATCAAAATACTCAAAAATGGTGGGGTGTTTCAAACGGGGTTCGATGATGGTTACATCCAGTACTTCGATCTGAAGTTCTTCAGGTTGGTTCATATGCTATGTATTTATGATTAATAGTTTATTGAATTACAAGTGGAATAGAAATATCCGCCTTTCGCCGGTGATGGCGAAGAGCCGCTACTGAGATCGTAAGGGCACCCGCAAAAAGAAAAATAGCGGCGATCCATAACAAAAAAGGATAATAAGGGCAACTTATCATCAGCATTGCGGCCAGACCCTGGGTCATTAACAATGCTTCATTGCCGATGACTGCGAGCGCAAAAACGATGATCCCGGTCTTAGCCAGTTTGAAGTGATCTTTAAAATAATTTTGATGCAGCAGGTGGCCCAACAGGAACAATGTGATGAACCCCAGCATGACGAGGTGCAGGTAGCCGATAATCACCGGTCTGTTGTCAAAAATCAGGTTACCCAGCGCAGGGTAAACTATGCCGATCTGCATTGTTGTTTTTAGCAGGAACCCGATCATGGACGCACCAAGAATGATTTTTGTAAATAATGGCGTGTCCCTGAATACAAAGGCTACCGAGCGTGCGAATACTACAAAATAGAATAGCGCCAAGATCAGCAATAAGCCCCCGACAATGGCTACTGACCTGACCGCGAGGTTTGGAAAATGCCATAAATAGGATAGAAAAAGTGTGGGCAGAACAGCAATAGAAAGTATGGTGGCAAAGCGCCCGCCGTTTTGCTTGGCTGATAGTGAGATCCTGCCATTTAATTGGTTAAAAAATATGGCAAATACGCCCAGCGTGAAAAAGCCATTGTATTGCAGATGCAGGTAGGAATAGATCGCATCTTTATACAGCAGTAAATTTACGGAATGCGTAGCCATCATGTAAGCAAGCGTAAAAGGGCCGACAGAAGAAACACACAGGGAGAGCAACGCAACGATACATAACAACAGTATAGTTTTAGAGGGCTGGCTTTTGATCAGGTCGCGGACAAAAATCCAGCTAAAAACGTAGGTTACCAAAATGAATAAGGTGGAAAAGGAAATGGAAAGGAAACCGTATCCCTGAAAGGGAAAGCTAAAAAGCATTCCGGTAGCGGGCAATAAAATACCCGTCAACAGGTATTTATATCGGGGATGCCGGTTAACGCCTTCCGGAAGAATCTCGTAGGTGAATAGGGTAAAGATGCAAAGGGTGATCCACCCTCCGAACGCGAAATGAGAATGGGCGTTGAGTATGAATTTGAAATCGATGCCAGGTATAGAGAACAGGATCTTGCTGCGTAATACAACACCCAGTAATGCAACTACACTCAGGTTAATGAGGCAAATAGTGATCCATTTGTTCTTTACATTCAGCATTGTGTATGATTAACTATATAAAGACCTTCAAGTCCTTAATTGATAAAAAAATTATTCCGCTCTTAAAAACCCACTTCCCTTTTTTAGCTTTTTCGCCATTCCCGCTATCGTGTTATCTTGCATCATGCTAATAAGATCCGACCTGATCGTTTTGAATTGATCATGGAGTGGGCACGGCTCGGTTTCCGAGCATTCTTTTAATCCCAGCCCACAGCCCGAAAAAAGACGATCCCCTTCAACAGCTTTAACGATCTCGATCAACTGGATGGAAGGCTGTTTTTCATCCAGAAAAAACCCGCCGTTAACACCAGTTTGTGAACTGATAATGTGGTTGCGGGTAAGGATCTGAAGGATCTTGGCGGTAAAGTGTTGCGGCGCAACAATATGATCGCAAATCTCAGATATACCTACCTTTTTATCTTTATTACCTTCTGCTGCTATATAAATAGCCGCACGTATCGCGTATTCGCTGGATTTGGAAAACATATTGTACAGATAAAACTTTCAACCTATTTAAATAGTAAGCTTGCTTAAAACAGTTAAAAAGCTGATTTACAAAAGTGCTGGGAATTGAAAAAAAACGGAGTGACTGTCATCAGGTTTAAATGTGATATGTGTCAATTTAGCAACGGTGAATTTGGGGCATATAAACACTGTAAATACCTACTTTAATAAATTCTTGTAAGCCTACCCCTATATGCAATGCTTTTACTAAAAAACAACGTAACCAGCCATTTTCCCTATCTTAGCAGTACCTTAAAATTTATAGCTGGTGTATAATGGTATTCGATTTTAGGCTCAAAGTTTTTCACACAGTTGCCCAGCGACTAAGCTTCACCAAAGCCGCTGCCGAATTGTTTATTACCCAGCCGGCCGTTACAAAACATATAAAAGAGCTCGAATTACAATTAAATGTGCAGTTATTCAGGCGCAATGGCAGCAGTATAATGCTTACAAGCGCGGGCAAAATATTGCAGCAATACGCCGAAAAAATATTCCAAACCTACACCGAGCTGGAAACCGAACTGGCACAATTGAACAACCTGGAGGCCGGCACTTTGCACATTGGTGCAAGTACCACGGTAGCGCAAACCATCCTGCCTAAATTGCTGGCGTTGTTCAAAAAAACTTACCCCTTGGTTAATTTTACCTTTACCCAAGCCAATACCGATCAAATAACTCAGCTGGTTTTAACCGAGAAGATAGATATTGCCATAGTAGAAGGTGCCGCCCATTACCCCCAAATAGCCTACGCTCCTTTTGCTAAGGACGAGATCGTATTGGTAACCCGTGCCAACAACCAGCTATCCAAAAAAGCCGGGATCACACCCAAACAGCTCCTTAATATCCCGTTGATACTGCGCGAAGCCGGATCGGGAACACTGGATATTATTTTTAATGCACTTAACCATGTAGGTATTAACCCAAAAGACCTCCACATCGAGATACAGCTGGAAAGCAGCATCGCCATCAAACAATACCTGCTTTACTCCGAAACCGCCACCTTCTTGTCCATCCGATCGGTAGTGAGCGAATTAAAATATAACGAGCTCAGCATTATCGAAATAAAGGGAATGGGAATATTCCGCACTTTTCAGTTTATCCAGTTGCATGGCAAAAATTCAAAACTTATCGATCTTTTTAAAAGATTTTGCTTAGTCAATTATAACTTAAAGTAATCAGTAATTACTATTTGTAATTAGTGTAAGGTTATAATAGAACTTACCTTTGGCTATTATTCAATCGAGTTTTATGGAACTTATCACTACCGATATTTGCATTATAGGCGCAGGGCCTGTTGGTTTATTTGCCGTTTTTGAAACAGGACTTTTAAAAATGCGCTGCCACCTGATAGATGTTCTGCCGCAGGTTGGCGGCCAGCTATCCGAAATATATCCGCAAAAACCAATTTACGATATTCCGGGGTTCCCAACAATTAACGCCCAGCAATTGGTTGATGGCCTGATGGAACAGATAGAGCCTTTTAAACCAACTTTCTCTTTAGACGAACGCGTTAATGAATTGCTGCAACTGGAAGATGGCTCATTCATCACCCGCACCAGCGACGATACCGAAGTGCGCAGCAAGGTGGTAGTTATTGCTGGTGGTTTGGGGTGTTTTGAACCCCGCAAACCAGCTATAGACGGCTTGGAAGATTTTGAGGGTAAAGGTGTAGCATACATGGTAAAAAATCCCGAAGCCTATCGTGGTCGTAAAGTGATATTGGCTGGTGGCGGCGATTCCGCTTTGGACTGGACAATTTTCTTAGCCGATATTGCAGAAGAAGTTACGCTGATACACCGCGGTGACACCTTTAGGGGTGCACCCGATAGCGCCGACAAGGTTTTTGAACTGGCCCAACAGGGCCGTATCAACCTGGTGCTGCAAGCACACATTAAAGCGGTTAAAGGTAATGGCCATTTGCAGCGAGTAGAAGTGATAGGCAGGGACAACGAAGTTTCGGTTATCGAAGCCGACCACCTGATACCGCTATTTGGCCTGACACCAAAACTTGGCCCTATTGCCGATTGGGGTTTGAATGTAGATAAATCGGCTATTATGGTTGATACTATTGATTACAGCACCAACGTAAAAGGCGTGTATGCTATTGGCGATATCAACATCTATCCCGGCAAGTTAAAGCTCATCCTATGCGGTTTTCACGAAGCTGCCCTGATGGCCCAAAGTGCTTTTAAACTGGTGTATCCCGATCAAAAATTGAGTTTTAAATACACAACCGTTTACGGTGTAACAGCCTTTTAATCGTAAAACGTTTCGCATCTCTGCAAAAAAATGATCAATCTAACAATCGAAGACCGTGACGGCAGCCGCCGGCCGGTTGAAATACCCGAAGGAATAAACCTTAGCCTGATGGAGGTTTTAAAGGCAACCGACCATCATGTACTGGCTACCTGTGGTGGTATGGCCCTTTGTGCTACCTGCCACGTACAAGTTGTTGAAGGCCCCGAGCAATATTTTCACGCAACCGACCTTGAACTCGACCTGCTTGATACCTTGCCCGATGCAGGTAATGATAGTCGCCTGGCGTGCCAGTTACGCATAAACAAGGATATGGATGGGATGGTGTTCAGGATAAAGGGAGAGGAATAGCATTCGGTGAACATTACGAAGTTTTCAAAACCTCGTAATTATTATTGATCCTGAGAAAATGTTCTATCGAATTGAGGGCCTGTCTTACGGTATGAATTGCACCGCCGTAAAATAAAAAACCCATGTAGTGGAAGCAGGACTCGAATCAACGATCTTCGGGTTATGAGGCTGAAGGGAAATCACTATTTAGCTGTTACAGCTCCCAATAAATAAACACATTAGTTAATCGGCCACAACAGGGACTAAAGTACCAACAGACACATAGTCAGTGCTTTAATTGTGGATCAAGCCAATTTCTTAACTTTGATTTTAGCAGCGCAGCCATGTATTTCGTTAATAATACGTTAACGAAAATAACAAAGCCCGCTACAGCTAAATGTAACAGGCTGATTTTCAAGTAGCGGGAACACGCATCGGGTTGAACTTTTTTGCTGATATACAGTCAGTTATAAATGCCAAAGAGATGTTTGAAGAAAATATAGCTGAAAACAAGCAAAATTATTAATGGTATCTTTTAATGCGAAGGCAGTAAAAGCCTATTTTTTTTAAAGCAGTTCGAAACCTTCATAAACTCGGCTTAAGCCAAATGCATCACCGCATACAAAGCGGCTGTAGAGATGGTGATCCACAGTACCACACCCTGAAGCAAAGGCTTCAATCCCACTACTGCTAAAACAGTCCTTGATAATCCGGCACCGATCAGGAACAGGGTCAAGGTTAAACCTGCTTTAGCTACGGCGATAAAGAATGGACTTACTATTTTCACAGCCGGGATATAGGTATTCAGGATCATGGCCAGAATAAATAACCCAATAAAGTATGGGATGCTGATCTTTTTGATTTGTTTTTAAAAAGAAAAGTAGACATGAATGCAACTGGGATGATCCATAAGGCTCTGGCCAATTTTACGGTGGTTGCTACCTCCAGGGCTTGTGCACCGTATTTGCTGGCCGCACCTACTACTGAACTTGTATCATGGATCGCGATGGCACACCATAAACCAAATTGTGTTTGAGAAAGGTTAAAATAATGACCCATGACCGGGAAGATGAATAGCGCGATTGAGTTAAGGATAAACACACAGCCTAAAGCCACGGATATCTGTTTTTCTTCCGCTTTGATGGCAGGAGATATGGCCGCAATAGCGCTGCCGCCGCAAATGGCAGTACCTGACGAAATGAGGAAAGAGGTTTTCTTTTCGATGTTCAGCCATTTACCCATCAGTTTACCGAATATTAATGTTCCGGTGATCGAAGCAATGGTAAACAGAACGCCTTCTTTTCCGGCCTGCATCGCGCTGTGTACGTTCATACCGAAACCTAAGCCGACCACGGATATTTGTAAAAGCAGATTGGTAGCTTGGTGATTTAGATGCAGGTAGGGATGACCGGTCAACTGTGCAATGGCCAATCCCATTAATAAGGCTATGGCAGGAGTAATAAAAGGTGTTAAGCAGAGCGCGATCCCGAGGATAAATATAACTTTACGGGTATTGTCGTTAACGTTCGGTAAGAGGTTGCTTTTTAAAGGGACTGATGTGATTTGAGTGTGCATGATCTTTGTTTTGATACTCAAAGGTCAGGCATTTCAACACACTATTTTTATCACAAGATCTGAGGTTCAATAACAAAAAGTTATGGATCACCTTCGCCGGAAACTGCAATAAATAAACTTCTGAATGGTCTGGAACGGAGTTCGGTGATCTATATGAAAGCACTGCAGTTTTTCAAGATACTCGCCAAATAACTTATTCAGGCTTTTTTCGGAATGTTGCCTAACGGCTAAGCCACTACACCTCTCAGGCCCATCTTCCGCAAATGTACTAAGTACCATGATCGCGTCGGCTTTTAACGATAGGTCTACATTCTTCAAATAGGTTCGCTGATCTTGCTCGCCGGTCAGAAAATGGAACGCCGCCCGGTCATGCCAAACATCATAAGCTTTAGGTGGTTTGAATTCCAGTATATCACTTAGGATCCATTCAATTTGCTGCGCGCTATCACCTAATCGTATCTTAGCACGCTCGATCGCTTTGTCTGAAATATCAAGTACGGCAATATCTGTATATCCCAGGGCTAATAAATGATCAGCGAGAAGGCTATCACCGCCACCAATATCGATAATAGCGGCATTTTTTGGTAAATTCAGATCTGCAATAATGTTTAAAGAGGTTTCAGGTTTTTTTTCGTACCAGCTCACTTCAGTAAGGAGCTTATCCGCGTAAACGGTTTCCCAGTGTTCCTTTTTTATATTCACTTTCGTTAAATAAAGTCTTTAATGTATTCACCCAGGTCATATACTTTCGTTTTTCCTTTAAAGGCATTGTTTACGATACTACTTCCCGCTGCACTGCGATAACCACCCGCGCAATGCACCACGATAGGCTTATTAAATGGTATCTCCAAAATACGTTCCCTGAGCTCGAATAATGGAATATGAATAGCCGACTCAAAAAGAGGTTGCGCCTTTACTTCTGCCGGATTGCGGATATCAAGAATCGTGTACCGATCCTGGTTTGGCTTAAAATCTACAAAACCCAACACCGCTGTTAGCTCACTTCCCTTGTAAAAAACAAATGCTGCTTCAATAAATACTTCGTAACCGATCTTAGCCGTTTTAGCTACCAACTCATTTAAGACTTCTTCATCTTCGGCGACTAAGTAAAACGCCTCTTCAGGCCCTATGATACTCCCGAGCCAGGTTTCAAATTTACCGCCATTCTGAATATTGATAGAACCCGGTAAATGTCCTTTTTTAAAATCGTGTTCAGGACGAGTGTCGATAATGAAAATGCTGTTGTTTAGTTTGCCGGGCATCGCAATGGGAATAACGCCTAATGAAGTTTGCAATTTCATTGCACCATGCTTGTTTAAGGCTACATCATAGGCAAAATATTTGGGGATGAAGGGCTGATCTTCTAACAAAGCCTGGATGAATTGTACTTCGCTCATTTCCTGTAAAGACCAGTTGCTCACCCGTTCTGCACCGATGGTGCTACGGTTCGCTTCGCTTAACGCTTTGCCGCATAGGGTGCCTGCGCCATGCGCCGGATAGATCCATACCTCATTATCTAATACCATTAATTTTTTGCGTAACGAATAATACATATGATTGGCCAGCTCCTCGCGTTTGGAGGTAATGTTACCGGCTTGTTCGCGCAGGTCAGGTCTGCCGCAATCACCAATAAATAAAGTATCACCTGTAAATACCGCTTTGTCTCTACCTTCATGCTCCAATACGATACATATACTATCCAGTGAATGGCCGGGTGTATTTAATGCTCTCAGTTTGATCTTGCCAAATTCCAATACATCACCATCATCAAATGTTTGATGCGGATATTCAGCACCTAATAATTGAGAGCAATAAATGGTAGCCCCGATAGTTTGGTGCAACTCTAAATGACCGCTCACAAGATCGGCATGGGGATGTGTTTCGATCACGCCAATAATTGTTGCAGCATATTTTTCGGCATAATCCAGGTATGGTGCAATATTTCTGCCGGGGTCGATCAGCATTATTTTTCCTTCGCACTCACTCAGGATCGCATACGAATAATGCGATAGCCCTTTATCTTCAAATTGTTCAATTTTCATACTCAATGAGGTAGTTTTTCACGTAATAAACCATATACCCAGGTGCCGGCGATGGCACTTAACAGTGTAACCACGATCACCATAAATCCGCTTCCGATCTGTGCGAACAACGGTCCCGGACATGCTCCTGTTATAGCCCAGCCTAAGCCGAAGATCAATCCGCCGTATACATTACCCCAATGGAATTTCTTATCGGGTATCACAATCGGTTCCTGGTTGATCGTTTTAACGCTGAAATGTTTGATTAGCAAAACTGAGATCATCCCGACTACAATTGCGCTGCCTATCACACCATACATATGAAATGCTTGCAAACGAAACATTTCCTGTATTCGGAACCAAGAAACCACCTGCGACTTGACCAGCACAATACCGAATAAAAGGCCGACGATCAAAAATTTAATGTTCTTCATAACTGTAACAGATAAGGTAAAATAAGCCAGGTCATTATAAAGCCGCCGATCATAAAACAACAGGTAGCCACCAATGACGGCCTTTGCAACGAGGATATCCCCATGATAGCATGGCCGGATGTACAGCCCCCCGCATAACGGGTACCAAAACCTACCAGGAAACCACCCAATACAATAAATATAAATCCCCGCAAGGTGAATAACTGGTTAAAACTGAAAATATCGCCCGGCAATAAACCGCTAAAATCTTTCACGCCTTGTTGCTGTAAGGTGGCAATGGTTTGTGGGCTGAGGTTGACTGAACCCGGTACCGATAATAAGTATGTAGCGATAAATCCACCAGCAATGATACCCAGAGTAAAGAATAGGTTCCAGCTTTCTTTTTTCCAGTCGTATTTAAAAAGGGAAATATTAGCAGGGACACATGCCGCGCAAATATGGCGAAGCGATGAAGATATGCCGAACGGTTTATTTCCCAATAGTAGCAAAGCAGGGACTACCAGTCCGATCAGCGGGCCTGCGATATACCAGGGCCAGGGTTGTTTTATGATTTCCATATTATTTAGTCAAAGTGCTTACCAGTACAAAAATTCCCATGATCAATACAAACCAACCAAAAGCAGGCTTGAGTTTAGCATCATTTATATATTTAGTGAGATAGCTGCCAGCAATGATACCGCCAATAGCAAACGCAGAAAACAATATTAAGAACGAATAATCAATAGCAGCATGCCTTGATACGTCACCTAAAACGCCTAATAGTGAACTGATGGTCATCACCATTAGTGAGGTACCCACTGCTTTTTTCATGGGTAAACCGGCGAATAAGACCAAAGAAGGGATGATCAGGAAACCGCCGCCTACACCTACGAAACCGGTAATGACGCCCACGATCATACTTTGAAGAATCAGTTTGGTATAATCAATCCGATGTTGTGTTTCAGGAAGTGCCTTTTTCTTGCGGATCATAGATATGGAGGCCGCTACCATTAAAGTTGCGAATACCAGCATCAGCAAAACGCTTTTTGTCAATTCAAAGTGGCTGATAGTTAACAGGTGATGTGGCATGGAAGGCATCACCCACTTGCGCATGATAAATACGGCGATCAATGAAGGGATACCAAATACTAATGAAATTTTAAAGTCGACGTTTCCTTTTTGATAATGGCTGATGGCACCTACAGAACTGGTTAAGCCGACAACAAACAAAGAATAGGTGGTGGCCAGTATGGGGTCGAGGGCAAAAAAATAAACTAAAATAGGAACGGTTAAGATGGAACCGCCACCACCTATTACCCCTAAAGAAAACCCTATTAAAACCGAAGCCGCGTATCCTGCTATTTCCAAAACATTTGCTATTATGCAACAAATGTACCGCAGCGCGAACCAATACTTGGTGACCTATGTTACAGAGTGGAATTTAAAGTGATCTTATTCCGGGATAGCGTGATCATATGTTGTTTCTCCATCTGCTTTAACAGTCTGGAGATCACCTCGCGGGTGGTGCCTAATTCTTCAGCAAGTTGCTGATGGGTAATATTAAGTTCGTTGGATTGATAAATGCCGGCCTTTCTTTTTAATAAGGAAACGATCCGGTCATCCAATTTCTGGAACGCAACGGCATTGATCACGTCCAATAATTCTTCAAAGCGTTTATGGTATAGTTTAAAGATAAAATCAGCCCATTCGGGGTATACTTTCACCCATTCACTGGCCTTGGCTACAGGGACCATCAACACCTCCGAATCTTCTTCAACGACTAACTTTACTTTGCTGGTATCTTCATGTATCCCCGCTAAGAAAGACATGATACAGCTTTCGCCGGGTTTAATATAATAAAGCAAAACTTCACGTCCGTCGTCATCCTCCCGCATCACCCGCATACTGCCCGATAGCACTACCGGAATAGATCGGACGTAACTATTGGATTGCATCATCACCGTACCCGCAGGCAGCGTTTTGCGCTGGCTGTTAGCTTGTACTTCTTCTTCCAGTATAGTTCCAAATAGTTTCATCGTGCGAGGTAAGGGGTTGTTAGTTATTGCTTGGCCTGATTCCTTGCAAACCTTGAAAATAATTCGGACAGCGATGATGGTTGCCCATGCGGCTGAATAATGTGGAATGGCCTTTCGATAGTTAAGTCTTTAATATCAATGATCCGGCACTCATTATTCTTGAGTTCTTTCAGGATGGAATGGATAGATAAAAAAGCCAGGCAATTGCTGTGCAGCAAATACGACTTGATACTTTCAGTACCGCCCAACTGCATTTCGACCTGTAGATCACTAAGTTTTATATGATGTGGTTTTAGCGCGTGGGCGATCACATCCAAGGTGCCCGAGCCTGGCTCACGTAACAGTAATGGATAATTCTTTAATTCTTCTGGTTTGATCGTGTCTTTTTTGAGCGATATATTATTACCGGCGCATACCAATACCAATTCGTCTTTCAAGTATTCCTCATATTTAATTTGGGGGTTTCGGGAAACCCCTTCAATAATACCGAACTCAATTTCTTTTTTGATCAACGCCTGTTCAATATCTTCTGTGTTTCCCGTTACCAGGTGCACTTGTATGTCTTTAAACTTTTTATGAAACTGGGCCAATACGGGCGGGATGATATATTGTGCTACTGTAGTACTGGCACCGATGCGCAATACCCCGCTGTGCTGTTTAACAAGCAGGTTCATATCGAACTCCAGTTCCCGGTAAATATCCAATAGTTGGTCTGCGTATTGTAAAAGCGTTTTACCAGCGGCAGTTAAAATGATCTTTTTATTGCCGCTCCGTTCAAAAAGGGAGGTTTTATAAACGCCCTCCAATTCCTTGATATGCTTAGTTACTGCGGGCTGGCTAATATAAAGTTCCGCCGCGGCTTTGGTGAAATTGAGCCGTTTGGCGACGGTGTAAAAAACCTGGAGGCGAAAGTCGAGCATGTTTAATAATTGAATTGTTAAAGTTAATAATTATTAGCAGCCTCGTTTCGAATATCAGGCGCCTCATCTGCCTTGCAGTATTACTTCAAAAGATTTCGTTCCATTTGTTTTAACGTCATATAAAAGGAAACGAGATGGTGTTGTTCAACCTCCTCATGCAGTATTCCGTTTACTTTCTGTACAGCAGCTTGAATTACAGGGGCCACCAATTTTCCTTTTTCAGTTAGGTATACAAAATGCTCCCGCCTGTCTTCCCTGTTGACCTCGGTATAGATATATTCATGTTTGGCAAGATAATCTGTTAGTACTGCCACTCGTGATTTATCGAGCTGCAGGTGCTCACTTAATTCTTTATTGGTTAAGGGGACTTCCTGAGAAAAAAGGATCAGTATAATTTCTCCATAATTCTCTGAGTTAAAATCAGGAAGTTCCCTGGCGATCACGGCATGGTATAACCGCGTTAATCTTTGTAATTTCCTTGATAGTAAAAACTGCATTCGGATTTGTTTAAAAAAGCAACATGGCTGTTTCGAGCCATGCCGCTTTCGATCTTCTTAATTGATTACCGTTCCCTCTTTCACTTCATCATTCGCATTTTTTAGAATAGTATCATTTGCTTTAAGGTTGCCGAACACTTCTGCTGAATCATTCCGTGTCAAGCCTTCCTTAATATCGACCAGAGCGGCTTTCCCATTTTTTACCGTGATCACATATTCCCGTTCAGTTGAGCGGACGATGGCGTTATTAGGCACCAGCAACGATTTCGCGCCGGAAAGCATTGGTATTTTGACTTCGGCATACATGCCGGGCTTTAAATTTCCGTTTTGGTTTTGTACGTCGATCTCGATCGCTTCCGACCGCATACTGCCTAAAGCATTAGCGGAGCGGCTGATCCTGGCAGTTTGTTCATTTCCGGGCATCGCGTTGAAAGTGAATTTTACCGGCTGTTTCAGATCCACTTTATCAACGAAATCTTCCGGGATGTAAACTTCCAGCCGAAGTTTACGCGTGTCCTGTAGCACGAGCATCGGCTGATCGGTGCCTTTTCCAGGAGATACCAGCGCGCCTGATGACACATTACGCTGAACGATCATACCGTCAAATGGCGCACGGATATTCAGGTAAGCCTGCATGGTACGAACGGAAGAAACATTAGAGTTTTCTGACCGTGCCATCGCCTCATCAGCTTTCATTTTGGACATGGCGTTATCCAGGTCGAGCGGAGATACCGAACCGGGTTCTTTCGCAGCCTCTTTTAGCCGCTGGTATTTTTCCTTACTGGCCACCGCATTTTCCTGTGCCTGCAAATAGCGGGAGCCTGCCGATTGTAATTGCGATTCCATTTCAGGCGCTTCCAGTGTGATCAGTAACTGGCCCTTATGAACCATGGTACCTCGGTCAACATAAACAGTTTTTACAAAGCCGTTCACCTTTGGGAATAAGTTAACCTCGTTAAAAGGTTTTAACTGTCCCGGCAAACGGGCTGTACTGGATAAGGCTCTTTCGGCAATATTTCCTGTATCGTATTGCTTCGCCTTTTTTGCGGAAGCGGAGGTCATATCTACCGGCTTTTCGTTGCCGGAGCAAGCCGCAAATAAACTGATGCTGCCCAGCAGGATGAGATATTTTATTTTCATGATCTTATACATTAGAGGTTTGTAATTCTTGAGTTTCGTTAACTTTTACATCTTTCATTAAGGACGGGGAATTATAAGTGGTCTTGTCTTGTATCCAGGCAAATACCATCGGCAGGATAAACAGCGCGGCAATGGTTGAGGCGAATAGCCCACCGATCACGGCCCGGCCTAAAGGCGCGGTTTGTTCACCGGCTTCACCCATACCCGAGGCCATCGGTACCATACCGGCCATCATGGCTAAACTGGTCATCAGGATCGGCCTCAAACGTATAGAGGCACTGGTAATGGCTGCCCTTGTCGAGTTTTTGTAATCCAGCCGCAGTGTTTCCGCATTGGTTACGATCAGGATCGCATTAGCTACAGATACGCCTGTGGACATGATCATCCCCATATAACTTTGTAAGTTAAGCGTGGAGCCGGTGAGCAATAAAGCCGTCAGCGAGCCCAATATAACTGCGGGTACCGTTGATAATACGGTTAGCGATAATTTGAAGGACTGGTAATTAGCGGCCAGTAATAAAAAGATCACCAAAATAGCGAACATCAAACCATTTTGCAGGCTGGTCATGGTTTCGGTTAATAAACTGGACATGCCTTTCACTTCGGCTAATAATCCTTTTGGTGTCGCGCCTAATGATCTGATCGCATCTTGTACAGCGGCTGTTGCTGTACCCAGGTCCTTTTTATAGATATTGGCGCTAACCGTTACGAACCTGCGCGGGCCGGTCCGGTCGTATTCCCCTGGTACATACTTTACTTTGAAACTGGCAATATCACCTAAAACAGGGGCGCTTTGGCCTTTGACCAAAGGAATCTCTTTCAATTCATCCATGGTGTTCATCACATATTCCGGAATCTGCACCTGCACCTGGTAAGTATAGGCTGATTTTTCATCTAGCCATTGGTTTTTCTCGGTAAAGCGGCTCGATGAGGTACTCGCGGTAACTGAACGTGCAATATCAGTTACATTCAAACCCAGTTGCGCCGCTTTAAGTCTATCCAGCGTAATGGCAACCACCGGGAATTTTAACGGTTGTACAATTTGTACATCCCGCAGGTAGTCGATCTTTTTTAACTTACCTAACACCTTGTTGGCATAACCCTCGATCTGACCCATATCCTTACCGGCGATACGTATCTCAATCGGTGTAGAGGCGCCCTGGCTCATGATCTTTTCAGTCATGTCTATCGGTTCGAAGGTGATACGCAGGTCAGGAAGCCGTGCGGCAATGTTTTTGCGCAAAGCATCTTTTAACTCATCCATATTCATATGGTACCCTTCATCCAGGTTGACCTGCAATACGGCTTCGTGTGTGCCGGTATTGAATACGTACAGGTTACTCGTTCCATAACTGCTCGGTACTATGCCTACGTAACCTGAAGTAATAGCTACATGGTGGTTCACCGTGCTATCAATAATTTGGAGTACTTGTTTCAATTTGTCTTCTGTGCGCTCCAAACGCGTGCCGTCGGGTTCTTTAATGCGGATCTGAAATTGGCCGTTATTCAGCTTCGGCATCATGTCCTTTCCTATAAATACGAAGCAAACACCAGCTAAAGCGATAACTACGATGAGGTAAACAGGTACGATCAGTTTTTTACTTGGCATCCAGTTTTCGATGATCTTCATGAACCGCATTTTAATGCGCTCAAACAGATCATTTTTTTCAGGATGCTGCTGCTCCTGCTGCAAATGATGATTCACCTGCCCCTCTTCCTGCCGGTCGAAAGTTTCGCCGGCGTGGGCATGCAGTTTGCCGTGTTCATAATGCTGGTAGGTTTCAGCTTTGATAAGCCAGTTGGATAGAATCGGAACTACCGTTTGTGCTATGATGTATGAAACGATCATGGTCAACCCAATGGATAAGGACAGCGGTAAGAACATGGCTTTGGGTACGCCATTCATCATAAACGACGGTGCGAACACGGCCAGGATACAAAGTAAGATAAGCAATAGCGGAAAGGATATTTCTTCACAGGCATCATAGATGGCCTGTGCTTTACTTTTGCCCATTTCCAGGTGCTGGTGAATATTCTCTATCGTAACCGTCGCCTGGTCGACTAGGATACCTATCGCTAAAGCCAAGCCACTTAAGGTCATGATATTGATGGTTTGACCGAACATCCCCAATAACAATACACCTAACAGAATGGATACGGGTATCGTAATTACCACGATTAAACTACTACGCCAGTCTCGTAGAAAAAGCAGTACCATTAATCCAGTAAGGATAGCGCCTAAGCCACCTTCGGTCATCAGGCTTTTAACCGCGTTTATCACAAATACCGACTGGTCAAACTCATAAGATATTTTGACATCATCCGGCAATAAGCTTTGCATCTCTGGTATTTTGGCTTTGAGTGCTTGTACCACACTCCAGGTACTAGCATCAGCCGTTTTTACCACCGGAATATAAACGGAACGCTTGCCATTGATCAGGGCATAATCTACAGTAACATCACTTGCGTCAGCAATCCTCGCCACATCTTTTACTAATATCGATACGCCGTTCTTGGTCACTATCGGGATATTCCCAAATTCGTCTACCTGTTTAACCAACGTATTGATCGTGGTTACGAACATCGTATTATTTAAGCGCAGGTTGCCCGATGGCGACATGACGTTAAACTTGGCTAATGCTTCCACCACCTGATCGGCAGTTAAGTTATAGCTGCGCAACTTATTCGGGTCAACACTTACCGTAATAGACCGCGAGTTCGCACCAAACGGCGGCGGGGCAGATAAGCCCGGTACTGCCGCAAACATCGGTCTCACCTTGGTAGCCGCCAGATCATAGATCTCTTTCAGGCTTCGGGATGGCGCGGACAATACCAATTGCCCAACGGGTAATGACGACGCGTCAAACCGTACCACCTGGGGAGGCAATGCGCCGGGTGGGAAAAACTTCATAGCGCGGTTTACCTGTAAGGCTACCTGGGCCTGTGCTTCGGCCATATTGGTGCTTTCGTAAAAACTCAGTTTGAGCATCGTTAAACCCTGTATGTTTTTACTGGTGATGTTTTTCACACCGTTTACATACAGGAACTGATCCTGTAAACGGGTGGAGAAGAACCCCTCCATTTGCTGTGGGGACATACCGCCGTATGATTCGATAACATAAATGGTAGGCAGGTTCAACTGCGGAAAAATATCTATCGGTATTTTGATGGCACTGAGCACTGCGAAGATGAGCAGGCTCAAGGTGATCACCACGGTTGTGATGGGCCTTTTGAGTGCGGATGTAACCATTGACATATTAAATTATTTTAAAAGGTTGAGTACAGTATTCACCTGATTCTCGGTAACCGCTTTTTGGAACAGCGCGTTCGAGTAAGCATATTTAGCCTGTACATAATCTGTTTCAGCACGGTAAAGGATGTTGAGCGCGGCGTTCAGTTCAATGATATCTGTCAAGCCGTTTTTGTAAAGGGATAGCTTTTGCCGGTAGCCGTCCGTAGCCGCTTTGAGTTGATGCGGTATTTCCTGCAAACGTTGCCGCGCGGTTTCCAGTTCCACATCTGACTGATTAGCGCTGATCGCCAGTAACTCCTTTTGTTCCTGCAGTTTTCTTAGCGTATAATCTGTTGTAGCCCGTTGCGTTCTTAGCTTTAGCTGTCTCCGGCGCAAATCAAACAGATTATAGGAAATACCGATTCCGACGAGATAGTTATTCCTGTCAAACCCGAATCCGCTGCTTAAGCTATTAAAATGGTCGTTCGCGTCCACGCTTGATCCCCGTCCCCAAACCGCGCCTTCCAGCAGCACTTTTGGATTGTAACTTTTCTTTACTAAGTCTTCCCGTTGTAAACTATTCTGGTAAACAGATTTGTAATAGTTGATCAATGGGTGATTGGTTGTATCGATGCTTAAGGCTTGCAAATTAGCAGCAGTATTGATCAGGGTGGTTTCAGCTGCGGTGTCAGGTACAATGGTTCGATAGGGTAATCCGCTAACAGCTGACAATTGAAGTTGCACCTGCTTAAGCTGGTTATCCAACTCGATATAGTTTAAACGGGCTTTTGAAAGTTCCGCTTCGGCGATGCTGGTATCCACGCCCGCACGTACGCCGCTTTTGGCCAGTGATTGTACAGATCGCCTGATCTCTACATTGCGCTGGATGTTTCGGGTCTGGATCGCTAAGTAATTTTGGAGCCGCATCAATTGTAAATAATTATTGATGGTATAGGCCTGCAACTGGTATTTGGAACCAGCAAACTGGTTTTGCTGTACCTTCACATCTGAATTGGCTATCTTGTTTTGCGCGCCATAGGCACCGAAATTGTAGATCTCCCAATCCAGGGCCGCTACGCCAACATTGGCGGAAACGGTGGTGGTGTTATTATCAAGGCGCACACCCCTTGAATCCGATGGAACGATGCCAAAGCCAAAATATGGGCCGGCCACGTTATTGTTGGTGCCCAGGTCGGCCTGGTAATTAAGTTTAAAATTGGGCAGCCAATTGCTGCGGGTTTCGGCAGCCTGTGCCTGTTTGATCAGGATAGCTGCTGAATCAGTTAATAGGGTTGGTGCTTTTTGTTCGACCCTGTTGAGTAAGGTTTTTAAACTCACCGGGGGATTGCTTTGCTGCGCATAGCCCTGCACAGCCACGAACAGGCCAAGAACCACGCCTGAAATTTTCTTTAAAATTCGCATATATTGATTCCGGAATAGGCTTACAGGTAAATAGATACCGGTAAACGATGGATAATTATTGATAAAATGATCGAAGTATTGCTAAGGCAGCGTGCCTTGCAGCGATCAGATCAGATCCGGAAAGTGCAGAGGGAGAGGTAAGAATATTGAAAACTAACGACCGGATCTGGGAAAGTCCGGTATCGTTTAAGGTCTAATTTCCAAAGCTGAATGGTAAAGAATAAAAGGGTGAAAAAACCTACAACCGATGTAAGTACATCAATCAGCGACTTTTTATCTTCCAGCGTTGATTTATCAGGACGTTGAAGAAAACCGCCTTTAGTTGTAGTGCCGTTCAGGTTTTCGGTTTTTCTTTTGAAAATGGAATTGTGGCCTGCAAAATGAATAGCATGAGGCTGGGTCATACAAGGTAAAAACAAGATATGGGTAACAGCTATTACAAAGTAAACAGCCATGATTGTCATTACCAGGAAGGGTTTTATAAAGCCACCTTTTTTCACCTCAACGAATTAGCGCTGTAAAGTTGAGAAAAAATTATTTAGTTTTTATGCAAAACTATTGTTGCAAAGGGACAGAAAAATGGTACTGCACACTAATAGGGCAGAAGTAGACTTCATTGCTTTGGAAAACCCTATTTTCTCGGCATATAGATGATGATGCAGGCCCCAATAACATCCGCGGTCTGGTTTAAACCCGTCGACTTTCCAGGCCCAGATCAGTGCCATGAAAATAAAGATACCACCATAAGCCGCATAGACGCGTTCGAAGTTGGCGGTTTGCAGGTAGCCACCACACCATATAGCGCTAAGATCAAACCGCCGGTTACACCCACCACAGTGGCTTGTCTTCCTTTAACCGTTGCCAAACGACGTAGCCGCCGCCGATATCGAACAAGCCAGCGAGTATAAAATAGCTAATGATTTAATGAGGTTCATTTTTCAAATGTAAAGAAACCCGTTCATAGATAAAATCAATTTTACCGGGCTTTCCTTAGCCTTTCAGCCAATACATTTGGCAAAGGGCTGCTCAATCGCTTTTGCAGCATAACCAATTATGTTGGTCGCTTATAAGCAAGGCCGCATTTTGTTTGCTAATTGGGTTAATCATGATATTTGTAAATAATTAAATATTGTTTATGAAATCAGCTTATCTATATGTGCGAGTAAGCACTGACGAACAAAAAGAAAAGGTTATTCCCTGCCAGAACAAGAGGATCGACTTTTAAAATATTGTGAATTTAACGACATCAACGTCAAGGGCGTATATCGGGAGGACTTCTCAGCAAAAAACTTCAATCGTCCAGAATGGAAAAAGCTTATAGCAACAATCAAAAAAAAATCTTCCGGCGACGAGAATAATATTTTATTCGTCAAATGGGATAGATTTAGCCGCAACATACAATATGCTTATGAGATGATCGGCATATTGCGAAAGTGCAACACCTCGACAATGGCTATCGACCAGCCGATCGATCTCACTATACCGGAAAGCTCCGTAATGCTTGCAGTGTACTTATCGGTACCTGAAGCAGAAAATACAAGACGGGCATTGAACACCGCAAACGGCATTCGTAGAGCAAAACAAATGGGCAGATATCCCAACAAGGCGCCTTTAGGTTACATTAATCTAACAGGCTTGGACGGAAAAAAAATTATCCCTCCCAGGCAACCTGAAGCAGGTTAGAAGTAGTTATCGAACTGTTCGACTGAACGAAACTACCTGTCGTATCTACTTGATTAATAAGGATTTACTTCAAATAAAAAAGCAGGAAAATGAAGAAATTCTTCACTTTCCTGCTCAGGTAGCGGGGAGCAGGATCGAACTGCCGACCTTAGGGTTATGAATCCTACGCTCTAACCATCTGAGCTACCCCGCCGGGTATATGTTTTTAGATATTAGCACCTTACGTTATAACTTTGTCAGTGATCACACCGGGCACCCCCTAAAAAAGGTTTGCAAATATATGAAAAATTCGTTTTCTTTAGAAAAAATGTTAACATTTACAGCCTGAGTTATAATTCATACTATTGAGTACTACTATGTCGGAAAAGAAAAAATTTAATATCGAATACGAAA
The DNA here is from genome assembly GCF_039921305.1 of Mucilaginibacter sp. Lineage (GTDB taxonomy): Bacteria > Bacteroidota > Bacteroidia > Sphingobacteriales > Sphingobacteriaceae > Mucilaginibacter. Next base: position 24,072 of record NZ_JBDSCA010000015.1, read on the forward strand.
TCAAATCATCCCCAAGGATATTATATACTTTCTTGATAGAACCTAACGGTTTGGCCCAGTGGTTTGCCGACGATGTGAATGTGCGTGAGCAGGTTTACTCTTTTAACTGGGACGGTGATGAGCAAAAGGCTAAGTTGATGAGCTTTAAAGAAAACAAAATGGTTAAATTTAGGTGGCTTGATGATGAGCCGCAATGCTATTTTGAAATGGAAATACTACAAGATGAATTGACCAATGATGTAGCTTTAGGTGTTACCGACTTTGCCAGCGAAGAAAACATTGCCGACCGTAAATTAATTTGGGATAACCAGATAGATTATTTAATAAGTGTGTTGGGTGCATAACCCAAATAACAAGAATAATACAAAAGTCACCCCGGGGTGACTTTTTTTGTTGAAAAATTAAAAAGCTGCATTCCAAATCAGTACTTTAACATTCAGGTTTTTTTTAGCCACAACCTTTTAAGTATAGAAAATTAATTACAAGCCAAAAACCCGACTCTGGGGTGTTAAATGCTGGGATTAGTATTTGTGATACTTTAACCTTGATCATCAATACAAAAATAAAACGCTTGCTTTTTTATATTTGTATTGATATTACATACCGGGACTACCTTTTTATCTACGGAAGTATTTATATAACCAATATACTTAACCGCTTAAACCGTAAGATACAAGCTTTGGTATGGCTTATACACAGAACGTAAATGGCAAACCTGTTTGTATTACAAAAACGCATTTATAACTTTATAATTAATAAACCCAATTAATAAAATGGACATCACGGTAGAAACGACAGTAAATGCGCCGATAGAAAAAGTTTGGGCATACTGGACAAAACCTGAACATATAAAGCAATGGTGCAATGCATCTGACGATTGGCATGCCCCTTATGCCGATAACGATTTACGTACCGGCGGTAAATTCAAAACTACGATGGCCGCTAAGGATGGTAGTTTTAGTTTCGATTTTGAGGGTGTTTATACCGATGTAAAAGAATACAGCCTGATTGAATATGTTATTGGCGATGGCCGAAAGGTAAAGATCACTTTTACAGATCTGGGCGATAGTATCAACATCATTGAGGTGTTTGAAGCTGAAAACGAGAATCCTGCTGAAATGCAACGGGGCGGCTGGCAAGCTATTATTGATGACTTTAAGAAATATACTGAGGCATCAATATAATAAATTACAGTGGTTTAAACAGCAAAGCCCCTTAAATATTAAGGGGCTTTGCTGTTTGTGGTGAATGATATTAGTTATTCAACTTAATCATATCCATAGTTAGCTTTTTATCCTTTTTAAAGTAACTAACCTGTATCACATGGTTGGTTTTTGCCGGAAGTATGGCAGACCAGGTTGCCTTTTCCTTTTTTATGGCGATTTTATCAGATGTAAACTTACCGTTTTTATACCTTATTTGTCCAAAGTTCTTTGTTTTTTTGGCGTCATTATCCAACTTATCATAATCAACAAAACTGAAAGTTATTTCGCTGTTGTCATCACTCTTCATGGTATACATATAATCCATCCAACCCATAAACTTAGCCGCTGTGGCAAGCAGATATGGTGATAAGAAACCGGAATAAGATGGGAAAGAGTTGGTTGTACCTTTTGCCTTCTGAATTTCCTGGGCCTGCACCACATTTCCATTCTTATCGTATTCTATTACAACCATGTTTTCTAACTGTAATGATACAAAGCTTCCCCCTGTCATGGCCCCTAAGGCTGATAAAGCACCAGAACCTCCCGGTTTTTTAAACTTTTCGGCAATAACAATATTGGTGTTATTCTTTGTTTTTACAATATCGTGGATATATAAAAAGTAACCGCCATCAAGCTTGCCGTTTTCTATAGTTAAATATTTACCCAATGACTCATCGAACGTTTTAAAATTACTTTTTAACAGCTTGCCTGTTTTATCAAGTTCCAGAAACGCGAAACCATCCGGAGGGGTTGTGAATGTTTTAGCTTGTTTATAATTTAATCCTATCACAATGATCTTACCATCTTCAAAAACCGCGTTTACAGGCACAACATAATTACCGTCAAATTCGGTAGGCAGGTCAAATAACTCAGCACCATCCTTTACGCTGTTAGCTACCAATGAGTTTTGGGTTTTAAAGGAATACATCCCTCTTTCTATCTTGGTTACCGCGGTTAATATGATATCGTTATTACCGTTTAAATAAGTGGGGAACATTATGCGTGATTTACCCTCTGGTTCATAAGTATGATCCCATGATTTTTGGCCTGATGCACCAGCATAGTTGATGATAAATGCATCATTGGGGTCATTATAAACATAATTAACAAAGCCACTATTTTCAACTATACCTAATTCGGGGCTTACGCCCTGTTTAAACTGGGTATATTTCATACCAGATGGCTTGTAATTGATTTTGGTTGTTATGGAGTTTACCTCCTTAGCTTGCTGATCATACACTTTTAGCTCAAACGTTTTCTCCTTTTCATTCCAAAACTTAAAGCAAAAGTTATTGCCATCAAAGCCACTACTTACCAACTCCCATTCCTTAGGGCCCTCAATTTCTTTGGTACCTAATGAATTTAAATTTTCATCGAGCAGGTTAAGTTTAAATATCCTTGTTTTACGGTCAACTTTATCAAATTCGTAAAAATTGTAATATCCCTTTACAACATTATTTTTTTTGATCACACCGCTACTGCGGATATTCACAGTCTTCACTTCGTCAAATACCTTCGTTGCATCCTGGCTAAACGCGGGTATACTAAAAAGGGTGACCAAAATGAGTAGTAATTTTGCTTTCATGGTTAATTGTTTAAATGGTTAAGGTTGTTTATGGCTTCTGCCGAAGCGTTGATTTGTGATTTATGGCTTGTATAATATTTATTTGTGATGGCGATTAACTCGCCCAGATCGATATTGTCTATCAGTTTTAGCAAGATGGCGTATTCGTCCTTATCATCATCGGGTATGTATTGATTACTCACCACAGCATACAGTTGATGCTTTTTTTGATGTATGCAAAAGGAAAGCAGCGTATCAAATATCTCGGATTTAATAAAATAGTTGTCCGGGTAGAGCGTATTCATTTGAACAAGCTGATAAAAATAATAACTCAAATTATCATTCTCTTTAGAAAATGCAGCTTCTTCAAACAATGCTTGCTTTTTCAACTCCGAAAATTTGGACGCGTTAGCTATTTCATAATCTAAACCGATTTTTCCATGGCTATCAAAATTATTTTTCATGGCTATCTTTCTTACAGCGCAATCGGGGTGGGTTTTCAAGGAGTCAGTTTCTTCTTTCCTGGTATCACTGAAACTCATTTTTTTTGAGGGCCTAAATAAATTATCAGCTACAGCCATATTTTCCTGCTTAAAAAAGCTCTGCAACACGCCTGTAGCGGGCGAATTTTCGGCAGCTTCGAGCAGATCAAAAATATGAGCTATGTTAGTTCCGTTGTAACCCGTGTTACGAAACAGTGCTATACCCAATGAATCGGCGGCCCGTTCTTGTGAACGGTTGTGCTTACGGCGGTTAAAAACATCGCTTTTATACAACTCTTCCAGTTGTTTTTTTGAATTATATTCTTGTTTCTTTATTTTTTTAACACGCACCAAAAACTCGGATGAGTTGTAAGTTTCTAATTGCGATATAATAGAATTGTTAACATGTTTTAAAAGGTAATGCCCTAATTCATGACAGAAAACCATGGCCACCTGGCTTTCGTTCTCCATAATATTAAGCAGGCCCAGGTTACAAACAATGGTACCTTCTTCGTAACTATATGCATTTACATTAGATGTACGGTTCACAAAAAAGTGGAACCGGCCGGCATCAAGTGAGTTTTTTTGCAGGATATGTAGAAAAACAGAATTTAAATAGGGATAAACCGCGCTATCAAACAAAAACTTTCTCTCACTCAGGTCCTTCAGCAGATCGGTATTTTTTTCGCTGATTATTTTGAGATAATCCTTTTGATATTTTTTCTCAAAGCTATTGGCATCATCTTTTACGGTTTTGTTTAAAAATACCGTATAGCTTTCAATATCAGTATAAGCATATTGTTTAGGTATAGCAACCGGCTTGTTTTTTTGTCCTTTTGCTATAAAAACAGACATAGAAAATGCCACTACAGCAATAACAAAAGGCAGGATGTGGGGCTTAGGGAAATGCTTCACTATTTAAGTAAAATTATTTATTTTTTACTTAACTGCAAGTATCTGTATAGTTATTTTACGATATCATAAAAACATGATAACATTTCATTGTTAAATAACCAGGTGAGCCATATACCCTATCCATAGTTCATCAACGGTTTTGTCGGTTATTTGCTTTAATAATTGGGGCATTTAACCTCAAAGATGGAAAACCGTTTTATCCTTCAAACAAACTGCGTTTTATTCCCATTTCCAAACCTCTTAACTCGGCAAGGCCTTTTAAGCGGCCAATCGCTGAGTATCCCGGGTAGGTGTTGTAGTTAAAATCGTCGAGTATTTTATGGCCGTGATCGGGGCGCATGGGTATCGCTATATCGGTACGGCCATTGTCTGCCCGTTTCTTTTGTTCGATGATAATGTTCTTCATTACGGCAAACATATTGGTGCTGCCACCTAAATGGTCGGCTTCGTAAAAGCTACCATCGGCTTCGCGCTGTACATTGCGTAAATGGATAAAGTGGATATGCTCACCTAAACGGCTCACAATTCCCGGAAGATCATTATCCGCACGGGCACCTAATGAGCCTGTACAAAAAGTTAAACCGTTTGATGGGGATGGGCAAAAACCTACCAGATCGCTCAAATCCTTTTCTGTTGATACTACTCTCGGTAAACCCAGGATCGGGAACGGAGGATCATCGGGATGGATACACATGTTGATGCCTGCTTCTTCTGCTGCCGGTATGATGGCCTGTAAAAAATAAGCCAGGTTTTGTTTCAGTTTGGCAGCATCGGTTTGGGCGTAGCGTTGCAGGTGTTCCTTAAATTCGGGGATGGTAAATACTTCATCGGTTCCGGGTAAACCGGCCATAATGGTATCGGTTAGGTATTTTTTCTCATCTGCAGTAATGCTATCCAAATAAGCTTTCGCGGCTTGCTGCTGCCCGGTTGTAAACTCTTTGAATGCATCTTCTCGTTCTAAAATATACAGATCGAACGCGGCTACTGCCGGAGCATGGTAACGTAATGCGGAGGCATTGTTGGGTAAGCGAAAATCGAGGTTGGTACGCGTCCAATCCAACACAGGCATAAAGTTATAGCATACGGTTTTTAGTCCGGCTTTAGCCAAGTTTTGCAGACTGGTTATGTATTTGGCAATGTATTCGTCGCGTTCGGCACCGGCGGTTTTTACACTTTCGTGGATGTTTACGCTTTCGACAACTGACCATGTTAAACCGGTCTTTTCTATAATATTCTTACGGAGATTGATATCGTCCATTGTCCAAATATCCCCGCAAGGGATATGATGCAACGCGGTAACTATACCTGTGGCTCCTGTTTGCCTGATAACCGGCAGGGTAACGGGATCTGAAGGGCCGAACCAGCGGAAAGTTTGTTCTAAATCACTAAACATATGCTATATATAACGGGCAGAATATACCCGCCGTGAAATTATGAACAATAAAGCAAATTCGCAATCGATTACGAAACAGAAAATCCAATGCAGTATAACGGTGTTGGATTTTTTAGTTATGGATAAAAGCTACACCTTTTGCTTTTTAACCTCCACATATCCCTGGTAAGATATAGGATCGCGGTTATTTAAGCTTACACGTAATGTGGCATATCCGTTTTTTGAGATAGTGAGCTGCATGGTACGCACATCTTTGGCATTTTTTGGAACGATGGATACTTCCCAACTATCCTTTTTCTCAACAACTTTGTAATCAAATTTGGTGGTGGTAAATTGCACCCCGGCATCTTCGGAGTTCATTGGTGCCACATAGGCCCGGCCAAAGTATGGCAGGTAAGCTACTAATGAATCTGTACCTATTCGCAAATCATATTCGGGGGTTACATACCGATTGCCCCCGCGCATAGGCTGCACATATTGGGCTACAAAAACATAGCTTTTAGCATCAATCATGCTTTTAACTTCGGCTGCTGTTTTGGCTTCTTTTGCTTTCCTTTTGGCGCTTTGTGCAAAGCTTGTGTTAATTACCCAAAAGGATAAGATGATGAAAAACGAAGGCCTTGCCCATGTTGCAATAAATGTTTTCATTTTCAAAGGTTTATGTAAATATAACGATATGTTTTTGATAATGTTTTATCAGGATAAATTTAGCGGGCGAAGTATGTACGTATGAATAAGCGATGGATTTTTCGTATTTTTGTGTAGAGAGAGATGTAGTATGGAAGGGGCCAATTTGTTCTTTAACCTCTTACTTTATCCCCCCTTTTTTGTTATCGTGGTATTAAAGTTATTATCTTTAATCGCCCCTAAATTCAGCCATTATTTATGAAACGGATACTTTTACTGGCCACGTGCTTTGCTTTGTTATTTGTACAAGTTAGGGCGCAGGACAACTGGAAATTTGCGCACTTATCGGACATCCATGTGGGGAGTGATAACAGTGTTGCCGATTTGCAGCGTACGGTTAACGATATCAATGCGAACCCGGAGTTGGAGTTTGTGGTGATATCGGGCGATATTACGGAGTTTGGGACTGATGCGGAATTACGCAATGCCAGGAGTATTTTGGATGGCCTGAATAAACCCTGGTATATTGTTCCGGGGAACCATGATATGAACTGGTCGGAAAGTGGAGGAAACTCGTTCAAGACGGTATTTGGGTCGGAAACTTTCGCGGTTAAGCAACATGGCATTTTGTTTCTGGGTACCAATTGCGGGCCCAACATGCGCATGAGCCCCGGGCAGGTACCGAGGGAGAATCTGGTTTGGCTGGATTCGGTTTTGAAAGTAACCCCCAAAGAGACACCGATCATTTTTGTGAATCACTACCCTATTGATTCGGCGCTGAATAATTGGTATGAGGTGATTAATCGTTTAAAAACAAAGAATATCCAGCTCATTATTTGCGGGCACGGGCATAGTAACCATCATTTGAACTTTGAGGGTATTCCGGGTATAATGGGCCGATCAAATTTGAGGGCCAAAGATTCTGTTGGCGGCTATAACATTGTTACCCTTGCCGGGGATTCGGTGTTTTATAGTACGCGCTTACCGGGTGTGGTTACTAAACCTACGTGGACCAGGGACAGATTGTACGACCATCATTTTAGAGTACCGGGTAAGTATCCGAGGCCAGATTTTTCGGCCAATCAAAAGTTTGCTAATGTTAAGGAGATTTGGGCCGTTGAGGATAACAGCGATATTGGAGCGGGCAGCGCGATAGCTGGCAACCTGTTTATTACGCCTAATACTGCAGGCCGGTTAACAGCTTACGATGTGAACACGGGTAAGAAAGTTTGGGCCACACGAACGGGCGGTAAAACTTATAGTACACCCTGCGTTTGGGAGAAGTACGTAGTGGTATCGAGCTCCGATAAGAATTTGTATTGCTTTGATGTAAAAACGGGTAAGGCTATTTGGAAGATGACAGCCGATAAACCTATGGTAGCATCGCCCATCATCAAAAACAATAGGGTTTATTGTGGTAGTTCGGATGGGCATTTTAAATGTTATGAGCTTGCTACCGGAAAAATCATTTGGGAGTTTGCAGCTGTTGAGGGTTTTGAAACAGCCAGGCCTTTATTATATAACGGCTTGGTTTATTTTGGCGCGTGGGCCAATCATTTATATGCTTTGGATCAAAAAACGGGCGCCTTAGTTTGGAACTGGACGAGCGGCTCAACCAACCGCATGTTTTCGCCGGCAGCTTGCTATCCAGTGGCAACGGCTAACAGGTTATTCATCGTAGCTCCGGACAGATACATGACCTGTATTGACGCTACAACTGGTAAAGTGATATGGCGGAAGCAAGACCCAAAGATCAAGGTACGTGAATCTATGGGCCTTTCGGCGGATAGCAGTTTGGTTTATGTTAAAACCATGGATGGTGATGTGCTTGGTATATCTACCAAAGCCGATGAGATGCAGGTTGACTGGAAAGCGCAGCGCAATATGGGTTATGATATTTCGCCATCGCTGATAGCAGAGCATGGCGGTTTGGTTTTCGCGTTAAGCAATTCGGGCATAGTTTATGCCTTTAACCGGGTTGATGGTTCGGTTGCCTGGATGCATAAGATATCTAACTGTTTGGTAAACCCTTTGAGCTTTATCAGCGATAAGCAACTGGTGGCTACTACAATGGATGGAAAGATTGTTTGTTTGAAATATTAGGCAATACCAAGTTAACCTGTTCGAGTTTTTATTTGACGTACAAAGAGAGTGTATGAAAAACTAATAATTAACTTAGTAACAAAACAATTAACATGGTGCCAATAAAATCGGCCTTAATTATCTTTTTGGCTATAAGCTGTTTACATCCGGTTTATTCTCAGCAAAAATACACGCCTGTCAGCATTCATTCGCATAACGATTACTCACGCCCCGATCCATTTTACCATGCCTTTAAAGCGGGTGTAGGCACCATTGAAGCCGACGTGTTTTTACGGAATGGTAAGTTAATGGTCGCGCATGACTCTGCCGATATCCAGCCCGAACGCACACTAAAAGCGCTTTACCTCGATCCATTAAAAAAAGAACTTACCAATCACCCAAGGCCGGTGATTTTGATGATAGATATGAAAGAGGCTTACGGGCCACTATTATCTCAACTGATCAACGAACTTGAAGCCTTAAAACCATTCATAAAAGCGGATAATAACCAAGCCCCGCTCGGCATCGTGATAACCGGAAACCGCCCACCACCATCCCAATATCAAGACTATCCGTCTTACCTATCTTTCGATGATGACCTGCAGCTACCGCACACCCTACAACAATGGCAACGCGTGGCACAGGTTAGCCTTAACTTTGCCAATTACTCCAAATGGAAAGGCGAGGGGGCTTTACCTTTACGGGATGAAAAAGTGACCAGAGCCATCATTAACGCCGTTCACCTTACGGGGAAAAAGATCCGTTTTTGGGCCGCACCCGATAACCCCGCGGGCTGGCAAAAACTGATTGACCTCAAAGCCGATATCCTATCCACCGACAAGATCGACGAGCTCATTACTGCCATCAAATAAATAGAGTAACTGCGCTAACCTAAATAACAAATTATGCCTGCCTGTCGGCAGACAGGGGTAAATATGGGTATCCTCAAAAAGCCTTGGGCTTCAGTTTTTTGCTTTAAAGGGGGGGGGATATTGTAAGAAATCTCAAACGTATTTTTTCCCAACGGCCCTATTCAATCAATTCTTCAATTATTAAAAAAGGGGGGATACCTAACCGCCCAATCAAGTGCCATCGTTTGATTGTAAATAGTTGTGGGCGTCCACGCTCACGGAGTGCAAAGGGGGATAAAGTAGGATTTTTTCAACCACATCTTCCCATCTTGCCTATTACATCTCCAATCAAAGGGGGGGAATAAGGGGTATATTTTCAAATAACAAATCGGCAAAACCTAACAATAAACCAATGCGATCCTACCAATACAAAGATACGCATAAATTACAAAAAAGACTCCGACAATAAGTACTTCGACCTCACTATGACCGAAGCTGAGCAAATTTTTAAGATCCTTAGGCTATATTAAACCCTGCTCATTTACCATTGTTCTCCAGAAAGTAAACTATCCGGCAGGCAGTCCCTTTTGATAATGGATTATGAGCGCTTATAACCTTAACCTTCAACACATGTTTTCCTGCGGATAGGTCATCAGCCAAAACAGCGTACGATGGTAAATGTAACCCTTTACTTGCCGGTTTATAAATATCCATATCCGGGTAAGGCTTGTTATCAACTGTATAGCTAATTATTCCGGCATCTGGCCCGGCAATAAATCCCGCGCCTATCACCGTTCCGGTAAAAGATAGCTCAAAAGTAGCATTAGGTTGAGCCGCCTCCAACACAGGCACATCAGTAAAGCCCGCACGGGTATGTACACTATCGGCCGGGTGCCATGTTTTAACATATTTAAAACCCCTCAGCATTGCCGCGCTGGCTATATCTAAATACTCGCCATGCTCATAGTTAAGTATGTTGATTGGTTTAGAGATGCTATGTTTAACTAACCTTGCGGGAATAGCCTTTTTCAACTCACCAACAAACAATTGCTCAATAGTGTTAAAGTACAATTGTTGGCCAAAAGGCGATGGATGCAAACTCTTAAAATCATCTTTCCAGGTAAATTCATTATGATCAATCCGGTCATTTATTTCTTTCGCCAAGTTAATATAAGGCAGGTGATAATATTGAGCGATATCCTGATGAACCTTTGCTTCGGATGGAATTTTCCCCGCATGGTAATCGGCATTTTTAAGCTCATCGGCAAAAGCCATTACAATAATATCCGTTAACGGGTCAGCTTTAAGCGTATGCCTCACAATACCTTCCATAGCCCGGCGCTGTACCGTATCCGATTTTTCGTTGCCCCTGTCATTCACAGCCGCTTCTAAAAAAAGCAGATCTATCCTGCCCTTCTCCAGCACATCTCTTTTCATCCTGAACGCGTGCGGCAAACTCCCTAACGATGGTATCCCGGCATTCATCATGGTAAAATGTATCCCCGGATACGTTTGAATCAAATACTGCTCAACCTTGCCCCGCCAGCCCGTCATATTCGTGATCGATCCACCAAAAAAGGCAACCGTAATATTCTTCTCTGTAGCCAGCTTATACCTGAAGTTATCCAGGTTGCCATATCGCGATATATAGCTTTCGCTGGATAGTTTTTTAGCGGTATCAATCACATTGCTTTTAGCAAAACCGTTAAAAGCAAACGTTAACAACAAGCCAAGCACTATATATTTTCTAATCATAAAAGGAGTAATTTATAACTGAACCGTTTTCAAAATAAAATCAACAATAGGCATAGGGTTAGGCAAACTATGCGGATGATGCTTGGCTCCCGGTTTATGCAACACGGTAATATTGCCACCCAAAGCTTTAACCTTTTGCTCAAACAGCAAAGTATTATCGGCCGGTGCCACAGCCTCATCATTATCTGCCAGTAAATGCAGCATAGGGTATTTACCCTTCACAATCTGCCCAATCTTATCAATCGGACTACCATGAAAGTTATTCAATTGTTCATCCGTAGTAATATGGTAATCCGCTTTAAACTTCTCAACGTCTTTCACGCTTTTCTGACTTTTTCCACCACCCAGCGGCCAGCTTTTTAAATCGAGCACAGCATTGTCAACATACACACAAGCAACTTTATCCGGGTTAACCGCTGCCCAGTTGTAAACATATACCCCGCCCCTACTCATACCTTCCATTACCGCCTTTTTGTTCAATCCGGCAGATCGTAAAACCTTATAAAAACCATTCCACGCGTTTATCGCCTCGTCGTTACCAAACAGTTCAATTACATCGCAATAAACAATATGGAAACCTCTTTCCAACAAAGAGATATCCGCTTGCGGCTCATGCCCCCAAAAGCGGGCTCGCCATACCCAGGGATGCCCAATCGCGCTCCATTTAGGCTGCACAACTTTGCAGTCATGGTTATTCAATGTAAAATCGTTACACACATACCCATAAAACGAACTCTGCTTTACCGAATACTTAATCCCCTTATCTATATCAAACCTAACATCACGCTTTTGCTGTAGCAGATCAGCCAACCTTTTGGCAATAATACCCGCCCCCTCCGCATTCGGATGGATCTTATCAGCTAACAAGCTTTCCTTATCGGCGAATAAACTATGCAGGTCAATAACTTCCAGATGCTCCGTATAAGCCAGGTGTTGGATATGTGGAATGATTTGCCCAACAATCACTTTATCAGATATCGAATTACTATCTGGATGAAAAGATTTGATCGGCAACAGCAACACAATTCTCGGGTGCGATGGTAAGGCCTCAAAAGCGGCTATCATCTCCTTATAATCGTGCTCATACTCGTCAAGGTATACCCGGTTAACTAACTTGCTATCATTGGTACCCAACTTAATAAAAACAACATCGGGATTACTTTGCAAAGCCTGCTGATATTGGGGCTGATTAATATAAGGCTTGTTACCCTTATGCAGTAGCGTGCTGCTATTCACACCAAAATTACTCACCACATAATTATCACCCAGCATCCGCTGTAACTGCGCGGGGTATGAGTCATGCTCCCGGTCAACTATCCGGGCGCCATAAGTAATGCTGTTACCAATACAGGCAACCTTAATGGGTGCTACAGCTTGCGCGATGGAGCTGCATAACACGATCAGCAATATAAAAACGGTACGTTTCATTTAAATTGGTTTAATTACCTTTTAAAAATGATTGTGGGTAATTACTTCAAACAGTATGGTGCAATTACTTAAATTTATAATACAATGTATTCAATTATCTAAGCAAATCAATGATAAATATGAGTATACTCAATAGGCAATCACCCCCGATTTTCTGCTAAAATGGCTTATTAATTTGCTAAAAACGGCCCTCATTTGCTTGTTTAGAATCAGCAATTTGTACCTGCCAATTATTAATCACCAGATATGAAAAAAACAGTCCTTTTACTCGCGCTAATATTCGCGACATTAACCAACACCTTATTCGCTCAAAAAGCCAAAACTGATAAACACATGCAATGGTGGCGTGATGCCCGCTTCGGCATGTTTATTCATTGGGGAGTATATTCCGTTCCTGGTGGTATGTACAAAGGCCACCCCATGACCAAGGGCGGCGCCGAATGGATCATGAACCGTTCAAAAATACCGGTTGCCGAATACCAACAATATGCCAAACAATTTAACCCCACTAAATACAATGCCGATGCATGGGTTAAAATGGCAAAAAACGCCGGTATGAAATACATCGTTATCACAGCCAAACACCATGATGGCTTCGCCCTGTTCAAATCAAAAGCCAGCAAATGGAACATGGTCGATGCTACTCCTTACGGAAAAGATATTTTAAAGCCTTTAGCTGCCGCTTGTAAAAAGTATGGCATCAAATTAGGCTTCTATTACTCACACGCGCAGGATTGGAACAACCCTGGCGGAAGCGCGGCACGCAAAGTTACTACCGAAGGCTGGCCTAACCCCGATTCAGCTAAAATTGATGCTTATACCGAGGCCCACACTGGCCACTGGGACCCTGCCCAAACTACCCGCAGCATGGGCGATTATATGGATCAGGTGAGCGTTCCACAAGTAAAAGAACTATTAACCAACTATGGCGATGTTGCCGTTTTATGGTGGGATACCCCAACCGACATGACCGACGAGTTTGCCGCCAAACTAAACAATGTACTAAAGCTGCAACCCAACATCATTACCAACGACAGGTTAAAGCGCCCCAATTATTTTGGTGACTATAAAACCCCAGAACAAAAAATACCCGATCTAAGTGAATTAGATGGCAAAGACTGGGAAACCTGCATGACCATGAATGGCTCATGGGGTTATAAAAGCTACGACCATAACTGGAAAAGTAATGAAAAGCTGATCCGTAACCTGGTTGACATAGCCTCAAAAGGCGGAAATTATTTATTAAATATTGGCCCAAAAGCCGATGGTGCTTTCCCCGATGAAGCCATTAAAAGCTTACAAGTCATAGGCAAATGGATGAAAGTAAACGGCGAGGCCATTTATGGCACCAAAGCCAGCCCTATCGATACACTAAGCTGGGGTCGCTGTACTAAAAAAGATATTGCCGGTAATACCATCTTATACCTATCAGTTTTCGACTGGCCTAAAGATGGTAAATTAACAATCCCGGGTATCAAAACTCCCATTACTTCGGCCAGGCTACTGGTAGGTAACACTACCATCAAAAGCAAACAAACCGGCGATGTTTTAGAACTCCAACTCCCGGCCAAAGCTCCGGATCAAATTGCATCAGTAATTAAAATAAACCTAAAGGGCATACTCACAAAAGGTTCAGCAAAAAGCGGTAAAATAAAAAGTGGTGAGCTTGATTAATCGCGTCGTATCAAACACATAAACATGCGTTACATAACAACACTTATTATAGTTCTATTTTTAGCCTCCAATGCTAAAGCCCAGGCACCCGAGGGTGAAAGCTGGGATAAAAACATATCGGGTAAAGAGCACCCAAACATCCAGTGGTTTAAAGATGCCAAATTTGGCTTATTTATCCACTGGGGTTTATACTCTGCCGCTGCGGGCGAATGGCAGGGAAAAAACAACTACGGCATTAGCGAGTGGTTAATGAATACGGCCAGAATCCCCGCGAAGGACTATGCCACCCTTGCCAACAACTTTAACCCGGTAGGTTTTAATGCCGCGCAATGGGTAAAACAGGCACAGGGCTTTGGCGTAAAATACATGGTGGTTACCGCCAAGCACCACGAGGGTTTCGCCATGTTCAAATCCAACGTATCTGATTTTAACATAGTTGATGGGTCGCCTTATCATAAAGACCCTATGAAAGCCCTATCAACCGAAGCCCATAAAGCAGGTTTAAGGTTTGGCTTTTACTATTCACAATTTGTTGATTGGCACGAACCTAATGGCGGCCGTAACAATTGGGATTTTGATGAAACTAAAAAAGATTACCAGGCCTATTATCGCACCAAAGCTATCCCACAGTTAAAAGAATTGCTCAAAAACTACGGCCCGCTTGATATCATCTGGTTTGACCAGGCGGGCGGGATGACGCCTCAGCAAACCCAGGCTTTGATCGATTCCGCAAGAAAGCTCCAACCCGGCACCCTACTTAGCAGCCGCATTGGCAACGGCTTAGGTGACTTTAAAGACTTTGGCGATGGCGAAGTACCCGCCCTGCCAGTTAAAGGCGCGTGGGAAGCCCTATTCACCCACAACGATTCATGGGGATATACCAAGTTCGATCATAATTTCAAAACCTCTGCCGAGATCGTCCATCTGCTGGCAACTGTTGCCTCAAAAGGCGGCAACCTTATCTTAAATGTAGGCCCCGATGGTAACGGCAAGTTCCCCGAATTTTCGGTCAGGTACTTAACCGAGGTTGGCAACTGGCTCAAAATAAACGGAGCTTCCATTTATGGCAGCACCTACGGGCTAATTGCCCCCCAACCCTGGGGAGTTAGCACCGCTAAACCGGGCAAACTATTTTTGCATGTGTTTAACAAACCAACTAACGGACAGATTGTAGTGCCTAACATCAGTGATCATATCATATCGGCTTACCGTTTAGATAATCACAGGCCCCTAACCTTTGTAAAAAAAGGCACTGATATTTTGATCAACGCAGCAGCTATGCCCGCTAATGCGGATGCTGTAATTGTGGTAAATTACAAAGGGAAGATCAAAGATGCCGGGCCAAATGCGCCTACTATTGTTTCGTACCAATACCCGCAATACAATATAGAGGCCGCGTACACCAATACCTTTGGCAAAGCCAGCGCTAAAGCAATTGTATCAAGCAATTATCATGGCGATTGGAAACACAACACCTGCATCACCGCGATGGCAACCCCGGCCGATAGCGCCAACTTTAAAATGCGTGTAACCGAACCCGGCGATTACAAAATAAGCCTTGAGTACGCTTGCGACGAAAAAAGCAAAGGCCAGGAAGGAACGCTTACCGTATTAGGCAAAGACTACAACTTTTTAACCCTCCGCACATCTGCCGATTACGACACGCATAAACCCGGGTTATTTATCAAACATACCATCGCTATCGCGAGCATCAAAAAGCCCGGTACTTATTCAATAAGCATCAAACCATACACTTCTGCAACCGAACTGTTTAAATTAAAAACCATCGTTATAGAACCGGTTAAATAAACCATTACTATAAACCAACAAAACAAACAAAAGCCGCTTTTATTGCGGCTTTTGTTTGTTTAATATCCTGCTAATATCTAATCATGATCTCCCGCTAAAAACCGCTTATTTTTTAACCAAAGCAACCTACCGGTAATCTGTGGCGAACTGGCTATCTTTTTAGCGTTGATGTTAATATTGGCCGCAGTAGTATATTTATCCTTGCGGATATCAGCCAGGTAATAGTATTCATCGCGTACATAGTTATCACCATCGGCATTACCTGTACCTGTTGTGGCATCTACTTTACCGGCATAAATACCATTGGTTACCGTGGTAAGCACAATATCAAAGTAAGTATTTGCCATAGGCTTAATATCATCCAAACTAACGTTGTAGCGGCCGCTGTTATAAGCCAGCCAAAAACCTTCCGCATCATAAGCGGCATGGTTGGTATCTTCTACACTACCGCCAATAGCGTATTTCCAATTATAGCAGGCAGTACCCAATTTAGATGTAACCGTAGTCAAATTAGCTTTAAACCAATCCACATTGGCCTGCACTATAGCATCATATTTTGTAACCCTTGTCGGTGCATCATTTAATATCAAATGGCATTGCACCAGGCGGATCATGCTATTGGTAACCATAAACAACTGGTTCCAGGGTGCGGCATCATTAGGTTTGTAAGTGTTAGGCGCCCCCGGAAAGTACAGTTTGTTATCACTCGCGCGTACAAAACGGGGTAGTATCCATACATCGTTCACATAATCTGCCTGCTCAATATATTTGAGCGCCCTTGCTTTGTAAGTTGCGCCATAACCCTTTGCATCACCAATACCTACAGCGGTATTCCATATGGCGGGCTTTTGTAAGATCAGCTTCGCGCAGAAAACCATGTGCGATAGTACATCCCCCTGCTCAACACCGGCCCCGGCAGGTATTGTAGCCGCGTCTGATGATGGCCAAACCGGTTCAATACTCCCCGTCCATAATTTGCGCTGCCCGCCATTGGTCACACTCGCCAAATCATTTCTTCCAGATAAGGCGGCATCACAGTAATAGATCATCCGGTCAAGTATCGCTATATCTCCGGTAGCTTCATACATCAAACCACAAGCTTCAATAGCCTTGCCGGGGTTTCCAAAAACCCAAACATTCTGGTCGTTATCAGTTGGTGCGGCAACTGTTTGCATATAGGTTTTAAAGGCCAAAATTTCGCTAACGGTTATACTGCCGGTTAAACTTTCAACTATCATACCCTTATTGGTTACAGGTGTAGTTGTACCGCCTCCGGTTGGGGTAGTAGTTGTCTGCGTAGTGTCGGTAGTCGTTTTTTTGCACGATGTTAAAACGTGGCCACAAAGCATAGCCAGGCCTCCTAAAAGGATCAGTTTTTTCTTCATAAATATTTAGCTATATGGTTATTTAATTGGGGCGATCTTTAATCACACTAATTTACCAAACCCATTGCCCATTAACTCACATCACTTGGCTTAACAGTAAACATTATTGGCATAATAAACTGTAATACAAACATTTATTTAATAACACAGCCTAGTTTAAACGTAAAAAGGGCTAAACACATGTATATGTTTAGCCCCATGTATAGCTTGTATTTTAATTTACTTTACAGGTTTTAAGTCCACTTCTAATAACCTCATCAGCCCTTCTGCTTTAATATCTTTTGCCCTAATAGTAATGGTATGTATACCTGGTTTCAAATCAACAATACCCATATCTGTTTCTTTAACGCTGTCGCCCTTAGCTAATGTTTCTATCGTTCCCGGCTTAATCGCATCATCAATCACCAATTCATATTCACCGGAATTGTTGCTATCGGCACTGTATTTAAGCAGCAAAGCAAATTGTGCAGGCGCTAACAATCTAAACTTCCAGCTGATGGTTTGTTGTTTATTCTTCCAACCGTCAACATAATAACGGGCAGGTTTACCATCACCAAATTTAAAACCCTTGCCAGTAAGCAAAGCATCAAAGGCCAGCAAACGGTTATTGGGCGTAGCCGATGTAAGCAACCTTACAGAATCAGTCACAAAAGGTTTCTGGCCTTCTAACACAATAACACCGCTTAAATTATTGGGGGCTTTTGCCGGGATGGTTAGTTCAATATCCAAAGCACTTAAACGTTTAAACGCCAAAGGCTTCTTAGCAGGATCGGCCAATAAATAAGCTTTCGCGATATTGCTTTTCAAGCCCGCTACAATCAGTTTATTATTACGTGGCCATTCAAAAACCTGTAGATATAATTTGCCCCTTTTTTGTGTAGATACGCCCCAGTTTTGAATAGGCAATGGTGTTTTTGTACTTCCATAGATACTGGCGCTATTAACCTTCATCCAGATACCAATACTATCCAGTATCCGCTTATCGGCAGCATCAAATTCGCCATCGCCTTTAGGGCCAATATTCATTAACAAATTACCCCCACGTGATGCCGATCTAACCAATAACTGAACCAAAAACTTTGCCGATTTATGGCTCTTATCAAACTTGGAATAACCATACGATTCGTTAGTAGTTGGTATAGCTTCCCAATCGCCCGTTACCGGGAAAAATTCTGCCGGCCTATCTGCCGTATTTTGATAATCGCCCAGGTTTAAATTACCACCGCCACGAGCCAGCCTACCATTAACAACTACATTCGGGTCGGCTTCGCGGATGGCTTCCAATATCCTGATATTTTCAGACAAAGGCAGTTTGCTTGGCGTATCAAACCATAATATATCCGGATGATATTTTTTGATCAGTTCGCGTATCTGTGGTATTGCTTTTTGATTCACATAATTAGCTGCCTTAGGTAACAATTCGGGATGAACATCGTACCAGTTGGCACCACCAAATAACAGTTTATCGCCACCCGGGTTATTATATTCCCAATCATTTCCGGGGGCATCAGGGTGTTCCCAATCAAAGGCATGCGAATAGTAAAAACCAAACTTAATGCCGTGCTTTTTACAGGCCGCGGCAAGGTCCAGCATCGGGTCGTGCTTCCAGGCAGTTTGTTTAACCACATTATAATCTGATACATCCGAATTAAACATCGCGAAACCATCGTGATGTTTAGCCGTAATGATCAAATATTTCATACCTGCTTTTTGGGCTATGCTCGCCCATTCATCGGCATTAAATTTAACCGGATTAAACTGATGCGCTAATTGCAGGTATTCGGCGCGTGGTATTTTTTCTTTGCGCATCAAATGCTCGGCATAACCATCAACCTTTTTCCCTTTCCACTCGCCTCCCGGTAACGAGTATATTCCCCAATGGATAAACATACCAAAGCGGGCCTCGCGCCACCATACCACACGGGCATCATGCGTTTTCATTGATGTTGCCCACCAGCCATGTACAGCCTTATCAATTTCTTTTTGATCGCGGGCTTTTGCCTGATTTTGCATTCCTTCTTCGTCGCCCTTTTGTTGGGCATACAAAGTTTGAGAATTACCTAACGCCAACAGCGCCAGGCCGAACGATAACGATTTTAATGTTTTGATGTTTTGCATAGATAAAAAGCCAGGTGCTAAACAATAAGTAGCACCTGGCAGGTTTTAATTTTTAAATAAACCGTTAATTGGTATTAACATTACATTTATAGAACCGGCAAACCGGGAGCCAAACTTGCACCAAACACATGGATAATGCCATTGGTTGCAACATAGCCACCACTCCTATCGTTCGTTTTATTATTGTGAACTATTGGTGCCGAATCACTATTGTTTAATATCTTCAGATAAAATAACCCCGCTTGGTCAAAACCTCTGCCATTAGCAAAATAACCCAACATACTTGATTTAGATAATGCAGTGTTTGCAGGTAATAATGATTGGATAGGCTTATTAGTCTCATTCAAATCGGCAAAGTTATAACGGCCTTGTCCTATCAGGTATAAAAAGTAATTTTTAACGTCCTCTTTAGGGTAATCGCTCCACTTAGTTGCAGGCTTGGTTACCGGTATGCCTGTTGTAGGGTTAACACTGGTTACCATAGGGTAGTCAAACCACAAACCGGCCGAAATAGTGGTAGTTGTTATCCCCCCTGTAGTTTTCACTGTAGATACACGTATGGCATCATTGGTCATAAACAAATAAGTACGATCAGCCTTTTCAAATTCAGCCAGATCAATACCTGCATAATCCAAACCGGCTTTCATGTATTTAAATATGGTATCGGTAGCGCTGTTGGCAATACCTGTGCCGCTGGCCCTGTCTTCTAAAAACTTACGTGCGGTAACGTTAATATTGTTATCAAGCGTTTGCGGATGATAATCATAATTCTTTTGCGGCTCAAGCCCGAATATCTTTACGCAACCTGCTTGCCCTATAGCAACTATAGCCAAAAGCAAAATGAGTAAATATCTATTTTTTAAACTTTTCATGTTATGTCTTTTAAAGGTGAACATTAATCTGAGTAACCCGGATTTTGTGTCAATTTTTTGTTTGAGTTTAATACCGCTCTGCTTATTGGCCAAAGCACCCGGCGGATATCAGCGAAACCAACCAGATCGGTACCACCGCTTCTTGCTTGCCTATCCTTCAAAACCGGATCCATTATTTGTTTAACGTGATCGGTACGTATCAAATCAAACCAGCGTTTACCTTCGCCAACTAATTCATACATGCGCTCTTGCAAAATGGTATTCTCCATTGAGGCTTTATTATTAACAAGCGGGTCCGTAGGCAAATATTCAACAAGACTTGCCCTTTTTCGGATATAGTTTAAATATTTAAGCGCGTTTGGCAAATCATTATTTCCATTTAAAGCTTCTGCATATAACAAGTAAATATCCCCTAAACGGTACATTGGCAGGTATGGGTTAATTGTTACTGCATAATAAATAGCCAGATCTGCCGCGGTTGATGCCGCGGTAGGATTAACCGGGCTTTGAGCAAATTTCACAAACCTATCCCTATTATTAGTAGGCGTAATATATAGATCCAGGGTTTGTTTAGGTCTGATATCATTTGTGTGTGTTGCTGTAGTTTGTGGTAAAAAATAGCTGGCATAAAATAAAGGATCAAGCTGCATACCCTTGTTATTATTTGCCGGACCGAGTACCATGCACGAACATCCGTTGTTGGTATAGTTCCAATTTATTGACCATATAGCCTCTGCACTCGCTGTTGGTGTGGTGAAAACGTTTTTCCAGGTAGCAGTTGGCTCCAGGTTAGCGTCTGATGTTCCGGCATATAACGCGCCCTTTGGATTTTTTGCCTTAAACAAATTATTTATCCAGATAATGGCGTTAGGATAATCTTTCTTCCACATATAAGCATCGGCGAGGTTTGCACAAATAGAAGCTTCGTTAATATAAAATACAGATGCTGTTTGCCCTTTAACTGTTAAACTATAAGCTGTTGTTAAATCTTTAATAACAATATCATTCAAAATTGAAGCGGCAGTTGTTTTTTCGCGTTCTGGCTCCTGGCTTATGCTTTCATAAGGTTCAAGCCAAACAGGTGCATCGCCCCAAATACGTAATATATAAAAGTAACACATGGCACGCATAGCGTATGATTGTGCCAGATCCGCATTTACAACATCTGTTGTAACCGAGTTATCTATCGCGGTTACTGTAGGTATATATTTGATGTTGTTATTTGCACGACTGATCACAGTATAAAACTTAGACCAATCACTGTACGGATTATCCGGTGTGATAGCGTTAAAAGCTATTTCATTTTGATAAACGTTTGCGTAGCTTATAAATCTGTCAAACGTATCCGACCTGAAATCTCCCCAGTAATGGTAACGATCGTTAAATGACGTTGTGCCGCCTTCACCAACCATCATCAATTGAAATCCCGAGTACATGCCGGCCATCGCGGCATCAACATCGTACTTTGATTTGTAGAACTGAAAATCGGCAATTTGCGAAACCGGTGTTTGAGTTAAAAACTTTTTACAGCTACCTAAAGGTAGCAGCATCATTAAAACAATGATATATTTAAATGTTTTCATAATTGTATCTATTACAATTTAATATTTATTCCTAAACCAACTTCTCTTCTTTTTGGATACTTTCCGGTATCATCATTAGGTGTTAACGGGTTGCTGGTACTAAACTCCGGATCGTAACCTGTGTAGTTGGTCCACGTCATTAAGTTTGTGCCATATATAAATCCCGACAATCCTTTTAAATGCAATTTTGCGGCGAATTTATTATTTAAGTTATAAGACAGCCTAACGCTTGCCAATCTGATAAAACTTGCATCTTCAAGATATAAGCTATTCCCATTTTGTTTCAAACTCCCCCTGCTTGCGCGATCAGGATAATAAGGCAACGTGGCTATGTCGCCTTGTTTTTGCCACGAATTGTACAATACCATTGGGTTACCAGGGCCTGTATTTGATGGGTAATTAGCATTGTATTGTAAGGTGTTATAAATTTGCCCACCAATTGATGTGTTAACCAAAAAGAATAATGAGAAGTTTTTATAGGTGAAATTATTACTCACACCTAAGTAAAATTTTGGTTGGGAATTACCTATAACATGGCGGTCATTATCATCAATCAAACTATCGGCATTCATATTTTGCCATTCGGTATCTCCGCCTTTTAACTTACCGGCCGGGTCGTACAGGTTGTGTACAGTACCCGTATAAGGCTGCCCATCATAAGTATATTGTGGCTTGCCTCCTACAAACAATGGTTTACCATCGCCACCTAATACAACGGTAAGTCTTTTCCAGCTATCGTTATACGCGTTTGATTCGTTCCATTGGAATACACCAAGGTTTGTCCAGCCATAAAAATCGCCCAGGCGGCCTCCTTCCTGTACATACCACTTACTACCTGCTACAAATGGTGTATGGCCCGCCAGTTCAGTAACTACACCTCTTTCAAATGATATGTTAGCATCAATATTCCAGGTAAAGTTCTTTTTGCTAATAGGCACACCACTAACTGTTAGTTCTAAACCTTTGGTATTTATTGAACCTACATTTACTGTAACGGTTGAAAAACCTGTTTCCTTAGCTAACTCTTGTGGATAAAGCAATCCTTCCGAACCCTTTTTATAAACATCTGCCGTAACGCTTAAACGTCCTTTTAAAAAAGTAAGTTCTAAACCCAAATTGGTTTGAACATTAGTTTCGTAATGAATATCGCTATTACCAAAATTAGAATCATACACCGCAGCGCCAACACCATTGTAACTACCGGTAAAGCTTACTTTGGTTAAAGAGGCATAATTTGTGATTTGATCATTACCAACACGGCCATAACTTACCCGGAGTTTTGCATCATCTAAATAGTTTTTAGACCAATCCATAAATTTTTCTGCCGAAAAGCGCCATGCGCCTGATCCTGAATAAAAATAACCTCGTTGGTTACTCTCTCCAAACTTTGATGAACCATCATTACGCAAAACCCCTTGAAAAATATATTTGCTTTTGTAATCATAGTTTAACCTGGCTAAAAAACTTTGCTGGGTAGACCCGCTTCCGCCTGTGTAAGTAGAAGTTGTTGTTAAATAGGCAGGCAGAGCCGCGGTAATTTCTTCACTTGTAGTGTTAGCATATTCAAGGTGAAAAATATCCGACGAACGTTTTTGAGCATCTATACCTAAAGTAGCCGAAAAGTTATGATACTTATTAAAAGTTTGACTATAGTTTAAATACGATTGGATTTCGTAGTTAAAATTCTTTTTCAATTCATCAGTACCATTATTGTTTGTACGGCCGTTGCTCAAATACCTTGGCGAAAAGAAGGTGTATTGCGGACTCTCGTATGAAAAATTGAACAAATTGGTCCACTTAAGGTGTTTGCTTATATTCAGATCAAGCTGATTATTTACTTGTGCCGAATATGTTTCTGTTTTATTGATCTCATAAAGCGCATTGGCAACCGGGTTGCGTTTTGAACCTATATAACTGGTTAATGAGCCATCGGGATAATAGATCAACGAAAACGCGGGCCTGTCAAAAACAACGTTAACTGTACGGCCTACCGGTATTTCGTTTTTGTTTTGATAATATAAGGTAAGATTGGTTGTGTATTTTAAAAACGTAGTAGGCTGGTATGAAATATTAAGCCTGGTTTGCAAAGTTTTTGCATAACTATTAATTATAATAGATTTATCATCCATATAATTAACGCTGGTATAATAATTTAATGTTTTGGATGCGCCACTCAGGCTTAAGTTAACCTGATCGCGATTACCTAAATTACCTAATAGCAGTTTTTGCAAATCATTATCAGCGTTAAAGCTTGGGTTAAGCGAATCGGTGCTTGATCCTGCCGTAGCAGTACCACCGGCTTGTAAACGTCTGAAAGCTCTAACCTCCTGCGCATTGCTTTGTGGTAATTTATGAGCCAGCCTGCCAAATAAGTGGGTATATTGAACACTTACTTGCGGTACACCTTCAACACCCTTTTTAGTGGTAATTAAAATTACACCGTTAGCCGCCTGCACCCCATAAATAGATGCCGAGGCAGCATCTTTTAACACCTCGATACTTGCAATGTCCAGCGGATTAATGTTACGGCCATTATCACTAATAACGCCATCAACAACATATAACGGCCCTGCACCGGCATTCAATGTTGTAACACCACGTATTTGTATGGTTCCTTCGGCCCCCGGCCCGCCATCATTTGTTATTAATACACCGGCAGCTTTACCTTGCAATGCTTCTAACAAATTGATAGGTTGCCTATCCTGAATGTCTTTCGCGCTAACCGATGATACCGGCGCTGTTAGATCACTCCGTTTAACTTTACCGCCAAAACCGGTAACCACCACCTCGCTTAACGAGCTGGATGTTTCGGCCAACACTACATCAAGCACTTTATTAGCCGGAACCACCTTTTCTGTTGTGGTAAAGCCTATAAAACTAAAAGTAAGTGTCGCTCCCACTTTCGCGCTTATGCTATACTTACCATTTGCATCGGTAACGGCAGCGGTAACTGCGCCGTTAACTTTTACACTCACACCTGGCAAGCCCATCCCGCCGGCGTCTTTAACTGTACCGGTAACTTTTCCGGGAGTTTGAGCCCTTGCTTCAAAGGCGTTAATAAAACTAAGCAGAAGCACTATAACCGCTAATTTTAGGGCAATAGAACTTCGCGAAAAATTTTGAGTAAATTTTTTTCTCATATCTTTTTAGATATTGGTTTATAAATAAGTGAACTGGTTCTGTGAGGTTGAATGTACCACAGAACTATAAGTAAAATATCTTACTTATAACAATACAATTTTACTGAGCTTGGTTGGTTTTTGGGTTTCATAATTTTTTAATTTAGGGTTATACCTATTGGTATTTAATTGGTAATGCAAGTAACCGATAAAGCAAAACTTAGCATTTAATGCTATTGGCGAATGATTCAGTTATTTTGGCATCAAAAAGCGCAGAAATGGGCTGTTTTTGCTAAAAAAACAGAGTTTTTTACTTTTTATCAATGTAAAAGTTGTCAAAAATTGAAACGAATCACTCAACTTTTAACATAAAACAAGGCAGATAATTACAAGTATGTTAAGAAACGTATCGGGTTAGTTACAATTGAATTATCCATTTTTGATAATTTACGATGATAAGAATGAAGTCGCACCGAACGTTGATTCTTTAACTCATATGATATTTTTTGGCAAAAAAAGCGCAGCAATTAAAGTCATATTTTGAATACTTATCCTGATAAAATCACTTCTTTTTATGCGTAAATTCTTTTTGATAGGCGAGTGGTGTTTTACCGGTTAATTTTTTAAAATATTTATGAAAGCTGGCAAAATTATTAAAACCGCTTTCGTAGCAAATTTGTTGAATTGATAATTTATCCTGTATCAATAGTTTACATGAAAGCCCGATTTTACACTCCAGCAAAAAGCCCGAATAGGTTTTACCGGTATGCGTTTTAAAGTATCGGCAAAATGAGTTTGGACTTATACAAGCTATGGTAGCAATCTCATCCAAGCTTATTTTATTGGTAAAGTTTGATAACGAGTATTCGTAAATGGCATTAATGCGTTCGTTCTCCGCATCCTCCAAATTCGGTAAAAAACTGCTCGACGATAAAAAATGCACTTCACTGCTCCCGGCTATCAATTCCAATATCTCCAGCAATATCACCATCCGTTTAAACGATTCCGCTTTTAACATCTGCTGCATCATTTCGGCTACCCGCGCACGGGTATTACCAATGATCTGGATACCGCGTTTAGCTTTATCCAATATATTTTTGATCATCGCATTCTCCGGAAGTAATAAAAATTGTACACCCCAAAAATTCTCATTAAAGTGAGCTACGATTACATCAGCCGCGCTTTTAGAATCCTCAACAAAATAGTGATCGTCAAAACGCCAGTAATGTGGCAGGTTAGCTCCTATAAGTACCACATCACCATCACTAAACGACCGGATATTATCGCCTACAAATTGAGTTCCGGTACCTTTTTCTAAAGATATAAGTTCTACCTCGGTATGGTAATGCCATTTATTATTAAAAAACGGGATCAGATCGTGCCTTACACTAAAAGATTGTGCAAGTCCGGTGGCTACTTTTAACAGTTGAGGTTTCATAAAAATCAATAAATATTTAGAAATCCGGTTACTGATAACTCATCCAAACAACCTCAACAGGGAGGACATGGATAAGTTCCCGAGCCCAGAAAATCAAGCTATAATAATTGGTTTAGCAGTGCTTGTATAACAACATCTAAAATACTAACAATATGCCAATAAATATGACTATTATGATAAGATATGCCAATAAAAAAACATTCCATTATTGTTACTTGCACAATTATTAAGGCCTGATTTTTTGCTTACAGCCTACGCTATAATCTATTTATCAGGCATCGCTAAAATACACTCATGGAAAATACTACAACTCACAAAGTTTCAACTTATTTGATCATTCACCCAGACGATAATGTGTTGGTTGCACTTAAAGATTTAAAAGCAGGTACACTTATACAACATAATAACGATAAATTTATGTTAGCTACCGATGTTAAAGCCAAGCATAAATTTACCCTCCAAAACATTGATCTAAACGGCGCTATAACTATGTATGGTGTAGTTGTTGGCGTTGCTTTAGAGCCACTTGCAAAAGGTACTGCCATAACATTACAAAATATAAAACATGCATCAGAAGATTTTAGTTTAGGCCAGCGCAAACTAAATTGGGTTAAACCCGATATTACCAAATGGCAAAACAAAACCTTTAATGGCTACCACCGTGCAGATGGCTCGGTAGGTACCGCTAATTACTGGTTGGTTATCCCGTTGGTGTTTTGCGAGAACCGTAATGTGATGGTTTTAAAAGATGCGCTATTGGATAAGTTAGGCTATAAAAAACCCGACCTATATGAAAAGAACGTTGACGATTTGGTAGCACTATATAAAGCAGGTAAACCGATTGACGACATCCTAAATGCCGACTTACAAATAGCGCCCGATCAAAACGCAGGTACCAAATTATTCTCCAATTTAGATGGGATCAAATTTTTGACCCACGATTTAGGCTGTGGCGGCACCCGTACCGATTCGGATGCGCTATGCGGATTATTGGCCGGATATATTACCCACCCGAACGTAGCCGGTGCAACCATATTAAGCTTAGGTTGCCAGCACGCGCAAGCTTCAATTTTGGTTGATCAGATCAATAAACGTGATACCGGTTTTAATAAACCACTCATTATTCTGGAGCAGCAAAAAGAAGGAACCGAAAGCCAATTAATGCAAAAAGCGCTTAAACAAACTTTTGCCGCGCTTATTGAGGTTAATAAAATTGAAAGACAGCCGGCCCCCTTATCAAAATTATGTATTGGCCTGGAGTGTGGTGGCTCTGATGGTTTTTCAGGTATATCGGCAAACCCGGCCATTGGCTTGGTTGCCGATATTATTGTAGCGCTGGGCGGATCTGTAATATTAGCCGAGTTCCCCGAACTTTGCGGAGTAGAGCAAGAACTTAGCGACCGCTGCATAGACGAACCAACAGCTCTTAAATTTAATGACTTAATGCGAGTTTACAACCAGCGCGCCGAAGAAACAGGCTCAGGTTTTTATGCCAATCCATCTCCCGGTAACATCCGCGATGGTTTGATCACCGATGCCATTAAATCTGCCGGAGCCGCTAAAAAAGCCGGAAGTTCGCCGGTGGTTGCCGTGCTTGATTATCCCGAAAAGGTTACTACTCCCGGCTTAACCCTGTTATGCACTCCCGGAAACGATGTTGAAAGCACCACTGCCGAAGTTGCCGCCGGTGCAAATGTTGTTTTATTTACCACAGGTTTGGGCACGCCAACAGGCAACCCGGTTGCCCCGGTTGTTAAACTGGCTACAAATACCCCGCTCGCCAAACGCATGCCCGATATTATAGATATTGATTGCGGTAATATTATTGAAGGTACAGAAACACTAGCCCAGGTTGCCGACAGAATTTTAGAACACACCATTGCCGTTGCCAGCGGACAGATCATCCCCAAAGCAGTAACACTTGGGCAGGATGATTTTATCCCGTGGAAACGTGGCGTATCATTATAATTACTGCGCTACAACCGTATAAGTTTTACCTTTTTGAGTTTCAAAAACTGTAACATAGCTCTTTTTCAAATTCAAAGCTTGTAGCTGCGCATTGGTATTTTTTTGATATACAGCAGCATTGGTGTATTGTCTGTTTCTGGTATCAGTAACAGATTTTACACCATTTACTTTTACAGGCGTAAAAGTTCTGAGTACGCATTTACCACCCAATGCCGATGTGATTTGAGCCGTAGTTAAATGGCCGTTCTTCCAGTTTTCGGTTACTGTAATATTCCCCCTCGCTTTAATTCCGGATATGCTGCCTTCGGGCCATGCATCTGGTAAAGCGGGTAATAAAACCAGTTCGCCGTAATGGCTTTGCAAAAGCATTTCGGTTATACCGGCTGTAGCGCCAAAGTTTCCATCAATTTGAAATGGCGGGTGCGCGTCAAATAAATTAGGATATGCACCGCCACCGCTCATTTGCTCTTTAGTGTCAATCGGATCAATATAATTGAGCGCCGCGCTTAAAACTTTATAAGCATGGTTACCGTCCTGCAAACGCGCCCACCAATTGGTTTTCCATGCCATTGACCAACCTGTACTTACATCGCCACGATGAATTAACGATTGTTTAGCTGCGGCAGCCAACCCAGCATCACGATAAACATTGATCTGGCTCCCCGGATATAATCCAAACAACTGCGAAATATGACGGTGTGTATCTTTCGGATCATCCCAATCATTAAACCACTCTTGCAGCTGACCGTATTGACCGATGTGATATGGATATAATTTAGCTTTAGCATTTTTTAATTTGGCAACAAACTTTTTATCGGTATTTAAAACAGTAGCTGCCCTAATACAATCTTCAAACAATTCGCGGATGATACTCATATCCATAGTAGAAGCCATGGTCAGTTGATATTCCTTACCATTTATTTTGATCGTATTCTCAGGCGAAGTTGATGGATTGGTAACTAAATAACCACTCTTAGGATCGGTAATCAACCAATTGAGCATGAATTGCGCGGCACCTTTCATTAAGGGATAACCTTCAGTCTTTAAAAAATTGGTGTTGCGTGTAAACAAATAATGCTCATACAAATGCGTGCTCAACCATGCTCCGGCCATTGGCCAGCACGACCAGCGCGGCATGCCCTTAGGGTCTTTATCATACCCACCCGGAGTTGATGTTTTTGCCCAGATATCCGAGTTATGATGCACCACCCAACCCTCGTTAATATCATAATTTACCTTCGCTGTCACTTTTCCGTTTACCGATAGATTTTTAATAAAATCAAACAAAGGCTCATGGCATTCCGATAGATTGGTGTTTTCTGCCAGCCAATAGTTCATTTCGGTATTGATATTGGTGGTGTAGTTACTACCCCATGGCGGTTGTACCAGGTCGTTCCATAAACCCTGCAAATTATTTGCTCTCCCGTTTGGCCTTGAGCTGGCAATAAGCAGGTACCGGCCATATTGGTAATATAAAGCTTGCAATTCCAAGTCGCTTTTACCAGTTTTTAATCGCAGCATTCGTTGGTCAACAGGTAATTGATCAGCTTCCGGATTGGTAACTAAATTAAAGTGAACACGGTTAAATAACTTTTGATAATCAGCAATGTGTCTGCGTTCAAGTTCAGGATAACTCTTTACCCAAGCCCCGTTCAAATTTGTCTTGGCTTCAATAGCCGGGTCTTTCCCAGCCGATGCCGCGGAACGATCAAAACCGTTAAAGCTGGTAGCCTCAGTTAAGTAAATAGTTACGCTTGTAGCTCCCTTCACCTGCAATTCGTCCTTATTGGCTTTAATGGTTCCACCGGTAGCTTTAATTCGAATATGCACCTGAAAAGTCATGCCTTCGCCATTGTCATCATAAACAACCTGCTGAGGTTCCGAAGGGCGATTAGCCACAAATTTAGGCGCTTTTCCTTTCAGCACTAAGTAATCATCGCCTACAGCACTTGTTGTATAATGCAGCTTGCTGGTTAAGCTTGTATTAAAGCTCAATGCATTTGCCTTATCGGCGGTTAATTGAATGATCATCACCTTATCGGGATGGCTGATGAAAGTTTTGCGGGTATAATTAACACCTTTTATGGTATACTTAAGCGTAGTTGTGCTGTTTTTGATATCAAGATCGCGATAGTAATTGCTTGTTGTAGAATCGGACAAACCAAAGTTTAAAAACAGGTCAGCCATAGTCAAATAACGGGCGGAGTACGGCCCTTGCATCTTTTTCCATAGTTCGGCAGCTTTCTCATAATCGCCATCAAAAACCGCTTTACGTACCAGTGGCAAAACCTGCGGTCCGTTAGATATATTTCCAGCATCCGGAAAACCCGACCATAAGGTATTATCGTTTAATTGATAACGCTCTATATTGATACGCCCAAAAACCATGGCACCGGTTTTGGCATTACCCAATGGCAAAGCTTCTTCCCACACCCGGGCGGGCTTATTATACCACAATTTTAACGATTGTTGGTTTATTTGCTGAGCCAAAACGGGCAGTGTGCAAATTGATACCAGTATGGTAAACGTTGTAAGCTTCATTTATTAGTGTATAATTTGGTAACGCAAGGTGCAAAAAAGCGCACTTACATTAATCACTATATGAGTATAGTATTAAACAATTTTGGCTTTAGATAAAAGTCTGGAATTACCCTTTTACAAACCATACCATCAGATAAAATTCATTTGTTATGCATTATAACTAACCCTACTGTCACTACACAAATGAACCAGTAAACCCTGGCAATGAATAGCTTTATTACAGATATGCCAATATAGTTTATTAATTAAGCAATTTTAAAAAGATGATATATGGTAAATCCTACTTTCTTTGTAAAACCAATTATTACTTATCTAAAACCTATGCAAACCATTGCACCTCAGCCGGTACAACAACCTGCCAACAAAACCAGCCAGTTATTTCCGGTTATTCTAGTTACGTCCTTGTTTTTTTTATGGGGCTTTGCCCATAATCTGGATCCTATATTAATACCGCATTTAAAAAGGTCGTTCACACTAACCACAGTTCAGGCAACATTGATCGACTCTGCTGTTTTTGCCGCTTACTTTTTAATGGCTATACCTGCCGGTATCATCATGAAAAAATATGGCTACAAATGGGGTATTGTTATTGGCCTACTCATTTTTGCTACAGGATCATTTTTATTTATTCCAGCTGCGAATACTCAGCTTTATAGTTTCTTTTTGATAGCGCTATTTATCATAGCCTGTGGATTAACTATTTTAGAAACCGCCGCCAACCCATATATGTCAACTTTGGGCGATCCCAAAACATCGGTATTACGCTTAAATTTCGCACAATCATTTAACGGTTTAGCCGCGGCTATGGCTCCAGCTATTGGTGCCAGAATTATATTAACCAAAGGCCATACTGATGCTGAGTTAAGCACCATGACAGAAGCCGCAAAAAAGCTGGCCTTAGCTGCCGAAGCCGCGTCCGTTAAAACGCCTTACTTTATTTTAGGTGCTATACTGGTTGTGATAGCCATTCTATTCTCAATAATTAAACTGCCTAAAATTCAGAAAACAGAAGAACATGTAGCAGGTAAAAACATCCTGCATGCCTTTAAACACAAGCACTTATCATGGGGTGTTGCTGCTCAGTTTTTTTATGTTGGTGCACAAGTATGCGTGTTTAGTTTATTCATCCTATATGCAACAAAATCGGCCGGGATATCCGAAGTAAAAGCAGCTGATTATTTGGGTATTTGTGGTATCGCATTTTTAATTGGCCGCTTTGTAGGTACTGCTTTAAACGTAGTGATACAACCTCAAAAACTACTGGCGTTATATGCCATTATTAATATTGCACTTTGCCTCGTTGCAGTATTTGCTCATGGCATGATAACCGTTTATACGGTAATTGGCATATGTTTTTTCATGTCTATCATGTTCCCAACTATCTTTTCACTAGGTATTAAAGGTTTAGGTGGCGATACTGAGTTTGGCAGTAGCTTAATTATCATGTCAATAGTTGGTGGTGCTATTCTACCACGCTTTTTTGGGATGGTTGGCGAATCATTCAACAACATCCAATATGGATATATTGTACCTTTAATTTGCTTTGCTGTGATAGCCGTGTTTGGCTTATCAGGGTATAAAGTAACGAGCAAAACCGATGTCCAAACAGCATTCGATCCCGGAAACTTAGGATAACCATATTAAGTATGCTCCGATCGGGCTAAACCCGATCGGAGCATACAAAAACGCCAACTAAACTTAATATTATGCCTCTTTAAGCAATCCTTTTGATCTGGCTTTTTTGCAGCTTGCATTGTCAATTGTAACCAATTACCAATGCACAGATCTATCCTTTTTATTTGCTCTTTATTCCTTTGCCTTAACTATTCCGCGCAAGCGCAGGCCCCAACATTTACCCAGGTTGAACCCGGTATATTCAAAGCCATTATTGGTAAACCCGATAACTTTAACCTGTTAAACGCGGCTGGCGCAATACCTTACCATGCCGGCTTGGTTGAAATGGGCAACGCCGGTTTCCCATTAAACAAGGCAGATATTTCGGCAACTGTGGTTAATGGCAAAACCTATCTGCGCTTCCCGCTCACCCGTACCGAGCAGCTTTACGGCTTCGGCCTCAACTTTCAAACCGTGTACCAGCGGGGCAAAATATTAACGCTGCATGTAGATAATTATGCCGGTAAAGACAACGGCCGTACACACGCCCCTACACCATTCTACGTTTCATCCAGTGGTTATGGTGTATTTATTAATTGCGCCCGTTACATCACCGTTTACGCGGGCACAGCGGTGCGTGCTGATAGCAAAACCCCTGCCGAGGTTTTGGATAGGAATACCGACAAAAATTGGAAATCACACCCTTATTCTGATGCCGTTGAAATGCTGATCCCTGCCGAAGGTGCCGAGATCTATATTTTTGCAGGCCCAACCCCAATGGATGCTATCCGCCGTTACAATTTACTAAACGGAGGCGGCTGCTTGCCACCACGCTGGGGGCTTGGCTTTACCCAACGTGTACAGCGCCTAACCGATGCCGCAGGCGTAACCGCCGAAGCCAAAGCTTTTGAAGATAAAGGTTACCCATTAGATTTTATCGGCCTTGAACCTGGCTGGCAAAGCAAATCGTATCCATGTACTTTTGATTGGGATAAAACCCGTTTTCCAGATCCCAAAGCATTGGTACAGGATATGCTGAAAAAAAACATCCGCTTAAACTTATGGACCAATCCATACGTATCGCCAGAAGCGCCCATTTACAAAACCATTCTCCCTTACACGGCATCGCATACCGTGTGGAATGGCTTGGTACCTGATATAAGCCTGCCTAAAGCAAGGGACATATTTTTCGGACAGTTAGAAACCGGCAAGGTTGATATCGGCATAAGCGGTTACAAAATGGACGAAGTTGATGGTGGCGATGGTTATCTATGGCCGGATGTGGCTATCTTTCCATCAGGCCACACCGCCGAGCAAATGCGCCAAACCTATGGCTTAATGATGCAGCGCTACGTAACCGAACTTTACCATAAACGCAACCAACGTACCTTCGGACTGGTACGTGCCTCAAATGGCGGTGGCGCATCATTGCCCTACGTTATTTACAACGATTACTACAATCACCAGGATTTCATCACAGCCCTCATTAACAGCGGTTTTGCCGGGGTTTTATGGACTCCTGAAGTACGTGCGTCAAAAACATCAGAAGAGTGGCTACGCAGGTTCCAGTCCAACATCTTTTCGCCAATGGCCATGATCAACGCCTGGTCGAGCGGTACCAAACCGTGGACGTTCCCCGATGTGGCCGAACAGGTAAAACAACTGGCTAACCTGCGCATGCAAATGATGCCTTATTGGTATAGCGAGTTTGCCAAATACCATTTCCAGGGCATCCCGCCATTCCGGGCCATGAACCTCGAACCGGGCTTTAATAGTACCCAAGGTATCAAAGTGGTTCAAACCAAAACTAATCTGGAAGAAAACCCTTACGAGGAATCCGTCTCCAAAGAAATCAAAGATCAATACATGGCCGGCGAATACCTATTAATAGCGCCAATGTTTACTGGTCAAAACAGTCGTACAATCATATTACCCAAAGGCAAATGGTTTGATTTTTATACCGGCAAATTTGCCGGCGATGGCGAGGTGATCACTGTAACACCGGGCCTGGATAAAATACCCGTTTACGTTAAAGATGGCGGTATAATACCCATGATGCCACCCTTATTACATGCACCCAAAGCCAACCAGCAGGTCGATCTGGAAATAAGATATTACGGTAATAAACCCGGCACCTATAACTTGTACGACGATGATGGCGAAACCTTCAACTACGAAAAAGGCGACTACAGCTTCCGCCAGATCAAAGTAACCAAGCAGAACGGAAAAATAACAAGCTCAATAAGCAACGCGGCTCCGGGTAAACCCAACAGCTTTAAAAACATCACCTTCAAAATGATGACGGAATAACATAATATCGCCCGGTTAAACCGAGGTTATCTCAATAACCAAAATAACATACATCAGTATCCAACAGTAATTTCAGGGGGGGGGGATAAAGTAGGTTTTATTAAAATATTTTTCAACGAATTCTTAAAACATTCAATTTCTCAGGGTAACTAACTAATTATTCAATACCCAATATTTTTAACTGCTTGTTTACCCAAACGCTCTGCTAACTGACTTAAATAAAGACTTGCCGGAGTAACGGATGTTCCTTTTGAATCGTAAATACCTTCAGGCTGATTTGCGGCACCAGCATCTGCCGGGAACGATGGTATTGGCTTTTTTTGAGATTCGCCATTACTACCTATTACCCAGTTAACTGCCCCCGGCGGCTGTTGGTTAAGGAATGATTTTGCTATGCAATTCCATGCTACCGCCCAGCCAATGGCCCAGCCATGCCCCGACCCCATTGCACCACGATTCATAAAATCAATCCCTCCGTTTGGCACCTGGCAATTATCTATCAACAACCCCGTAGCCCAGCGCTGATGTGGCTGTATCCAGCCATTACCTTTAAAAACACAATTAAGCAAAACAATAGGGCCGCTAACTTTGGCGCCTGTTGCTAAAAAAAATACATTATCGCCGGTAATATTGCAGTGGTTAAACAGTATTTGCGGTCCGCTCCCATTCAGGTCTGCTGGCTTGGCGGCCCCTACTGTAGGTATAGTGTGATTAATATTAACGCCATCTAAGGTGATACACTTCCCCGTTACGCTAACGCTGTTTACGGTATTATAAATATCTATATCTTTTGCCCATCCATCACTCAGGCCACTCATACTCAGCGCACGGTAATGGGCATCATTGATCGTTACGCTTTTAGCCATACAGGTGATCCGTAAACTTTCAACTCCTGTTTGTGATATTTCTCCAGTAGTTTTAATCTTTACAACAGATACGCCCGGCTTGGTATAAATTGCATCGTACGAGTCGGTTAGTGGAACATCAAGCGCTATCTTCTTACCATCAATCTTACTGATAACCCGATCAATTGTTATATCACCCTTTATCCAGGTTTGTTTTTTACCATCACGCGTCAGGGCATCCATACCCATAAATTTAACCCATTCATCAGTCACCGGGCGTGTAATCCGGATAGTATCACCAACAGAAAAACCACTTGCATTATCCAAACTGAATGAGTTACTACCCGATGGAACATAGGCATCAGTTATTTTAGCCGTATTACCTAACGTTGTAGAATTAACATTCCCTTTTACCGAAATACAAAGATGCGCCGTACCTATCATGTTGATAATAGTGCCATCACCCCCCGAACCGCTGCCCCTTAACACAACACCACTGTTATTGATATTAATTTGCCCCGAACAACTATAAGTGCCTTTATTTAGCAGTATCGCACCACGTAAACCATTAACCAATGGCATTTTTGATACCTGTAATATCGCATTTTGTATAGCTTCGGTATTATCCCCGTCAAGCGGGTTAAGTATTACCTTTACAGGGACAGTTGGTATACTAACACCACCACCCATGTATCCCGCATACGAAAAATCCATGATCTTATCACCCCTATCCATAGTTTTGTAATTGAGCTTGCCGGATTTACCGGCATAAATCCATTCGCTTTTATTTTGAGCGTTTACACTTACAACAACATGAACCAGTAATAAGGACAGGGAGTATTTGAATACTTTCATTGATGATGATTAAACTAATGAAATGAATTATCTTGTTGGGCAAAAATTCTATTAAAACGTTAAATTATGTAATTATTAAGCTAAACCCAACAATAATAACTCAACATCTCATTTGTGATGAAGTACCAGTGTTTGATCCGCATTATGCTGATCCGATAAAATATTGCTTAGCATATTTTGGCTTTGAGATACTGAAAATACAATATCATCAGTATCAACATCATCCCAGGTATTCTGCATTAATTGGATGAGTTGCACATCATCCAGATCTTTAAGCATTGAAAAAAGCTCTACAATTTGTTGTGGGCTGGCCTGCTTTATATAATGCAGGTTAAATAAATAGAATACTCTTTTATTAATACTACCCATTTATACGCCGAAAAAATGATCAAGTAACTGTTTATAATAGCACAACAAAAGGCTATATAATACAAGACAATGGGCTGGATAAAAAAGGGGGTATGCTATACCGGTCTTTCTAAAAAAATTTAAAAAACAGTATCGTTATATCACCACGCCCGAGTGGTTTTCCAAATAAGCGCTGATATGAGAAACAGCTAACTGAAGATATTTTTTAACGGTTTCGCGCGATAGATTCATCTTTTGGGCTATCTCGGCATATTTTAACCTATCGTGGCGGCTCAGTAAATAAACCCTTTGTTGTTGAGGAGGCAGGTGATCTATCGCGATATCTAAAAGCGCATAATAATTATCTATTTCTGTTTTCTGCAATACCAATTGCTCTTCGCAACCTTCCTCTTCCCGCCATTGGGTTTGATGCTTTTGTTCCCTTATCGTTTTTTTTATGCAGTTAAGCGCCTGGTTTTTCGACATTACAAAAAGGTAGGCTTTAAAACACTGTATTTCGCAAAGAGCTTCCCTGTTTGCCCATATTTTAACAAATACATCCTGAACAATTTCTTCAGCCATTTCCATCGAATCGGTTAATCTGAAAATGTATGTACCCAACTGCTGATGATACTTATTAAATAACAGGCCAAAGGCACTTTGATTACCTTGTGTAACTTGTAAAATAAGTTCATGCTCGCTGATAGGTTGAGGGATAGACATGACAATGGGTTTTATTGGTAAATAAATTTACCCCATAAGTACCCTATATCAAAGCAATTAACCCCATTATGGCAATCACTAACAATACAAAGCTAATTACACATAATTAGCTTTTTCAGTATGCAAATTACGCGCTATATATTAATCACGTACACGTACCGATTGCTTTAAAGCACCCGAATTAAAAGCCACAACAGTAGTTACTTTTGATACATCGCCACCATCAATTTTGATATTTTTGATCTCCGCGCCCTCTACAGCTAAAAATACATTTGCGGCATTTTTTAACCGTACAGCTGTAACCAAAACATCGCTGCTATTAATAAACCGGCATGCCGATTCCGCTTTTTCATGCCCATCAATATTCAGTCCGTTTACGGCAACGTCGTGTACATTATCCAATATTAAAGCGGGGCGTAAATCGGCATTAGCCATAGCCAAACTAACATTGTGTAGTATTAAACCTTTCACATTACGCGCATATAAACCGTAGGCAGGGGGTACACCTATTTCGTAATATTCGCCGGCTATTTTAGGTACATCGCGTACAGCCCCTTGCTCAATTGTACCACCACCCGGATAGGTGATATGTACATCATTAAAAGTAATGTTCTCTATAAAAACATTATCCATAGCGTTAAGCGTTACGCTCGAAAATATTTCGCCGGGATTATAATTACTCGGATGCTCGCTATCACGCAACGGAACTGGTTTAACTACAGTTGCTGTAATATTGCTGAAAGAAATATTACGCACAATACCCGGTGCTCTTGGGGTGGTATTTTGCCTGGAGTTTTGAGATCCAAGCCCTATTGATATGGGGCCGGTTACACCCCGCATTACAATATTGGAAAAAGAAATATTTTCAAATCTTGAACCAGGACCGCAGCGCATTTTAATTGGGCAGCCGTAGGTTTCGTATATCAAACAGTTAGAAACGGTAATATCCTCGGCTTCGCCTCCGCCAAATCTAAATACCGACCAGCGTGTGCTAAAACTACAATTGGTTACGGTGATAAATTTGCAGCTGCCAAATAACGCGCAGGCATCATCCTGACTTTGTACATTACAATTACTCATATGCACATACCTGCAACTAATAAAATGAAAGCCATCGTTATTATTGATCACCCTTCCGCGAATATGTAATCCTTCCATTTTTACAAACTCACTCTGGATAACTCTTACCGAATGGAATGCGCTATTCAATAAATAAATATCACGAACAGTTAAATTTTTGCATTGATGAAACAGCAAATGGTATGGTCTGTGCGGGCCACTTATACCCGCAGGGGGTAATTCACCTTTAACCGCGCTGCGAAACCTGGATCCATGCCCATCAATGGTACCAGGCCCATCAATGGTAATATTATCTGCTTTAACAGCGAACAAAAGGCCAACATTTCCATCGTTTAATGTGGAATCTCCGCTTAATGGAATAGCATCGGCTGCATAGTATTGCTTACCATCATCGGTACCCAACAAAATACCCTGAGCGGCAATATATAAATGCACATTGCTTTTTAGTTCAACTGTGCCTATTACAAATGTACCTGCCGGTACCAATACAGTGCCCCCTAAATCATGGGTACAGGCATCAATAGCAGCCTGTAAAGCTTTAGTGTCTAAAGCTTTACCGTCGCCTTTGGCACCAAAATCGCGTATGTTGTAAATACGCGCTCCCTGCATGTTATCAGGCTTGGCAGCTGCATTATTCGGTTTTGCTTCGGCGGTATTGTTCAACAAGCCTATACCAATAGTGGCCGCAACAGCCGGTACAGAAACACGCCCAAACCACTCACGACGTGATATATCGGAGTTAACGTCATGCTCAACTTTTGATCTTCCCGAAAAAAAGTTTGCCATCCCTTTTAAGCTTTTACCTATCATAAAACTATGTTTAAACTGTTATTGATGCTGTTGTTCCGTTTTTAATTGTATAAGTCCGTTTCACACTTCCCTGAGTTACCATAATGTTTAACTTATCTTTTCCTTGCCGGGATATGTGCAGATCGAACACTTTGCCAAACGAGTGGATATTACGTAAAGCCATTTGATTCCATTTTTCAGGCAATCTTGGCGAGCAGTCAAAACTATTAAAACCAGTTGGCCTCATACCAAATAACCCCTCGGTATAAATGCGGCAATACAATCCGCTTTCGGCAGATAGATGCCTTTGGTTACCTTCGGGATAAGCTTCAACAGGGTAAGGCACATGCTCACCCAGCAACCTGCGACGCGAGTAATATGCTAAGAATGTGATTGCCCGTTCTGTTTCACCGGCCTGCAATACGCCGCGTAAGGCGTATAATGTTGATCGATCCCAAAAGGTTTCTTTACCTGCCTGTGTTGCCAATCCATCCGCGGTCCATAAACGTGGCGAGAATAGGGCATCAATAGTTCCCTTGCTGCGGTTATATATTCCTGCTGTTAAGGGCAAACATATCCATGCACGCAAAACATCATTGGTTTCATAATATCTGTACGTTTCAAAACCCTGTACATTAGCGCCAAAATATTTCTCAATATTAGCTTTAAGTTGAGCAGCCTGTTTAACGTACGCATCAATTTGTGCTTGTGGCTGGTGCAATTGTTTAGCTAAATACGTGGCAGATACCAGCGCATCATAATATAAACAATTGGTAGATAGGTTTGCCTTGCCCGATGGGAAGCGCCCTTCCAGCTCGTCACTTTTTGACTCTACCACCCCTTGATCGTTAATATGCCTGTGGCTGTACTCTAAGCACCAGGTTATCAACGGCCACAAAACTCTGGCCGAATCAATATTGCCATTAGCAAGCGCGTATCGCGAAGCTCCATAAGCTATCATAGCCTGATCGCCCCGGTCGCCGGCGCCTTTCCAAACGGCATCACCTTCGGCCACAATTGAACTTGGTAATGGTTTATAATCAGGGTTCATATATTTAGCAAAAAGCCGGTAGCAATTCATCGCCGAAAGATTACCTATCCTATCGCCCGAAAAGGCAAAAAACGGACTAATATATTCAGCCTGGTCATTGGCCCAAATAGCGGCATAATAAGCCAGCCCACCAGGGCCATGCATGTAACCGCCCTTGGTTTTATAAATACTTTCTGTGCCACGTATTTTTGCAAAAGCAAAGGCGGTATTTAAAACATTATCAGGAGTTTGCAACTGTAATGGCGATAAAATTTCGGTAACACGGCTTTCTCGTGCCCATTGTTCATGTTCAATATTAACTTTAAGTGGTATTTGCGGCTCATCTGTAGCCAGGTAACAAACCGCATAAGTAGTAGATTTGCCTGGTTGAATCACCCTGCTACCAGGATCTACAGATTGCATAATGATGCTATGTGGCGCCCCTTTGCTTTTGGCCGTATCGGTTACAATCTGTAGCCTAACATGCTCCATCGAAACCGTTACCGGGATGCTGCTCACATTGGTAAATACAAATTTTTCGATAGCCATAGGTTTATCTACCGATGGAAAAAGGCTGCGTTCTATTTGTACCGATGCGGGGTTTCCGGCTTCTGCAGATACCTGCATAATGCCTTTGTGGCTAAAGCTTTTCACTTTGTAGCTCAACTCATTCTTCCCGCCTCTGGCAACATCATTACGCAATGGCTTATTATTAATGGTAAATTTCGGCAACTCATTATCCCGGAAGGTATGGGTGATATGGCTACGGGTATTATCGGGCAACATGCGGAATGTTGGGAATACCACGGTGCGGTTTATAGTGCATACACCCGCGGTGTCAACTCCATACTCAACCCAAAGCGAAACTTTTTCGCCCGACATTTCGATATGATCGGCATGAGGCAACCTGGCTTTTACATCCCATTTTATACTGCCATCGGTTTGTATCTGCCACCTGTCGGTTTGTTCAGGCAACACCGTATTTTGTGCCCGTACCGCTACGGTAATACAAAAGAACAAGCCAGTAAATATTGCAGCTTTCATCATTGATCTCATAAAATTCACTCAATACAAATGTTTAAACTCTATAATTAGCCTATCATTAATTGGCAGATGGTAAGCTAACATGTTTATCATATTCAATATCCTTCTTTATCCCTGGCAGCTTATTCCCACTCAACTGCACCCTGCTATCACTATTGTTTTCAACACGCACAAATGCCGCGGCCGAGCCTTGCACATTACTGTTATTAATGCTCGCACCGTTCACATTCTCTAAACGGATCACGGCTTGAGCTCCTGTAGTTTCGGGAATCGTCCAGTTATTCAGTTCAATATTTTTCCCGTCTTCGCAAATAAATACCGGGCGCACATCATTGCTACCCAAGCTAAATTTAACGTTGATAAGCTTTAAGCCCTCAACATGCCTTGCCCAAATACCATAAGCAGGTACCAGCGGACCAAAGGTTTTAACCTCCGGATATTTATCAATAGCTTCAGGTACAATCTGCCGTGAATTTTCAACCGTACCGCCACCGGCTAATTGGATATCAATGTTCTGGAGTGTAAGGTTTTTGATGGGATGGTTAGGGATACCAGTGATCAATATACCCGACGGGGGCATCAGCTGGGCATTATCTGCAGCTTTGGCCTTCACATTTTTAATAATAACGTTTTCTAATATTCCGGTTTCCTGTTTAGTATCCTGAGCTTTTCTGAATACGCTTAACCGCGAACCTAAACGAATCAGGATCGGGGTTTTAACTTCAACCATCGTAATATCCGATATCTCGATATTATGCAGATACGCGCCATCAACACTAAGCAGTTTAATACCACCGTTGGTTGTGTTATAAATGTAGCAATTTGATATTTTAATGTTCTCAAAAGCGGCCATTGATTCTGTTCCCATTTTAATGGCGCCCTGGTTACTTTTAATACGCAAACCCGATACAACAATATTGCTGCAAGGCATTTTGCTCGAAGTGGTTTTAAAACACAAGCCGTCATCACCACTTTGAATGTCGCTGTCGCTGATGTGTACATCCTGGCATCCGTCAATATCAATACCATCATTGTGCGCTACGCCAACACTTACAATTTTTATATTTTTGATATTTAAATTTCGCGTTTGAAAATAATGCGATGTCCACGCGGCCGAATAATGCAAGGTGATACCATTAATATTCACCCCATCGCACCTCACCACACGCAGCAAAAACGGCCGCCTACCCCAACGTTGCGATTCGGGGCGGGTATCAGTTAGTATTTGCTCGGCTTTTACTTTTGAGCCCTGCCCATCAATAATGCCTTCGCCCTCAATACCTATATTTTTAACATCAATAGCGGCTACCAATGCCCAGCCCACGTCAATACCCAAACCCTCGGTAAATGGGTCAAGGTTTTGGTAATCATTAATATTGGTACTGCCCAATAAAACTGCATCCTTTTGCAGCCAAAGTGTAACCTTATTTTTTAATGCGATAGTCCCCGATAAAAATTTACCTGCCGGGAATATTACTTTACCGCCACCCGTTTTATTACACTCATCAATAGCCTTTTGTATCGCTGTGGTATTTAGTTTGGTTCCATCACCTATGGCGCCATATTTTTCAATGTTAACATCTGTTGCATACAAACAGGTACAAGTTATTGCAGTAATTACACAGGTAATATAGCATTTTAAAAAATTCATTTTTTAGCGATGTTTTAGGGTG
Source organism: Mucilaginibacter sp. (assembly GCF_039921305.1). Lineage (GTDB taxonomy): Bacteria > Bacteroidota > Bacteroidia > Sphingobacteriales > Sphingobacteriaceae > Mucilaginibacter. The sequence continues at coordinate 67,192 of NZ_JBDSCA010000015.1, forward strand.
ATGATTTATATAAAGTCTTTTTGATATTTTAATGGGGTTTTGCCTGTTATCAATTTAAAATATTTATGAAAACTGGCAAAGTTGTTAAAGCCGCATTCGTAGCACAATTGTTTAATAATTACTTTATTTTCCATCAGTAATTTGCAGGCGTACTCTACTTTCAACTCTATTAAAAATTGCGAATAGGTTTTACGCATTTGCGATTTAAAATACCGGCAAAAAGAGTTCGGACTGATATTAGCTACCGCCGCTATCTCATTAAGGTGTATCTTGGTTCTAAAATTAGCCAGTGAGTATTCATAAATAGCATTAATACGCTCGTTATAGGCATTATCAATTTTATTGCTAAACGGCTGCGATGATAATATACATTGTTCGCTACCCGCTATCTGCAGCAATATTTCAAGCAATATAATTATCCTGTCTGGCCCTTCGGCATCATGTATCTTCTCAAGCATATCAACTACTCTTTTCCGCACAGTTCCCCGCACTTCTATACCCCGGCGTGCATTTTCTAAAACAGCTTTAATACTGCTGTTTTCTTTGAGTTTCAAAAAGGTATCGCCCCAAAAATTTTCACAGAAATGCACTACCCTTACATCTACATTTTTATCTGTTTTCTTGTCAAAAAATTCGTTGTCAAATCTCCAGTAATGCGGTAATTTTTTTCCTACCAAAACAACATCACCACTCCTGAAACGCTTAATGCTATCACCTATAAACTGAGTACCCTCACCTTTAATAAAATAAATAAGCTCAACCTCTTCGTGATAGTGCCACTTGTTGTTAAAATGCGGAGCAACATCCCGCCGCACACTAAAAGAATGCGACGGCCCTGTTGATACCTTTAATAATTGTGGCTTCATAGTAATAGCCTTATATTCGGTTAATTTATTTAGCCTTGCGTAAACTAACCATCACTACACCGTGCTGGTTTACATCGGCTTTAAACTCGCCGTCAAAAGCGCCAAGGTCTTTTTGCCGCCATAAATCGCGCACAATGTATTTGCCTTTTATTTTAAGATCGGCCCAGTTTAATACTACTTGCTTTGAGCCTTCGCCAGGGTTAAATAGGCCAACCGCTTTTGAACCATCTTCCATATCCTTAGCCATTACACCGGCATCGCCCTGGCGGGATATTACTGTAGCCTGTTTACCCAAAGCATCCTGGTTAACAGCAATTACTTCGTCGTTAGTTAATAGACTCAGGGTAAAATCGTCAAGCCTGGTAAGGTCGCATCCTAACAGCAAAGGCACAGACATTAAGCACCACGCGCTCATATGAGTATACTGCTCATCCGCGGTTAAATTGCTTGGGTGATAATCTTTACCCCAGCCAACAACGCCAACAACCATCATATCCGGATCATTCCAATGGCCCTGACCAGCGTATGGTTCCCACTTATCCTGCGAAAACAGGCGAGTACTCAAACTCTTCCAACTATCCCTGATATCGCCACCCGTACGCCACGTATTTGACACCTTTGATAATTCGCCAATACTGGCAAAAGGAGTACTGTTTGATAAGCTGAAAACAATATCGCGGCCACTGGCGCGTAAGGCATCAAACATTTTTTTTGTTTCTGGCAGCTCTATCGGGTTCCAATCATACTTCAAATAATCTACATTCCATTTAACCCATTGTTTTACATCCTTGTCGCCAAAATCATAATCGCCAATTTTGTAAGGGAACAATTTTTTATTGCGTGGTACCTTATCCATTTCTGGAGTTCTTTCAAATTTACCTTCCGGGTTATTAGCCGATCCGCCTACATGGTGCCCGTATGATTCTATCCATGGTGTAGAGTAAATACCCATTTTCAAACCCATCGCATGTATCTCGTCACTGGCCTTCTTTAAGTCCGGAAACGTTACAGGGTTAGGTTGTATCGCGTTCAATTCTCCACCGCGCTCACCTTGCCAAACATCATCAATATTCATATAGCTCCAGCCATGGTTAACAAGGCCCGAGCTAACCATGGCTTTCGCATTTGCCAATAGCAATTGCTGCGTTACCTTGGTAGCATAAATATTCCAGCTGTTCCAACCCATTGGTGGTGTAAGCGCCAATGTTTCGCCTATTACCAGCTTGAATTCTCTCTTGGCTTCGCCCGATGAGTTTTTAGCATGAAGCTGAATAACGTAAGTGCCGGGTTTGGTTACAGAGCCTGATATTTGCCCTGTATTGGCATCCAGCTTTACACCCGTGGGTAACTTATCTGCCGAAAACCTCATTGGCCTTACCCCCGTTGCGGGTATGGTAAATACAATTGGGTTACCGGGATGTACACCGAATATTTTTGGCCCGTTAATACGCGGCTCAGGGCCGGATTTAGGAGTGAGTATTACCGCCGGTGCTTTTGCAACATCCTGAGTTTGCGCTTTGGTAACCGTTGCAACAAAGCAAAGTATTGAAAATATAGAAGCCTTGAATAATTGATTATTCATCATAATAAGGGTTATATGAGGTTTGATTTAGTCTAACTCGCCGGTTTTCATTTTACCGTTACTACCTGCTGTATTGCCAACCATTCCTTTTACTTCCAGCTTAATTACCGAAGCAATAGCATCTGGAGCTTTGGCAGGAAGTTGAATAATCAGCCCATCAGCATTAGATTCCGATTTTAAAGCCGAACCATTAGCCAATAGTTTGGCTGATACCAATTGATTTTTCACACCCGGCACAACCAGCTTTCCATCGGCTGGCCAATTAAATACAGATAGGTAAAGCGTTGTATTGCCACCTACTACTTTTTTGGTACAACGCCCCCAGGCTAAAGGTTGCAGCGGACTGGCAGTAGTTGCATAAATAGCTTCGCTGTTGGTTTTCATCCACACCCCAATGGCTTTCAAATCATCAATACTTCCTTGCGGGAACTCTCCTTCCGCGTTTGGTCCCACATTCAGCAAATAGTTTCCACCTTTCGAAGCAATATCAACAAGGTTGTGAATAAGCGTTTCGGGAGTTTTCCATTTGTTATCATAGCTTTTGTAACCCCAGGTTCCATTCATGGTCATGCAGGTTTCCCAGTCTTTACCATCCAGTTCACTAAGGCTTGGTATCTTCTGTTCAGGCGTTTTAGTGTCACCCGGAAAATTAGGTCGCTTTAACCTATCGTTTGTAATAATATTAGGTTGCAGGGCAAGTACAGCGTTTAATTTTTCTGCATATTCATCCGTCATGTTTGTTGGGGTATCCCACCATAAAACTGCTACTTCGCCGTAATTGGTTAATAGCTCTTTCATCTGCGGAACAGCTACCCGGTCTATATACTCGCCCATAGTTGCTGTAGTTTGATAAGGATCAAAATGGCCGTTGTGCTCTTTTGTATAAGCATCTATTTTTGCCGAATCGGGATTAGCCCACCCTTCAGATGATACTTTTCGCGAAACTGCTCCACCCGGATTATTCCAATCCTGCGCATGTGAATAATAAAAGCCAAGTTTAATGCCATACTTTTTACAAGCGGCAGCTAAAGGCTTAAGTACGTCTTTACCATAAGGTGTAGCATCGGCAATATTCCATTTGCTGGCGTTTGATTTAAACATGGCAAAACCATCATGATGTTTGGCCGTGATCACAATATACTTCATGCCGGCATCTTTTGCCATACGTACCCAGGCATCGGCATCATATTTTACCGGGTTAAAGTTTTTAGCCATAGCCTGGTACTCCGCCACCGGAATTTTTGCCCGGTTCATTATCCACTCACCACCATGCCCAACCTGGTGACCTTTATACATACCGGCCCACTGTGCATAATCGCCCCAATGGATAAACATACCGAAACGCGCTTCGCGCCACCATTTCATCCGCTCATCACGGCTCAGTTTCTTTTGCGCAAATACGCCTGTAACAAGCATAAGCAATGCGGCACATATCAATGTTATTTTTTTCATAGTTGAATATTTTTTATAATTATTTGGTACTCTTTTCGGCTTTGATCATTTCCGTTCCGGCTAATAAAATCGCGCCTAAACCATGCGTATCATTAAGCTCTTTGGGGCGGGTATAATAAAATTTAATAGCCTCGTCCATATTAGTTCCTATACAAACATCTTCCAGTTGGCCATCAGTGGTTACTTTAGCGGTAAGCCCTTTCCAGCCTTCACGGGCTATGGAAATATATTTTTCGTTTATCCAACCTTCGTTAACAGCACGCGCAACAGCGTAAGTATACATAGCAGTAACCGAAGTTTCGAGATAAGAATCTGGTTTATCCAGCAATTGATGCCATAAACCGCTCTGATCCTGGTAACGGGCAAAACCTACTATCTGCCTTAACAACAGGCGTATCAACTCTGCTCTCTTTGGATGATTTGCAGGCAGGTTACGCAATAACTCCGTTTGCGCAACAGCTAACCAGCCATTAGCGCGGCCCCAATGCCCCACACCATTCATTTCTACATCGCTATAATAGTTGTGCCAGTACAGGCCGGTGTTTGTATCGTACAGATACTTGTTAAAATTCTCTACCTGTTTAATGGCATCATCAAAATATTTAGTATTGCCGGTTAACTTACCCATGCGTGCTAAAAAGGGAATACTCATGTAAAGATCATCGGCCCAAATGGTATTTTTCCTGGGATTTGGACGGCATAAAGTACCATCGGGCAGGCGTAGTTGTTTGTTCGAGATATAATCAACTGATCGGTCTAAATAAGTACGGTAATCTTTACGGTTATCCAAAGCATAAACATCCATTAATCCTGCCGACATGGCCCCGCAGGCATCCAGATTGCTGATGTTAAAATACGGGCCATATTCAACCTTAACACTTTTATCCTTACGTACCTCTTCAAAATAAGGCAGGCTATTAAAAATAAATTGGAAATTATGTAAGCTATAATCCGAATACTTTTTATCATTTAGCACAGCAGCGGTCTGCATCATGCCCGCGGTAAGCACTCCGTTCACATACATCCATCTATTGTATTTACTTTCGGCCTTAACATCCCCCGATGGGGCAAGGCCCTTGGTTGAGTCAAACTTTTCGCCGGTTTTACTATTCACAAACTTGAAGGTTGTAGTTTTAATAATGTTATCCGCCACGCGGCGCACCACCTCTTCGGTATTGGTTTGTGCAAACACCGCACCCGAACAAGCGGTTAGCAATAGCACTGATAAAAATTTACGCATAATTATGGTTGTTATAATTCATTAATGATTTGGTTACTATTTTTTATTTTTTGCCCTAACCGCTTTAACCTGCGCCACTGTAATTGCAGTGCCTTTATTGCTAAAACTATTGCGCACATAAGTGAGCACATCGGCTATTTCCTGGTCCTTCAGCATATTTTGAGGCGGCATATTGTTAGAATATGATTCTCCATCAATATTAACATTTTGGGCAAAACCATTTAGCACTACCTTGATCAGGCGGACCTTATCGCCGGTTACATAACTGGTTTTAACCAATGGCGGGTTAAGGTTAGGCACGCCACCACCATCAAGCTGATGGCATGATAAGCAGTACTGGAGATATACTTTTTGCCCGCGGGTAATTGAAGCAGCCATCCCCGCGGCAGGTGCAGTTTTTTTAGTTTGCGCGCTTAAACAAAAGGGTACGGATAGTAATAAGATAACGAGTATTCGTTTCATTGAGTAATTATTTTTTAGTGTATATAATGCGATAAATATTGCCTTTAACATCATCTGTTACGTATAACGATCCATCGATACCTAAGGCTAATCCGCATGGGCGGTGTTGTGCCTGGCTGGGCGATTTTACTTCGTCAACACCAGCAAAGCCTTCGGCAAACACCTCCCAATCACCGGCAGGTTTTCCATTTTTAAACGGCTGGAATACCACGCAATAACCTTTTTGAGGTTCCGGAGCACGGTTCCATGAACCATGGAAGGCTATGAAAGCGCCATTTCGGTATTTCTCCGGAAACATTTTCCCGGTATAAAATAATAATCCGTTGGGTGCCATATGGCCGGGATAGGCCGCGGCAGGTTCCAGGTATTTGGCATCAGCTTCTTTTTTGCCATCGCCGCCGTACTCGGGCATTACTATTTTTTTATGGGTTATTTGATTGTAAAACATAAAGGGCCAGCCAGCATCATCTCCTTTTTTAAGCGCATACATGCACTCGGCAGGTAACTCGGCCGATTCTTTGGTGGTAAATAACTCTGGCCATGAGCTGTTCAAATTATCACGGCCATGCTGCATTACAAACAGTTGGTTATCCTGCTGGTTCCAATCCAGGCCCACAATATTGCGCAAGCCGGTTGCATACCGAACACCATCTTTATAAGTCTGGTTAAGTTTATTGGCTTTAAACTGCCATATACCACCGGCAGAATCCAACAAGGGGCAACCCGGTATTCCTGGCGAATGCAGGCCTCGATCCTGAACCTGGCAAGCGCTTAAAGGAGCACCTATATTGATGTAAATATTATCTTCGTTATCCAACACCAATGATTTGGTTTCGTGCTGGCGGCCGGCTTTCAAACCCATAATTATTCTTTCGGGATGCTCCTGGTCAATCACCTTGTTTTGAGCATCCAACTTGTATCTAAATATTTCGGTATTTGACGAGGCGTACATATAACCATCTTTTATATACATGCCCGTACCACCATAATTGCCAAAACCTCCGGTAATCTCGGCCTTACCATTGCTCCCTTCATGCAAGGTGATTATACCTTTACCTTCCTTCGGTTTAGCCAGCTTTACATAAATATCACCCTGCGGGGTAACACTCAGGTGGCGGGCCTTTGCACCTATGTTGGCAACAGTTAAAGCGCCAAAGCCTTCGGGCAATTTTAAGCCAGCATTACCAGCGTCTGCTACAACTCCATTATCCGCTTTTAAAGCATAAATAATTGTACAAATGACTAAGCCTAAAATCGGTGTTATAATGTATTTTAATAATTTACTTTTCATTAGTTGTCACAGACTGTTATTCTATTTCTCTATTAGTACACTGACAAGTTTAATATAGGAATAGAATAAGCTCAGGTTTATATTGACAGTAATACACTGCCTTTAATTATAAGACAATCCGACAAGAAAAAAGGGGGTATGTTTTTCAATTTTTTTTTAATTAAAATACATTTAAAATAGCACCAGTATATTATATTAAACAAGTTAAAAAGCAAACCCGGCAGTATAGGTGCCGGGTTTTGTAGTAAAACAAATATTTATATTAATCAGGCCTGGTGCATAAATTCCTTTTGGTACGTAAGCGGACTTTTGCCTGTAATTTGTTTGAAAAATTTGTGAAAACTGGCAAAGTTGTTAAAGCCGCTCTCATAACATAATTGTTTAATAACTACCTTATTTTCGATAAGCAACTTACAGGCATGGCCAATTTTCAACTCAATTAAAAACTGAGAATAAGTTTTTTGCGTGTGCGATTTAAAATACCGGCAAAACGAATTTGGACTGATATAAGCAATAGCCGCAATTTCTTCAAGATGTATTTTATTACGGAAATTGGCTATTGAGTATTCGTATATCGCATTGATACGGTCACCATCAGCAGATGCCCCGGTATTATGCCTGAAACCGATAGATGACAGCATGGTAACCTGGCTACAATTGGCAATGGTATTTAAGGCTTCCATTAATAAAATTATTTTTTCGGTGCCTTCGCAATGAAGCATACGTTCCAGCAAGGCAGCAACTGTGCTTTTAGTTTTACCCATAACTTTAATACCACGTGTAGCTTTTTCGAGCACGTTTTTTAACATCTTATTTTCGGGTAACTGCAAAAATTGCGGCCCCCAAAAATCTTCGCAAAAATGAGCTACCCTTACATCAACACTACGCTTCGCATCATCCGTAAAATACGAATCGTCAAACCGCCAGTAATGCGGTAATTGCGAACCAATAAGTACAATGTCGCCGGCTTTAAATTGCTTAATACTATCGCCTATAAATTGTGTGCCTTCGCCATTTTTAAAATGGATCAGTTCAACTTCGGGATGGTAGTGCCATTTGTTGTTAAAGTGCGGAACCAGATCCTGTCGAACACTAAAAGAGTTTGCTGGCCCTTTTGAGACTTTGAGTAGTTGTGGTTTCATAATTGGTTATTAAATGCCTTGGCGGCATTGGTTAATTCTTATGGGATATTTACATATCCCCATTGGTTAAACCAAATATATATGCCAATACAGCTTACAAAACCATGTCGTTCTGGTATAAAATACCCGATAAATCTGTTTTTTGGGATGTGGAAAAAGAAAAGAAATCAAGTTAAATACCTGATTTTAAATTAATTAAATAAAATATATGTAATTAGCTCTCTTCGTTAGTAACAGGATGTTCCTTTGGTGTATGTTTAAATTGTTCTTTAAAACACTTGCGAAAATAATCAACATCCATAAAGCCTACCCTGTACGATACTTCGTTAACAGATAGCTGCCCCTGGGCTAATAACTGTGCCGCGCGTTTAAGCCGCACGGTACGGATAAACTCGACCCCTGTTTGATTGGTTAACGATTTAATTTTTTTATAGAACGAACTCTTGCTCATGGCCACTTCTTGGCTCAATTGTTCAACACTCAATTCCGCGTTGGTAATATGTAACTCTATATAGTTTAAAACCTTGTTTAGAAAAACCCCGTCCAAGTTGCTTATCGCAATATTGTGTGGTTCAAGTTTGATCTCTTTCTGATAGCGCTCACGTAATTTTTGCCTGTTCTCTATCAAATTCCAAACCCGGGCCTCAACCATATTAAAATTAAAAGGTTTAGTGATATAATCATCGGCTCCGGTTTCAATACCTTCTATTTTAAATATCATCTGGGTACGGGCGGTTAGTAGTATCACCGGGATGTGACTGGTATTAATATCCGATTTTAACTTACTGCAAAGCTCAATCCCATCCATTCCCGGCATCATCACATCACTAATAATAACATCCGGACCAGCCTCTGTTGCCAGGCTAAAGCCATCAAACCCGTTTGTTGCCGTGAGCACTTCAAAATCATCATCAAAACCCTCTTTAATAAAGTTTAAAACATCTTCATTATCCTCAACAATCAACATCACAAAACGCTCGCGGTCTTCCTTTTTTAAAATAGTTTGTTTTTTAATCTCAAGCTGCGCTTTGATCGTTTTATCACTCCGGGTATAGCTTAATATATCTTCACTATCTTTAAAATCACCAGCTATTTCATTTTCTTTAAGATGATCTTTCCCCAGCGGTAAGCTTATGGTGAAACGCGTATAACCGGGTTCACCAGGCGTTTCTGGTCTGCTTTCTACAGTAAGCTGGCCGTGGTGCAGATCGATTAATTCTTTCGAAAAGGCTAATCCCAAACCGGTACCTTCAATTTTAACCGCACTATCATAATGATAAAACTGTGCAAATATTTTATCGATGTTGGCTTGATCTATACCACAACCATTATCTTCAACATTGATCAATACCTGTTCATTTTCTGTACGTATTGATATGGTTATTTTTCCGTAATCTGGAGTAAACTTTATAGCGTTTGATAATAAGTTGTATATCACTTTTTCAAACTTATCTTTATCAAACCACAATTTCACATCATGCTGTTTAGCATTTAGTTTAAGTTCAATATTTTTCAGTTTAGCCAAGCCATCAAACGCTAACTGAATCTCTTTAATAAAGCCTACTATCTCTGCTTCGGTCGCCTGCAATTGCATGTGCCCCGTTTCGAGTTTCTTTTTATCGAGCAACTGATTAATGAGCCTTATCAAACGATCGCCATTCCGTTGCATCAACATGAGTTGGTTTTGCACTTTATTATTGCCAATATTCATTTCGATCAGTCGCTGTAGTGGAGCCATGATCATGGTTAATGGCGTTTTTATTTCGTGCGATATGTTTACAAAAAAGTTCAACTGCTTTTTAGCCAGTTCCTGATCTTTACTATGACTCAGCGATTCGTATTTCAGATCATTTTTTAACCGCTCTGTTTTTTTAGAATAAATATTGAACAGGTACAATAAACAAATAGCAATAATCAAATATCCCACAAAGGCATACCATGTTTTATACCACGGCGGCAGTACTATTATTTTCAATTCGCGCGGTATATTGTTCCATACACCATTGTTGTTGGCCGCTTTAACTTTAAAGTAATAAGTACCGGGGTCAAGGTTGGTATATGTTGCTATCCGCTGGTTACCTACGTAATGCCATTCGTTATCAGAAAAGCCTTCCAGCTTAAATGCGAACTGGTTTTTTTCGGGATTGATAAAATTAAGCGCGGCAAACTTTATACCGAAAAAGGCCTGGCTATATTTTAAAGTGATCTCGTGGGTCTCGTCAATTGGTTTAAGTAGTGGCGACGACTTATCGGTAAACGGAACAGACTTGTTGAAGATCAAAAAATCTGTAAAAACAACCTGTGGCTTTATTCTATTTATTTTTACCTTGCCGGGATCAAAAACCGTGATGCCATTAATACCTGCAAACGCCATATTTTTATTAGCCGCTGTAATGGCAGCACCCTGTACAAACTGATTGCTTTGCAAGCCATCGGCAATGGTATAATTCTGAATGGTTAGATCATCTGCATTAAAAGGAAGCTTAAATTTATTTATAGCTATTGATGATATGCCTTTATTGGTACTTACCCATAAACGGCCTTGCCTATCTTCTAAAATACCATGAATGGTATTATTAGCTATGCCCAACCCTTCGTCAATAGTATAAAAACGATTGGTTTTAATATCCAGGTAATTTATTCCGCCACCATCGGTTCCTAACCATAACCGGGCCTTTGTGTCTTTGTAAATAAAACTTACCGAATTATTACCCAAACTGTAAGGCTGATGAATATTTGGCTCATAAGAAACCAACTGCTGTGTTTGCAGATCAATCTTATTTAAACCTTTGTTTTTTAGCCCCACCCATAAGGTATTACCATCTTGCAGCAGAGCGGTAGTATTATGCTCACTGGTTTTATAGGAGTGTAATTTATTGGCATTATCCACAAAATACAAACCACTAAAATTGGTGCCGATCCACAAACCACTGTTGTTTTTTAACAGAACATAATTTTGAATATATCCGGGAATTTCAGGCTTTGCTATGTAGTTTGTAGTGGTAAAGCCACCTGTTGTTTTGTCAAAAATATTTAATCCGCTTGCAGTAGCAATCCATAACTTGTTATGGTCAGCGTGATTAGCTATAGCCTTAATGCTGTTCCCCAATAATTCCCGGCTGGCTCCGTTAAACTGGTAATACACCTTATTATTTTGTAAGGTACTATCTAAATGGTTTAGTCCGCCATCATCCGTACCTACCCAGTAATCGCCATGATCGCCGGCAATAATGGCATTCACAATATTGTATGATAAACCTACATTACCCCCTCTTTTACGACCTAAAGAGTAAAAATTATTAAACTGACTGTAAACAGAGTTTAAGCCACCGTTATAAGTACCTAACCAAATATTATCTTCGTTATCTTTAAAAATACAGCGTATAGAATTCTGGCTCAATGAATTGAGATTAAACACATCGTAAGTAAAACTGCTGATCTTACCGGTTTGAGTATTGATAATGTTTAAGCCCTTTTTTGTACCAACCCATATCATATGGTTGTCGCGCTCTAATACAGCCCTTACCGTATTGCTTAGCAAGCCATTGCTTTGTGTATAATTAAAGCATTGGCTTGTTTTAGGATTATAGCAAAACAGGCCGTCTGTTTCGCTTGCTATCCAGTAATTTTTGTCATGATCCTGAATGATGTTACGCACCACGCAGTTTAGGAGTTTTCCATCTTTCTTGATGGAAGTAGGTAATTCTAAAAATCTGTTGTTTGGCTTATCGTATATTTTTAGGGTTTGGCCCGCACTTATCCATATGTGTTGTTCATGATCAACATATAAACTTGTTATTTTATCATTACCACAGATTTTTGAAAGGGTTATTGAGTGTGTATTCAGATCTGATTGCTCGAGGTAAAACAAACCATGATCGGACGCAACCCATATTATACCTTGCTTATCCTGAACAATATCTAAAACCGTGTAATTTGTTGTGGTATTATTGGTTTTATAGCGAATGAACGATTCTGTATCGGGGATGTACAGGTTTAACCCATTTGTGGTACCAACCCACAGGTTACCTTTATCATCTTCAAGTAGTTTATTTATCCGGTTATTACTTAGGCTTTTGCTGTTTTTAGCTTCGTTTTTATAAACCGTAAATTCAAGCCCGTTATACCTGCTTAAGCCATCATAGGTACCAACCCACAGGTATCCTTTTTTATCCTGCAAAACAGATAACACTGTGTTTTGCGATAAACCATTATCAACATTAATATTCTTAAAAACAAGGTTTTGCGCATACGGGTTGCTTATCTGCAAAAAGAGCAGACATACAATGCCTAATAATATTATACGCAGTTTGATCAAAATAATTGGTGTGTTCGTTTATAATTAAATCGGCACACTAAATTACTCCATTTTTTAATATAAAGGCAACTTTGCCGTAAATGAGGTGCGTGGAATAATTATGGTTATTCGGACCTTTTAATTGAGATATCTGCAAACTTGATGTTTTCATCCTGAATATACGACGGGCTTTTTAAACTGCGGTAAATACCCCATTTAGGTCGGCAAAAACTTGTTTCAGAACGCCAAAGGTCAATATCGGTAACACTAAAGCTTAATAGCGATTTGCCATCGCTTATTCTTCTTATTTCAATTTCATAAGTGCCGTGGCTATCATACTTCAATTTTTCGGTTACTTCAACCCATTGGCCTTTAAAATCCGCAAGGTTTACCGCTTTTAATACCCCTTTACTTGTTTGTTTAGACGACCCTGTGTGTATCACTTCCATTCTATCAGGCGAGCCATATCTGGGTGTAAGTGTAATAATTGGGGCTCCTGCATCGCCATCGCCAGCCTTGATCTGATGGATATGTGTAAAAGTAGGTTGCGCTTTAAAACTGCTATCCAATTTAAATTTCCATTGATAAACATAAGTATCACCAAGCTGGCCCTTCAAATTCCGGACAGATGGGCCATATGTTTTTATCTCGTTACGCTGGCGGTCGAAACTCTTACATCTGTCGTTATCAATTGCCGTGTGGATATGAAATACAAATACGTATTCTTTGAGTTGTGTGTCGTATTCTTCAGTAATGTGCTTAACGGGATGTATACAATCGGGCACCTCACAGGCTGCGCCACCTAAAACCTGGTTAATATGTTGATATGCATCTTCGTTACCACCATTTGCTTTTAAAACTGTTTGAGCGCGGAGCATTGTGCTTGCACAAAAAAGTATCCCGGATAGGCATATAAATTTAGTTCTTACCAATTGTCTGATGTTTTTGTACATATCTATTTAACAGCTTTATAACCAACATCTTCCGGTTTTAATATATGGTTAGCCGGGGTTGTTTTAGCATTAGGATAGTATAGGTTTGCATTTGCTGATACAGGAAGATAATACCCTGCAGGTGTTTTCACCAACTTAGGATCAGTCAAAGCATAGCCACCATCTGGTATGGCACCGGGTTTGGTATTAAACACAATATTACCTTCCCATTTCGCACCCGGATAAGGGCCTGTTATTCCGGCAGCCTCTCCGCCGCCTTGAATTATGTTATTAGCAAATGTGGTATTGGTTGCCCCCATCCCATCCTTGCGTTGGGTCATCACATAGTTTTCGGCATTGTTGATCAGTGTGTTGTAGGTAATTAATACACGATCAGGCCTGTCATGGGCGGTGAGTTGGGCACCATCGGCTACCTCGCCGTCACCGTTACCTATAGTTATGGCAGGTTTACAGTTTTCAAAGTAATTGCCTGTTATCAAATGGTCATCGCCAAAAATGCGCAAACCGGGGGTATTGATAAAATAGTTGCCTTGTACAACACTTTTATTGCCATGGCGCAAGGTAAACTGTGCAGGGCAGCCACTAACAGTATTATACCTTAACGTAACACCCGATGCTTTTACGGATATCAGTTCGTTTTCGCCGGCACAATTCTCAAACAGGTTGTATTCAGCAATACTGTTACTGGTTGATAAACTAAAACCGCTTAAGCCAAACTGGAAGGCTTCGGCTCCATTTTTACCCCCCTGACTTGTAAAGTTGTTAAAGTAATTATGGTGGATATTTAATCTTTCGGCAATTTGCTTCCCAGTACCCCGTATCGCTAAAAAGCGCCCCATGGCATTCTTGTTTTGAAAGGTATTATAGTCCACTTCGTGATCAGAACCCGCAATAGTGAGATCTTCACCATCGCCTACATTTTCAAAAATATTCTGTGTCCATCTGCAAAAGCTACTACCGCCCGCTGTTTTAGCTTTGGATGCTTTATGGGTAAATTTGAAACCTTTAATGGTTATGTAAGCAGCACCGCTGGCCAGGTTAAAGCCACCTTGTCCGGTAATTTCGGCGTTGCCAATAGTTTCCGCGCAAATAACTATCGTTTGTTTCTGAGTCCCTTTTTTATCAACTACAATATCCTCTGTTGTGGTATAAACACCGTTTGCAAGAGTGATCACATCGCCAGGTTTAGCCTTGCTTATAGCGGTTTGAAGTGCCGGGATACTGGCTACTTTAATATTTTGGGCAAATACCGAATTAGTTAAAAATACAACAATACAAGCTAATACTATATTCAATGTTTTACTTCTCATTTTTATATAATGGTTAAATTAATTTATGCGTATATATTTATATATGGTACACAAATTTATAAATAGGTTATAGTTAAAATTATCCCATATAAGCTAAAAAGTAAGGTTTATGTACATCAAATAATGTTCAACTACTTTCATTTTGCAATAATGCTAATTGTACTTTTTGCGGCTGTACTGGTTATATTAGTAAGCTGCTTTGGTTCAATTCCCCATACATCATTGTAATAAATAACGTTATCCGCATTAATGCCCGATGAGTTTTTCAAAGCCATAATAAACGGATTATCCTGTGGATGGATCAGCTTTATTCCCGACAGGTTAACGCCAATCACATCATCAAAAAACATGGCGTAGCGACTATCGCGTTTCTCATAATTAAAGGTGCTATTTTTAACCGTAAGTCCGTTTACATGCCTCACCCATAAACCGTACGATGGCTGAACTTTTAAATCGCCAACGTTGTATTGACCTACACCTAACTCGGGCGCGGTATTGGCCGTATCGGTTACGGCATTACCCCCTTTAACCAAAATGTTAACATCGTTAAAAGTGATGTTTTTCACATAGCCCGTGTGCTTGCCGTTCGGTAGTTTAAAATCCAGGCCACCATCAACATCGGCGGCATCGGGTAATCTGTACCCGGCAATTATCGGGCTCGATTTTTTTTGTGTACCATCATAAGCTTTCCACCTTTTACCGCTGTAGGAGCTACCGCTATAAACCTCATATACATCAACACTGTTAATCTTGACATCCTCAACCTCGCCTATGTTTACGTTTTTAACCAATAACTCATTATGTTTTTTGCCGTTTTCCATAAACGAATACTTTCCAGCATCGGCACCGATCACCCTGCCACGGTTTGATATAGAAATGAAGAAGGGGGTAGTACATCTATACATTTTTGAACGGGAATGAATAGGGCCGGTAAAACCGCTATTTAGCTGCACATTTTTAACATGCGAACCATCATTAGCCGAAATGGAAAAACCCGCTTTGTTGCCACCTAAAACATAAACGTTATCTACATAAACATCGGTAATATCATCAACCGTTTCCGAGCCTATTTGCAGCAGGTTACAATTGGTATCACCAACAATATTGCGCACTTTGTAATTGCGTGCCGGGCGGGTAAAACCCAATGAACAATCCGATCCCAGTTTTATAATATCATCTGATGTTGTTTTTACATAAATGTTGGTGGCGTCAACATTATTACATCCCATAAAATCAAAAATATCCCGGGTGTTTGATGTAGAATGCCTGCCCATATAATTATCGTGAATATTGATATTATCAGTACCGGTGGCCAGCAAAACAAAGTGACCCGAGCGATCTATGTTCAGCATATTATCGTTAGATAGCTTTGCTCCATTTTTACCTCTATAATAGGGTTCGTCCTTTTCTTCATCGTACCATAAATCTTCTTTACGATAGATCCCGCCTATTTCCAGGTTTGTACATTGTTTTAAAACGAAGATCTTATCGGCGCGGTTATCGGGAGCGTTGTTCATTACCTTATCGCCATTTACCAGATTTCCATTACCCGTTATCCGGCCATTTCCAATTATCTTAACATTGTTTAAGCGTTCACCAAAAAACATGGCGTTGTTAAAATAATGGTGACCAACGTCTTGCTTGGTCATATAGTTTTCAGGGTCCTGGTATGGGCCGGAATCTGTAGGTGATAAGCCCGACCGATATTTTTTATCGCTAAACCAAGTGGTTTCTGGTGCATCGTTCCCTTTAAGAGCTTGTATGGTAGCATCTTTATCTACATACAAATAAACATTGCTTTTAAGGTGAACCGTTCTTACCGAATAAATACCCTTACTAAAAAACAAAGTACCGCCACCCAAACGTTCAAGGTAGGCTATGGCTTCGTTTATCTTATCAGTATTATCTTCAACGCCATCGCCTTTAAGCCCATAATTTTTGATATCTAACTTACCCGAATAAAACCATGCTATGTTTGACTCACCTTTATTAGCACCACTGGCAACTTTAAGTTTAAATGCATATTCACGGTTAGCCAATAAACCCGAAACGGTAGCCATAGCATTTTTAACATCTATTTTAGCTGTAGCTGATGGTTTCCAGGTTTTGCCTTTATCTGTTGATTGCATCAATTGAGGAGCCGCCGCAAGTGTTGCACCCCATTTAAAACTTGCTTTGGTATAGGTATCCGGTGTTTCACGATATTGCAGATCCTGATCACTAACGCGTTCAAAGCCTGCAATAGTAGATGTTACTTTCAATACGGCTTGCTCCGTACCTTTACCCAAACTGCTTAATTGCTGAGGTTGCGATGTGGTGTACATGGCGCTAAAAACATAATCTCCAACTTTTTTTAATTCGATGTTTTGAAACACGATCTTTAAATCGGCACCATTAGCAGGGCGAAGATCAAGATGGTTGAAAGTTATAAGCTGGCCGCCATTAACGGTTGGGGTTATGCTAACATCGCCAACTTTAGTATACGAATAATGTGTGCCTGTACGGCCTATGGATTGTGTTGCCAGATCTTTCAATTTCACATCGCCACGGCCAATAACATTTACTGTTGTGTTATCCATAGTGGCATTTATGCCGGCAGGTAAAATCAGTTTCACAGTAGCATCTGGCGTACGTTGCCCCGCTGTAAAGTATAGGGTTAAGGCTGTTTTTGTATTGGCTGTAACGGCGCCTTTTTGTAAAATAAGCTTGCCGGTTAAAGCTCCTGGCACAACTGCAATAAAATAGCTTTGGTTTGTTTTGCCATTGGCGGTTGCAACAACAAAATGATCTCCGGTTATAACATCTCCTTCATTTTTGATATTTCCGTTTTTATCTGTGATCGCATATTTATGAATAGCGCCATCTGCTGCCGCAACTTCTGAAAGCAGTTGATTTACATTAGGATTTGTAGAAACCAGTCCCTTATCTTCGGGAGTATCAACTGTATATTGATAGGTACTCCCCCTAACAACGGCCAAAGTATCCTGATGGATATATGCAATGTGTGATGAATTTCCACGGGCTTTAATTTGCGTCTGCGCTTTTGCAAAGCCTAAAAACCCAACTTGCGAAACAGCAGCAAGAGCTAATATTTTAAATGATTTGGAGTACATTATATTGTTTTAAACTTAATGGTAGGCTTTGCAGTAGCCCCGGTAACCAGCCGGGGCATTGTATTTACTGCCTTGAGAAAAATAAAATCCTTCAATAATTATATAGTTAATTCCATCCGGCAAAAAATCGACTGTTATCATACGCCGGTCCGGTAATTGTCCCGTCTATCTGCGATTGCGGAATTGGCCTTAACACATGGAAAGGTTTAATATTTGCTCTCGCATCGGCATTATGTAGTTTAACACGGTTCAATAATGTACCTGTTCTAACCAGATCCTGCCAACGCGATAGCTCACCACACAACTCGCGCGAACGCTCATCTAAAATAAAATCAAGTGTAATATCGGCTGTGGTAATATCCATGATAGCTGTATTACTGTTTGGATATGCCGCACGCTCGCGGATAGCATTAATGTAAGGCAAGGCTTCACCAGCGCGATTGTCCATAAATAAAGCTTCGGCGGCTATTAAATAAGTTTCGGCAAGGCGGTAAATGATGATAGGGCGGATAGATGGCGCGTTCTGATCGGTGCGTTTATCATCATAGTACTTTATCATAGTAGGATAAAGCGTATTCACATACTTGCTTGGCACCAATACCTGGTAACGATATTTGGCTATTTGGGTTGCAGTGAGTTCAACAGCTGGCATCCATATTGCCGTATCGCCAACGGTATACTTTGGTTTATTACTCGCATCTTTTGGTATAGTAGCAGCATTATTGGCTATCCATGCCGATTGAAACGATTTAAAGTAACGGGTATCATTGGTTTTATCTTTAAAAGCGGTATCGGTAAGCCAGCGGGTTGGCATTACCCGCGCATATGGCCGGCCATCAACAACATCACGCTGCATACCTGGTTGTAGTTCATACCTGGGAACAAACAAGTGAACATACAAATTATCAGGACCGCTATTGTTTTGTGCTGACGAACCATTATAAGCCAGGCTTGAAGTGTGTTCAACCGCCCATAAAACTTCGGTATTGGTTTCATTACCCTGAGCACAAACTTTCCCAAAATCCTGCAAAAGCTTTGCACCGCCTGCGGGTGCAACGGTATTAATAATGCTTGTTGCAGTTGTAGCCGCATTTTTAAAATCGTCACTTTTTTTTGACGCTGAGTACCCACGCGTCAAGTAAACCTTAGCCAGCACATGCATAGCGGCGATTTTTGTTGCCTTGCCTGGAAGTATCCCCGTGGTTTGCGGCGTAGCAGGTAAGGCTGCTATGGCATCTGTTAAATCCTGAATAATAAAGTTGTATACATCGGCTGCTTTATCACGCGTGGCCGATAACGTAGGCGAACTTTGAAAATGGAGGTTTAGCGTAACGTCACCCCAATTTTGCACCAGTATAAAATAGTAGTTGGCACGTAAGAATTTGGCTTCGGCAACCATTTCATTCTTAGTGGTTGCGTCAATGCCACTTAAAGCAGGTGCATTATCAACTAAGCCATTACAGGTGTTAATGTAAGTATAACAATTTTTCCATATCCCGGAAACGGTACCGTCCGAAGTAGTATAACCACTGTTATACCTTACCAGCGCGGCGGTACCATCAACCCCGGCCTGAAATTCATCTGTACCGCCAACACTCAATTCAAAATACGAATCGGGGCCGTAAATTGTGCGGAAACCCGCGTAAGCGGCATCCAACCCGGCTTGAAAACCTTGCTGAGTACTAAAAAAACCGGGCGTTAAGTTGGATATAGGTGTTTCTTCCAGCTTTTTATTACAACCCGAATTGATTGATATGATGATCAGCGCGGCTAATAGATATATAGGTATTCTTTTCATAACTGTTTAATTAGAGAGTTAAATTAATTCCAAACGTCATGGACCATGTTGCGGGGGTATCTTCGCCCAATTTTCCGGCAGACTCAGGGTCTATCCCATGGAAAATATTTTTGTATGGCGAAAATAGCGTGAATGGATTTTGCGCCGTAGCGTAAACTTTTAGCGATTTTGCACCTATGTGAGTGATTAAAGATTTAGGCAGCACATATCCCAAGCTAATGCTCCTGATCTTTACATAAGTTGCGCTAAAATAACTGAGCGTTGATGAATACTGCGTATTGGTAAGCGCGTTGGTAGGCTTAGGAAAATAATTTTCGTGATTGGTTGGTGTCCAGTAGCTATAGTTCAAATTATTATAGTTGCCTTGCAGGGTATTCAAAAAGCTACCGCTTTGATAAATTTGCGAGGTTAGGGTGCCGCCTACACGGTATGCTGCTACTACGGTAAAATCAAACCCTTTATAACCGAAGCGATTAGTGATACCCCCAGAAAATAAGGGTTGATCTGTACCGATGATCATCCTGTCGTTAGCATCAAGCTTGTTATCGTTATTCAGATCCAACACTTTTATAGAACCAATAACTGATTGGCCACCCGTAATGGTCAATCCGTATTTTTTAGCTAAAGCAGTATCCGCTGCTGTATTTTGCCATATGCCTACCTTTTTATAATCAAATATGGCACCCAGCGGCTGGCCCACAAATAAATTGTTGGAGATATCAACTGTAGTTCCATTAGCTAACTCGGTTACTTTGCCACGGTTAAATGTAATGTTGAAATTAGTGTTCCAGCTAAAGCCACGTTTCCCTTTAGCGGCAATGTTAACTGTATTCAAATTGATCTCGATCCCTACGTTCTCTGATTTTCCAACATTGGTTAAAACCGCGTTAGGTATGCCCGATGTTGGCGGCAAGGTTTCGGGTAACAATAGTGAGCGGGTAAACTCGTGATAAGCATCTACACTACCGGTAACTCTATCTCCCCATAGTCCAAAATCAATACCGGCATTTAATGTACGTGTGTATTCCCAGTCCAGGTTGGTATTCGGGGCGCTTGTTGGATACGCACCAATGGTATTTTTGGTGCCATAATTATAGGTAACTGTTGATAAGCCACCCAATGTTTGATATGGATTGATAGCCGCATTACCCACGTCGCCATAGCTTAGGCGAATTTTTAAGTTTGATAAAATTTTGGAATCTTTAAAAATAGGCTCTTTTAATACGTTCCAGGCAAATGCTGTAGAAGGGAACAAATGATACTTATTACCCGGTGCCAGTTTTGACGAACCATCAGAACGCAAGGTTACCGTAAATAAATATTTATCATTATAACCATAGTTTAACCTGCCCATGTACGATATCAGATCATACATGGCATAAGAACCCGTGCCTGTTAAATTTGAGCCAACGGCCGGGTTAAAATACTGTACACCATCAGATAGTAAATTGTTATAACTAAAAGAGTTATTCTGGCTTTGATTTTCCTGCAAGCTATACAAACCCGTAAAACTGATATGATGTTTTTTAGCGATCACCTTATCATAGGTGATGATGTTTTCGATCGTGTAATTGTAGTTGTATTTGCTTTGATTGTTTGCCGATGATTGCGCGCCCTGGTTATTATAAGTGGCAGCCGCATAAAAATTACCATAAACCTCCGGCTTAATTTCAGCACCTCCATTAAACCTGTATTTTAAACCCGGTGCCAGGTTTAGCTCGGCGTAAGCTGTTGTAAAAGTTCCTAAACGTTTACGGGTTTCAACCGAAGCTCCCGGAACAAGGTTAGCCAAAGGGTTCCAAACCTGGTTTGCGCTACCGTTCACATAGCCTACTAAAGCTCCGGTTACGTCATCATAAGGAGTTGCCAATGGGCTCGCTCTTAAAGCCTGACCCAATGGGTTAGCATTTTCACCATCAATATAAGTCAGGTTATTTAGTGAACTCAAGCCAATTTTCAGGCTTTTACCAATGTTTTGATCTAAGCTTACCTTAATAGAATAACGTGTAAATTGCTGACCGCCATAAATACCGGTTTCATTATAATAACCTGCAGATATATCATATTTCGTTTTCTCTGTTCCGCCAGAAACACCTATTTGGTGGTTGGTAAGAAAACCATTTTTATAGATCAGATCTTGCCAGTTGGTATTGCGGCCCGTTTGTAGCGATGTTAATTCTTGCGCACCAAAGGCACCGCTTGTTAATATACGTGGATCATCAGGACTGGTATATAAAGGATTTGCGGCCGCGGCATTGTAATAAGCCCATTTTTTCAGCAAAGCATATTGATCGGCATTCATTACATTATATTGGGCAATTGGTTTTGAATACCCCGCATAAGCGCTGTAGGTAACCACAGGTTCGCCTATTTTACCACGTTTGGTAGTTATCAATATAACGCCATTTGCGCCGCGTGAGCCATATATAGCAGTAGACGAAGCATCCTTTAAAACCTCAACCGAAGCAACATCGTCCAGGTTTAAATCCTGAATATTACCGGTGAAGGGGATACCATCCACAACAAATAAAGGATCGTTGGATGCTTGTTTAGATCGTGTTCCCCTTATAATGATGGATGGCACAGAGCCCGGGTGACTGTTACCTCCGCTTTTTTGCACATCAATACCAGTTCCCTGTCCCTGTAAAGCCTGAACTAAATTTGCCGCAGGTACATCTTTTAACGCTTGCGCGGATATGGAGGTAATTGAACCCGTTACATCCGATTTTTTTTGAACACCGTATCCTACCACAACAACCTCATTCAACGATTTGGATTCGGCTATCATATTTACATTAACTGTGCTTTGGCTACCTACATTAACCTTTTGTGTAGCATAACCTATGTAAGTAAAAACAAGCACAGCATTATCGGGCACACTAATACTATAATTACCATTAAGATCGGTAAGTACTCCGGTTGATGTGCCGTCAATTTTTACTGATACCCCGGGTAATGGCTCGTTGTCATCGGTCACTTTACCCTTTATATTTATATTAGCCTTTTCGGCATTAATGATTGTACTGGGTGTGGTATTAACAGTATTTGCAGCTTTAGCATATATTACGATACTGTTATTAATTTCTTTATAATCAAGTTGCGTTTTGTTTAGCAGGCATTTTAAAATCTGAGCCAGTGTCTCGTTCGAATAATTGTGCGCCTCGGTATTATACCCGTCCAGATCATAAGAGTTGAAAGAGAATTTTATCCGGGTTTGCTTTTCTATACTTTCTATCGAAGCTTTTAGCGCATCACTATTTATACTAACGGTAACTGTAGAATTAGCAATTTGGCTGCTTGCACTTTTTGCAAACAGCAATTCACCAAACGCCAGTGAACCAATTATTGCAATCATCGATAATTTCATAAAAAAAACGAATAATTGAGTTGATTTTTTTATCATATTTGTAAAGTTTTACTTGTTAAAACTATGTATGCCATTGGGTTAGCTTGAGACCCTTTTCCAATAGCTACATTTAATAAACTCAAACAATACCCGTAAGCTTAGGCCCGGGTGTTGTTTATCTGTACCAGGTTAATCTTAATCCTTCAATTCAACCTCCTTCCCGTTTATGGTATAGTTTAAACCATGAATAGTTTTTATAATTTCAAGCGCTTCCTTTATATCATCCGAACTTGAAAAATGTATGGTTGTAATTATATCTTTCATTTTTTCACGGTCGTATTTTACTTTTACACTATATACGTTTTCAATAGTAAGCACCAGATCCTCAAACGGAACATCGTACAGGTTAACCTCGCGGGCTTTCCACGCGGCTACCTTATGCGAGTTGATAGGGCGCGCATTATGGAAGCTGGTTTTTTGATTGTAGATGATCTCTTTATCCGGGCTTATCATACCAAAGCTCTGCTTTGTATTACCCACTTCAACTAATCCGGTTACAACGGTTATGCGTACATCATTCAACTTTTTATAGTATTTAATATTGAAGCTTGTACCTAAAACCTGGGCATGCATATCTCCATAATGCACTACAAAAGGATGCTTTGGATTATGCCGGATATCAAAAAAAGCCTCACCATTTACCAACTCTACCGATCTGATCTTACCAAATACTGCGGGATACGCCAGCGTTGAACCCGAGTTTAGCCAAACCTTTGATCCATCCGGCAACGACACTATCGATATATGCCCTCTATCAGCAGTTACGGTGATCAACTTTTGCGATTGATTACTATAAAAAAATAAAAAACCAATAGCACAAACCAGTAAAACAGATGCCGCTAAAGCATAAATTACCGTTTGATGCTTAAAAAAATATCCAGTCCCGTTAATTTGCAGGTGGATATTTTTGAGCATGTCTTTTTCAATGGCAGCCATTGCATGTTCATCATACAAGTGATCGTCGCCATTTATTGGAGCTCTATCAGGTTTAGCCTTTTTAAACATTTATATATTAAATTTAGGTTTGAAACACGCACTGCAGAGGTGGTATTTGCCTTTTGTATACTAATACAAGTAAGTTGGGCAGAGGTACCAGATTTATTTTAAAAAAAATAAAAGAGTGCAATAATGCACACAGCTGTGCGAAGAATTTTTAATGCGGTTGACAGTTGATTTTTCACTGTACGGGGGGCAATATTGAGGGATTGGGATATTTCACTAATTGATAAATGCTGATAACGGGACAATACAAACACCCGTTGCATTTTATCAGGCAGTAATGTTACGCGGTTTTGCAATGTTTGGGCAAGCTCTTTAGCCAGGTAATCATCTTCAACAGTATAAACCGGATCACGTTCAATTGTTTCTTCTGAATAATGCCTTCTTACTTCGGCCTTTTTATAAAGATTGGTAATACCGTTTTTTAGCGATGTAAAAAGGTATGAGACATGGAACCGGCTAACTTCGATGTTCTCCTTATTGTTCCAGAAACTTATAAACACATTCTGAACCAGGTCTTTTGCATCATCAACCGAACCTGTTGAGCGATAAGCCATGTGGTATAATGGCCTCCAATTGTCTTTATAAAACTTATCGAACGCTTTTATATCACCTTTTTGAATTAAAACTATTAATTCTTCCTGAGACATCTGATCTATAATTAGGTCGCATTTATTGCCATCAGGTTTTGGGGCAATAAAGCAATAATTGGTAGTTATAAATATCAGGATATATTGAGGAGAGGGTATTATGCGCTTTTGGCATTTTACTCCGTGAGTTATACCAAAACATAAAGTAAAAAGAAACAGACTTGCTTATAATTATCAATAATTGAACATCTTTTGTCAATTATTAAAAACCTTCAATTGATCTTCTCTTTATTATTGTAAACAATTATATAACCTGTTTACCATGAAAATTCCTGCATTGTTCAGGCGCGTTACGCGTTCTGGATGGGCTGTTCTAATACGTGTTGACGTAGGGGCGGCACCTTCATAATTTATCTTTCTACAGGCATCGTCTGCACATCATTGCTTTCTATCCAACCACTTCACTAACCAAAAACCAATTATATATGAACATTTTTACTTTTTTTAAACGCTGTCAGCTAATACTGATAGTCCTTTTAATTGCCTGGCAGGCTAAGGCCCAAACCCCTGCCTTCCCGGGTGCTATGGGCTTTGGCAAATTTGCTCCCGGTGCTCGCGGTGCTGCCACCAGAGAAGTATATGTAGTTACCAACCTTAACGACAGCGGTACCGGATCTTTCAGAGATGCGGTGAGTAAATCAGGGCGCATTGTGGTATTTGCAGTGGGCGGTATCATTCGGTTATCAACCGATCTGGCCGTTGCATCAAACATTACCATAGCAGGCCAAACCGCCCCCGGTGATGGCATTGTATTTTTTAACAAAGGCATAAGTTTTACCGGTGCCGATAATACCATTTGTCGCTTTTTAAGGGTACGCCTGGGCGCTACCGGTAATTCAGGAAATGACGCAACCGGTTTGGCTCATGGCAGAAACATTATTTTCGACCACCTTTCGGTTTCATGGGGTATGGATGAGAATTTTTCTATCAACTGGGATAACAAGGGCAACTCGCCTGATAATATCACCATTCAAAATTCCATTATCGGTCAGGGTTTATTCAGAGAAAACCATTCGGCCGGAGGGCTTATCCAAACACCTGATGGGGGCAGGGTAAGCTTGCTCCAAAATTTGTATATGAGCAATAAAACCCGTAACCCAAAAGTAAAAGGTGTAAATGAGTTTGTGAACAACGTGGTTTACGATTGGGGTAATGGCCATCGTTTAGATCAGGATTTTAATTATGACTGGGCTGGCGATGCCTATATTATGGGTGGTTCGGCAGGTGTGTCTGAAGTGAATGTGATCAATAATTACTTTTGCGGCGGGCCTCTTACACCATCAAGTAAAACTACACCATTCTCTCGCGGAACCGGGACATTTAATATCTATGGTTCGGGCAACTACTTTGATAATAATAAGAACGGAATTTTAGATGGCGCGGTAGTGCCGTTTGACACTGTAGGGTATCCCGGCATAACCGGCGATGCATTTAAACAACAGCCTTTCGCTTACCCAACGGCAAATCCGATCATGACCGCCGAGCAGGCTTACCAGCATGCCATAGATAGCGTTGGTGCATGGTATCCACGCCGCGACCAGGTTGACAGCTTGATGATTAGCGAAGTGGCATCTAAAGGAACTAAAGGCATGTATGTGTACCGCGAAACCGACCTGCCATTTTCTAATGGCGGCTTAGGCAATATTTTTGGTGCTCCGGCCCCGTTAGATAGCGACAGCGACGGTATGCCAGATGCGTGGGAAACTGCTCATGGCTTAAATAAGAATGACAAATCGGATGCTATTGCTTTCAGTACAGAAGATCCGCGATACCTGAATATTGAGGTTTATATCAACTCATTGGTAGATAATCCGCCACCTGTATTTGTTAAGCCGCCTACTGGTTTGGCGCTAACCGCTACCTCGCAGGAAGTACCAGCCGGTAGTACAGTAAAATTAACATGGACAGATAACTCAACCAATGAAACCAGTTTTGTTATAGAGCGATCTGCTAACGGCACTACCTTTACCGATGTTGCCCATCCTAACGCTGATGCCACCACTTATTCGGATAACATAGGCCTTACTCCAAATACAACTTACTATTACCGTGTAAAGGCTGTTAATGCAACTGATGTTTCGGCATATAGTTCCATCGTATCTATCACAACGCCACCCATTCCATCGGCACCAGCTGTCACAGCTAATCCAACACCTGTAAATGGGTTCCAGTATGCGGCTTTAACCTCAGGTAAATTGCCCTTAAAATGGACGGGCAGTACCAACACCGTAACTTACTCGGTGTACCTGGGTACCGATCCGGCCAACTTAATTAAGCAGGCCGATGTTGCCTATGCAGTGGCTCCATCCTATACTACAGGTGTGTTATTAGATAATACAACCTATTATTGGCGTGTTGACGCGGTAAATACCAAAGGCTCGGCTGTAGGTCAGGTTTGGTCGTTCCGTACGCCACCAATTATCCCGCAAGGTTTGGTTGGCTATTATGCTTTTGATGAGCCGCTTGATGCGGGAACAAGCCAGGTTACAGACTCTACCGCCTACGCCAATACCGCTACAATAGGTTTGGATGCTGATAATCAAAGTGTACGTATCACCGGTAAATTGAAAAACGGACTCGATTTTGCCACTGCCGATCCAAGTATCTATGTGGTACGCATCCCTAATCAGGATCAATTGTACCTGGATAAAAGTTCATTTTCTGTTTCGTTTTGGATGAAAGCACCTGCAACGTTGCTTCCTCAGGATAATAATACCAGTGCCTATTTGCTTTGTAAAGGCTCTATCACCAAAAACGCCACAACTGGCGCGTTAGGCAAAAGGTTTGACATAGAATTTAAAAACAAACAGATCCGATTCGCGATAGATGATGATAACGATGCAGGCGGAGGCGGGAAAGACGAGTTGCAGGTTAACGCGATTCCTTTCTTTACCAATAGCTGGGTACACGTTGTGGTTGTTCGCGATGTAACCAACAAAAAGCTATTGATGTACATGAACGGTGCTTTGGCTGGGTCTGTAGCCATTACCAAAGCCAACTCAGGCATTGGCGAGGCAAGTGCCCTGGTACTTGGCAATATTGGTGAGTTGGAGTTTTTAGCCACAACTAATAAACCTGCGCCGTACAAAGGTATGCTTGATGAAGTAAGGATATATAATTATGTACTCACTACGCCACAGATAACCGCGTTGGCCAGTGTGAAAAACACGCAAGCTATTACATTTGCTGCTATTGACGACAAAAAAGTAGGCGTTCCTGATTTTGATGCGCAGGCTACTGCAAGCTCAACCCTGCCCGTAACGCTAAGTAGTTCGGATACAACAGTGGCCACCATAATAAGCGGAAAGATTCACATTAAGGCGGCAGGTACATCAACCATTACAGCAAAACAGGCTGGCGACGCAAATTATAATGCAGCTCCAGCCGTAAGCCAGCCATTAACAGTAACTAAATACGATCAAACCATCACCTTTAACCCTTTACCTGTAAAAACAGTAGGAGATACCGCTTTTAGCGCCGGCGCTACTACAAGTTCAGGTTTGCCGGTAATACTCAGCAGTTCGGATACGCTGGTGGCTATTACCAATGCGAACGGCTATATTTTTGCGCGCCATCCCGGAACGGCAATTATTACTGCATCGCAACCAGGTAATGTTAAGTTTAATGCTGCTGGCAGCGTAAGTCAGCAACTTATAGTGAACAAACAATCGCAGATCATCACCATTGCTCCGCTTCCTAACAAAACACTAGGCGATGCCGACTTTGATCCCGATGCGAAAGCAAGTTCGGGTTTAACTATTACGTACTCAAGTTCGGATACCCTGGTAGCTGCAATATTTAACGGGAAGGTGCATTTAAAAAGCGCCGGTACAGCCATTATTACGGCTACACAAACCGGAAATGAGTTTATTGATACCGCTACGGCTGTAAGCCAACAACTTACAGTATTTGGAAGACCACAAACCATTACCTTTAATCCACTGCCAGCCAAAACTATTGGCGATGCCGATTTTACGCTTTCGGCGACTGCAAGCTCTGGTTTGCCGGTAACATTTAAAAGTAGTAATGATCAGGTTGCGACCGTAGTTAACGGTACTGTACACATTACCGGGGCAGGTACCGTATCATTTAAAGCAATACAAGAGGGCAACTCTCAATTTGCTTTCACTTCCTTAACCCAAACCCTAATTGTGCGCGGCCTTAATATTCAGATATTAGCTCAGGATGGCGATAACGGACAGTTAAGTAATAACAACATCAAGCCATATCTTAAAATTGTAAACAATGATTCCCTTGCTGTTGCATATAACCAACTAACCGCACGTTACTGGTTTACTGCCGAAAATTTTGCCGGCATAAACACCTGGATAGATTATGCTCAAATGGGTAATAATAACATCAGCATGAAGTATGTTACTTCTGATCAGCCAAGAAATGGAGCTTTAGGTTATATTGAATATAGCTTTACAACCAATGCTACACTTGCTGCTCATGGTAATTCGGGGCCAATCCAAACAAGGCTCGCCAATAAAGATTGGTCGAATTTATTAGAAGCTGATGATTATTCTTATCAGGGTAACCCAAGTAGTTATACAGCCAATCCGCATATTACCCTTTACCGTAATGGGCAATTAATATACGGTCAGGAGCCTGTGGTTACCCCGGCAATAACTAAGGTTAATGTAGCCTATCAAAGTCAAAACTCCGGCAATAATACCATCAGTACTTATCTTGCTTTAAATAACACGGGGAATACTCCACTTAATTATAGCGATATTAAAGTAAGATATTGGTTTACAAAAGAAGGAACAGCAGGATTAAATTATTTTATTGATTATGCTAAGTTGGGTAACAATATGGTTAGCGGGAGGTTCGTATCCTTATCGCCGGTATTGACCAATGCAGATACCTATTTTGAGCTATCGTTCAATGCATCTGCCGGAACCTTAAATCCGCTAAGTACATCAGGCAATGTTCAGTACCGCATTAGTAAAACTGATTGGTCTGCATTTAACATGACCAATGATTTCTCGTATTTACCACACAGTGCAATGCAAGAAAACAGCAACATCACTGTTTACTACCAGGGCCAGTTGATTTATGGAACGGAACCAAGCGGATACAGTGCGTTTGGAATTGGTAACTCAATGGCTTCTGCTGTTCAGGATACCAAGGTTTCAACAATTGTATTACCCGAGAACATTGTTCTTTACCCTAATCCTTTAACTACTAAACAGTTCTCAGTTAAACTGACTTCTGACCTGTTGAATAAGGATATTGACTTAAAGATAGTGGACTCGTTTGGCAAAACACTTCAAACCAATTCTTTCCATGGGAATGACGGATCGTTAAACGTTGCGTTAAACGGCAACTACATGCCTGGCGTTTACTTTGTTCAGATCAATAATCAATCTATGATACGATTGCTGATCAATCACTAATTAACTATCCTATTTTCGGTAAAGGGGAGAAGTATCGGATACTTCTCCCCTTTTTTATACCTTATCTTTTATTTAATAGTGTGTAATGGTTAAGTTATACATGGTAACCCTTCCGCCATCTGTACTGTTTGGGAACAGACCATCGTTAGGTGTATGCTCTTGCACGTAGTCGCCAGCCGCAAAATGTACCTGAACGCTTGATGAACTAAAGGCTGTTGGCACGGCATCTTGCCAGGTTGATGTGGTGCTACTACCACCCGGAGGGGTTGTGATCACATTAAAATAGATTGTAGCTCCGTTGGTATAGATAGAATAATAGATTTTTGTACCAGTTGATATGCCAGAAATCAAATTCTGTTTATGGTATATACTAGCCGTTAATGATTGCTTGATCACCACCTGAATTATACCATCCTTTAAATGCAGCATCACAAACGGAACACCACTATAGGTATTACTGCAATGTATCTGACCGATGATGATATCAGCCGTATCAATTGGATGCCTGTTTACTACCAGGGTTGATTGAAGTTTTCCTTTTGCTGCCATTGTCCAATTAAGGGTTTCACGTAATTCTGTACGCGGATGATCAGAACCCTGACCGGGTGACGTTGTCGCACCATCCGTTGGACACCAGAATACCACCCCGTTATCTGAGCTGGTATAAAAATAAGATGATGTATACGTCGAATTTAAAACACTGGTTTTTATGGTGGTAGCGCTACCTGTATTACCGCCATTAGAATCAACGGGGACAGATAAGGACCATAATGAAAGATCAAGAATATCTTTAGGAAGCACCGTTGTTGTAAAAACACTGGTATTATTCTTCGCATCAAATGCGATATTAGTTTGACCAGCCGAAACTACATTAGCTTCGTTTTTTGAGCATGATGCTATTGCAAACGTTACAATAACGCTTGCAATACAATAAAACAGTTTTTTCATGATAGCTTGTTTTAAATGATGAAAATATAATTACCACCCCGGATTTTGGGCACTGAAAGGTATACCCGGATTAAGCGTTAACTCACCAATAGGTATAGGGAAAACAGTATCCCTTGCCGTAACATTTTTATAGGGCTGCGCGGCACTTGTGCGCCCGGTATAACCATAGGTTGAAGTGGCATTAGCACTTGGCGCCTGTACCGGGATAATGGCGGCCAGGTTTTGCATAACACTTAAAAATGTACCCCAACGCACAAGGTCAAGTTTACGGTGCCCTTCGCCACCTAACTCGCGCGAGCGCTCATCCATTATAGTTTGGCGGAACACGGCCTTACTTGAGTACTGTGCAGGCAATAGATCGGCATCTGTTAAGTTGGTAAGGGTTGCTGTAGCCGTTGCGCCACTACCTACACCATTGGCGCTGGTTATAGTAACCGTAGGCACGGATGTATAAAAGCTTCCCGGATCGGTAATGCTAATAGCTGTAACTTTACCGCTTGTTATTGTAGTGGTAGCTGTAGCGGTTTTGGTAGCGCCACCGCCTGTAATGGTAACAATTGGTGCCGCGGTATAACCGGTACCCGCGGTAGCTATGGTTATTGTACCCACAGTACGGCCTAATAGTACTGTTCCGTATGCCCGTTCTCTAACCTGGTTAACATAGCCCTCGTTAGTAGTTGTTGGGCCGTTAATTTCGTTATCTGCTTCGGCAAGCATCAATAATACATCGGCGTATCTAAGCAATGGCCAATTGGTTGGGCCAACGTTTTTAACGGTCATGTTACTTGGAGTTTGATAATTACGGCGCCATTTGGCAAGATAGCGGCCCCATATTGCTGTACTCAAAGTTGTTGCTGTTCCCTTGGCTGCGTCATTGCCCACATAGTAGTATGGGGTAATTGTCCAATCGCGTCTTAAGTCACCTTTACCAAATAAATTGTAATAGGTACCCAGGGTTTGATACTGGCCCTGCATAAAGCCAAAATCGATATTGGTGTTTTGCACACCAATTGTTGATCCAAAACGCTCGTAATTACGGTATACACCCGCTGCATCTTGATAAAATTCAACTTCCCAAATGCATTCTTTGATATCTTCTACGTCTTGACTTTCATTAATAAAAATTTGCTTGTAATCCGTATTTAAGCTATGAACTCCAGCGGTAACAACTTTTTGTGCCCAGGTTTGAGCCTGCTGATAATAAGAGGCATCGCCCAGGCGGCCGGCGGCATGTAAACACACTCTTGCTAAAATACCTTCGACACCTGTTTTTGATATTCTACCGCAATTATTCCAAACAACTGATGTTTTGACCAAGCCCTCGGCGGTAGTCATATCCTTAATAATTTGGGTATAAACCTGCTTTTTAGGAACACGCGGATAGTTAATGTCCGTTACGCTACTTGTTGGTTCCAGCTTTAGCGGAACATCGCCCCAGTAACTTACCAATATAAAAAAGTAATAAGCCCTCAAAAACAAAGTTTCACCCTTGATCTCGTCCTTTACGGACTGCGCCACCGGAGATCTATCCAAACTGGCTAATAACAGATTAGCACGTTCAACACCTTCGTACAGATCATTCCAACAATTGGTAAAGTTGGCGTATGATGAGTTTGAATTATAAGCAGAGGCAGCTACCGAACTCGAGCTCCGGATATAATATTCATCATTTGAAGCATTAGCTTCCAAAGATAAAAACCTCGAATAGGTTGCCTCGTCAGAATTGCCCAATTCGGCATACACAGCCATTAAAGCAGCTGTCAATTGGTCGGCTGTGCTATAATAAGTTTGTGGAGCCACAGAATCCTGAGGAAGCTGGGTTAAAAATTTTTTACATGATGTTAAACCACTTAAGGTTATGATCAACATCACTATTCCAATTCTCTTTTTCATTTGATATCTTTTATAGTATGCAACTATTGTATGTATTCTATTAATCGTTAAAACGTAATGTTCATTCCCAATGTGATTACTTTAGCCCGTGGGTAGGCCGAATAATCATACCCTGCGGTTAAAGCTCCGGGGTATGAATTAACCTCGGGATCTAAGCCTGAATATTTTGTCCATACGTATAAGTTTTGTGCCGATGTATATACCCTTACGCTTTTCACATTCACTTTTTTAACAAGCTTATTGCTAAAAGTATACCCCAGGTTCACTGTTTTCAATCGCAAAAACGAACCGTCTTCAACATCGCGCGAAGCATAAAAATTTGGCGCACTTCCACCAGCATTCGCCCTCGCGTAAGTATTGCTGGGATTATCAGGTTCCCATCGGTTTGCATAGGTAGCAAACTGATTAGCACCTACCGTAGCCGATACACCACCACCACCTTCTAAAAGAATGCGGTTAATATTCATGATCTGGTTACCGTATACAAACTGGAAAAATATATTCAGATCAAAACCTTTGTAAGTAAAGTTGTTAGAAAAGCCTCCAAAAAATTTAGGGTTGGGGTTACCGATAACCGTCAGATCGTTAACATCTATTACACCATCGTTATTAAGATCTTTAAATTTCCAGGCACCGGGGGTTTTGAGCGCGGTTGTTCCATATGTTGGCAAGCCGGGGTTTAACACATAAGTGCCTGGTGTTGGCTGTGTGTAATCGCTATTTTGATAAACACCATCAGAAACCAAGCCATAGAACATAGAAACCGGTTGGCCTATTTGAGCAATAAAGCCAGGGCTTGCTGCTATATTATTATTAGCCCATTTTTGGATGGTTAATAAATATGGTTGGCCCGATGTTAACTCTAAAACCTTGGTACGATTAAACGAAATATTGAACGAGCTTGACCAGTTGAAGTTTTTAGATGCTACGTTTACTGTAGATAGCAAGAACTCCAGACCCTTGTTTTGCGTTGCCCCAATGTTTTCATAAGCTGTAAGGTAGCCGGTTGTGCCTGGCAATGAAGCATTCAATAACAGATCGGTAGTTTTTTTATTGTAAACATCTGTTGTTAGAATTATCCGCGAGTTAAAAAATGCCAGATCAAGCCCAAGATCTGTTTCTGTTGTATTTTCCCATTTCAGGTTCGGGTTAGCCAGATTTAGCGGGTATGCTCCGCTGATATAGGTATTGCCCGGTGTATACGCGCCTCCGGCCCCCCCTTGTCCCAGCAAGGCATAGGCGGCTGTGGGCGGTACCCGGTTATTTCCAATAACACCATAGCTGCCGCGCAATTTAGCATCCGAAAGAAAGCTTATTTTTTTGGCAAATTGCTCTTCGCTGATGTGCCATGCTAATGCGCCGGAAGGAAAGTAACTCTGCTGATTATCTCCCAAAAATTTTGATGAACCATCGCTACGGAAACTTAAAGTGGCTAAATACCTCGAACTATAATTGTAATTAACACGCCCTAAAAAAGAGGCTAATGTATAGGCTGTTTTTGTACTTGCTATTGAAAACGCTGTACCTTGCGATAGCCCATTTATTCCTAAACTTTCGTTTGGAACCAATATAGCTCCGCCCCCATTGGTTGAGGTAGTGTTTTGACTTATGGTAAACCCTGCAACAACATTAACGGTGTGCTTTTTAGCGAATACCTTATTATAGGTAAGCGTATTTTCATTAACCAGATCGGTTACCTGAGTATTAAGTACCGAGCCATTAGGGCCGCCATTACCCAAAGGACTTAACGGGCTCCCTAAACGGCTTTGAGAATTATTAAACACATCATACTCTACATTACTTGAATTAATACCACCTGTAATTTTAAGCCTAAGCTCCGGAATTATGGAGTAATCAATAGCTGCGTTTGTAGTAAGTATTTTGGTAAAACGGTTACGCAATTCGTTTTGCAAAGTGAGCACAGGGTTCCACTGATAATTAGTTGATGAAACTACATCCTGATCCTGGGCTCCGGTAAGTAACGAGTTCAAATCTTCGTTAGGGCCTGCCAGGGGCCTGTAACGCCAGGCACTCACCAAAGTAGCGTCAGATGTTGAGTAATCTCCCCCTATCTGCCTTCCGTTGGTTTGCAGGTAACTATAGTTAGTATTAACGCTTACCTTAAGCTTATCAGTAACATTTTGATCTAATACAAATCGTCCTTGAAAACGTTTATAGCCGGATGCTATGATCGTACCGTCTTGCCCCAAATATGAACCGGATATAGAATATTTTGTATCCTTATTTCCTCCTCTGATAGAAAGCGCATGAGTTTGCATAGCAGCTTTACGGAAAATTTGCTTTTGCCAATCAATACCCGGAGCATCTTTATAACTCTCTAAACTCCGGGTTCCGGTAGGGTTAGCAACCGGGTAATAAATATCATATAGTTTACTATTGGCTAATGAGTCTACCTCTAACTGATACTTTACATAATTATAGGGATCCATTACAGCCACACTACCGGTATTTTGTTGTATGCCATAATAGCCCGAGTAAGTAACTACCGGGGCTCCGCTTTTACCCTTTTTAGTGGTAATAATAATTACACCATTTGCGCCCCTTGCACCATATATTGCTGTGGAAGACGCGTCTTTTAAAACCTCTATAGATTCGATATCAGAAGTTTCGATCGCGTTATTGGTATAATTCTCGATCGGAAACCCATCAACAACGTACAGTGGCGAGTTATCCTGCGTAACAGAATTGCCTCCCCTGATAACAATACCCGGTGAGTTGCCCGGTTGCCCATCCGGAGATGTAACCTGTACGCCAGATACCCGGCCAGCCAATGCATCATCAAATGATTTTACGGGAGCTTTGCTAAGGCCAGCAATATCAACAGTGCCTACGGTTCCGGTCAGGTCCCGGCGGCGAACCTCTCCATAACCTATCACAACAATTTCGTTCAGGTTGTTGGCTTGGCCCGTCATAGTCACATTCAGTGTAGTTTGCCCAGCAACCAACTCTTCAACAGTTGTGTATCCTATATAAGTGAATACAAGTATCGCCTTAGTATTATTAACCGATATTTTGTATCGCCCTTCAACATCTGTCGCTGTTCCTCCGGTTGCTCCTTTAACTCTTACCGCAACACCTATAAGCGCTTCGCCTTTGTCATCTTTTACAATACCGGCTACCTGTATCTTTTGCGCATAAGCCGATGAGATAAAAACAAGGAGTAAAATACCTGTTATAAGCCAGGGTTTAGTTTTTTGTTGTTTAATTGAATAATGATTTGTATCCGCTGTTTCCAATTTGAAAATTGGAAGAGAAAATAACCGCTCAAAAAAACAATTAACGCTACTTAGTTTAAGTAATTTTTTCTTTTTCATATATAATAAAGGCATTGGTTAATTGGTAAACCAATTATTGGTTAACCAAAAGTAATTATTAATAATTAAAAACCAAATCTTTTCAATCATTATCAGTTTTATTTAATTATAAAAAAGGAAATCAACTATAAAATAACCTATACAATAAAACTGAGCCTTATCAAGACAGCATTTTTATTTTGCAAAAGTAATTTGGTAATTAAAAAAATACTCATAATTTTGGTGAACCAATTATTGGTAATCCAAAAACATAACCAGTGAAAAACATTATTAAAAACATACAGGCACTTCAGGTTGAATCTCCCACAGATAAGATCATCCTTCAGTTAAAGCAATTAATTACATCCGGGCAATTAAAACCCGGCGACAGGTTACCTGCTGAAAGACAACTTTCGGAAAGGTTTGGTGTTGGCCGCAGTTATGTTCGCGAGGCCATATTAAAGCTTGAGTTTTACGGCTTGTTAAAAACATCACCACAAAGTGGCACCTATGTTTCTGGTTTAAGTATTAAGGTATTAGATAACCTGATCAGTGATATCATCAAGTTTAACAAAGACGATTTTAGCGCCCTGATTGAAGCCCGCTATTACATAGAACTGGACGCTGTACGTTTGGCGACCGAAAGACGGACAGCCGAAGACCTGCATGCCTTAAAAATAGCTCTTGCTGATTATGAGCTAAAAATATCACAGGGTTTAGATGCGGTTGAAGAAGACATGTTGTTCCATATCAAGATCGCGGAAGCTACCAAGAACTCGGTAATCGAATCGATGATGATCGCGCTCATCCCCGATCTGATCAGGAACATTATTGAGAACCAGATATGCGGTAAAGACCGTGGTAAACTGGCCAT
Source organism: Mucilaginibacter sp. (assembly GCF_039921305.1). GTDB lineage: Bacteria > Bacteroidota > Bacteroidia > Sphingobacteriales > Sphingobacteriaceae > Mucilaginibacter. The sequence goes on from NZ_JBDSCA010000015.1 coordinate 104,184, forward strand.
GAAAGAACACCGCGATATTTTAAGGGCGATAGAAGAGCAGGATATTGATGCTGCCGAAAACGCCATGGCTTCGCACCTTGACGAAGTTTTACAGGTGGCGCGCACAGCTTTTGCAGCTAACCAAATAGTTAATAAGCAATAGCCTACAATTGATATGAAATTTTCTCAAAAGCTATTTCTTGCGCTTTGTTTCTTGCTCTATACGGCTACTTCGCAAGCGCAAACACACCCAAACCTAATGCTGACGGCCGGTAATATTCCGGCTGTTAAAGCAGGCTGCAATGATTATCCGCTGCTCAAAAAATCCTATCAGGAAATTAAAGCTAAAGCCGATAAGGCGCTGTCCGAAAAAATGGATGTACCGGTACCCAAAGATGGAGCCGGAGGTTACACGCACGAACAGCATAAAAATAACTCCGCAAATATTTTAGCCTGTGGTACAGCTTTTCAGATCACCGGCGAGCCTAAATACGCGACCTATATCAAGAACATGCTTTTGTTGTATGCATCACAATACGAACAATGGCCAAAGCATCCCAAACAAAAAAGCAATCAAATACCTGGCAAATTATTCTGGCAATGTTTAAATGATTTTGTTTGGCAGGTAACCGTAATACAGGGTTATGATATGGCTTATAATGCTATCCCGGCGAACGACCGTGCTACTATTGAACAGCATTTGTTCGTCCCTATTATGAAATACTTTACCCAGGATTGTAAAGAAACTTTTAACCTTATTCATAATCATGGTACATGGTGTTTGGCTGCCGTTGGTATAACAGCCTATGTGATTAACAAGCCGGAATATGTAGAAATGGCGCTTAAAGGGTCTGACAAGGATGGCAAAACTGGCTTTTTAAAACAGTTAGATGAGCTATTTTCGCCGGAAGGATATTACACCGAAGGCCCTTATTATCAACGTTACGCCATAATGCCTTTTGTGATATTTGCCAAAGCGATACAGCAAAATCAACCATCGCTTAATATATTCAAGTACCGCAATAATATACTGGCTAAGGCCATTCATGCGGCTCTACAATCTACCTACACCACCGGTAATTTCTTTCCTGTTAATGATGCCATGAAGGATAAAAATTTCATATCTGATGAAATGGTATACGGTGTGGATATAGCTTATGCCGATATAGCACCAGAGGCGGATCTGTTAGATATTGCCCGTCAGCAAAATAAAGTGGTCGTTTCTAACGCGGGCTTGGCTGTGGCTAAGGCCATAGCAGAAGGTAAGGCAAAACCATTTAATTATAAAAGTACTTTTTTAAGCGATGGCGCCAAAGGAGAAGATGGCGGCTTAGGTATATTACGATACGGAAGCAATGCTTCGCAACAATGTTTATTATTAAAGGCAGCCAGCCAGGGTATGGGACATGGCCATTTCGACAGGCTGAACCTTTTGTATTACGATAACGGAGCCGAAGTGTTTTCTGATTATGGCTCTGCCCGGTTCATCAATATCGAATCAAAATTTGGTGGCGATTATTTGCCCGAAAACAAAACCTGGGCCAAGCAAACCATAGCGCATAATACCATTACGGTTGATCAAACATCGCAATATAACGCAAACCTGAAAAACGCCGAAGCCAGTCATGCAACCTTAGTTCATTTTGAGGTAAAAGATAACCTGCAAGTAGTTAGCGGCAGGGAGGACAAAGCTTACCCGGGCGTTGGCATGTTAAGGAGCAGTATCCTGTTTAAGCCCGAAGGGTATACCAAGGCATTGATGATCGATGTTTTCCAGGTAAACTCAACTGCAGAACATCAATATAGCTTACCTTTTTGGTATCAGGGCGTTATAACTGATGCATCTTTTAAATTTAGCGCGGCAACCACCGAGTTGAAGGCAATGGGTAAAGACAATGGTTTTCAGCACATCTGGCTTAATAGCGATAATAGCATTACTGATGAAAACAGTTATATCACCATGCTAAATGATAACCATTTTTACACTACACACTTTACCGGCACATCGCCATTACAGGTAAAGCTGGTAACCTTAGGTGCCGGCGACCCTAACATGAATTTGCGTAACGAACGCGGTTTTATATTAGAGCAAAAAAAGAGTGGCAGCCAAGCCTTCATCAGCATTACCGAAACACATGGTAAAACCGATCCAACTGCCGAAACCACAACAGGTGCCAAAAGTACAGTATCCGCATTAAAAGTAGTAAGTAATGATGCTGCCGGTACCACATTTACATTTACGGCAAAAGGCAAAAGCTATACCTGCAAATTGGATTATAGCAGTAAAGACAAATTTATCCAGATACAATAACACCAACTGATATGGCACAAAGCGATTTATTCCAGATAGAAACCGAGATAGAGTGGGAAGTGCCCGCCGAAAAGGTAAAAAGACAGGTATACGGCTACGATGATAAAATCATGCTGGCAAAAGCCCTGTTTGAAACAGGCGGCGTTGGTACACTGCACAAGCACCCGCACTCGCAGGTTACTTATGTAGAAAGCGGTGTTTTTGAAATGCAGATTGGTGATGAGAAAAAGATCATCAAAAAAGGTGACGGCTATTATGTACCACCCGAAGTTATCCACGGCTGCGTTTGCCTTGAAGCCGGTTTGCTTGTTGATGTTTTTAGTCCCTTACGGGAAGATTTTTTGTAACCATTTAGTACCAATAAATATGAGAAGAAGATTAATTGCTATACTATTACTGGTAGCAGGCACTTTACATGCCCAGGAACAAGTTCCGGATACTGCCAAAACTAAAAAGCAGGTAGCTACGCCAAGTGGCTATACCCGGCAAATTGATGCGGTTTACACCCATGTTGATAATTGGGATGGCCGGATGGATATTTACCTCCCTGCAAAGGGCAGTAAACCAACACCGCTGGTAATAAACATTCACGGTGGCGGTTGGAATCATGGCACTAAAGAAGAGCAAACTGGCTTCTCTGCATTTTTTAAGGCCGGATACGCTGTTGCAAATGTAGAATACAGGTTGGTTCAGGTAGCTAAAGCGCCGGGTGCTATCGAGGATATTCGCTGCGCGATGATCTATCTCATCAAAAATGCAAAATCGCTTAATATCGATGTTAATAAGATCGTTATATCTGGCGGCTCATCGGGTGGGCATTTGGCTTTGATGGGCGGCCTGCTTGCAAACGACCATAGGTTTGATACCAATTGCCCCGGAGTTGAAAATATTAAAGTTGCCGCCATTATTGATAAATATGGCATTACTGATGTTTGGGATTGGGGCTATGGTGTGATCAAAAGTAAATCGGCAATAAACTGGTTAGGAACGCATGCTACAGATAAAGATTTTGCCAATACGGTTTCGCCAATAGCTTATGTTAAAAAAAGCAGCCCACCAACTATCATCATCCATGGCAATGCGGATACTACGGTGCCCTACCAGCAATCGGTAAACTTACATCAGAAGTTTTTGGATGCAGGAGTTAAAACAGAGTTTATCCCTGTTGAGGGTGGCGGCCACGGCAAGTTTACTCCCGATAAGAACCGTGAACTGGATGCTGCTATTATGAAGTTTTTAAAAGAAGTGGGAATATAAGTGATGAGATATCTTTTAAAAGCCTGGGACTATAACATATGAAAATTAAAGGCTTACGCTGGTACATTATCGCCCTTATAGGGCTGGCAACGGTGATCAATTATATTGATCGCAGCGCCATTAACATTATGTGGCCATACATTTACAAAGAATTTGGCATTACTGATGCTGACAGCAAAAATGCGCTGGCATTAATAACCACCTTTTTTATGATAGCCTACGCCCTCGGTCAAACCGCCACAGGCAAAATAATGGATGCTATAGGCACACGTTTAGGCATGGCCTTTTCTATTTTAGGCTGGAGCATTTCAATAGCCTTGCATGCCCTGGCCAGAGGATTGTTATCTTTTAACATCTTCAGGTTTATGCTGGGTTTTAGCGAGGCTGGCAACTGGCCGGGTGCTACCAAAAGCAACGCCGAGTGGTTCCCCGCGAAAGAGAGGGCAATTGCGCAAGGTATTTTTGGCGCCGGGGCATCATTAGGTTCGGTTATAGCCGCGCCTATTATCGCTATACTTTTCATATCGCTGGGTTGGAAGCTTACATTCGCTTGTGTAGCCGTGTTGGGTATCATCTGGGTAATACCATGGTTAATCATCAATAAAAACACACCTGATAAACATCCCTGGATCACTAAAGAAGAACAGGAGTATATTCTTTCCATTAGCCCCAACAATACCACTATTATCCCCGAAACGGTATATACCTGGAAAGAGCTGTTAAAATTTAACAATACCTGGGGTATAATTCTGAGCAGGTTTTTTATCGACCCGGTTTGGTGGCTTTTTGTAACATGGCTACCTACCTTTTTAAAAGAGCAGTTTTTATTCGATATCAAGCAAATTGCAGGTTTTACCTGGATCCCTTATTTAATTGCCGCCTGCGGCAGTTTACTTGGCGGTTATTACTCCTCGTTGTATATTAAGCGTGGTAAAGATGCTGCAAAATCGCGCAAGAGCGCTATAACTATTGGTTGTGTGCTGATGCTTGGCGCCCTGATCGGAATTGTGCTCAACCTGTCGCAATTGAAGAGCCATCCCGGTTTAGCCATGTTCTTGATCAGCATAACGCTTTTCGGTTTCCAGTTCCTGATCAATAACCTGCAAACATTACCGTCAGATTATTTTAACGGTAAAAACGTAGGCACCGTTGCAGGCATGGGTGGCACGGCTGCCGTAATAGGAACCTTATTTACTACCTGGGCAGTACCGGTATTAACGCAAAACAGCTATACCTCGTTCTTTGTTCTGGGCGCTGCGCTGGTTCCGCTGGCCTGGTTATGTATTACATTCATTTCATCAAATAAATCAAAATCTTAATAATATGCGTTTAAAAAATAAAGTAGCCATTGTAACTGGCGGTGCCCGTGATATTGGCAGAGCAGTATCTCTAAAGCTTGCCGTCGAAGGTGCTAAAGTTGTGGTTAACTATTTCCAGAAAGAAGAGGATGCGAAAGAAACTCTTGCCCAGATAAAAAACAATGGCGGAGAGGCTATTGCCGTATATGGCGATATGACCAAATCGGCAGATGTGACCAGCCTTGTTGATAAAACCCGTGAAGCCTTTGGCGAGGAAATTCATATCCTCATCAATGTCGCGGGTGGCTTAGTGGCCCGCAAAGCAACATTAGAAATTGACGACGAGTTTTGGGATCTGGTATTCAACCTGAATGTAAAATCGGTATTCAAGGTTTCGAAAGCCGTATTACCTTACATGCCTTCGGGCGGTGCTATTGTCAATTTCTCATCCCTGGCGGGAAGAGATGGCGGCGGACCGGGTGCTTCGGTTTACGCCACAGCAAAAGGTGCTTTAATGACCTACACCCGTGCTTTAGCAAAAGAATTAGGACCTAAAGGTATCCGTGTAAACGCGGTTGCGCCGGGTATGATCGCTACCACCTTCCATGATACATTTTCGAAACCAGAAGTGCGTACCAATGTAGCTAATGCCACCCCATTACGTCGCGAAGGGAAGGCCAGTGAGGTTGCCGATCTGGTTACTTACCTGGTTAGCGATGAATCAAGCTTTATTACGGGCACCAATATTGATATTAACGGCGGTTTGGCATTCTCTTAGTCACAACACACCCTTCCAAATTGGAAGGGTGTGTTCATTGATTTTTCCGCGCCACATTGGTTACACGTTTTCCATTTGAAACCTTTTATCCGTAACTTGTACTATTCAAACAAGTTATGGCAACAATAGCGCTACACAGTACCGCGGGCAAATGGATTATGGTTTCGGCCATACTGGCTTCGGCTATGGCCTTTATTGATGGCACGGCCCTTAACGTAGTACTACCCGCCTTGCAGCAAAGCCTCAACGCCAGCGGTGCTGATCTTTTCTGGATCCTCAACGCCTATCTGCTCATGCTGGCCTCGCTTATTTTGATCGGAGGTTCGCTGGGTGATAAACTTGGCCGTAAAAAGATCTTTATGGCGGGTATTTTCATCTTTATAGCTGGTTCTGCAGCTTGCGGAATCTCGACAAGCGTTTTGCTCCTTATCGCGTTTCGTATTGTTCAGGGCATTGGTGGCGCGCTCATGATACCCGGCAGCTTATCACTCATTTCATCATCTATCAACGAAAAAGAACGGGGTAAAGCTATCGGCACCTGGTCGGCTTTTACAACCGTAGTAACCATGGGTGGCCCCGTATTGGGCGGCGCTTTAGCGGATGCCGGGCTGTGGCGATACATCTTCTTCATCAATGTACCTATTGGGATAATTGCTCTCCTGATGCTCGCCTTTAAAGTGAAAGAAAGCAAAGACGAAGATAGCGACCATACCATTGATTACCCCGGAGCCATAACCATAGCGCTCGGGCTGGCCCTCATTACCTTTGGTTTTTTGCGAATCCCGACCGTTGGCTTTCACAACTGGCAAGCTTATGGCTCATTAGCATTGGGCATGCTATTGCTTATCGCCTTCATCATCATTCAAGCCAAAAGCAGGCATCCTATGATGCCTTTGCAACTCTTCGCCAATTTAACATTCAGCGGCGCAAATCTGCTCACCTTATTCCTGTATGCAGGTTTAGGTTCGGGCATGCTGTTCCTTTCGCTCAACATGGTGCAGGTACAAGGCTACAGCCAATTACAATCCGGACTAACATTTTTACCCTTTACGGTGATGATGATCAGCTTGGCGCGATACGCCGGCACCCTCGCCGATAAATTCGGACCACGCCTACTCCTCATCTGCGGCCCCGCCGCCGCCGGAGCAGGCTTACTCATGCTCTCCTTCGTTAAACAAACCAACGGCCCTGCTGACTATTGGACAACCTTTCTACCGGGCATTATCGTCTTCGGCTTAGGCATGTCGTTCACCGTGGCTCCACTAACTGCCGCCGTAATGGGTTCCGTAAACGATCGCTTCTCCGGAACAGCATCAGGCGTGAACAATGCCATAACGCGTATTGCCAATGTTTTCGCAAACGCCATATTCGGCGCATTGGCAGTGTTGTTCTTTTCAGGGGCCTTATCGCAGCAGCTCAAATCCCTGCCCATTGATGCCAGCCAAAAGCAAATCATCATGGCCCAATCCGTTAACCTTGGCAATGCCAAAGTACCAACTATTATAAATAAAACAGGTAAAGCTAAAATAGAAAACACCTACCATCAAAGCTTCATTTCCGCTTACGCCAGCATCATGCGCATCTCGGCAGGTTTAGGTTTTTTAGGGGCTATCATGTCCGTCATTTTTATCCGGAACAATGCCATCAAAAAAGAATAACCGCAATGACAAATTATGCCTGCCTGTCGGCAGACAGGGGTATTTATGGGTGGTTTCAATTACCTAAATCGTTATGCTGAATTAAGTTCAGCATCCTACTTGCTAAGTCTGCAACCTGCTAACCTTACTAATCAAAGTAACAAAATACTGTGTCCGCCAATTAGGGGGGGGGTAAAAGTAGGTTTATTTTCAACTACGCCAAGTTCTTCGTGAACAAGCGCTGTGCTCCTATAAAGATACGAAAATTCCACCAGGTTCCGGCATTGATCACCCTATCCGCTTATAAAAATCAGCTTTAAACGTGTCCGATATCGGTATCAGTTCCTCTCCAATCCTGATTCTGTCGCGTTCAATGGTTTCTATCTTACCCAACGCAACAATATACGATTTATGCACCCGGCAAAATTGTTTGGCAGGTAACTCTTGCTCCAGTTCGCCGAAAGTCTGCAAGGTCATTATCCGCTTTTCGGTGGTCACTATACTCCGGTAATCCCGCATCCCTTCAATAAAAAGAATATCTTGCAGCTGTACCTTCTCAAGCCGGTACTCGGTTTTGATAAAGATGTAATTCCTGGTTTCTGTCTGGTTTTGCAAATTCAGTTTATCGTAAACTTTGCCTATGGCCTGTAAAAAGCGCTCAAAGGTAAAAGGCTTTAATAAATAGTCGGATACATTAAGCTCAAAACCTTTCAGCGCGTATTGGTCAAAAGCAGTAGTGATAATAACCTCGGGCCGCTTGGTTAACGATTCCAGTAATTGAACCCCCGTAAAACCGTCCATCTGTATATCCAGTAACAGCAAGTCAATTTTCTCGGTTTTGATCAGGCTAATGGCATCAAAAGCATTATCAATACATTGTACCAAGTTCAAATATTTAACTTGTAAAACATAGCTTTTAAGGCGTTCCATGGCCAGCGGCTCATCCTCAATAATTACACAGTTAATGGTCATCGGCACGTATCATTAAATTCACGCTAAACAAGTTGTTTTCTTTACTGATGGTTAGTTGATGGTTACCCTGATAAAATAGGTTTAGCCTGTTGTTGATCAACTCCAAACCCAAACCACTGTTGGGCTGCTGCAAAGCCTGGGTATTATCAAACACATTCACACAGCTAAAATTGATCTCATCGCCATTAATGTCGATCAATATTTCAATAGCATCCTCCACCTTTTTATTGGTCGAGTGTTTAAAGGCGTTTTCAACAAAGGGCATAAATATCATAGGCGCAATATACAATTCATCAATGTTGCCTTTAACCTCAAATTTAACAAAGTTGGCATTTGATGTCCGTATTTTTTGCAGATCGATGTATTGTTCAATACCTGCTATTTCCCGTGAAAGCGGTATAGTTTCTGCCGGACTTTCATAAAGGGTGAAGCGCAGCAGGTCAGATAGTTTTTTCAGATAGATCGAAGCCGTCTCCGCATTCTTCTCAATCAATATATCAATGTTATTCAAGGTATTAAACAAAAAGTGCGGGTTAATTTGCGCCTTTAAAAGTGCCAGTTCCGTTTGCAGGTTCCGGTTTTCCAGTACCTTTTTATAATGGATATCGTTATACCAGGCAATAAAGCCCCTTAACATAGATCCGGTTATACCTAAAGCCATCAATTTGAAAAATATTGCTATATCGTTTACAACATTAAGAGGGTATTTATTAGTAACCTTACTTAAAGCAGTAGGTAAGTTAAAGCTACCGGATAAGATATGACTGGCTGTGACATTAAATAAGCATATGATCAACCCGGCAATAAACCCCGCATACACAAAGTTTTTGATCCGTTGATTGTTGAGATACCGGGGAAATAGGTAAAAATAAAAAAAGTAAAATATGGCTGCATCTGCAATAATAGATATGCCGCTGTTTAACCCACTAAACAGGTAATAATCCCTAACATTAAAAGTGGCGTTAGAGGGGCTGGTCAGTTTTGAAAACACATAAATAAACGAGATTGGCTGAAACAAATAAGGTAGCCAAAAAACAATATGGAAAATTGCGATGTATGATTTTTTCATGCTCTTGTTAGATTAATTTAAACATGATCAAAAATCAATTTTCATAACGCATTCAAAATATCTATTCTGCAAAATGGCTAAATCATCCTGCAAACCAAAGGATTGTTTCTTCCGGTCTTCCAGACTTTCCGTCTTTCAGGCTCCCTTTACCCCAATCTTCCTATCACCACAAACTTCTTAAAAACCTCTTCCGTGTGTGGGGCATCTTTTAATTCATCCGTTAGGTCTTGCCCAGCCCAGTGCTCGTAGTGTTTACCATTGCGCCATAAGCGGCTCTCGGTAACGTCATATATCATACCCAGATAAGCAACCCATATTTGCGGCTTATCCTGCCCGTTGCGTAAAGCCAACTGGCTCTTGGTATATATTGGTAACTCAGTTAGCATTCGCAACTCCCTTCTTCCTCAAATACTCAAAAAAAGCAATATTCATCAGCAACAAGGCCATGCAATAAAAATGATCTTCCAGCGGTATGGTACCTATCCGTTTGCCTAAATTTTCGGCATTGTTATATAGCACCACAGGTATTGATGTGAGTAAGCCATTTATTACATAAAACGGTATCAGTGTGATCGCGTAAGCTAAAAAAAAACGATTGAGCCATTTGGCCTTCAAAACAAAAAAAAGGTAAAAAAGTAATGGCGTTAGCGTACCGAAAGTAACCAGGGTGTACAACCTGTTATAATTGAAGCAACAGTTTAAAATACCGTAAACTATGGTAGCGCCACATATGGCACTTACAATAAAATCGGCAGGTTGCCATTTAACGTAATACCTTAAACACTCATAAATAAAGATACAGGCAAAGGGTACCGTTAAAAAAAACAATACCTCTTCAAGCGGGAGCTCAAAAAATGTGATGCCCAAAATGTAATTGGCATTAAAACTCCATACCCCTTTCACGGTAAACAGAACATCCCATATCAAAAACAACAAACCGGTAATGCCCATACCCGGCCAAATAAATTTCCAGCTTTTATAAAAAGCCACCCGCTTATCAAACGATAATACCAGCGGAAAAAACACCGTAGCCAAATTAATGAGCAGGTAAGTATACTTCGTCATAAGGCTGTTAATTGTTTATGGAGCTTTTCGTTTTCGGCTGCGGTGCAGCGTTTGCTACCTATCAAAAATTTAATGATACTTATAGTGAGTTCCCTATCTGCCGTTCCGTAGTTTTTCCGGCTAAGCTGCGCTATCATATCCTCTCTATCGCTCACCAAATTTTTATTAAAGCCTAAAAACCCGGGCACATTATGCTGTATAGAAAATCGCATAAACAGTATTTCAATATTATGCGGATCAGCGTCAACAGCTTGCTGCATTAACTTTTCGGATGTGTCGAGATATTTGATCTTACTGTAGGGGTTCCAGCTATGTTTGGCCTTCAAAGCATCAAGGGCGCCCATATAGGCCGTAGTTAAAGCCGTTTTATTAGGTAAATGATTGAGCGCGTTATAAAGTGAATCGGTAGTTTTGCTGCTGCCGATAGCGATGATCAGCTTTTTACGAAGCAGCTTCAAGTCTGATTGCTGATTATCGGCATGGCCCAGGTTCCAGGTGCCTATTAAAGCTATCGCTAAAAAAAATGCCCTCATATCGTATTAAGCTTCTGCTTTAGCATAGCCTTAAAATATAAAGCCGTTTTATGCATGTTTGATACCCGTATCCGTTTTTGCAAAATAATATGGGCAGGTGTGCGCTTTATTTTTTTAAACAGTTGCAAATAGTAAATATAAGCAACATAAACACCCAATTTAAACCCATTGGGTAATTGTTTAATGCCTGCAAAAGCATCGTCAAAATCGGTTTTAATATTAGCCTCTATCTGCTGTTTATCATGCTCGGTAAAACACTTAAAATCAACACCGGGGAAGTAGGTGCGGCCGCGTTCTTCATAGTCCGACCGGATATCCCTCAAAAAATTGATCTTCTGGAAAGCCGCGCCTAAACTCCGCGCCTGCGGTAAAAGCCTCTGGTAAAGCGCTGTATCATTCTCACTAAATACCCGCAAGCACATCAAACCAATAACCTCTGCCGAGCCATACACGTACTTCTCGTAGCTTTCCTTATTATAAGCCGTTTTATCCAGATCCATTTCCATGGATAGCAGGAAGGCTTCTATCAGTTCTTTTTCTATATGGTACTGATTAACTATATGCTGAAATGATTGCAGTACCGGGTTCATGCTAATACCCTGCTCAATTGCAATAAAGGCTTCCTTTTTAAAGTCGGCGATCAACTGTAGTTTATCATACTCGTGAAAAGTATCAACAATTTCATCCGTATAGCGCACAAAACCATAAATAGCGTAAATGGCATATTGGTAACGCTTATCAAACGCCCTGATGCCTAAACCAAACGAGGTACTATACTGGTGGGTAATTACTTTACTGCACTCAAAGCAGGTTTCGGTATACAGATCCATTTTATCAGCCATGCAGTTTACAAACTTATAGATAATTGCGCATTAATTATGTACAATTAGACTCTCAATCAACATGGCTCTCAAATATTTGTTTAATTTGCCCTGCGAATTAAACATGAATAAACCCCAAAACATTATTGTAATAGGCGCCGGTTTTGCCGGATTGTCCGCCGCATCGGTATTAGCCAAAGCGGGCCACAAAGTTACCATCATCGAAAAGAACGACCAGCCCGGCGGCCGCGCTCGTGTTTGGGAAAAGGATGGGTTTAAGTTTGATATGGGGCCAAGCTGGTATTGGATGCCCGATGTTTTTGAAAACTACTTTGCCCTTTTCGGGAAAAAAGTGAGCGACTATTACCAGCTCACCCGCCTCGACCCAGGCTACCGCGTTTACTTTGGTGATGATGAAGAGATAGACGTACCGGCCAACATTGAAGCCCTCGAAGAGCTATTTGAGCAGATAGAGCCCGGCAGCAGTGCCAAACTCCAGCAATTCCTGATCCAGGCCAAATACAAATACGAGGTTGCCATGTGCGATTACGTATTCCGCCCTTCCCACTCCATTACCGAGTTTATTGATCTGCGTTTGATCCGCGAAAGCTTTCGTATCCAAATGCTTAGTAGCATGAGTAAGCATGTACGTAAGTATTTTAAAAACCCTAAGCTTATCAAAATACTGGAGTTCCCGGTGTTATTTTTGGGCGCAACCCCGCAAAACACCCCGGCCATGTACAGCCTGATGAACTATGCCGATCTAAGCCTCGGCACATGGTACCCCATGGGCGGCATGAACGAGATTGTAAAAGCAATGGTAAGTCTCGCTACAGAATTAGGCGTCGAGATCAAACTTAACACCGAAGCCAGCAAAATAAACGTAAGCGGTAACAAAGCCCAAACCATTGAAACTAATCAAGGCACTTTAACCGCCGATTTCATTATAGCCGGGGCCGATTATAAATTTGTTGATCAGCACCTGCTGGATAAAGCGCACCGCAACTATACCGAAAGCCATTGGGAAAGCCGCACTATGTCGCCATCAAGTTTGGTTTACTTTATAGGTTTGAATAAAAAACTCAAAGGCATTACACACCATAATTTATTTTTTGATGAGGATTTTGACCTCCATGCCCACCATATCTACACCGATCCGCAATGGCCGGATAAGCCCCTATTCTACGTAGCCTGCACCTCACAAACCGACAGCTCCGTTGCACCCGAAGGCTGCGAAAACCTCTTCTTCCTGATGCCCCTTGCCCCCGATCTGCATGATGATGAGGAAACACGCGAAAAGTATTTCAACATCATGATAGACCGCTTTGAGGCCATCACCAGCCAAACCATCCGCGAAAGCATTGTAGTAAAACGCAGCTACGCCCTCAACGATTTTAAAAACGATTATAACTCGTACAAAGGCAACGCTTATGGTTTGGCCAATACCCTTGCCCAAACCGCCTTTTTTAAACCCAGCATGAAAGCCAAAAAAGTAAAAAACATGCTGTATACCGGTCAATTAACGGTACCCGGGCCAGGCGTGCCACCTGCTTTAATATCCGGACAGGTAGCCGCTAAGGAGGCTATTAAGTTGATGAGCGGGAAAAAGTAATAGGTAAGCACACATTTAATTCGCATTTTCCATTTATGAAAAATATTCAGTAACTTCATATTAATCAAACCCTTACCATCATGAAGTTTTTAAAAATACTATTAATCATTATTATTGTGCTGGTTGCTATTTATTACGGAGTTGGCGCATGCTTATCTAAAACCTATACAGTAACCGAATCTATCACCATTAACAAACCCGATAGCGCGGTTTTTAAAACCGTTGCCGATTTTAAGGAGTTTGCCAAATGGAACCCCTGGTTTGAAAAAGAACCTACCGCGGCAAGCAAAATTGAAGGTACTATGGGCGCTCCCGGCTCAAGCATTTACTGGAACGGTAAAAAAATAGGTGAAGGTAAAATGGAAATAATTAGCCTTGAACCCAGCAAAACCATATCCGAAAAGTTAACCTTTATACAACCATACCAAAGCGAATGCACTAATAATTTTTCTTTCGCTCCCGATGCAGGTGGCACCAAAGTAACCTGGGCAATGGACGGCGTAAGCCCAAACATCATGTCGCGTTGGATGATGATGGTATTTGCGGGCGCTGTACACGATGACTTTAAACACGGCTTACAAAACCTTAAAAAACAAATGGAGGCCAACTAAAAAGGTCTTTTCGGTCTTCCGGACTTTACCGACTTCCAGACAATATCCACAAACGGCAAATGGCCATCCTTTTCGGGATGGCCATTTAACTATATATATATTGAGTTTATGTGCTAAAATTAATCTTCGGCGTAGATAGGTTTTTTAACCCCATTATCATAAGCCTTCAAATTCTTTTTCAACAGTTTACGTGCCACGTGTATACGTGTTTTAACTGTTCCTATAGGGATCTCCAAATGATCAGCAATCTCGTGATATTTGTGCCCGTCAAAATACATCGTGAACGGTACAAAATAATCTTCGGGTAGTTTATCTAAGGCACGTTTAATATCGTCCATCACAAATTTAGCTTCGCCTTGGTTTTTAGTTGAGCTAAAAACTAAGTTTGGTGATGATATCTCATCGCTCTTAGTAACAAAAGTGCTCATCTTAACAAAACGACGGTAGTTGTTGATGAAGGTATTTTTCATGATGGTATATAACCAGCCTTTTAAATTGGTACCTTCTTTAAACTTATTATAATAAGTTATTGCCTTTAACATTGTATCCTGAACAAGGTCGTTAGCATCGTCTGCATCGTGTGTAAAGTGAAGTGCATAAGACCTCAAAGAACCTGCCTGACGTAGTACCATTGTGTTAAACTCAATCTTTGTCATAGTGTTAATGTTTGTGTGAAGTATTAAACAAACATAGTACCGCTTTATGTGTATGATGGGGTTTACTATGGTAGCCTTAGCGGGACAAAGCACTGAACCAATTATCAATCGGGTACAAAAACAGGCTAAGTAACTACCATACAGTACAATGACAATCAATAAATAAAAGTTTATTTAAACCGAGATAGGGCATATTAGTCAAAACAGACCAATAAAAATGTGTATACTTTTCCAAACAATTGTGAAAAACTATATAATATTTACTTCACGCTCCAGCATAACGCCAAATTTAGTATACACACTGTCTATGATTTGCGACGAAAGACCGTACACCTCTTCGCCCGTAGCGCCGCCATGATTCACCAGCACCAAAGCCTGGTTTTTCCAGGTACCCGTATTGCCTACAACTTTACCCTTCCAGCCACATTGCTCAATGAGCCAGCCTGCCGCCAGTTTGATTAAACCATCCCCGGCAGGGTAATTCACCACATCGGGGTATTGGGTTTTAACAGGCTCAAATTCCGTTACCGGGATAACCGGATTTTTGAAGAAACTCCCCGCGTTACCAATAGTAGATGGATCGGGCAGTTTAGATACACGGATATGCGATACCACCTGCGAAATATCTTTTATAGTAGGGTTAGTAATGCCCCTGTTATTCAACTCCTGCTCAATAGCGCCATACCTTGTATTGATACTAGCCACCAGCGATAAATGGAATTTAACACTTACTATAATATACTCACCTTTTTGCTGTTTAAATATACTGTCGCGATACCCAAACTGGCAGGCAGCTTTATCAAATGCTTTAAACGTTCCGGTTGCAATTTCAAAAGCCCGGCAACTATCAAACACATCTTTCAGTTCCACACCATAAGCCCCGATATTCTGGATAGGCGATGCTCCTACCGAGCCTGGTATCAAACTCAGATTCTCCATCCCTGCAAACTCCCACTTTACAGCATAATTCACCAGATCGTTCCAAACCTCGCCCGCGCCAGCTTCTATAAAAACATCAGTATGGTTAATGCGATGCTCAATACCACGGATATTCATCCGGATAACTAAGCCATCAAAGTTTTGTGTCAACAATAAATTACTGCCGCCGCCCATTACCAACCGCTCAATGCCTTTCCATTGTGGGTCCATAAACAGTTCCACCAGTTCATCCTCATGGTTGATCTCTACAAAATACCGTGCGGAAGCATCAATACCAAACGTATTAAAATTTTGAAGTGAAATGTTCTCGTGGATCTGTAGCATACTAAAAAAAGATCAAAAAATAATGGTTCAAAGTTTTGTTGCGTTCATCCTTCAGCAAAAATTGTTTGGTCAGGTTTTCGTTCGGATAATTGTCAAAGCTTTTCAACAGCTTAAACGGGATATTATTTTTAAACAGGTTCTTCAATAATGTATCCTCAACCAAAACAACCTCGTTTTTGTTTTTCTTGGCGATAACCGAATCAATGTTAACAAAGCTAACTGGCCTGTTAGTGTAAAACTCAAAGGCATCGGGCACTTCAAAGGATGCTATCACCTTTTTATCGGCATTTACATTTTTATTAATGTAGTGAGCCGCATTAACATCCCCTTTGTAAAATAGCAATACACGGTAAATTTCAACTATAAGATAGGCATTAACGAATATGGCTACGCCACAGGTAAGTAAAAACACTTTCCTGACCACTCGTTTTCTGAAAAAAGACCCAAACAGAGTACCACACATACCACCCGCAAAGGCTGTATAACCTCGCATGTTAAGAGGGATATAAAAATAAAATATCAAAGCCCCAACCAGTATCATCAGCACAATACAAGTGACATACTGTACAATTATAAAGACCTTCGATTTACCATCATCAAAAACCTGCTTCACATAAACCGCCGTGATGATAGCGAAAAACGGAAATAAAATATTGGTATAAAACGGTAATTGAAATTGCGATACAGAAAAGATGATGAGCATCAGCAACGAGCCCGACAAGGTTATATACTCCACCAAAACTACACCTTTCACTATCTTTTTAATGCTGATGAATAAGCTATAGTATAACAAAAATGCCCAGGGCGCAAACGCCCAAAGCAGCGTATGCAAAAAGAAAAAGTAATCCCTATCCGGGCGAATAATGTAACCTGTGTTGCTAAACCGCCCAAACTGACTATCCCACAAAAACCATTTGATGCCTGATACATGGGTATGGTTAAACACTACCTTTTCGGGATGGATATCAAACTGTATATATAAGGTATAGATCTCGGGCAGGGTAAACAGGGCAACCAATACAACAGCCATTAGCCAACGCCATTGAAACAGGCCCTTAAAATCCTTTTTAAACAGGTAATCGCCAATAATAGCGAAACCTATGGGGATAAGAAGGTAGATGCCTTTGGTCATCACCGCGCAAGCGGCGAATAAGGAAGCGATCAGCAGATCGGCTATGCTAAACTTTTCTTTCAGCTTGTAAAAGTGATAAACACTCCCCATCAGCAAACCCATAATATAAGGCTCGGCCCTAACATCGGTGTTCGACATGATGGTATGCTGCGCCGTTAACAGGATCAGTATCGCGATAAGCGCGGTATCAAAACCGTAAAACTTTTTAGCCAGTTTATAAGTGTACACAACCGACATGAAATAGAACAGTAAACCCGGTAGCTTGTAAGCCACCGTACCCACGCCAAAAACCTTAAAGCTCAAAGCCACCATCCAAAACGGGAAGTGCGGTTTATCCAGCCAATCCTTTCCCCGATAAATCAGATCAGTATAGTTATGGCTCTGCACCATATTACGGGCTATCAAACCATATAAGCCAGGGTCGTTCGTAAAAAAATCGGTAGTGATACCGGCTATATTAATAGCAATAGCCAGCACAAGCACAATAAGCCACGGTCGTTTTTCAGCTGTAAGAATATCTTTAAAGCTTGCGCCGATTGCGGGTACAGAAAGGTTAGGATTATCTACGCTCATTGATCGGCCAAAAATAGCGAAATAACTTATAAAGCAGATCGCCCTATTTGCCCGACAGGTAGTTTTTTATTTTCTTGAAAAAGTCTTCCTTACGGGGAGCGTTCTGCCCGTCGTGCGTAATACCGTTCCTTAAATGATGATCAAGCTTTTGAGCATATTCACGAATGTTTGGATCGCTATCCAGCTTCATTTCGCTGATAAACGGGTTGGCATACTCGCGCAAGGCTGCATTTTTCGATACCGTATAATACGAGCCTGTTTCTTTGGCATCTGTATTTACATTGGTAGGCAACTCATTATTCTCGCTAAACAAATCAATGTGATATATCTTAGGATTCAGCTTTTTAAGCCGCTTGGTTCCCTTCCGTTCATTGCGCCAGGGGTGCTCTTTGTATTTAAGCTGCTCCATCAAAAACGATTTTTTCCAGATGGATATTTGGTGCGACATGAGATACTCACTGGCCGCGTTATCCAACAAACCTACCGATAGTCCATTTATTAATTCGCCCGTGGGGTTGGTACGATTAACCTGATTACTGGATAGTTTAAACAGATCGGTATGTTTAGTCAAACTATAATCAATAATTTTATTAATGGTCTCGCCGCTTACGGGCTTATTCAGCCACATATCCTCTTGCATGTAAATGATGTAGTCTTCAGATATTTGCTTTAAACCATTCAGCAGCCTGTGGCTCCATTCGCCTTTACCCGTTTTCAAATTTTTGAACAGACTTGATTGATACTCCTCAACCTCCGTCAAAAAATAGTAGTTGATGTCAACATCGCCGTATGGCCAGTTCTTTTTAAAAAAGTAGGCAAAGCCCGGGTACAATAGTTTGTACCTGTCGCAAGTGTGAACTATGAGGGCGATGTTTTTCATTATCTAAAGGTAGAAAAAAGAACTGTGCGATTGCTTCGTACCTCGCAATGACACCTATTTTTTATACTTCCTCTCTGTTATTAGCAACCCAAACTCTTCAGCCGGTTCTTTCTCCATCGATTTATGATGCATCTTATGCGCCCTCCGAATATTCTGCAAATACCTATTATCACTTTTAAAAGCCTTAAACCGATTATGGATGAACCAATCGTGAAAAACAAAATAGATGATACCGTAGGTGCTAATGCCAGCGCCTATCCAAAAGCGATAATCTAAATTCAAATGTCCAAGCCACATCAGCCATAAGGCAAAGGCTGCGAAACCAAAACTGAATATATCATTAAGCTCCAACCAACCACGTCGCTCCTGATGGTGTGTTTTATGGATAAACCATAGTGGGCCATGAAATAAATATTTATGAATAGCCCACGAGAAAGCCTCCATCCCAATGATGGTTGAAATTAAGATAGCTATATTGAATAAAACTGTTAACATTAAATAATCTCCGTAATATAAAAACCCATCCTTTAACAATTAAAGGATGGGTTTGTTATTTAAAGTCTCCCCTTTAGGGGAGATTTAGAGGGGCTCTTAAATATGTATCGGCCTGTTATCCGTAGCAGCTAAACAAGCTTCACGCATGGCTTCAGTATACGTTGGGTGGGCGTGGCTCATGCGGCTAATATCCTCGGCGCTTGCACGGTATTCCATGGCTACCACTGCTTCGGCTATCATATCCGCGGCACGTGGGCCTATCATGTGTACACCTAAAATCTCGTCGGTAGTAGCATCAGCCAATACTTTAACAAAACCATCCATATCACCGCTGGCAACAGCGCGGCCGCTGGCTTTGAACGGGAACGAACCTGTTTTGTATTTAACACCTGCTGTTTTCAATTGCTCTTCGGTTTGGCCTACTGCCGCAACTTCGGGCCAGGTATAAACTACGCCCGGTATCAGGTTATAGTTAATGTGTGGTTTTTGGCCGGCAATGGTTTCGGCAACAAAAGTACCTTCGTCCTCTGCTTTGTGAGCCAGCATAGCACCGCGTACCACATCGCCAATAGCGTAAACACCTTTAACAGATGTTTCCATATGATCGTTAACCGTGATCTTGCGGCCACGTTCCTCAACAGTTAATCCAATATTTTCTAAACCTAAACTATCAGTATAAGCCACACGGCCAACGGCAACCAGGCAGTAATCGCCTTTCAGTTCCATTTTATCGCCTTTAGGGCTGTCAAAATTTACGGTTACTTCTTTGCCTTTAACGCTGGCTCCGGTTACTTTGTGGCCCAGGTAAAACTCCATGCCCAGTTTAGTTAAAACCTTTTGCAGCTCTTTACCTAAACCTTTATCCATAGTTGGGATAATGCCATCCATAAATTCAATTACAGATACTTTGGCACCTAAGCGCGCGTAAACCGAACCCAATTCCAAACCAATAACACCCCCACCTATTAACACTAAGTGCTTAGGTACTTCGGTTAAGGTTAAAGCTTCGGTACTGGTGATGATGCGTTTTTTATCAATAGGTAAAAACGGCAACTGCGATGCTTTTGACCCTGTAGCTATAATTACGTTTGTACCGGTAATAGTTTCTTCGCTGCCATCAGCTTTGGTTATTTTGATGGTATTTTTATCAACGAACGAACCCATACCCTGGTATGATGTGATCTTGTTCTTTTTGAACAGGAAAGTTATACCACCTGTATTTTTCTGAACTACCTCGTTTTTCCTTTTGATCATCTGCGGCATATCTACCTTCAAATCCTTCAGCTTAATACCATGTGTTGCAAAAGTATGCGCGGCATTGTGGTAATGTTCGGACGAATCTAATAACGCTTTTGACGGGATACAGCCTACATTTAAGCAGGTACCGCCAAAGGTTGAATATTTTTCGATACAGGCAGTTTTTAAACCAAGTTGGGCACAACGTATAGCGGCTACATAACCACCCGGACCCGAACCAATAACAACAACATCATATTGCATAATAATAATTTTTAAGGCGGGGCAAAGTTAAGCAATATGATGTAAAAAGGGACACAGTTTATCGCAACTGTATCATTTTAATATCAATTATATTCTATCATCCGCAATACTTAAATTAGCCTTTTAAACTGACTTCCTATTACTATGAAAAAAATTCTATTTGTTTTTTGCATTTCCATTTTATGCATGAGTGTTTACGCCCAACCCAGCGCTAAAAAAACACAGCAGGAAATTGACGATTCGTTGTATGTTAGAAACAACTACACCAAAATGGAAAAGCAAATAGTCATGCGTGATGGTAAAAAACTATTCTGCTCTATTTATATGCCTGTAGATCAAAGCAAGAAGTACCCTATCGTCATGACGCGTACGCCATATACCGCGGCACCTTATGGCGGGGATAAATTCAAAACCACCTTAGGCCAGAACATGCTGCTTGCCCGCGAAGGCTTTATTTTTGTTTATGAAGATGTGCGTGGCCGCTGGATGAGCGAAGGCGAATATGTGAACGTGCGCCCGCAAATAGATAACAAAACCAATAATACCCAGGTTGACGAAAGCAGTGATACTTATGATACTATTGACTGGCTGGTAAAAAACCTGCCTAACAACAATGGCAAGGTTGGTATAGAAGGTATCTCCTACCCGGGATTTTATTCAACCGCCTCCTTACCAAACGCCCACCCTGCACTAAAGGCGGTATCGCCCCAGGCTCCGGTTACCGAATGGTTTATTGGTGATGATTTCCACCACAACGGAGCTTTTTTCCAGATGGATGCCTTTGCATTTTTAACCAGTTTTGGTGTACCCCGCCCCAAACCTATTACCAATACCGAGTTTAAAAATGGCATTAAATATATTCAGCACGATAACTATAAATTTTATTTAGAATTAGGCGCGTTGCCAAACTTTAAAAAGAAATACCTGGGCGATTCGGTAAAGTTTTGGAACGAAATGATGGATCACCCCAATTATGATGCCTTTTGGCAAGGCATGAATATCCAGCCGCATTTAAAAAACATTACCCCGGCCGTGATGACGGTAGGTGGTTTTTTTGATGCCGAAGATTGCTACGGAGCTTTACACACCTACCAATCTTTAGAAAAACAAAACCCGCAGAGCCACAAAAACATGTTGGTGATGGGCCCATGGTTTCACGGTGGCTGGGAACGTGGCGATGGCGAGACCTTTGGCGATCAAAACTTCGGACAAAAAACCAGCGTTTGGTTCCGAGAAAATGTGGAACTGCCTTTCTTTAATTACTACCTGAAAGATAAAGGCAGCATGGACCTGCCCGAGGCTACCATATTTATAACCGGCCAAAACCAATGGCACAAATTTGATACGTGGCCGCCAAAAAACACCAGCGAAAAAAATTTATACCTGCAAGCTAACGGAAAGCTATCATTCACCGCACCAAAGGCTGTGAAAAGTTTTGACGAATATGTGAGCGACCCAGCCACACCGGTACCCTACCAGGATGGCGTACAAGAAAAACGCACCCGCGAATACATGATAGACGATCAGCGTTTTGCCTCACGCCGGCCGGATGTTAAAACCTACCAAACCGAAGTTTTAACCGATGACCTAACCTTAACCGGACCGGTAATGGCCGATGTTTTCGCATCAACCACCGGTACCGATGCCGATTTTGTTGTGAAGCTAATAGACGTTTTCCCGGAAAATTTCCCTAACCCTGTTCCAAATCCAAAAAATGTAACGTTGGGCGGATACCAGATGCTGGTTCGTGGCGAAGTATTCCGTGGCCGTTTCCGTAAATCATTCAGCAAACCCGAGGCATTTATCCCCGGTAAGGTAACTGAAGTAAAATATGCTTTACCCGATGTTGCCCACACCTTTAAAAAAGGCCATCGGATTATGATCCAGGTACAAAACTCATGGTTCCCGCTGGTTGACAGGAATCCGCAAAAGTTTGTAGATATTTATAAAGCTAAGGATTCAGATTTTCAGAAAGCAACAATTAAGATTTTCCATAATGTCGCTGCGCCTTCGAGTGTGAAGGTTACGGTGTTAAACTAGATTTTGATTCAACATATGGATTTGATTGAGAAATTAAAGTATCACAGAGATATTAAAAAATATGTAAAAATCATCCGGGAAATACCCGGTAGCAAGTTAGGTATCGTTGCCGGGTACATCCTTCAATTATCGGATGACTTTGTGCTGATTCACGAAACAGATGATTTCAAAGCATGTGGGTATATTATTCTACCTATTTGGCAAATTACAAAACTGCGTTCAAATAAAGCAGACAAATACTACGATAAAATAATACACTGGGAAAAAGTAATCGATAAAATAGGGATTGATTTTAAAATAGATCTAAAAAATTATCGGACGATATTTAACACATTAAAAAAAAGAGATTTCAACATTATAGTTGAATGTGAAGATCCGGACATAGATACTTTTACAATAGGCCCTATTGTAAAAGCAGGCAGTAAATACGTATTTATCCAATATTTTGATGCAGAAGGTTATTTTGATAAAGACCCTATTTCAGTAAATTATACATTAATTACCAAAGTGCAATTCGATGAGCACTACTGCAATACAATTAGCAAATATACCAGATATCGTAAAGAATAAATCAATATGACATTAAAGACAATACTGGTACTATGTCTTGGGATTTTTATTTCCCATTGTACCCACGCCCAAACAGCAACCCGTGCTGATAGCCTCCGCGGAAGCACTATTTCCCCCTACCGCAACTGCTACGATATCAACTATTACCATTTAGACGTCAAACTCAACATCGATCAAAAATTCATCAGCGGCAGCAACCTCTTTAAATTTACTGCTACACAAAATTTCAATAAACTTCAGTTTGATCTGTTCGCAAACCTTAAGGTTGAGAAGGTTTTATACAAACGCGTGCCGTTAAAATTTAAGCGGGAGTTTAATGCTGTATTAGTCACTTTCCCAAAAACGATTACCAAAGGCAAACAGGATGCTTTCACGGTTTACTATTCGGGCAAACCAACAATCGCAAAAAATGCACCCTGGGATGGTGGCTTGGTATTTAGTCGAGATGCTGCGGGTAAGCCCTGGGTTGCCACAGCCTGTGAAGGCGTGGGCGCCAGCATTTGGTGGCCCAATAAAGATCAGACTGCCGATGAGGTTGATAGTATGCTTATCAGCGTAAGCGTACCTAAAGGATTAAAAGATATATCCAACGGCCGCTTACGCAAAACAACTGAATTAAAAGATGGCTATACCCAATACGATTGGTTTGTAGCTAACCCTATCAACAATTACGATGTAGCTTTAAATGTTGCCGATTACCAGCACATTAGCGATAGTTATGATGGCGAAAAAGGCAAGTTGAGTTTGGACTATTGGGTACTGCCCGAAAATGTAGAGAAAGCCAAAAAACAATTCGGCGAAAATGTTAAGCCTATGCTTAAAGCTTTTGAGCACTGGTTTGGCCCATATCCCTTTTACGAAGATGGCTATAAACTGATAGAAACCCCGCACCTGGGCATGGAGCATCAAAGCGCGGTGGCTTATGGCAACAAATATGTAAACGGTTATAAAGGTACAGACCGCTCACTAACCGGATGGGGGTTAAAGTGGGATTTCATTATCATACACGAGAGCGGACACGAATGGTTTGGCAACAACATTACCATGAAGGATATTGCCGATGAGTGGACCCATGAAAGTTTCACCACCTATTCCGAATCGCTTTTTGTTGAGGATAACTGGGGCAAACAAGCCGGACAGGAATACCTCCACGGTCAAAGGCATATCATTTTGAACGACAAGCCTATTATTGGCCCTTACAATGTTAACCGTTCAGGCTCATCTGACGAGTACGACAAGGGATCAAACATGATCAACATGGTTCGCACCATAATTAACAATGATGATAAATGGCTGCAAATACTACGGGGACTCAATAAAACATTCTACCATCAAACGGTTACAACAGCCGATATTATTGGATATATCAACAAAGAATCGGGCATAAACTTGAGTACTGTTTTTGACCAATACCTGCACTACAAAAACATCCCTACATTGGAGTTCCGGTTTGATGATGGCAAAGTATCTTGCCGCTGGATAGCCGATGTAGATAAATTCACCATGCCGGTTAGGATACGCGCCAAAGGTGGTGAATATCAATTCATATCACCATCAACCAGATTTAAAGCCATTGATCTGGCCGGAATAACCCGGGATAATTTAGAGATTGATACCTTTAATTATTATATTGGAGTATTAATAGATTAGCCTTCCGGCCCATTAAAGGGAAGTTAAGTGACAATTTTAAATTAGAGTGTAACCTATCGCGGATAGTAATCGTCTTATTATAAAAACAAACTAAACGACCATGAAATTACTAACTAAGATATTCGCTGCAGCAGCCTTGCTCCTCTTTGTTAATATAGCTTTTGCTGATACGCAAGACAGGCATTTAAGCAACTTTAACGCTATCCAACTTTCGGCATCTTATGATGTGTATATCACCCAAAGCTCAACCGAATCGGTAAGGGTTGAGGCTCCCGGAAAACTGATCGGCAAGATTATTACTGAGGTACAGGGTGGCGTTTTAAAAATTTATAGCAAAGGCCAAAACGGCTGGGGCGACTGGAGCTTTTCGGGTGGTAAAAAAACAGTGATTTACATTAACGCCCGCGATATTGTGAGTATTGGCATATCTGGTTCGGGAAACGTTTATTTTAGAAATGGCCTCACAACCAATAATATAAAAATAAGGTTATCTGGCTCTGGCGATATTTTTGGCAAATTGAATGTAAAGAGTTTAGAGTTAGGCGTATCAGGCTCCGGTGATGTAAAACTGAATGGAAAAGCCGATGTAGTGAATGCTACTGTATCGGGTTCCGGTGATTTTTCAGGTCGTGATCTGTTAACTCAAAGTACAACAATCCGCGTAAGCGGCTCGGGCGATGCCACAGTTTATGCGAGTGATAAAATAGATGCTTCGGTATCCGGTTCGGGCGATATCCGGTACGGCGGTTCACCTAAGCACGTTTCTACCGCAACGCATGGCTCAGGCGACATACATAGATTTTGATAGTAAACGGGGAAGGTAATTATCTTCCCCGTTTTTTTATGCCTACTCAACAACCACACTAATTATAGGGCTATTCCTTGATCCGGGGAATGGGTCAGTACGGATAGAGAACAACAGATCATATTTACCCTTCACATCCGGGGCTTTAGCGCGGAATGTGTATTTACATTGGCCTCCTGCCTGTAAACTTATTTGCTTAAAATCGTTACCAGCGGAAGCGATCAACTTATCATTCCCTTTCTGCAAAAAACAGGCTTCCAAAAATGCTTTGTGCAGGTATCCGTTATCGGTAAAAGTAATGGGATGGTTATATGGATTATGCAACACCAGGTTAAAGCTTAACTGCTGTCCTGGCCTTGTGTCAAACTTTTTCTGAGGTACATCAATAGTTAACCGTTGATAAGTACGTACATCATTGATCCAAACAGTGTACCATTTGCGGTTGTATTTATCCAGCAACGAATCAGTAGTGAAAGGGTCTTTACCATCTTGCATATAGTACACCCGTTTGTGCTGTATACTATCTTCAATGGGCCAGCTTTCGTATTGTGTTTTACGATAATAACGGGAATCGTATGACATGGCTTTGGCCGAATTAGTATAATAATTGTATTTAGACGGATCCTGAAAACCATCGCGAATCATCACATAGTTATCGCCTACAACCTGTTTCACATGCTTTGTCCATCCGCGAAAGCCGAAATAGCCTTTTAAAACTTCGTATTGGGTAACAATGGGGAACTGGAATATAAGCGCGATCCTGATCAATAATATTAAAGCGACATTGCTAACAGCCAACCAATAAAACCACTTAGGCGGATAAACCGATTGTTTAAAACTGATGAGTACCAGCATTAATAAAGGTACAAAAGCGATCAATGTCCAATGCATTTGTACTTCGCCTTTGGCAGATGTTGCCATAAAGAAGAGGAAGGTACCTATGCAGTTAACTACCAACGCACGGATAAAAGCATCTTTAATTTTAACCCTGAATGCGCTATAAAACAAAAACCATCCCACCAGCGGCCCGGCCATTAACAACTGCCCAACCGGGTATAGATAAGTAAACTCCGCATGGTATTCCTCTGCCGAACGATCAAACAGATGATACTTTAATGACGGATAATCATGATTAACCTGCCATAAAATGTGCGGGATATAAAGTACTGCTGCTCCTATCGCGATAAGCCAAAAGCTTTTACGGGTGAGCAGTTTGATGTTTGACAATATGGTAAAGCCAACGAGCAATACGCCATGATATTTACTGTAAAGCAGGCAGGCCACAATTATGGCTAATACTACAGCCTGCAACCATTTATCTTCTTCAACATACCGCTGATAAACGTAATAGAATAACACGGTAAAAAACAGTAAAGGCGAATCGGCAGTGGTAGTGAACCCGTACATGTGCAATATGAACAGGCTTGACGCAATAATAATAAACCATTTGGCATCAACAGTATACTTTTTTAGCATGAGCCAAATGAGGTATAACGAACACGAATTGCTGAGTACCGTGAGCAGGCGCAAACCTAATTCGTTATGCATAATACTATCGCCTATCCTAATGAAAACGGCCACCATAGGCGGATGATCAAAATAGCCCCAATCTAAAAAACGGGAGTACATCCAATAGTAAGCTTCGTCACCGTGAACTTCTAAGGTGTAAGATTGCAGCAGGTTTAAAGCCGTCCAGAATAGCAGGAAATACCAGATTGGTTTGTTGGATTGGGTGAAAGTATTAACAGCATTATCCGGCATTTTACTACAGTAAATTTTAGATAAAGGTAAATAAAACCCGCTGCTTATAAAGTCATCTTAAAAACGGGATGGCGGCAAAGTAATAAATGTGTTTCCCATAATTTATCCGGATAGCGTATAGCACAATAAATACGATACTAAAGTAAATGCAACTTACAATATTTGTAGCCGTCTTTTATGCGTCACTTTAACGCCATTTGTGTAATATTGCCTATCTAAATTCTACATCATGATCAAAGCCCTCGATTACATTGTACAGCCACGCAAAAAGGTATTAGAAATTATAAAGCCCTTAAGCATTGAGCAAGTAAACCATATACCTACGGGTTTTAACAATAACATCATCTGGAATCTGGGCCATATGATTGCCGCCCAGCAAGGGATATGCTACAAACGTGCTGGTTTAGATACCATTGTTGGTGAAGAGTTTTTTGATCGGTATAAACCGGGTTCAAAACCAGAGCAGTTTTTTGATGCTATTGAACTGGAAAAAATAATCGGTTTACTATCAACAACCATTACCCAGTTAGAGGCCGACCTTAAAACAGATATGTTTGGTAATTACCCTGCATTCACTACCCGCTATGGCATTGAGTTAACCAGCGTGGATGATGCGGTGCAGTTTTTACCTTTCCACGAAGGGTTGCACATTGGTACTATTGTAGCAATGAGTAAGATAGTTTGATAGACGCTTTCAAAAAATAAAAGAATATCCCTTACCCTTTTTAGGAGGATTTAGACTGTCTTTGTACCTTTTAATTTCCTGACTAAGGTGCTTGACATATTGATCGGTCATAAACTTGCGAAAAATCGAAATGTCTTCATTTTCTCGCGTTTTTATCAATGCTTCAAAGTAATCTTGCTTATCTTCTTTGAAAACCATACCTAATGGCAGGTTGCATAATTGTTGTATATAATTCATCAGCAAACGTGATGTGCGGCCATTCCCATCGTAAAATGGGTGGATACTTACCAATCCAAAATGAACATCAAACGAAAGATTAAGATCATCTAAGGAAGAGTTTGAATTATTTAAATCTCCCTTTATCTGGCCTATAAGCTTTTCAACCATAGTAGGTACTTTATCATAAGATGGGAAATACGAATTCCCAGCGCGAACACTTCCTTTACGAAACGCGCCTTGTGTACTATCTATCTGGCCAAAAACGGTTTCGTAAATAATGCCTGTATTCTTCATCACACTCGCGTTGATCTGTTGGATAAACGCTGGTGTAACAGGTTGTTTTTTATCAGCGGCATCCAATACAAATTTCAAAGCCGTATAATGATCACGAACCATCAAACTATGATCTAAAGGTTTTCCTTTAGGCGTTAAATTCTCGTCTAACAAAAGCTGCGTTTCAATTTCTGTTAAAGTTGAACCTTCAATTGTTGTTGAATGGTGAACTATAGCATACATATTAAACTTATCGAAATCAATTGCTTTCGACAGGTTTAAATCTTTATATTCAGAAATCAGCTTTAGCAAATCCATTATAACTGTAATATAGTTTGTATATGACAAAGATATGTTAACCTTTTAGAAAAACCTTATCCCATAAAAAAACCCGGATAAACCGGGTCTTTATATTTTGCTCCCCCTTTAGGGGGCTGGGGGGTTATACGCCCAATAATAGCCTTGCGGGATCTTCTAACAATTGTTTTACACGTACCAGGAAGCTTACCGATTCGCGGCCATCAATGATGCGGTGATCGTATGATAGGGCCAGGTACATCATCGGGCGGATAACCACTTGTCCGTTTACGGCTACCGGGCGCTCTATGATGTTATGCATACCTAATATAGCTGATTGCGGTGAGTTGATGATCGGGGTCGACATCATAGAACCGAAGATACCTCCGTTGGTGATGGTGAACGTTCCGCCTGTCATGTCCTCAATGGTTAACTTACCATCGCGGGCTTTTCCTGCCAAAGTAACTACGGCTTTTTCAATTTCGGCCAGACTCATTGAACCTGCGTTGCGGATGATTGGTACTACCAAACCTTTTGGTGCAGATACGGCGATAGAAATATCAGCAAAATCGCTGTAAACTATTTCGTCGCCATCTATACGTGCGCCAACGGCTGGCCAATCTTTCAATGCCTCGCAAACCGCTTTGGTGAAGAACGACATAAAGCCTAAGCCTACACCGTGTTTCTCTTTAAATTTATCTTTGTATTTACCACGCAGTTCCATTATCGGAGCCATATCAACCTCGTTAAAGGTGGTTAGCATGGCGGTTTCCTGTTTAACAGCAACCAAACGCTTGGCGATGGTCTTGCGTAATGAGGTCATTTTTTCGCGACGCTCTACACGCGAGCCCGGAACAGCAACCGGAGCGGCTGGCGCTGGTGCAGCTTTTGGAGCAGGTGCGGCGGCGGCTGTCTTTTGTGCATTCAAGGCATCTTCTTTAGTGATGCGGCCATCAACGCCGGTACCATTTACGCCTTTGGCATCAATACCTTTTTCGGCCAATATTTTTCCGGCAGCCGGTGATGGCGTGCCCGATGCATAAGTGTTTTTATCTGAAGCTACTGCTTGTGTTGCTGGGGCAGAAGCTACCGGCGCTGCTGCAACAGGTGCAACGGCAGGCGCGCCTGCACCACCACTTATACTGCAAACTACAGCACCAATTGGTAATACATCGCCTTCTTTAGCAATAGTTTTTAATGTTCCTGCTTGTTCCGCGGTAAGCTCGAAAGTAGCTTTGTCCGATTCCAGTTCGGCAATGGCTTCGTCCATAGCAACCTGGTCGCCGTCTTTTTTCATCCAGCGTGATAAAGTAACCTCGGTGATTGATTCACCTACAGGCGGCACTTTTACATCTATAGACTTCGCTTCGGCTGCTGCTGATGCAGGAGCGGCAGGTTTTTCTTCAACAGGAGCCGCTGGTGCCGCGCTTGCTGCTACAGCTTGCGGAGCAGGGGTTGCTGCCGCGCCACCTTCTTCTATTGAACATACTACGCCACCAACCGGGATCACATCACCCTCTTTGGCTATAGTTTTTAAAATTCCGGCTTTTTCGGCGGTTAACTCGAATGTAGCTTTATCTGATTCTAATTCGGCAATCACTTCATCCATTGCAACGCTGTCGCCGTCTTTTTTTAACCATTGCGACAAAGTAACTTCTGTAATTGATTCGCCTACAGGCGGAACCTTGATTTCTAAACTCATAATTTTATTTAGTGTGATAGATTAGTCGGCACTGGTTTCGGCCATCTTTTGGGTGGTCTTTTTAACTGATTGTTTAACTTCTTCTCCGGCAGGCGCGCTAAACGCTTTGCTCACAATGTATAGCTGTTGTGAGGTATGTTGTTTAGCATAACCTGTAGCTGTGCTTGCGCTTTCCTTACGGGAAATTACTTCCAGTTGCAATTCGCTTTTGCGGAACTTGCGCAGCATGTATGGCCATGCACCCATGTTTTCCGGCTCTTCCTGTACCCAGAAAAATTCGGTAGCATTAGCATATTTGGTTTTGATCTTTTGCATGGCAACCATAGGGGTTGGATACAATTGCTCAACACGCACAATGGCAACATCTTTACGCTTATCAACCTGCTGTTTCTCCAGCAAGTCGTAATAAATTTTACCTGAGCAGAATAATACGCGTTTAACGCTCTTCTCGGTAACAAATTTATCGTCAATTAACTCCTGGAATTTGCCTTTGGTGAAGTCTTCTATCGGCGATACGCACATCGGGTTACGCAACAAGCTTTTTGGCGTGAACACAACCAATGGTTTGCGGAACTCGCGGTGCAACTGGCGGCGCAATACGTGGAAGAAATTTGCAGGTGTGGTACAATTAGTTACCTGGATATTATTATCAGCGCAAAGCTCCATAAAACGCTCAATACGTGCCGATGAGTGCTCAGGGCCCTGGCCTTCGTAACCGTGTGGCAATAGCATAACCAATCCGTTACCACGTTGCCATTTAGTTTCGGCGCTGGCAATGTACTGGTCAACAATAATTTGTGCGCCGTTTAAAAAGTCACCAAACTGTGCTTCCCAAATGGTTAACGCGTTCGGATCGGCTAAAGCATAACCGTATTCAAAACCTAAAACACCATATTCGGACAACAGTGAGTTGTAAATATCAAATTTGGCTTCGGTACCTAAAGTATTTAAAGGTGTGTATTCTTCCTCCGAATCTTCCAGCGTTAATACCGCGTGGCGATGTGAGAAAGTACCGCGTTTAACATCCTCGCCGCTTAAACGTACACGATGGTTCTCTTTTAATAAAGACCCATAAGCCATTAACTCGCCCATGGCCCAGTCAAAGGTTTTGGTTTTCTCAACCATGTTTTTACGCTCTTCAAAAAGCTTTTCTATCTTTTTGAAGAAGTCTTTATTTTTAGGTAAAGTAGTTAAGCCCTTACCTATTTCTAATAAATCTTTCTCAGAAACAGCAGTATCCGGCGAAGTACCGTTAACTTCTTTTTCGCTGGCGATGTGTAAACCCTGCCATGCACCACCATACATTGGTCTGCTGGCGGTAAAATGCTCTTCGGCTTTTGATTCGTCAAGCATGGTTTGCAATTGCGCTCGGAAAGTTTTTTCTATCTCGGCAGCATAAGTTGCACCAACGCTTCCGTTCTCAATAAGCTTTTGATTGTAGATATCCCTTGGATTAGCATGCGATTCAATTGCCTTGTACAACAATGGCTGGGTGAACTTAGGCTCATCCGCCTCGTTGTGGCCATAACGGCGGTAACATAAAATATCGATAAACACATCCTCGTGGAAAGTTTGGCGGTATTCCATTGCCAGGTTAATGGCGTATGCTAAGGCTTCGGCATCATCGCCGTTTACGTGCAATACGGGCGATAATACGGTTTTGGCAACATCGGTACAATAGGTGCTTGAACGGGCATCTTTATAATTGGTGGTAAAACCAATTTGGTTATTGATAACCAGGTGAATGGTACCACCGGTACGATAACCATCCAATTTAGACATTTGCAAAACTTCGTACACAATACCTTGGCCGGCAGCTGCCGCATCGCCATGTATTAATATAGGCGCGATCTTTTTGTAATCGCCATTGTATTTAAAATCAATTTTTGAGCGAACCAAACCTTCAACAATTGGGTTCACAGTTTCCAGGTGCGATGGGTTAGGGCAAAGGCTCAGGTGAACTTTTTTGCCGTTGGCGGTTTCTACATCGTTTGAGTAACCCAGGTGATATTTTACGTCGCCACCAAAAGATGATTCCGCATCGTAGCTTTTACCCTGAAACTCAGAGAAAACCTCTTTGTAAGATTTGTTCATGGTGTTCACCAGTACGTTCAAACGACCACGGTGAGCCATACCAATTACAAACTCTTCTAAACCCAGATCGGCACCTTTTTCGATAACCGAATCTAAAGCGGGGATCAAAGCCTCGGCACCTTCTAACGAGAAACGTTTCTGGCCCAAAAATTTGGTTCCTAAAAAGTTTTCGAAAACTACGGCCTGGTTTAATTTATTGAGGATCTGTTTTTTCTCGTCGGTAGTAAAGCTTGGGGTGTTGCGCACCTTTTCCATCCTATCCTCAAACCACTTCATTTTTATTGGGTTGCGGATGTATTTATACTCCGCACCAATAGCCTGGCAATAGGTTTGCTCTAACAGATCGTGAATATCACGCAGTTTAGCTGCACCCAAACCAACCTCAACACCGGAGTTGAATACTGTATCCAGATCGGCATTGCTTAAGCCAAAAGTTTCGAGCTCTTTACCGGGGTAATAATGACGGCGCTCACGTACCGGGTTAGTTTTAGCGAACAAATGACCACGGGCACGGTAGCCGTTGATCATGTTGAGCACATTAATTTCTTTTAAAATATGATCGGGCGTAGCTGTGGTGGCTGCTTGTGGCGCAGTACCGCTAACGGTTCCGGATTGAGCGCTTTGACCAAAATCAAAACCTTCAAAAAACTTTTGCCAGCCGTAATCAACAGATTCCGGGTCTTGCTTGTAGGCTTCGTGAAGAGAATCGATATAGGCGGCGTTATCGATATTTAGGTATGTGAGGCGATCCATGTAAATATAAATCAGTAAAACATCACAAAATTATAATATAAAACCCACAAAAAGGAAATAACTTTCATTAAAGTGAATAGTTTTTAAGGTAAATGTTGCCAATAGAAACAAGCTATTAAAATAATAGCCTAATGATGTACTTAAAGGCTGATTTTAACTAAATTAAATACCAAATGGTATGAAATAAAAATTCTTTTAAAACTCATTTTCATATCGAATACATCAATTAATATATTTATAAAACAGATTATCCCCCAAAAAATTAATGAATAAAATGCTAAAAGCGACAGAGGAAATACAATTCCCCAAAGCAATAAATACCAGTCGGTATTTATTATATATATTTTAAAGAAAATTAATGATGCAAATACTCGTGCAAGTATTTTTTGAGATGGGATACCCCTTCAATAGCTACGGCTATCAAACCAATAATAAGGGTATATTGTTCGAAAGAGTTCACGGTGTATTAGGTTTTGAAATCTTATACTAAGCTAACGAATTATTTATGTAAATAGTGTGGCGTTCTTGCTATTTATTTCGGTTCCTAAACCTACAATCGGTTTAGGATAATCAACCCCTAAATTCACTTTATATAAATTCAATTCGGCCTCGCTTAAACAGAATGGGCTTTGTACCAGTTTGGCCGGGATAAGCGCTAACTCGGGCAGCCAGGTTTTTACGTACTCGCCTTTAGGGTCAAACTCTGCTGCTTGTTTGAGGATATTAAAGTGACGGTTTTCGCGCGGATCGTTACCTACTCCGGCTACGTAGGCCCAGTTGCCCCAATTGCTGGCCGGGGAATAATCGATCAGTTTTTCTTCGAAGTATGCGGCACCTTTTGTCCAGTTCACTTTTAAATCTTTTACTAAAAAGCTGGCTACGTTTTGGCGGCCGCGGTTACTCATAAAGCCTGTGGCGTTTAGCTCACGCATGTTGGCATCAATAAACGGGATGCCGGTTTGGCCCGATTTCCATTTTTCGAATAGCTCGTCCTGGTTGGCAGAAACCTCGGGTGCTTCGCCTTTAAAACCACCTGCTTTAAAAAACTGGTTGCCATATTTTTTAAACATAAAGCGGAAGTAATCGCGCCAAAGCAATTCAAATATCAGCCAATAGGTAGAATCATTAGCTCCCCTATCTTGCTCATACCGTTTTACTTCCCAATAAACCTGACGAACAGATAAGCAGCCAACGGATATCCACGGGCCAAATTTTGATGAATAGCCCGAACCTAATAAACCATTTCGGGTTTGCTTGTAGGTTTTGAGCCTGTCGGTTCCCCAAAAGTATTCTTGTAAATGTTTAAGTGCCTCGGTTTCGCCACCTTTAAAATGCATTACGGCGCGACAATCGTCAATAGGTTCTTCAAAACCTAAATCATGTAAGGTTGGTATTTCACCGGCATCGG
The DNA here is from genome assembly GCF_039921305.1 of Mucilaginibacter sp. GTDB lineage: Bacteria > Bacteroidota > Bacteroidia > Sphingobacteriales > Sphingobacteriaceae > Mucilaginibacter. The sequence continues at coordinate 138,883 of NZ_JBDSCA010000015.1, forward strand.
TAATTTGTGGTATATGAATTTCGCCGGGAGTTTCAAAGCTGTTGCGGATATTACTATCGCGTTCCACCTTTTTACGGAATGTGGTAAATACATCCGGAATATCTTTGATAGGGAAAGGCAAGTCCTCTTTATGATAAAAGGTATGGCCAATGAAATGCTTGAGGTTTAACTTGATCTTCCACAGGGCGGCCTCTACTTTTGATGAGATATCGGTTTCTTCGAAAGCTACTTCGCGGTGATGGTAAACTTCGGATACATTGTATTCGGTAGCCAGTTGGGTAATTACCTCTACTGAATCGCCGGTACGTACCAGCAACTCCGCTCCGTGTTCACGCAGGGTTTGGCGCAGATCAGCTACAGCCTCCAACAAAAACCTTGCGCGAAAATTGCCTGTTTTAAGCGTGCCGTACCGGGTGGTTTTAAAGTAGAAGGGATCAAAGCAGTACACCGGCAAAATCTTATCGGCTTTGCGGATAGCCTCCAATAAAATTTCGTTATCGTGTATGCGAAGATCGTTTCTAAACCAAACCAGTATCGTTTTTTCAGCCATGCTTAAACCAAGGGTAAGTTACCCATAAAAAGGAAGATGGTGTAAAATTGCGAATAATTTATTTTTTCTGCATCCTGCACTGTGTTTTTTGACATCTTTACAACATTTCGTCTGCATTATTCAGCAAAATACAGTTGCGAACTATTATAACATCTGGCTGACAAAACTCCTTACCTACTTTAACACAATGCCTGATACTTAACGTTATACTTGTATATTATTCGCAAAATAACCCTGAACCATTAAACGTTAATAGTATGAGCACTAAATTAAGCACCCAAAACACAAAAAAGATGGTCACTAAAGAAAGCATCCAGAACGCTTATATAGATTACGTGTTAACCGAGGGCGAGCAACCCAAATCGGTTTACATATTTGCCAAGAAAAACGAAATGGAAGAAACCGAGTTTTACCAGTTTTTTGGCTCGTTTGATGCCATTGAACAAAGTTTATGGACGGATATTACCACCAAAACCATAGCAGAAATTAAAACTCAGGAAGTTTGGGGCCAGTATAACTCGCGCGAGAAAGCGTTATCGTTTTTCTACAGCTTTTTTGAGTTGTTGAAAAGCAAACGCAGTTTTGCTACTTACAGTGCTAAAAAGATTCACAAAGGTTTTAGTACCCCAACCGTTTGGCAGGGCGCTAAAAGTGAATTTGAAACTTTCGCATCTGAAATATTAAAAGATGGCATTGAAAGCGGTGAGCTGACCGACCGCAAATTTTTCGCTGATAAATATAAAGATGCCCTTTGGGTGCAGTTTGTATTTGTATTGAACTTTTGGCTGAATGATATATCAGCCGGATTTGAAAAAACCGATGAAGCCATTGAAAAAGGTGTGAACGTTACGTTCGACCTGTTCCAACGCTCGCCAATTGATAACCTATTGGAATACGGCAAGTTTTTGGCAAAAAATGGCGGGATGAAAGAGAAGATGGGGTTTTAGATCGTTCATGGATCATGGTTGATAGTTCATGGTAACCCCAAAAAGCTATGAGCCATGATCTATGAACCATGAACAAGAAAAATGAGCGAACCGAAAGAACAAAATAGCATACCTACCACCAAAGTACAGCGATCTGCAAAGTTTGTGAGTACGGGGTTTAAAATTGGTGGCAACTACATTAAGCACTACTCCAAAAAGCTATTTAACCCGGAAATGAACAACGATGAGTTGAACCAGGATAACGCGGCTGATATTTACGAATCGCTGAGCGAGTTGAAGGGCAGCGCACTCAAAGTTGCCCAGATGCTGAGCATGGATAAAAACCTATTGCCCAAGGCTTATGTAGATAAATTTTCGTTATCGCAATATAATGCTCCTCCCTTATCGGGACCACTGATCGTTCAAACCTTCAGGAAATTGTTTGGTAAGACGCCAGAACAGATATACGATAAGTTTGAGTTACGATCAACCAACGCGGCATCTATCGGCCAGGTTCACCGGGCTGAATTGAATGGGAAGAAACTGGCGGTTAAGATACAATACCCCGGTGTTGGCGATTCTATATCATCCGATCTGAAACTGGTTAAGCCATTCGCTTTCCGCCTTTTGGGGATGAGCGAGCGGGAACTTGATGTTTACATGAACGAGGTGGAAGAGCGGTTAGTTGAAGAAACTGATTATGAACTGGAAGTTCGCCGTTCTATCGAATTTTCGGAGGCTTGCGCCGGTTTGAATAATTTGGTTTTCCCAGAGTATTTTCCGGAGTTATCCGGTAAACGGGTAATTACCATGAGTTGGTTAGAGGGTATGCATTTAAAAGAATTTTTAGCTACCAACCCATCCCAGGAATTGCGTAACCAGATAGGCCAGGCCATGTGGGATTTTTACAATTTTCAGCAGCACGAAATGCGCGCCGTACATGCCGACCCGCACCCCGGCAATTTTTTGATCACGCCGGAGGGTAAACTTGGTATTATTGATTTTGGCTGTATTAAAGAAATGCCGGATGATTTTTATTACCCCTTCTTCTCCACCACATCAACCGATCTGTTAGATAACAAAGAGGAAACGATCAAAGCTTTCCGCCAGTTGGAAATGATCCATACCAATGATACACCGCAACAGGTTGAGTTTTATTATGAGCAGTATAAAGAAATGATCAGTCTGTTTGCGCAGCCTTATATGACAGGCTCTTTTGATTTCGGTAAAAACGAATTCTTTGATAACCTTTATAGCTTTGGCGAACGGTTAGCCCGCATGCCCGAGTTTAAACAAGCCCGTGGCGTTAAGCATTTTATTTATGTTAACCGCACCAATTTTGGTTTGTATAATATATTGCATGAGTTAAAAGCGCAGGTAAAAACGGATACATTTAAGCCACATGTGGTTGTAGAGTATTAACGGGGTTAATCATCCCAATAATATTTTAAAACACCCTACCCTATTTGCGTGTTGCACTAAGTATGAAAGTACTTATCACAGGTGCTAACGGATATATTGGCATATGTTTGCTGCCAGTTTTGCTGGAGAAGGGTTACGAGGTAGTTTGCCTTGTGCGGGATAAGCTACGCTTTAAAGAGAACAGTGATTTTGGCGATCAAGTAAAGATCATTACCGGCGATTTGTTAAAGGAATCATCTATCGAAGCCTTCCCTACTGATATTGATGCGGCTTATTACCTGCTGAATACCCAACATTGGAGCAAAGACTTTTTCCCGTTAATGGCACTCTCAGCTCACAATTTTGTGCAAGCCCTGGATAAAACCCAATGCAAGCGGTTGATATTTTTAAGCATAGGTAAGCAAATTAATTGCTTGCAACCACACCAGCAGTTACAGCAAATATTGGGTCGCGCTAAGGCCGCCTTAACTATTGGCCCGGCAATACCTAAATGGTATTTGATGTGGCCGTTCCACCTGTTTAAGTTTAAAGGCGTGGCCAATCAGATCACCAGATTAACACTATAAAAGTGATAAGATGTGCTGTAAAGGGATATGTAAGAAATTTAATTGATTGAAAAATAACTATTTGGGATTTATTTTTGAGGTTAAAAAAGAAAATCCTATCTTTAACTAACCAATTAAACGAATAAAGTTTAACGAAAACCTGTGTGTAAGTACCGTTTGTGATCTAATTTAATATTTCACATAGGTTTTTCATCCGTTCATTTTTAATAAATTATTTACGATGAAAAAGATCAGGAACATTCTGGAAAACAAAGGGCACCAGGTTTACTCGGTTACCCCCGAAACATCAGTTTATGATGCTTTGCAGGTAATGATGGAAAGAAACATCAGTTCGCTGCTTATCATGGAGAATGAGATATTAAAAGGCATTTTTACCGAGCGCGATTACGCCCGCAAACTGGTGTTAATGGGTCGCTCATCAAAAGAGACCCCGATAGGTGAAATTATGACGATTAACCTGTTCACCATTACCCCAAGTGAAAGTATTGATCATTGTATGGAAATGATGAGCTCCCATAAAATACGCCACTTACCTGTTATTGATAATAACCGGGTAACAGGTATGGTATCTATAGGCGATGTGGTAAAGTTTATTATCGAAGATCAAAAACGCACCATTCAGCAATTGGAGAGCTATATAGCCAGTTAGGTTATTTGTTATTGAGTTATTAGGTTATTGACGTTTTCGAAATCGGATTACAACTTGTGGTTTTAACAATGTTAATAAATTAAGGTCCTTAATTACGGAATATTTAAACGCTTAAAACTATCTTGCCACTATTCCATTTTATAAATAGTTTGTTAGAGCAAACGCACCTAATATTATTGATTAACCCCCATAATGAACCATATATTAATAACCGGCGGCAGCGGTTTGCTGGGTAAACAATTGACTGCTGAATTATTAAAAAAAGGCTATAGTGTTAGCCACCTGAGCCGAAAGACCGGCACTAACCCTGAAGTTAAAACTTATTTGTGGGATGTTGATAAAGGCACCATTGATGTAAACTGCATACGTGGCGTAGATACCATTGTACACCTTGCCGGCGAAGGTATTGCCGATGAAAAGTGGACAGAAGAACGTAAGAAACAGATAATCCGCAGTCGCACTAAATCAATAACCTTGATATATGATCTGCTGAAAAGCAAAACACATAAGGTAAAAAGTGTGGTTTCGGCATCGGGCATTGGTTACTATAGTGATAGAGGTAATGAGTTACTATATGAAGACAGCGCCCCTGCCGATGATTTTTTAGGCGAGTGCTGTGTTAAATGGGAACATGCCGTTGACGCGGGATTAGAATTGGAGCTACGCGTATTAAAATTTAGAACCGGAGTAGTGCTAACTCGGCGCGGTGGTGCATTATCTAAAATGGCCGCGCCCATTAAGTATGGCTTTGGCTGCGTATTAGGTACCGGCAACCAGTGGGTGCCCTGGATACATTTGCAGGATGTTATTGACATGTACCTGATGGGGATAGAAAACGAAACCATGAGCGGTGTTTACAATATGGTTGCTCCCTACCCTGTAACTAACGAGCAATTGACGCACAGCATTGCCAAACAATTCAGAAAAACAATATGGCTGCCCCACGCGCCGGAGTTTGCGCTCAAACTTTTTTTAGGTGAAATGGCTACGCTGGTTTTAGGCAGCACCAAAGTAGCGGCTACCAAAATTGAAAAGGCAGGGTACCATTTTAAGTTTTTAACTGTGGAAGATGCGCTGAAGGACCTGTACTCCAAAAAAGCTTAATAGCCCATTTGCACCAATTGCTTATACTCGTTTGAATTTACGGGAGCCCATATTCTTAAAAGAATCAAGAGACAAGAATCAGGAATCAAGACATCTTCCCTCTATAATTACCCGTTTTTCGTATCCGTTTCTTATATTTATCTCATGAAGAAACCTTTACTCCTTATCGCGCTTGGCTTGTTTGGGGCCAACAGTTATTCGCAAAGTACATCAAAGGCCGAGGTGGCCAAACGTGTTGATGCTATCGAGAAAAAAATAATTGGCTGGCGCGAGGATTTTCATGAGCACCCAGAGTTGGGTAACCATGAGGTGCGCACATCCGAAATTGTAGCGAAGCATTTGGAGAGTTTGGGTATTGAGGTAAAGCGTGGTGTAGCTACTACGGGTGTTGTAGGGATTTTAAGAGGTGGCAAGCCTGGCCCCTGTGTGGCCCTGCGTGCCGATATGGATGGTTTACCGGTTACCGAACGTACCCCGGTTCCGTTCGCATCAAAAGCTACCACTACTTTTATGGGCAACCCCGTTGGTGTGATGCATGCCTGCGGACATGATTCGCATATGGCAATATTGATGGGTGTGGCACAAGTGCTATCATCTATGAAAGCAGACCTGCATGGTACGGTTAAATTTATATTTCAGCCTGCCGAAGAGGGTTTGCCTCCCGGCGAAAAAGGCGGCGCGCAACAAATGGTAAAGGAGGGCGTGATGGAAAACCCACATGTTGACGCGGTGTTTGGCTTGCATATTCAATCGTACCAACCTGTGGGTACTATTACTTATAAACCGGGTGGTGATATGGCGGCGGTTAATGATATGCAGATCATCGTTAAAGGCCGCCAATCGCATGGGGCCTATCCGTGGTCGGGGGTGGATGCTATTGTGACTTCGGCGCAGATCATTAATAATTTGCAGACTATTGTGAGTCGTAATTTACACATTACAGAGAATCCTGCGGTGGTTACCATTGGCGCTATTAATGGCGGCAACCGCTCAAATATCATCCCGGAAACGGTGAGTATGCTGGGTACCATCCGCACGTTTAGCGCTGAAGATGAAAAGATGATCATCGAAAGAGTAAAGCAAATTGCCACTAAAACAGCCGAAGCAAATAATGCCATTGCCGAAGTGAAGATACCATACAGCAACCATTACCCCGTTACCTATAACGCCCCTGCTTTGGTGGCTAAAATGCTGCCTACCCTGCAAGCTACAGCCGGTGCCGACAACGTGAAACTACGTCAGGGCGAAACAGGGGCCGAAGATTTTAGCTTTTATGAGGAAAAAGCGCCGGGCATATTTTTCCATTTAGGCGGCTTGCCTAAAGGCGGCGACCCCGCCAAAGCACCGGCTCACCATACGCCTGATTTTTTTATTGACGAGAGTGGGTTTACACTGGGCGTTAAGGCGTTGTGTAATTTGACGATTGATTATATGGGTATGGGGAAATGATGATGGACTATATCAAATATGTTTCTGATGGTAAATGGTTTACCTGTGATATCCCAAGTTATTGGACGGCTTTTAAAGAAGATGAGAGCACCGCCCTTTTTTATGACGATGATGATTGGAAAGGAAATTTAAGAATTACACCAAATAAATTCCCAGGAGCTAATCTTGAAGTACAAATAAATAAAATAGAAACCCATATCAATGATGAGTTTGATCACAATAATGATGCAAAAAAACTGTTATTAGGAACGAAAAAGGCTATCCACTATCTAAAATATACTGGGCAAGATAGTGATAGCGTGTCTATTCATTGGTGGTTAGTTCGGGATGTCAATATCTTATTTCTATGTTCTTTTGCAGTCGATACCAGTCGCGAGAAAGAGGATGAGGTAATGAAAGAATTTGAATTTGCACGACAGGTTCTCATATCACTTAAAGCAAGTTGATAATATATTTATGAATAAACCTACCCTTTTAACCTTTCGCCGATATAATGACGTGGCTTTGTCTGCCCAACTTGTTTCCATTTTGGAAAAGAATGATATTACTTATGAGCTAAATGAAAGCCCGATGGTGTTTAGCGCTTCGATGGCTTTTAACGAAGAGAACGATAAGGAGTTTGTAGTTAAAATATTGCCTGAAGATTTTGAACAGGTTGAAAAGCTGATTGCTGAAGATGATGCGCAACATATTGATGATGTAGATAGCGACTACTACCTGTTTGCTTTTAGCGATGATGAATTATTGGATGTGGTTGCCAAATATGATGAATGGAATGCCTTTGATGTGGTTTTGGCCCGTAAACTATTAAAGGAACGCGGAGTTAAAATAGACGAAGAAAAGCTAAAAACAGAACGGATAGAGACATTGCAAAAGCCTGAACAAACGCAAAGCTTTTGGATAATAGTGGGCTATGTTACTGCTTTTTTAGGTGGGCCTTTGGGTATCCTGATCGGTTGGTTTTTATCAACCAGTAAAAAAACTCTGCCTAATGGCGAGAGGATATATGCCTACGGCGACGTAGACCAAAGGCATGGGCAACGAATGTTTTTTATTGGGATAGTTGTGCTTGTGGTAACTGTGGGGTTGAGGTTTTATGGCCTAATAATTTAAAATCTGCCAAACCTCCTCTTCATCTGTAGAAAGACCAATGCACATTGGTGTGTTGTAATTGATACTTGTTATTGTTAAATTTGAATATGAGTACGGCAGAAATTAAAATTGAGATTCAACAGGTATTAGATAGTGTGCCCGAAGATGCTTTGGTTAATATACTTGATTATTTAAAGCAATTTCAGAATCAAACTCAAGACCAGATTGAGTTAGCCGGGTATATTAAAAAAATAATCACGGAAGATAAAAACCTGCTTGAAAGGCTCGCTAAATGATAAATATAGCTATTGCCTGTAATCTGCATGACATATTATTAGAGCAATTTGGTGGCGGTAAAGGTATCAGAGATGTGGGTGCTTTGGAAGCTGCACTCGCGCGCCCCTATATGACATTTGAACAAACCGACCTTTATCCAACTCCTGTGGATAAAGCATCTGCTATCTTAGAAAGTATACTGATCAATCATCCTTTCATTGATGGAAATAAGCGAACCGGATATGCTTTGATGAGATTAATATTGCTACAGGCCCGGTTAGATATTGTAACTACAGAAGATGAAAAATACCTGATGGTTATTGCTGTTAGTAAAGGTGATTTTCGTTTTGATGAAATAAAACAGTGGCTAATTCAATATGTAAAATAATTATCCTTTGCCAAATCTCCTCTTTATTTGTAGTAAAAACCAATGGCGCAGCCCAACGGCCGAGTTGTTGTTTAAGAATCACCCATTAAATCAGGCGCGCTCGGCGGGTACGGGTGATAAGGCGCGGGTTAAGGTTAGCGAGAAGCTATTGGCTTGGGCCGATGTTGTGTTTGTGATGGAGCGCAAACACCGGGATATTTTGAGGCAACGTTTTGCATCGGCTATAGCCAGAAAGGAAATTGTGGTGTTGGATATTGAGGATAATTACCAGTTTAATGATCCGGAATTGATTGGGATATTGGAGATGGCTTTGGTTGATTATTTGTGATGGTACTGTATCTACCCAATAAGTAGTTTTTTTATTAAAAAACTTTAAAATAATCTTACTTATTCCCCCCTTAAATTATTGGGACATTCCTCAACCTATTTCCATAAGTGGATTTTTGAATGAATAGTTTAAAAATAATCCTACTTTATCCCCCTCTGTTTGTTATTTAGGTTATCGTGGTTATTAATTACTGCACCTTTTTAAAATCGTAAGGGGTGTATTCTATGAAATCTGACACTTTGACTCTAACGCTCGTTACCTGTCCGTTTTGGATGGTGAAAGGGAATACGGCTTTGCCAAATTCGGGGTCGGAGAAGGTGGCGTAGAAGCGGTTGTTACCGATGGATTGCAGATGGGCAAACATTTTGGGGTGGTGTTCAAAGTGTACTTGGAGGTCGTTGTTTTCGCCGCCCTGGTCAATGGTCATGTTGCCGTACAAGTCGTTAAAGTACCTGCCGGTGTAGGCGGATAGTGATATTGGCGGACGGAGGTTTAGAGCAACGCTGTCGCGGAGTTTCCTGTCGGCAGCCTGATCTATATTGGCCTGGTTTTTATATTTGGCTAGTGATGCATCGCTGTAATTGCGGTAAGGCATTTTGAAATAGGCATCTAAAACTTCCCAACGCAGGGCATCATACAAGTCGTTCTGATCGGTATTGGTGAGGATGATAATGCCGAGCCGCTGATCGGGTACGAGGGTCACCGAGGTTACGTAGCCATTAACGCCACCATCGTGCATTACGATGCGGTGGCTTGCATAATCTTGTAAAAAGAAACCCAAGCCATACATTTCTACATTGGTTATCCCACTTAAGTGGTGCACGTCGCCAACAATATCCTGTGGTTGGCGGGTTGCGGCTATGGCTTCGGCGGGGATAACCTGGCGCGGACCTACTTTGCCATTATCCAACAGGGCCATTACCCATTTGCTCATGTCGTTTACGGATGAGCAGATGGCTCCTGCGGGGGCCAGGTTATCCAATTGGGCAAATGGTATGGTGATGAGGCGGCCATCGTACAGGGTATGGGCAGCGGCTTTGTTAAGCTGCATATTGAAATCTTTAGTTAGAGCCAGGGTGCTACCCATGCCTAAGGGGGCGAAGATGTTGTCTTTAATGTATGATTCCCATGAGCGTTGGGTTACTGATGTAATGATTTGCCCGGCGGTTAAAAAGGCGGCATTGGTATAACCCCATTTGGAGCGGAACGCGTATTGAGCCTTCACATGGCCCATTTTTTCGACGATCTGTTCGCGGGATAGATCGCTGGTCCAGTAGGTAAAATCGCCCTGGAAGGTACCGAAGCCGAGGCGGTGGCAAAGCAGATCGCGCAGGCGGGCATCGTCGCCAGCCAGTTTGTTATCCAGTTTAAAGCTGGGGATGTATTTGGTTACCTTATCATCAAGCGAAAGCTTATGCCCGGCCTGTAACATGGCTAAGGCGGTTGCGGTAAAGGCTTTGGTGTTGCTACCTATCATAAAAAGGGTACGCTCGTCAACCTTGTTATTGAGGCCTAACTCTTTAACGCCGTAGCCTTTCATCAGGATAACTTTACCATCTTTAACAATGCAAACGGCGGCACCGGGAATGCGCCAGTTGGTTAGGGCGCGGTTAACATAGGCATCTATACTGTCTTTAATAAAACCCGTACGGTTTATGTTTTGCGCAAAAAGGCTATTGGTTAATAAAATGGAACAAATAGATAACAATTTGGCAATTTTTCTCATTATAGATAGGTATGTTTAGCTTTTGATATAACAGTTAACGTGAAATTATGTGTTAACAGATATCAACCACACAAAATAATAATTCGGATCATAATAATCTAAGTAAGATGAATAAATATTACCAGTTGAAGGTAGTGGCATTAGTGACTGTGTTACTGATGTTTAAGCAAGCTATAACTGTAGCGCAGTTTACGCCTACACGTTGGGCTACCGATGGCTACCAGTATTACGTAGCCAAAGGCGGCGAAATTATTGAGTTAGATACCCGCGACGAGAATAAACGGACGATTATTGTAAGCAAAGATATGCTTACCCCTGCCGGTAAAACGGCTGTTGGAGTGAAGCGTTTTACGTTTAGCGATGATGGTAAAAAGGTTTTAATAAACAACAATACCAAAAAGGTTTGGCGTTTTGATACCCGCGGCGATTATTGGGTTTATGATTTTACCGCTAAAACGCTTACGCAGATAGGGAAAGCAAGGCCTGTATCGTCGCTGATGTTTGCAAAGCTATCGCCGGATGGTACTAAGGCGGCTTATGTGAGCGAGCATAACATTTTTGTGGAAACGCTGGCAACCGGTGAGGTTAAGCAGTTGACTACCGATGGCACCCGTAAATTGATAAACGGCACGTTTGATTGGGTTTATGAGGAGGAGCTGAATTGCCGGGATGGTTTCCGCTGGTCGCCGGATGGGAAGGCTATTGCTTACTGGCAGATTGACGCGAGCAAAATAAAGAACTATTTGATGCTGAACACTACGGATTCGATATACCCTTATGTTGTTCCGGTTGAGTACCCTACGGCGGGGCAGGATCCGAGCTCGTGCAAGGTAGGTGTGATTAGTGTTGATGGCGGCGCTACTCAATGGCTAAATGTACCTGGTGATGCGGTACAACATTATATACCGAGAATGGAATGGGCCAATGCCAACGATGTGATATTGGAACAATTGAACCGGGCGCAAACCGAAAGCAAGATATACTTATGCAATTACAAAGCAGGATCGGCTAAGGTTATTCATGTAGAAAAGGATAATGCGTGGATAGATGTAAAATCGGAATGGAACGGTGGTGATCCGTTCTCGTCGGATCCGACGGGTTGGGAGTGGATAGAGAAGGGTAAGAGCTTTGTTTGGGCGAGTGAAAAAGACGGCTGGAGGCATCTGTATAAAGTGGGTGTTGATGGCAAGGAAAGTTTGATCACCCAGGGAAATTATGATGTGATCAGCATTGATCTGATAGATGTACCAACGGGTTATGTTTACTTTACGGCTTCGCCGGATAACCCTTTACAGCGGTATTTGTTTAAGGTGAAGATAAGCGGTGGTAAGCCCGAAAGGCTCACTCCTACAGATCAGCCCGGTACACACGAGTATGAGCTATCGCCAAACGGCAAAATAGCTATTCATAAATTCTCGAATAGTTATACACTGCCAAAGGAAGAAAACATAAGCTTGACCGATCATAAACATATTAATGGCGACGTGATCAAAGTGGATGCGGCAAATAAGCCAAAGGGTACGCCGGAGTTTTTCCGTGTGAAAACTGAGGATGGAATTGAGATTGATGGCTGGATGGTGAAACCCACCAACTTTGACCCGGCCAAAAAGTACCCTGTTGTGTTTTATACTTATGGCGAACCTGCATCGCAGGTGGTTACCGATACTTATGGTGTGGCACGCAATGGTGAATACCGAGGCAATATGGCCGATGATGGTTATATTTATATGGGGCTTGATAACCGTGGGGCACCGGCTCCGCGGGGCCGCGAATGGCGCAAGGCTATTTATCAAAAATTAGGGACATTGAATATACGTGACCAGGCTATGGCGGCTAAAGAGATACTGAAATGGCCCTTTGTTGATGCCAGCAGGATAGCGGTTTGGGGTTGGAGCGGCGGCGGTTCGTCAACCTTGAATTTGATGTTCCAATATCCGGAGATCTATAAAACGGGGATAGCTGTTGCAGCTGTAGGCTGGCAGTTATCTTATGATAACATTTACCAGGAGCGTTATATGGGCGTGCCCATCACCGATGAAGGGCGTGCTGTATTTATTAAAGGTTCGCCGGTAACTTACGCTAAAAACCTGAAGGGTAATTTGCTTTACATACATGGTACCGGCGATGATAATGTACATTATCAGAATGCAGAATTACTTATTAACGAGTTGGTGAAAAACAACTGCCAGTTCCAGCTTATGTCGTACCCAAACCGTACGCATGGTATTTTTGAGGGGGCCGGTACAAGGCTGCATTTGGCTACGCTTTTTACACAGTATTTAAAAGAGCATTGCCCGCCGGGGGGCAGATAAACAAAACAAGCCTCCCGGGTTTGGGAGGCTTGTGTAATTATGGTTTATTATTGGTTAGTGCTAGTAAGGTAGTTCTTCGGTGCCGTTTAGGCTATTACCAACCTGTTCGTCAAGTTCAAAGTCGGTTTTACGGCCCAATAAGGTAAAGTTCTCGGCAACAATTTCGGTGGTGTATTTTTTGATACCTTCTTTATCTTCAAACGAACGGGTTCTTAATTTGCCTTCAATGTAAACAAGCTTGCCCTTTTGAAGGAATTTAGCTGCTACATCTGCCAGTCCGCGCCACATTACAATATTATGCCATTCGGTTTGTTCAACCTTACGGCCATCCTTGTTAAAAGTTTCGGATGTGGCTAAGGGAAAACTAACTACCGAAACGCCGCCTTCAAGGTAGCGGATATCAGGATTTTTACCCAAATGACCCACCAATATTACTTTGTTTATACCTGACATATTAATTAGGGTAAATATAATTTAGAATTTAAAAAAATTAGTTAAAAATAGAAAAATTATTTTCGGCAGCGCTAAATTATTTAAATTATTCACTCCCGTGAAAAAATATGTTGATTTTTGATAAAATTTATTTTGTTCTAAGTAAATATGATAAAACCGGGTGTGGATATGCTGATGGGTAAGAATATGCTTTTGCAGAGGTGATATACTCTGTATCTGTGGAATAATACCGAAGGTTGAAATCATATCAGGCGAGGCAAATAACTCTTCCGGTGATAATAGTTCGCTGGTTTCTATTAAGGGTAGATCATACATATTTGCCCAGATATCGTTCTCGCCACGTTTGTTTAAAAGGAGTTGATCGCCTTCGGTTATTAAAAAATAATTGAAGTACCGGTTCTTAATTTTAACGGTTTTTAATTTTACGGGTAGTTCATTCACTTTGTTATGCTTGTAAGCATAGCAGCCTTCTTTAACCGGACAAACACTGCAATTTGGACTTTTAGGTTTGCATTGCAGGGCGCCAAACTCCATCATGGCCTGGTTATGTAAGCCCGGCGACTGCTGGTTTAATAGTTCATTAGCCAATTGTTGAAACAGCTTTTTGCCTTTGCTACTATTAATAGGTTCGCTGATGCCCATATAGCGGGCTATTACGCGGTTAACATTCCCATCAACAACAGCTTTGGCCTGATTTGAGGCGAATGATGAAATAGCGGCAGCGGTATATTCGCCAATGCCTTTTAAAGCGATGAGGTCATCATACTGATCCGGAAAGCGGCCGCCAAACTTTTGCTGAACCAGTTGAGCGGTTTTAAGCATGTTGCGGCCGCGGGAATAGTAGCCCAAGCCTTGCCATAATTTGAGTATCTCATCTTCTGTCGCGGAAGCGAACGCGTTTACTGTGGGATAAGCCTCGGCAAAGCGATAGAAATAAGGCATACCCTGATCAACCCTGGTTTGCTGTAAGATGATCTCGGACAGCCATATAATGTATGGATCGGTGGTATTTCTCCAGGGCAGGTCGCGGCGGTTTTGGTTGTACCAAAGTACCACTGTATCAGTAAAATTCATTATCCTCAAAGTTACATTCTTTTACTTTATAGTGGTTTACAAACTACTTAGTAAGTAAAATCAAAAATAATCATCTTTTATTTTTCTGTTTCATTTTAAACCAATACTTTTGCAACCCCAAAACAGTTAAGTATTTACAAAAATTAATAAAGAAAAAAAGGTATGACTAAGGCAGAAATTATAGCTGAAATCTCATCTAAGACAGGTATTGAGAAAGTTGATGTTCAAGAAACTGTAGAGGCGTTTTTTAAGGTGGTAAAAACCTCAATGGTAGGTGGCGAGAATGTATATGTAAGAGGTTTCGGTAGTTTTGTAGTTAAAAAACGTGCTAAAAAAACAGCTCGTAATATTTCAAAAAACACTGCTATTATTATCCCGGAACACTTTGTTCCAAGTTTTAAACCAGCTAAAACTTTTGTAGAAAAAGTAAGAAGCGGTAACAAAGTAAAAGCTGTAAAATAATTTAATACTAAGGATGAAACTTAAACAAATAGTAGTAGTAGTTATAGTAGTTGCTATAATGGGCTATTTGTTTAAGTTAGATCCTGTGCGTTTGATAGTAGCCAAAGAGGGCAAACCAGGCGCTGGAGCAAGAATTAGCGAAACACGTGCCGGTAACAGCAGCGTTAATGCAAATATTGATGCCAATTACGTTTCGGCCCCGGCAAAAACAGCAGTTGGAAGTAACTTATCGGCAGAAATAACCGCCTTAGAGAATAGCTTGAAAAATGCCGGTAGTAATACCGATAAAGTAAAGTTTGAAACTGAACTTGCCAAAAAATGGGACGATGTAAATCAACCCGCGCCTGCGGCCTTTTACTATATGGCAATTGCCAAAGAGAAAAATGGCTACCAGGATTGGGTGAACGCAGGCGACAGGTTTAACGACGCTTTTAAGCTAACACAAGATACGCTGGCCCAGCCAACTTTTGTGGGTAATGCGGTTGAAGCGTTTAACAATGCTTTAAAACTTAACCCTAACGGGCTTGAAGCTCAAACCGGATTAGGTATTGCCGATGTAAACGGCGGTGCGCCAAGCCCTATGACGGGTATTGGTTTATTGTTGGGCGTGGTTGCAAAAGACCCTAACAACCGTAAAGCGGTATTGAATTTGGGAACTTTTGCCATGAAAAGCGGTCAGTACCAAAAAGCTGTTGAGCGCTTTAAAACGCTGATAGCGAAAAAGGAGGAGTTAGAACCTTACTTTTACTTAGCTGAAAGTTACAAGCAGTTAGGTATGAAAAAAGAAGCCATTGATGCTTACCAGAAATGTAAAGAATTAATGCCCGATCCGGCCTTTGGGACACGGATTGATGAATACATCAAAGAATTAAAGAATTAATTAAACATAAATTTAAAACATTACAATTATGCCGAGCGGTAAAAAAAGAAAAAGACATAAAATGGCAACCCATAAACGTAAAAAACGTTTAAGAAAAAACAGGCATAAAAAGAAGTAAGCTAATTATTAGCTTATTGAGTATGAACGTTCACCTAAGCGGTGAACGTTCTATTATCGTTTATACCTTCATGTTATTAATTACGGCCTTATGTCGTTAAAAGAAATGGAGTAGCCATTGGTAAAAGAATTAATTATCGATGCAACCCCCGGAGGGGCTACTATTGCCTTATTACAGGATAAACAACTTGTAGAACTCCACAAAGAGCAAATCAGCAATAATTATGCTGTAGGCGATATTTATTTGGGTAAGATCAAAAAGATCATGCCTGGATTGAACGCGGCTTTTGTGGATGTTGGATACGAGAAGGATGCGTTTTTGCATTACCTGGACCTTGGGCCGCAAGTATTAAGCTTATTAAAGTTAGCCAAACAGATACGTGGCGGAAGCTACCAATCAAAACTATTGGATAACTTTAAGCTGGAAGAAGAAATAAACAAGGGTGGTAAAATATCTGATGTTTTAACTAAAAACCAGCTTATACCTGTGCAAATAGCTAAGGAGCCTATCTCTACCAAAGGCCCCCGCTTAAGTTCTGATCTTTCCATCGCCGGAAGGTATGTTATTTTGGTTCCTTTTTCTGAGACGATCTCGATCTCAAAAAAGATCAAAAGCAATACCGAACGTACGCGTTTGCGCAAGATCATTGAAAGCATAAAGCCTAAAAATTTCGGGGTGATCATCCGCACTGTTTCCGAGGGAAAGGGTGTAACTGAATTACAGCAGGACTTACTGGACCTGATATCAAAATGGGAATCATTCATTACCCGTTTACCATCAACCGAGCCTGCGAAGAAGATCTTAGGCGAGATCGACCGTACATCAACTATTCTGCGTGACCTGTTAAATCCGGATTTCCAGAATATTTATGTGAACGATACCGCCATTTTTGAGGAGATTAGAACTTATGTTCACCAAATATCTCCGGATTTAGATAGCATTGTTAAGCTGCACAAGCACAAAGAGCCATTATTTGAGCACTTTGGTATTGATAAGCAGATTAAAGGCGCTTTTGGTAAAACTGTTAACCTGGCCGGTGGCGCTTATTTAGTTATTGAGCATACCGAAGCCTTGCACGTTATTGACGTGAACAGCGGTAACCGCACAGCTAACAAAGAGAACCAGGAAACGAACGCGTTCCAGGTGAATAAGGAAGCTGCTAAAGAAATTGCCCGTCAGCTGCGTTTGCGCGATATGGGTGGTATTGTGGTGATCGATTTTATTGATATGCACAAGCCAACCAACCGTAAGGACCTGTTTGACTACCTGCGCGACGAAATGCTTTTGGACAGGGCCAAGCACACCATTTTGCCACCGAGCAAATTTGGATTGGTGCAGATAACCCGCCAGCGCGTTCGCCCGGAAATGAATATAGTTACCAGCGAGCTTTGCCCTGCATGCGGCGGTACAGGCACCATAAGGCCAACCGTGTTGCTGCTTGACGATATTGAGCAAAACTTTAACTACGTTTTAACCGAGCAGAACGAGAAAAACATTACGCTTAGTGTACACCCGTACATTGAGGCCTACATTAAAAAGGGCTTGTACAACCGCCAAATGAAATGGTTTTTTAAATACAACCAATGGATTAAGGTGAGCAGCAACCCGGCTTATCAAATTACTGAGTTCCACTTCCTGTCATCTAAAGGGGAAGAGATCAAGTTATAGTTTGGAGATTTTTTGATGTGCGAATGTGCAAATGATTAGTTTCATTTGCACATTTTTTGTTTATAAGGTAGTATCTTTCCACATCCTTTATAACATATATGAAACCGATCATAGTTAAAACTACCTTTGTACCCATCATGATCGACGTTATACTAAAAAAGGGCAAAGAAAAAGCGGTTCAGCACAAACACCCCTGGGTTTTCTCGGGTGCTATCGAGAAGGTTAAGGGCAAGCCCGCTAATGGCGATATCGTTCGCCTGCTCAATGCCAAAGGCGAATTTATGGCCTATGGCTTTTATAACGATCAATCACGTGTTGCCCTGCGCTTATTGGAGTGGGACGAAGCCGTTACCGTTGACGAAGCCTGGTGGCGACGTAAAATTGGCATAGCTGTAGCCGCCCGCCAATACATTTTGCAACCCGGCGTTACCGATACCTGCCGCCTTATCTTCAGCGAAAGTGATTACCTTCCGGGATTGATCGTTGATAAATATGCCGATCATCTCTCCTTGCAGATCCTAACCTCAGGTATCGAAAACATCAAACCTGTCATTATCGACGAGCTCCAAAAACTACTCAATCCAGCAAGTATCTTCGATAAAAGCGATGCTTCATCACGAGAGCACGAAGGTTTACAACCATCCGCAGGCGGCTTACTCGCCGGTAACCAACCGCCCGAACTGGTGGAGGTTATTGAGAACGGCATCCGCTATGGCATCAACATCGCCGAAGGCCAAAAATCAGGCTTCTATTGCGATCAGCGCGATAACCGACATGTATTAGCCGGGTATGCCAAAGATAAGAATGTGCTCGACTGCTTTTGCTACACCGGCGGCTTTACCCTAAATGCCTTTAAACAAGGAGCCAAATCTGTCACCAGTGTGGATAGCTCGGCCTTAGCCATCGAAACCTTAAAGAGCAACCTTGCCCTAAACGGTTTTGCCGATAAAGATCAGCGTTCTATACAATCAGATGTAAACAAGCAACTCCGCAAGTTCCGCGAAGACGGCGAAATGTTCGACATCGTTATTCTCGATCCACCAAAATACGCACCCTCACGTTCCGCATTAGACCGTGCCGCACGCGCCTATAAAGATCTGAACCGCCTGGGTATGCTCATCCTAAACCCCGGTGGCCTACTGGCAACCTATTCCTGTTCCGGCGCAATGGACATGACTACCTTTAAACAGATCATAGCCTGGGCCGCTTTAGATGCCGGCAAACAAGTACAGTTCATTCACCAATTTTGCCAACCTGGCGATCACCCCGTAAGCGCAACCTTCCCCGAAGGTGAATACTTGAAAGGTTTATTGTGCAGGGTTTTGTAAAATAACTCCAATAACCGCAGTTACAAATTATGCCTGCCTGTGGGCAGACAGGGGTATTTATGGGTGTCCTTACATTTATGCTACCTGTTGCCTTAATAAGGAGGGGGATAAAGTAGGTTTTTTGTTTCTTTGGTACTCCCCACATTCACGCTGGCGCGAACGTCCCGCTCGTGACTACTATTTCAAGGCCTCCGGCCTTAATTAGCAGGGGGAAATAGTAAGAATATTTCACATCTTGGTTCCACCTATATTCCTTCCCATAAAGGTACAAAAAATTATCAGGATTGGCCTGTAAAAGGCCTGAATTTTATATATTTACCACTCAACCTCATCATAAAAATGTTTGTTAAATATCTTCTGTCTGCCACTTTCTTGGCTTCCTTTACACTATCATCATTCGCACAAACTACTACCACTTACTATACCAACAAAGGAAAGCAGGTATCAACGGCCGATGAATCCGATTATAGCCGGGTATCTTCCAGGGCCGATACCACCTCAGCCTCGCTTTACAACATAATTGAATATTATAAAAACGGTAAAATCAAACGTAAAGGCACATCTACCCATGCCATATACAATGTATGGCATGGCCCCTATGCCGATTTTTACCCATCGGGCAATAAGCAAACGGAGGGCACTTATACAGGCGACAAACTAATCGGCAATTACTACGAATATTACCCTAATGGCGTATTGCATAGCGTAAAGGATTATTTCGACCCAAGCCAGCTTCCTAATAAAAATGCAGTAGGTAGCTCCGCAGATGATTATTTGATCAAAACCTGTAACGATTCAACAGGCAAAGCCATGCTTATCAATGGTAATGGCCACTATATTGCATACCACCCGGGTTTCAAAAAAGTTTACGAGCAAGGCGACGTTCAAAATGGCAAGCGTAACGGGCAATGGACGGGTGGTAATAACTATAAAGATTCCATCAAATTTACTGAAACGTATGAGAAAGGCATGTTAATCAAAGGCGAGAGCCGTGATAAATATGGCAAAGTTTACAACTATACCATACGCGAAGCATCGCCCGAATATGAGGGTGGCGAACAGGCATTCGCGCGATTCTTGTCAACTAATGTAACCTATCCCGCTAAGTCCAAAAAAAACAATGTGGTGGGTAGGGTAATTTTGCAGTTTGTGATAGAGCGCGATGGTAGCCTAACCGGGATCAAAGTGGTAAAAACTCCTAACTCCGAATTAGGCAACGAGGGGGTGCGGGTTCTAAAACTCTCACCCAAGTGGAAGCCGGGAATACAATACGGCCGTCCGGTAAGGGTACAATTCACAGTACCTTTAAATTTCGATTTGCAGGATTGATTATATATATTCTACTGCGATAATGCCAGCCAATTATATACTCATATAAAAATAGCTCAGTTTACCCAAGCCTTTGTGGGATTTCAGCAATACAAGCAATGTAATTTGCAAAATCTGTGATAATTCCCGCTATACAAACAAAATTTGCAAATGCCTTACCAGCAATATAAAATTTGCAAAAAACTTTAACTCATGCCACTCAAAAACCTATCTTTGCATCCCGAACGCAACGATCGGGTTTACCCGATCAGCGCATAGTATACAGTCTTGTCTTTTTATCGACTTTTGACTCATAACTTTTAGACTTTTTCATTAAAAAGCCCTATGCCCAAAGACACCTCCATTAAATCAGTACTGATCATCGGTTCAGGTCCAATCATCATTGGCCAGGCCTGCGAATTTGATTATGCCGGCTCGCAAGCTGCCTTATCTTTAAAAGACGAAGGCATCTCGGTATCCATCATCAACAGCAACCCGGCTACCATCATGACTGATAAGGTTATTGCCGATCATGTGTACCTGCTGCCACTTGAACCTGAAAGTATTGAAAAGATTTTACAGGAACAAAAAATTGACGCCGTACTCCCAACCATGGGTGGCCAAACTGCACTTAACCTTTGTATCGCCGTAGCCGAACGTGGCATTTGGGAAAAATACGGGGTTAAAATTATTGGGGTTGATTTAGCGGCCATCGAAAAAACCGAAAACCGAGAAGCTTTCCGCCAATTAATGGTTGATATCGGTGTAGGTGTGGCCACATCAAAAATTGCCAACTCGTTTTTAGAAGGTAAAGAAGCAGCACAGCAAATAGGCTATCCTTTAGTTATTCGTCCAAGCTATACGCTTGGTGGTAAAGGTGCAGGCTTTGTACATAAAAAAGAAGATTTTGATGCTGCCCTGAGCCGCGGCTTACAAGCATCGCCAACCCACGAGGTTTTGGTTGAGCAGGCAGTTTTAGGCTGGAAAGAATATGAATTAGAGCTTTTGCGCGATAGTAACGATAACGTGATCATCATTTGCTCTATCGAAAACTTCGACCCAATGGGTATCCACACCGGCGATTCCATAACCGTGGCCCCGGCCATGACGTTGAGCGACCGCTGTTATCAGGAAATGCGTAACCAGGCCATCAAAATGATGCGTGCCATTGGTAACTTCGCCGGCGGTTGTAACGTACAATTCTCGGTTAACCCGGTAAACGATGAAATTATCGCTATCGAAATTAACCCACGCGTATCACGCTCATCTGCCTTAGCATCAAAAGCAACAGGTTACCCTATCGCCAAAATAGCTGCAAAGCTGGCCATTGGTTACAACCTGGACGAAATAGAAAACCAGATCACCAAAACAACTTCGGCTTACTTTGAGCCAACGTTAGATTACGTGATCGTAAAGATTCCCCGTTGGAACTTCGATAAATTTAAGGGCGCTAACCGCGAACTGGGTTTACAAATGAAATCAGTAGGCGAGGTAATGGGTATAGGCCGCAGCTTTATTGAGGCCCTGCAGAAAGCCTGCCAAAGCTTAGAGATAGGCCGCGCCGGTATTGGTGCCGATGGCAAACAAAGCCGCAACCTCGACGAAATTATGCACAGCCTGGAAAAACCAAGCTGGGACAGGTTATTCCACATTTACGATGCCTTAAGCTTAGGTGTTCCGTTGGAATCTATCCGTAAGTCAACTAAAATAGACAAGTGGTTTTTGATCCAGATTCAGGAATTGGTTGCCTTAGAGACCGAACTGCGTCGCTACTCGATCAATAATATCCCTCCCGATTTCCTTTTCACACTAAAACAAAAAGGTTTCAGTGATATCCAGATAGCTACAATTTTAGGCTACAATGTAACCGAAGAGGATGTTTACCAACGCCGCAAGGCTTTGGGCATCCGGCGCGTTTACAAAATGGTTGATACCTGCGCTGCAGAGTTCCAGGCCAAAACCCCATACTTCTACTCAACTTACGAAGGTGAGAACGAGTCGATAGTTTCTGATAAGAAAAAGATCATCGTATTAGGCTCAGGCCCTAACCGTATCGGTCAGGGTATCGAGTTTGATTACAGTTGCGTTCATGGTTTGCTTGCCGCCAAAGAAACCGGCTTTGAAGCCATCATGATCAACTGTAACCCCGAAACGGTTTCTACCGATTTTAACATGGCCGATAAGCTATACTTCGAGCCTGTATTCTGGGAGCACGTTCGCGAGATCATCGAACTGGAAAAACCAGAAGGTGTGATCGTTCAGCTAGGCGGACAAACAGCCCTTAAAATGGCCGAAAAACTGCACGAGCACGGCATCAAAATTATCGGAACATCATACGATAACATGGATATCGCCGAAGATCGTGGTCGCTTTAGCGATATGCTGAAAGATCTTGGCATCCCATACCCAAAATACGGTGTTGCCGAAAGCGCCGAAGAAGCTATCGAGGTTGCCCATAAAGTTGGTTACCCGGTACTGGTTCGTCCAAGCTATGTATTAGGTGGCCAGGGTATGAGCATCGTGATAAACGACGAGGACCTGGAAAAAGCCGTAGTTAACCTGTTAAAAAACCTTCCGGGAAACCGTGTGCTGATAGATCACTTTCTGGATCGTGCCGAAGAAGCCGAATCAGATTCCATCAGCGATGGCGAGGATGTTCACATCATCGGTATGATGGAGCACATTGAGCCCGCCGGTATCCACTCAGGCGATTCAAACGCGGTATTGCCGCCATTCAACCTGAGCGATAACGTGCTGAAGCAAATGGAAGATCATACCATCAAAATAGCTAAAGCATTAAATGTTCGCGGCTTGTTGAACATCCAGTTCGCCGTTAAAAACGAAATGGTATATGTGATAGAGGCTAACCCACGTGCGTCACGTACAGTCCCTTTCATCGCCAAAGCCTACGATGTGCCTTATATCAACATCGCCGCTAAGGTAATGTTAGGGGTAAATAAACTGAAAGATTTTACCATTGAGCGCAAACTGAAAGGTTACGCTATTAAAGAGCCCGTATTCTCTTACGATAAGTTCCCCGAGGTAGAAAAACAATTAGGCCCCGAAATGAAATCAACAGGCGAAGCCATCCGTTTCATTCCCGACTTGAACGATCCATACTTTAAGCATTTATACAGCATTAAATCAATGTTCCTGAGCAAGTAAGCTACAGAACAAAGATAGAAGGAGCAAGGAATAAAGATTTCTTGCTCCTTTTTTATTTTTCAAGCATTTGTTCCTTGCTCCTTCTATCCTTGCTCTCTATTCCACCATCAACCCCGAAGCTTCAAAAGTTAATTTCCTTTTTGGGGCAACCTTTACCTGGTGCTCTTTCCCCCCTTTAACCTTATCGCCGGTGTAGTGTTGCATCTCATCAGCCATAAATTGCTTTTGAGCAATACCCTGTATCATCACCGTCCGGCCTTTTAATTCTTTGGGGATAGTTACGCTATAATCCGTAAAGTGTACCTTAATCACGTTGCCGTTACCCGCGTCCATCCGGAACCATCCGCCTTTTGGCGTATCAACCTGTATAACCTTTCCAAATATAGTGGTTGATATACGCGTTCTCTTACCCATATAGGCTTCAAGCTTTGTAGCTGACATATTTTGCCGCTCATCAACCTTTTTTCCAAACATCATACCATGCGGAAGCGGCACCCGTTTCTGAACAGGGGAGAGCATCATTGCGATAAAAAAGCAAATCTTCATCATGGTATGTAACAAACATCTTTCATTAGCATTAAGTTTTAGTTAAAAAGAGTTAAATGGGAGTCTGCTTCATCAAAATTTCATTTTGGGTGCAGATTTTTATCTTCATGAAAAAACAACAACCTATTGTTATCACCTTATCTGCCGCTTGCCTGTTACTATTATTCATAATTAGTGCCTGCAACAAATCATCAAACGATACGGCTACTTCTGTGCCCGTAATTTCCACATATCCTGTCATTAATTCGGTAACCACAACTACCGCCCAGGCATATGGTTTAATAAGTTACTATGGCGATAACGCGTTCGCCCTAACCGCCGAAGGTATCTGCTGGAGTTCAACCAATCAAACACCTACCATTGCCGATTCAAAAACCAGCCACGGCCTCGATACTTTAAGCGTAGCAGCAAACTTAACTGCGCTTACCCCTAATACAACCTATTATGTGCGGGCCTATGCTACCAATAATTTGGGTACAGGCTACGGCAGCGTAATCAAATTTAAAACCAACTCTGCCACCTATGCGGTAACAGCTACAGTAAGTACCCTTGCCGGGAATGTGAATACAGGTTCTGTTAATGGTACAGGCGCGGGTTCATCATTCTATAGCCCACAGGGTGTTTGTGCCGATGCCACTGGAAATATTTATGTTGCCGATAGTTACAATAACGTGATCAGGAAGATAACCGCGGCCGGTGTAACAACAACCTTCGCCGGTAACGGGAATGTGGGGTACTTAGATGGCTCATCAGCAAGCGCCGAATTTTACGCCCCTTCGGCCGTGGCCATTGATGCATCGGGCAATTTGTATGTTGCCGATATGGGCAATAACATGATCCGCAAAATAAGCAGCTCAGGTGTAGTTAGTACTTTGGCGGGAAGGGGCAATGCGGGTTATTCCGATGGTACAGGCACGGCCGCGGTATTTAAATCGCCTATAGCCTTAACCGTTGATGCCAGCGGAAATGTTTTCGTTGCCGATAAGGGGAATAACATGATTCGCCAGATCACTCCTGCCGGAGTAGTGACCACCCTGGCCGGAACCACCACAGCTTCCTTACTGGATGGAACAGGCACCGCTGCTGGTTTTAGCTCGCCAAGCGGCGTAACGGTTGATTCACAAGGCAATGTGTATGTTGCCGATAGTGGTAACTCTGCCATCCGTAAAATTGCATCTGGCGGTGTAGTTACTACATTAATTGGCAGTAAAATATTTTCAACCATTATCCCATCGCCCACTGGTATCTGTATTGATGCCACAGGAAACCTGTTTATCTCCGATTCGGGTGACCGTATCATGGAAATCACTACAGGTAATATATTAATATCCTTAGCGGGAAGTTTAACTACCACAGGCTTTGCCAATGGTGTAAATACGGCTGCCGCGTTTAACAATCCGCAAGGCTTAACTGTTGATGCTTCGGGGAACATTTATGTAGCCGATATTTATAACAACATGATCAGGAAGATCGTGGTGACAACAACACCGTGATTTTACCCAAATAACAAATTAAAGGCTTCTTCTATCCGGCCAACAGGTTTAACCTCGATGCTGTAACGGGAGAAGTCTATTTTTTTGCCCTTACCGCCCGTAGGCATATTGTATTTAGAAATAAATATCTGCTCAAAACCCAGTTTTTGAGCTTCGGCAATGCGTTGCTCAATCCGGTTAACCGCCCGTATCTCGCCCGATAGACCCAACTCCGCAGCAAAACAGGTTTTAAATGGCACCGGGATATCTTCGTGCGATGATACAATAGCCGCGGCCAAACCCAGGTCAATAGCCGGGTCTTCAACACGTATGCCACCCGTAATATTCAGGAAAACATCTTTAGCGCCAAGTTTAAACCCGCAGCGTTTTTCCAATACGGCCAACAGCATGTTCATTCGCTTAGTATCAAAGCCCGTTGCCGAGCGCTGTGGCGTACCATAAGGCGATACGCTAACCAATGCCTGCGTTTCTATCAACATTGGCCTCAGGCCCTCTAAAGTAGCCGATATGGTGATGCCGCTTAATGGCTCATCACGTTGTGATAACAATATTTCTGATGGATTGGAAACTTCTCTTAATCCTTCGCCCAGCATCTCATAGATCCCTAATTCCGATGCCGAACCAAAGCGATTTTTAATAGCCCGCAATATCCGGTAAACATGGTGCCTGTCGCCCTCAAATTGCAGCACGGTATCCACCATGTGCTCCAATATCTTCGGACCGGCAATCATCCCATCCTTAGTAATGTGCCCTATCAAAAACACCGGCGTCGAAGTCTCCTTAGCAAAACGCAGCAATTCCGCCGTACATTCCCGCACCTGCGACACACTACCCGGTGTAGATTCAATATGTGCCGAATGCAAAGTCTGGATAGAATCAACTACCACCAGATCCGGTTCCAACTGTTCTATCTGTTTAAATATATTTTGAGTTGAGGTTTCTGTCAGGATATAACAGCCACCACCCGATTTACCAGCGTTAGGCGCCAACCGCTCGGCCCGCATCTTGATCTGCATCTCACTTTCCTCGCCCGATATGTACAACACCTTAAGCGCGGGCATATTCATAGCCAGTTGTAGCATGAGTGTAGATTTACCGATGCCCGGCTCACCACCAATCAGCACCAGAGAACCTGCAACAATACCCCCACCCAAAACCCGATTAAATTCCTTGTCGGGAGTTAATAAACGGTGCTCCTCCTGGTAAACCACATCCGCAACCAAAACAGGCTTGTTAGAGCGCTGCATAGAAGTTGAAGCCGTAGTGCTCGCCTTCCAGTTAGGAATAGAAGTATTAGGCTTCTCCATAATCTCCTCCACAAAAGTATTCCACTGATTACAGCTTGGGCACTTACCCAGCCATTTAGCAGATTCGTAGCCACAGCTCTGGCAGAAGTAGGAAGTTCGGATTTTAGCCATTTTGTTGGATGTGCAGATTTGAAGATGTGCAAATGTGCAGATTAGTTTTATATTTTACTAATTATTTTAGTAATTTCTTGTACTGAGTACGATAGTTTAATCATTTTGGATAGTAAGTTTTTTCTTTAAAAAAAGGAGTATCTCTTGTCTACCTTCAAATGCGGTATACCTTTGTAGCCTTCTTAAAAAGCGTTTTTTGCGCTCATAAAATCCAATGCAACCTAAAATAATATAAGAAAGGAAACCGCTTCCTAATCCTAAACTAATCCAATCATGCGAGAGTATTCCTGCTCCTAAACATAGAAACCCAGCCAACATAAGTTTGATTTGTGTTGAAATAAAGTTTCTATTTGAAAAATTCCAAATTAGCTTTTGAGCTTCTATAAAGTCTCGATAGATAAAAGGTAGGTTTTTTTATAGTCCATAGACTATAGTGAATGGTGCATGGTAAAAAGATTGATTAATTTTTCAAATATTACTATGGTCTATGGGCCATTCACTATGGACTTTTAATACTTTTGAATTATGGAAACCATTACCTGGAACGATTTTGAAAAGGTTGAACTTCGCGCAGGCACTATATTAGCTGTATTTGATTTTCCGGAAGCGCGTAAGCCAGCTTATAAAATACAGGTTGATTTTGGGGAACTGGGCATTAAATGGAGCAGCGCGCAGATCACGAAGCATTATGCTCAGGAAGAATTGATTGGTAAGCAAATTATGGGCGTAGTTAACTTTCCGAAGAAACAGATAGCTACCTTTATGTCGGAATTTTTGGTTACCGGCTTTGCTGATGAAAATGGTGATATTATTTTGGCGGGTGTTGATAAACCCGTACCTAACGGGCATAAATTGATATAAGATGATATTAGCGCATTGGATAGTTGGTCCGCAAATAGTAGGGGTGATGATGCTTATTGTGGGTTGTATTCAAAAGTATTATCCGCCAAAGCGCATCAATAATTTGTATGGCTACCGGACAGACTCATCGAAAAAAAGTCAGCAGACGTGGGACGAGGCCAACAGATATTCTGCCATTTTAATGATTAAGATGGGTTTGATAGCTATTGTGCTTGGCTTGATAATGGCTGCAATATTTAGTATTAAGTACGAATTAGTGATGGTTATAACTACCACCTTTACCGGGATAGGGTTTGCGGTAGTATTAATGGTGAAAACAGAGAAACACCTCGAAAAAACATTTGATAAGAAAGCTGAATGAGATACTACAATTTTACCGACGAAGCGCCAACGATATCTCCTGACGATTTTTTTATGAAGGAAGCGTTAAAGGAAGCCCGTTTGGCTTTAGCCGAGGATGAGATACCGATTGGGGCCATTGTGGTTTGTAAAGGCCAGATTATTGGCCGTGGGCATAACCTTACGGAGCGGCTGAATGATGTATCGGCCCATGCCGAGATGCAGGCTTTAACCGCCGCAACCAACCACACTGGTGGTAAATACCTGCCCGAGTGTACTTTGTATGTTACTATGGAACCCTGCGTAATGTGCGCCGGGGCCAGTTATTGGTTCCAGGTGGGCAAGATAGTTTTTGGAGCTTATGATACCCAACGCGGTTTCGGCAGATTGAATCAAAAGATAACGCATCCTAAAACTTTAATAACCGGGGGGATTATGGAAAATGAGTGCTCAGAACTGGTTAAGGAGTTTTTTAGAAAGAAAAGACTTAAAACTTAACATTCATTTGAACAAATATCAAGGATATGCCGTTATATTTGTTCCCGACGATAGTCAACTACATTTTATTTAACCTTTTAAAAATAGATCACATGGCATTTGAATTACCAGCGTTACCATACGCTACCGACGCATTAGAACCACACATTGATAAGCTGACCATGGAAATTCACCACGGTAAGCATCACCAGGCTTATGTTACCAACCTGAACAAGGCGCTTGAAGGTAAGCCCGAGGCTACAAGTAGCATTGAAGAGATCGTTAAAAACATCTCTAAATTTCCGCCTGCTGTACGCAACAATGGTGGTGGCCATTACAACCACACTTTTTTCTGGAGCATTTTAACTCCAAACGGTGGTGGTGAGCCTACAGGCGAATTAGCCGAAGCTATCAAAGCTACATTCGGTTCTTTCGGCGAGTTTAAAACCAAACTATCAGAAGCTGGTGCAACCCGTTTCGGATCAGGCTGGGCATGGTTAATTGTTACTGCTGATAAAAAACTGGCTGTAACTTCAACTCCTAACCAGGATAACACTTTGATGGATATTGCCGAAGTAAAAGGCACGCCAATTTTAGGTGTTGACGTTTGGGAACATGCTTACTACTTAAAATATCAAAACCGTCGTCCTGATTATCTGGCGGCTTTCTTTAACGTGATCAACTGGAACCACGTTGCTGATCTGTACAAAAAAGCGATAGCTTAATTAGTACAGAATTAATAATTAACGGCTGAGTTGAATGACTCAGCCGTTTCTTTGTTTTTATAATCTTTTATACATCTCCCAATGAAAGCCATCGTACTCGAAAGTGCCGAAAACCCGATAGTTTACAAAGAAGTTGACAAACCCGTTTTGCAAGCTGGCGAAGTTTTAGTTCAGTTAAAGGCCGCCGCTTTGAATCGCCGCGATTACTGGATAACCGTTGGTAAATATGGCGGTATAAAGTATCCTACCAT
Source organism: Mucilaginibacter sp. (assembly GCF_039921305.1). GTDB lineage: Bacteria > Bacteroidota > Bacteroidia > Sphingobacteriales > Sphingobacteriaceae > Mucilaginibacter. The sequence goes on from NZ_JBDSCA010000015.1 coordinate 168,237, forward strand.
ATTGGGTTCTGACGGTGCAGGCATTGTAAGTGAGGTTGGTGAAGGGGTTGATGCAAACTTAATTGGTAAAGAAGTAGTGATAAACCCAAGTCACGATTATGGTGATGATCCTAGTTTTCAGGGTAAAGACTTTAAGATATTGGGTTTGCCAGATGATGGTACTTTTGCTGAGTATGTAAAAGTTAAAGCAGAGTATCTATATCCCAAACCAACGCATTTAAGCTGGGAACAGGCTTCGGCAATCCCGCTTGCAGGTTTAACGGCTTATCGGGCTTTGTTTACAAAAGGCCAACTAAAAGCAGGTGATAAAGTACTGATAGTTGGCGCAGGCAGTGGTACAGGTAGCTTTGCCATACAATGGGCTGTTGCGGCAGGAGCTACGGTATACGTAACATCCGGCTCGGCCGAAAAGATAGAATTGGCTAAACAATTGGGTGCTGTTGGCGGTGCTAATTATAAAGATGAAGATTGGGACAACCAGTTAAAAGAATTAGCAGGCGGCTTTGATGTAGTTGTTGACAGCGCCCTGGGCGATGGCTTTGCCAGGATACCTGATCTGTGCAAACCGGGTGCCCATATTGTTACCTTCGGTGGTACGGCTGGTGATTTCCCGGCGTTTAACGCCCGTAAGTTTTTCTATAAGCAACTGGTATTATCCGGCTCTATGATGGGTACGGTTGATGAATTTAAAGCGATGATGGATCTGGTAGATCAGCACCGGATAGTGCCCGTTGTTGACGAAGTATTTCCATTGGATCAGGCTGCAGCCGCGATTGGCAAAATGGAGAAATCAAACCAGTTTGGTAAGATCGTGCTTAAAATATCGTAGTTAATGTTGCAGCTTAGGGTTGAGGCCATTAAATGGGAAACAGGCGATACGGCCACGTTCTTTTTAAGCGAGATCAACGGCGAAGAGATACTATATCAGGCCGGACAGTTTATTACACTTATATTTTCGCATCATAGGGAGGAGATAAGGCGGTCGTATTCTCTGAGCTCATCTCCGCATGAAGACTTTCTTTCTATCACCGTTAAACGGATGGAGAATGGTGAGATATCCCGTTTCTTGCTTACCAAAATAAAGGTTGGCGACGTTTTGAACGGCCTCGCTCCCGCCGGGAAGTTTGTTGAAGCGAATCCCGATAGTAATAAAGATATCTTCTATTTCGCTGCTGGTAGCGGTATTACTCCTGTTTATGCACAGATCAAGTATGCCTTATCCCGTAAGGGGGCCAGTAAGATCACTTTAGTTTACAGCAGCCATAAGGCAAAATCTACTTTGTTTTATACTGATTTAAACGAGTTGGTTAATGATTTTCCTGATAGGTTAAAGGTGATTTATCTGTTCAGTGTAAGCGAAGATAACTCTCCGCGCAAGCGATTAAATAATGAGTTGGTAACGCAATTGGTAAATGCCAACCTGCAATATTCATCTGACCAAGCGGAATTTTTTATCTGCGGGCCATTTGTTTACATGCGCATGGTTAAACTTACCTTAACTTTTATGGGTTTTGATGCCGCGCAGATACGACGGGAAAACTTTGTGTTGGAAACTGTACCCGTATCAACTACGGTAATGAACTTCCCGCCAAGGAAGATCAAGTTACATTTTGGAGCAACTACTTACGACCTGATGGTTGGCGAAAATCAATCCATACTGCAAGCGGCTTTGCAAAACAACATCCGGATACCTTATAGTTGCCGGGCAGGTATTTGCTCAACATGCACAGCTATATGCAAAAACGGCAAGGTTGAAATGGTTGTTAACGATGTATTAACCGATCAGGATCTGCAACATAAATGGATACTCACCTGTACCGGCCACCCGGTTAGTGATGATGTGGAAATTGAATTTTAAACTATTGATTTAACAACTTCTTTTTTTGAGCATCATATTCCTTTTGTGTTATTGCGCCCGCATCCAATAGTTTTTTAAGCTTCAGTATTTCGTCGGCCACGCTGAGGCTCTCTTTTGGAGTATTACCACAAGGGATTACCTCGCAGGCACTTATGGCATCATCAATATATAAATTGTATGTTGTAATACCGCCGCCATCAACAACAAACCATAGCTTTTCAATGCTTCGTGGGTCGGGTTTACCTTTCTTAATTTTTTTGATCACTAAACCTGTATTGGCATAGGCTTTATCAATGTTTTGATTATGGCCACGGCTTAAAAAGCTATTAAAACCACCTATTTGAATGTATAGAAATTCGCCGGTTGGCGATGAACCTTTACCTAATCTAACTGTATCGCCAACATGGTAGGTTTTATTATTGAGAGCTTTATACTCAGTTAAAGTTTGTGCTACAACAATACCCGGAAAAAGCAGGAAGAAGAGTAATAAGTTTTTCATGATAAATGATTTGGTTACAAATATGCAGCAAAATTTGGACCAATTCCGGAAGATAGATAATTCGTGCCTGGTTTACCCGCGGTATTTTCAATAGTACAACCGCAGGTAAACAGGACTTATAAGTATTTACAAGGCTTTAAACAGCAAGCCTGGCTCTTGGTTTTTTATGTCTTTTTTTATTGCGCTTACCCAGCCAGATAATGAAACCGGTAATAGGTAAGCTTGCGCAGATGAGACTGGCTATAAACGCGATGATCTTTCCGGTCAAACCCAATATCTGGCCTACGTGGATATCGTAATTCATTTCGTTTATTTTCATCCCGGCGCTTTTCCCGGTATGTGGTAGTATTTTAAGCAAGTTGCCACTGTATTTGTCAAACACATAACTATCACTTTTGTAATAGTGCATGGATTTGTAATACGCCGTTACAGATACATTATTTTTTGATTTCTTGCCCCCCTGGCTTATAAAAAACATTTTTGCCTCTGGAGAGTGTGCAGTTGAATAAGCAAAGGCTTTATCGCCGATAGATTGATTAATCGTGACCCTTTTAGTTGAATCGGATTTTACCTCGCTTTTTTCGAAGGCGTAGGATTTGCCCAAATTAGCAGTATTATAAATACCTGTCCGCACCCAATCAAAAGCTATGGATAAACCCGATATGGCAAGAATAATGGCGATTGCGCAAGCGTAAAAACCCAATACATTATGCAAATCATAATTAACCCTGCGCCAGCGGCCATTCCATTTAATAGTAAAGCTGCGTTTACGGTCGGTTTTGCGTTTAGGCCACCATAATATGATACCGGTTATCATAATGATCACAAAAATGATGACCGATATGCCTACAATCATCTGGCCTATAGCCGGGGGTAATAACAGGTATAGGTGAATAAACTCAACGATGACGAAAAAGTTACGTGCAATATTCTCATCGTGTAAAAACTGCCCGGAATAGGGGTTTATAAAAATATAATGTGTTCCTGCTTTGGGTATAGTTACCATAGCTGCTGCAGGGCGGTTAGGGCCATAATAGGCCACTATGCTTGATTCTCCCGTTGGATACTTTTGCAACGCTATCTGTTTTATTTGCGATGGTGGCAAATACGGTTTATGTTGTACCTCAACTTTTCGGTAGCTGTACAGGGCATCCTGTATCTCATCCTGAAAAGCAAAAAGGCACCCGGTAACGCTCACAATAAACACCACGAGCCCGGATATAAATCCGAGCCAGCGGTGTAAAAAAAGGATGGCTTTTTTTAAGGTAGTCATACCAGGCGTATTAAAACTTAAATGCTATACTTGCAATAAAAGCTCTTGGTTTTTGCGGCTCAATGGTTGACCAACCTTTATAATATTCTTTATTGGTAAGGTTATCTACTTTAAAAGCCAGATCCCAGGCTTTAACTGAGTAAAATAGAGATGAGTTTAGCACAGTATAAGCCGGGAGGCTAAATGTACCTGTAGTTTCACGGTTTAGTATTTTGTTCTCGCTGGCATAATTTCCGCCAAATCCTAAACCGAAACCTTTGATACGGCCTTGTTCAAATCGGTAGCTGATCCAGGCATTAACTAAATTTTGTGGGCCTGCTTCTTCGGGCCTTTTTCCTAAATAATCAGTAGCATCTGTTTTAACAACCTTGCTGTTATTATAACTATAGCCGGCAACAATGTTTAAACCTGGTACCGGGTTAGCGGTAATATCGGCTTCAAAACCGCGACTGTTATTTTCGCCATCCTGTACATAATCGTTCGGGCTTAGTTGCCTTACCTTGTCGGATACTTTGATATTGTAATAGCTTACCGTAGCCGCCAGTTTACTTTCAAAAATGTTCATTTTAACACCGGCCTCCATTTGGTTGGCATGCTCAGGCTTGAACGTTATGGTTTGGCCAGCCGTATTACGCACAGGAGCTACATTGCTAAAACCATTCATATAGTTAGCAAACACCGATAGCTTATCGGCTATAGGCTGGTACACTAATCCAAATTTAGGTGATAATGCAGTTTGCGAATACTTATCATCAGCCAAAGCAGTTAAACCTCCATTTTTAAAATGGTCAACACGGAGGCTTAACATTGCAGATAAAGTAGATGTGAAATTAACAACATCAGATGCGTAGGCGCTATAAACCTCCTGTTCAGTATTACTGTTATCTACAGCTGAAGCACTCAGTTTAGTATCAACCTGCTGTTTTGATAATATACCCGTTTCAAGTCCGGCCATGTTAACCATGCCTATATTGGCATATCCTGTGCTGTTATTAATGGTTACCCGACTGAAGTAATCAAGGCCTACTAAAATGCGATTGCGAATAGGCCCTAATTTGATATCACCATTAAAGTTTTGCTGAATATCTGTAGTTGATGTTGTAGAATTTTGATCGCTGATGTATCGGTTAAACGTTGGTGATACATTTGGATAACCCGGTATATATTGTGATATCTCGTACAGGTAAGAGTAATAGCCCTTTGATTGTGCTGTACTGCGTGAAAGAACGGTTTGCGCGGTCCATTGATCGTTGAACCTATAATTCATTTGCCCTTGCAGGGTAGTAGTGGGGTTTTGCATGGTCAGATCATTACTGGTGAATGATTTGTTACGATCATACCCTAATTCTGAAAGATTTTTTGCCCTCAATGCTGTTCCCCTGTCAAAAAACAACATGGTTGGGTTGGTACCTTCGGCAGCTAAAAATTCAGCATTCACTAAAAAAGAAAGCTTATCATCTACTTTGTAAGATAGGGATGGGGCAAAAAAGCGGGTCTTTTTAAAACCGGCATCCTGAAAACTATTTTCGTCGTGGTAAGCGGCGTTAACCCTTAGTAACACTTTTTTAGCAGAATCCAATGGCGTATTAACGTCAGCCGTGAACCTGTTCAAGCCAAAACTGCCTGATGTATAGGTAACTTCGGTTTTGAAACTTTCAAATGGTTTTTTGGTCACAACATTGATCAACCCACCGTAAGAGATCAAACTACTACCAAATAATGTCCCTGATGGCCCTCTCAATACTTCAATGCGTTCAACGTTGGCTACATCAAGTCCGCCATTGGTTAAGCCCGGTAGGCCGTTCACCATAGTAGGCTGTACGGCAAACCCTCTTAAAGAAAAGTAACCTGCACCATCACCGGCACGGCCGGTTGACGACCAAAGTTTATCAATACCCGGAGTATTTTTCAAGGCATCATCAAAATTAGTGATCACTTGTTCTTTGAGCAGTTCGCTTGATATTACACTATGCGATTGTGGGTTTTCCAGGTTTTTGAGAGGCATTCTGGCAATGTAGTTACTCTGCTTTTTGGCAAATCTATTTGTTTTGTTATCGCTCACTGTAACCTCTTGCAGTGATGTTGCAGATATGTTAAATATTAATGGTTGCACCTTGGTTGTTTGGCCTGCTTGTACAGTAATTTGCGTTTCCTGGTTTTTTGCGCCTATGTGCGATATCACAATTGTATAAGTTCCGGCCGGAACCCTAAATGAATAATTACCATTTTCGTCAGATAATGTGCCAAAACGTGTATCCTTTAAAACTACATTCACATTTTCGGCTGGTTTATGTTCAATAGTAATAATTTGGCCATGTATGTTACCACGGGTTGCTTGTTGTGCAACTACATTTAGGGTAAATAAACTAAGAATAAGGGAAAGAAGTAAGAGTAAAGTTTCAGGTTGCTGTTTTTTCATTTTTATTTAGACTAATTATAATTAATGGCAAAAGTAATGATGAAATCTACAATTGCAAACTTTATTTATAATTATTCTAAATAGTATTAACGAATATCCATCACCTCTTTCTTTTTGCGGCTTCGCATCCGTTTAGGTACAAATTCAATTATCTCGGCACGTAAGGCTTCTATCATACGGCGTTTTAGGTAGTTCTTTTGTATAATGATGCTTACCTCACGCACGGGCTCTGGAGATTTGAAATAACGAACTTTGTCGAGTTGTTTTTCACTTAGGTCGGATAAAGCTAATTCTGGTAATATCGTGGCACCGCTGTTTTGATCAACCATCCGCTTTAACGTTTCAACACTACCAGTGTTATATTCAAAGTGCTGGAACCCCTTAGTTGAACGCCTGCGCTGACAAATGTTGAGCACCTGCTCGCGCATGCAATGCCCTTCGTTCAACACCCAAATTTCCTCCATATCAATATCATCGGGATTAATGCTTTTCTTTTTGTACAGGCGGCTACTTTTAGAAGCATAGGCAACAAAGTTTTCATAAAAAACAGGTATCTCCATTAACGATGGCTCATGCAAGGGGGTTGAAAGTACACCACAATCTATCATGCCTAACTTAACCTGTTGTATGATCATTTCGGTGGTTTGTTCCCAAACAATCAATTTAACCTGGGGGTACTTTTCAATAAACTTATTAATTATCCGTGGCAACAAATAAGGTGATATGGTTGGGATGATGCCTATCTTTAACTCACCCGAAAGTTCTTTTTGCCTATCACTAATGATCTCTTTGATCTTTACACTTTCGCCTAATAAAATGCGGGCCTGTTCTATAATTTCAATACCAATCTCGGTGGGTACAACGGGCTGTTTGCTTCGGTCAAATATTTTAACACCAAGGGTATCTTCAAGCTTTTGCACCTGCATACTTAGCGTGGGCTGCGTTACAAAGCACTTTTCGGCGGCGGTTACAAAACTACGGTAGCTATCTAAGGCTACAATATATTCCAGTTGTACTAATGTCATAATACTATAGATAAAATCTATTCAAATATAACATTAATTGATTTTGTCTATAAAATAAATTTCATCAGCTTTGATATATAAAGTTCAAGGCGATTATTATGGACGATCAAGGAAAAAAATTAACAGCCACAGGCTCAAACGTATCCGATTGGTTTGACAATAACGGACAACCTAAAAGCAACGATTACGCTCTGCTTGGCAACAAATACCGGTTATTGAGCGATAGTGAAAAACAACAACTCATTACCGCCATAATTAGTCTGTTGAAAGAAATTGATGGGCCCGAAAAGGAAATGACCATCAATCTCCAGCTTTGCCATTGGTTTAGAATTGATATGGGTTTAGGTATGGCAGTAGCCAATGGTTTAAATATAAACCTGCAAGATATCATGAAGAATATGCAGTAATTTAGAGGAGAGGTTAGACGTGAGAGTTGAGAAGCACCCTTGTGCATATCTCAACTCTCATATTGCTTTCAAGCCCGTGAGTAACCAACAAGGATTCTCAAATCTTACTCCACCGTAACAGATTTGGCAAGGTTCCGGGGCTGATCAACATTGCAACCGCGCATTACCGCGATATGGTATGCTAAAAGCTGTAAAGGAATTGTCGCGATAAGCGGAACAAAGGCTTCGTGGGTTTGAGGTATCTCAATTACGTAGTCAGCCATCTCTTTAACATCTACGTCACCTTCGGATACAATAGCGATAACTTTTCCCTTCCGGGCCTTTACCTCTTGTATATTACTCACCACTTTCTCGTACGACGAATTTTTGGTAGCGATAAATACAACCGGCATTTCTTCATCTATCAACGCTATTGGTCCATGCTTCATTTCGGCAGCAGGATAGCCTTCGGCATGGATGTACGAGATTTCTTTCAACTTTAAAGCACCCTCAAGCGCAACCGGGAATGAACTGCCACGGCCAAGGAAAAGACAGTTATTACTATCCTTAAACTTTTCGGCTATCTCTTTAACATGATCATTGCACTGCAAAGCGCGTTCAACCAGGTCAGGTATCTCATTAAGTTCGGTAAGGTATTCTATAAGCTTACTCTCAGTGATAGCGCCACGTTGTTGTGCCGCATAAAAGGCGATCAGCGTGAGGGCTGTTACCTGGGCTGTAAAGGCCTTGGTGGAAGCTACGCCAATTTCCGGGCCAGCGTGTGTGTAAACACCCGCATGGCTGGCACGCGGTATTGATGCACCTACCACATTACAAACACCAAAAATGGTAGCACCTTTCTCTTTAGCCAATTCAATAGCTGCCATTGTATCGGCAGTTTCGCCGGATTGTGATATGGCTATTACCAGGTCTTTTTCGGTAATAATAGGGTTACGATACCTAAATTCCGAAGCGTACTCAACCTCTACCGGTATACGGGCATACTCCTCTATCAAATACTCGCCTACCAAACCCGCATGCCATGATGTTCCGCAGGCTACTATGATAATACGATCAACATTTTTTATCTTCTCGGTATATTCTTTAATACCACCTAACTGTACTTTACCCGTTTTAGGGTAAATGCGTCCGCGTAAGCAATCTCTTATTGATCGTGGCTGCTCATATATCTCCTTCATCATAAAGTGATCATAGCCGCCTTTTTCAAGCATTTCAAGCTTAATATCCAATTCCTGTATGTACGGAGTTTGGATGGTATTATCTATATTTTTAACCAACAGATCATCCTTACGGATATAGGCTATTTCATTATCGTTTAGATAGATCACATTGCGTGTATACTCAACAATAGGTGTAGCATCCGATGCTACAAAATATTCACCCTTGCCAACACCAATTACCAGCGGACTACCTTTACGTGCCGCAATTAACTGGTCGGGCTCATCACTGCTCATTACTACTATCGCGTAAGCGCCAACAACTTTGTTCAAAGCAACACGTACAGCTTCGCGTAAATCAAGACCTGCCTCCAGTTGAATATCTTCTATCAGATGAATCAAAACTTCGGTATCGGTATCACTTTTAAAACCATGGCCACGGGCAGTTAAAGCCTCTTTTATAATGCCATAATTTTCGATAATACCATTGTGAATAATGGTAAGCTTGCGGTTGCCCGATGAATGCGGATGTGAGTTACGGTCGCTTGGTGCGCCATGTGTTGCCCAACGGGTATGGCCCATGCCAATGCAACCCTTAAGGTCAATATCCTTAACAAAATTTTCCAGATCACTAACCTTACCGGCTTTTTTGTAAACCTTAAGTTCTTTATCAAAAAGTGCAACACCGGCACTGTCATAACCCCGGTATTCCAGCCTGTGTAGTCCTTTTATAACAATTGGATAAGCATCTCTGTAACCTATATAACCTACAATTCCGCACATAAAATTCTTTTTTAGTAAAATAGAAAAGCACCCTTTTGTTTAATGCAAAAGTGGTGCTAATATCTTAATTAAGATCAATAATTTATTGAGTTGGCTAAATTATCTATTTAGTTACCCTGTTGTATAAAATGTTCAATTTCATTTTATAGGCCGATGTTTTATCGCCACCTAAAACCGCACGTGCACCCACCTGGGCAGTAGTACTGATATTAATTGAAGCGGTACCGGTTGATAGGCCGGTGGTGTCAGCAGGCGCAATAAAGGTGCCGTAATCAGTCAGTTTGCCACGCATCAGATCTTCAATATAACCAGTTATTACGTAGTGATATGATTTGTGATAATTATCATAAAAGCCACCAAATGAGCCTATCAAAATATAATGCAGATCACCCGCATAAGCATCAGGTATAAGTTGTCTTTGCTGGGCAATATCATTGCGATATAATGTTAGGCGAGGCAACGGTACATAAGGTATTTCTGTGCCAGTAACGGGGGTAACCACTAATTCGGCCCGGTTCAATACAATATCACCACCGGATGCTTGTGCAGCTGTTACTATTTTTTTAAGGTATGGGAAACTTATTTTAGCCCTTAAACCACCTAAACCCTGCACATATAATGTATTGTATGTGCCCTTAGGATTACCTATTTGCGTGGCGATAGCCGCGCCGGCACTACCCGAAGTAAAATTGTGTTTTATTTCTGCAGCGTGTGGGGTTCCAATAGCTAACGATACCTTTTCGGTATCAATGGTACTTCCACTAACTGTATGGTAATAAACATCCAGTCTGCTTGAATCGGCCACTACATTAAAAAACATATTGCCACCTACACCCGGTCTGGTTTTATCCAGTGTTATATAAAAACCTTTAATGTAGTTTTGGAATACAGTGTTAGTAGTTAACTGGCCAGAGCTTGCTCCAAAAAACTTGTTAAAAACAAAATTCTTATCAATAGGTATGCGCAATTGTGGCGAAACACGGATCAAAGTATCCTTAGCGCCAGTTACTATAGTTGTAATTTTAAACTTGGTTTTTGGTCTTGGCGAAAATATTTTGGTACCAAGCAAGGTACTGTTATAGCTCCATACCTTATTGTTGTAATAGGCTTTACTGGCTATGGGCTCATTTAACTGATAAACATTTGCCTTATAGCTTGTGGTAAGCGAATCGCCATAAAAGCCGTCAGCGTAAGACATGACCAATACAGCAGAATCAACCGAGATCGTTCCGGTTGGTATAGTATAGGCCGATAACGAAGGTAAATTCAGGCTCGCAACAATATTAGCTTCTGTAATACCAAAAACCGGATCTTTAAAGTAAGCCAAAGGAGCTTTTGATGCATTAGTGGTTTGCACACTATCCTCAAGTACAGTAGTAGTATTAATTGTAGCAGTATCAATCAGGTTGGTTTGCAACGCTTTAGTCGGATCTATAGGCAAACCTATGCTATCCGGATTTTTACAACTGCCTAAAATAAAAAGACTTATCAACAAGGTCAATAAGTCTATTCTGAAAAATTTCATATATAGTTTTGTCTTATGCAACATGTACCAATTCCTCATTGGTAATTTCGTCGTAAAAATTGTAATAATTTTCGTAATCTGAGGTAGATTCGTAATCCAAAACCAATTTATTGCTGTTTTTAACATTATTTAACACATCCGCCTCAATATTAGCACTGCCTAAAACAATACCATCAGAGTAATGGATAGCCCCTGCGTATAACGATGAGTTAGTACCTGGTTTGTAAATTTCGGTATTAGCCTCGGTCATATCAGTCATTACGGCTTTGTGTGCAAAGTCGGCATCCAATTGCTCGGTGAAAGCGTTTTCGTAAATAGAGTAAACTACTTTTGAATTCTTAAATGTAGGGTCGTCTTTATAAGTTGTTTTTAAGTAGGCAGGAACCAAAGCGCTCATCCAGCCATGGCAGTGAACAATATCCGGAGCCCATCCTAATTTTTTAACAGTTTCTAAAGCGCCTTTGCAAAAGAAGATCATCCTTTCATCATTATCGGCATAAAATTTACCATCCTTATCTCCAAACACTTGTTTGCGTTGAAAATACTCCTCGTTATCCAAAAAGTACACCTGCATACGTGCGGCAGGTATAGAAGCAACTTTAATGATCAAAGGGTTATCATTATCATTGATTATAATGTTCATGCCCGATAAACGGATCACTTCGTGTAACCTGTTCCTGCGCTCATTAATATTTCCGAAACGGGGCATCAGGATGCGGATCTCAAATCCTTTATCCTGCATAGCTTGTGGCAATTGCCTTGTAATTTCAGAAATTTTAGTGAGTTCTAAGAAAGGAGACATTTCATGAGTGATGAACAGTAGCTTAGATTTACCCATCTTTAGTCAGTATTAATTTTATGTAAAGAGTCAAAAATTTTGAGTTTGCAAATATAAGCATTATCTTATGATATATCAACGAATTATGCAAGTTGTTTTTGGTTATATTTAATCTATTGTTAATCTTTGCCAGCTTTTACCAAATTTAGCCGTGAAACCATCATTGACTAAGGCTCACCAGCCGGAATGAGTAAACCGGCTCATGATAGCTTCATCACAATTAAAAAGCAAATTAACACGGATGAAAATCTTTAACACCAGGAGCAGCCTACAGCAGTATTTGTCGCAAAAACGTTCCGAAGGCAATACAACAGGCCTTGTACCTACCATGGGCGCATTGCACAAAGGTCATATCTCGTTATTGGCCGAAGCCAAAAAATATGCCGATGTAATAGTTTGCAGCATATTTGTAAACCCCACCCAGTTTAACGACCCTAAAGATCTCGAAAAATACCCCCGCCCAATTGAGCACGATATTGAAATGCTCATTAATGCAGGCTGTGATGTGCTTTTTAACCCTACGGTTGACGAAATGTACCAACCCGGCGAAACCTGGCATTTAGATATCGGCCCGCTCGAAAGCATGCTCGAAGGTAAATTCCGCCCCGGCCATTATCAGGGTGTTACCCAGGTTGTATTCAAGCTGTTTGATATCATTAAACCCGATTTTGCCTTTTTCGGGCAAAAAGACTATCAGCAGGTTAAAGTAATTACCCGCATGGTTGATATGCTGCACATGCCGCTTAAAATGATCATGTGTCCCATCGTTCGCGAACCCGAAGGTTTAGCCATGAGTTCGCGCAATGTGCATTTAAGCACTAATGAAAGGGCTAATTCAATATTGCTATCAGCAACTCTGTATAACGTAAAACACCAATTCGGTAAGCTTACCATTGATGAACTAAAACAATTAGCCGTTAAGGAGTTAACAAGTAACCCCAATATTCAGCTCGATTATTTTGAGATCGCTGATGCGGATACCCTGGTGCCAGCAAAGGCTGATACCCAGCATATGGTGGCCCTTGTTGCGGCTAAAGTTGGCAACGTCCGGTTAATTGATAATATTATTCTGAACTAACCGGATTAAAGGGGGATTTCTATGCCTTAATTCCTACCCCTTGGTTCTGCTCCAAAGGGGGATTTTCAATCCATGTTCCTCTACTTTTTCATCCAAGGGGGGGGGGGATAAAGTAAGAATATTTAAAGAACATCTGAGCCCTTCAGGCTACGCATCTCACTCCACACAAATATACTCATTTTCAACCTCATATCAAAAATACCAAACACCCATAAAACAAAAAAAGTCCGGTGATTAAAACCACCGGACCAATAAATACATAATGCTGATTACCGCTTAACAGCGTACCCCAACCCTACATTCAACGATACAAACACCGCGCCCTGGCTCTTATCCGGGCCGTTGTTTAGTTTATAATCTTCTATCCTCCAATCCCCCCTGGCGGCATTAATATAATAACCCGCCCTGATACCTATCGGGATATTACGCTGAACGGTATAGCAATCCATTTGCTTAGGTTTCATCTTGATCACATAATCAAAACCGGCACCCAACTCAATACCAAAATTACCCTGGTACAATGTTTTGCTCGATGTGCTGTTCAGCAACTCCTGGTTAAAATTACTCACATTCTGCTCACGCGCTTTATCCCTGATGTTTAACACCGCTTCCGAAAAATTCAATCCCACAAAAGGATAAAATCTAAAATCGGTTGATTTTGAAATATCATACCCCGCTCTAAAATAAGCCTGGTACTGGTTAAAACGCGTCTTAATATTATTCACTTCGGATGATGAAAATGGCGTAAAACCAATCCCATCCTCAAACAACCATTTTTTATGAATATGGCTCATCGAAGCATTGATCCAGATATTATTATCCGATACCGAAGGCAGGCCAACGCTGTTCAACCCGCTATTCAATTGCCCCACATCATACTGCCGGTAAGTTACCTGTATCTGCATTGCGCCCGCAAAATCACGTTTGCCCATTTGCGCCTTCGCTGTAAAGCCCGCTAATAAAGCGAGGCCCAGGGTGTACACTAATTTTTTCATGTTGTTAGATTGATGTTTGTTTATGTAACGCTATTCGTTTTGCTTTGTTCTAATTACGTTTAAATCCATCTCCACGGTTTTACATAAAAAACAAAAGCCCCCGGATCACTCCGAAGGCCCTGCAATTGTTAATTATGATTGGGTTTGATTATAGACTAATTCACATTATAAATATCCACTTTTAAAGCCCTGGCCTTTCCAACACTACCTACTCTGCATCAACGGACTAAACTTATTACTATAATCCTTCAGCTTAGCCACCAGTTGCCCGTGCAGTTCTTTATCCTGATAAATTTTGGATGTATCAACCATCGCGTTCAATAACGACATCGATATCTGCACCGTACGGATATCTAACCCCTGTTCCTGTTTATCCAACAAGGTATAATTATAATCCAACTGGTCGGTAATGTAGTTATCAACACTCTTAATATATCGTTTACCCAACACGGCATCATGTAATCTGTAGGCAGTTTCTGCCAACAGATATTTCTTACTGGCGGTATCAATATCAGGGTTAATATCCGGCATTTCGGCATCAAACTTATGCAGGGCATTCAATGCCATATCCGGGTGCCCGTCTTGTATTAAACCATTCGCCAGGTTAAAAAAGGTATTCTCCATCACATCATAAAACTGCATGGTCGATATATTATCCAAATACTTAGCCTTTTTATAATTGCCATATTTAAACTTCGTCATTACATTATGGTACATCACCAAGCTGTTGATTTTATTATTGTTGTAATCATCGTGCTGTGCAGTATCAGGTTTAAAAGGCAGCAACCGGTAAGTAAAACCCTCTTTATACAAATACGGAGCAAGCCCGGCCATACTTTGGTTGCTCATGGTAGTAGTAAAGCAAATAGGGCGCTTCCAGTTGTTATGAGTCAAAATGTCCAGTATGGCTAAATTGTCTTTGGTCATGTAGTTACCATTGTAGGTCCACTCCATAGCTTTAGCGATCCTGTCTTTTTGCTCAGGTGTAACTACGCCATTTTTCATCACCGCGTCGGCATCAATAGTCAATTTAAAGTTTTTGGTGGGCAGGTAGTTCGACATTTCCCCATTAGAGTATTCCACTTTCGTGCGGCTATCGTCCGATGTAATAAAATCAAAAACATCCTTCACCTCAACTGCCCCGGCAAGTTTGGCATCATTATAATAGATCACATCGCGCGTGCCATCCTTATACTTACTAAAGTCCATGGTGATAGGCAGCGGGTCCGATTGATTCATTTTGCCCTGCATCTGGTGAACATACCAATCGCTGCTAAATAAGCTCAGGCAAACAATTCGCACATCTGGCCTGATACCTTCCACCTCCTGATCGTACCATAACGAGTACGTATCATTATCCCCATAAGTAAATAAAATAGCATCCTTAGGGCACGATATTAAAAAGTTATAAGCCATATCATGCGCCGTTAACTTGGTCGATCGGTCATGACTTTTCCATTCTTTGGCCGCAATCAAAACCGGCACCACCAAACATATCGCGAACGATCCGATAGTAGCCATCCGCACCGTCAGCCATCGCCGGGTAAACTCAATCAAGGCAATCACCCCAAGTCCTATCCATATCGCGAAAGCGTAGAACGAAACCACGTACGAGTAATCCCGCTCCCTCGGCTGCAAATTATCCTGGTTCACATACAGCACAATAGCAATCCCGGTAAAAAAGAACAGCAGGGCAATTACCAAAGCATCCCGCCTTTTATTCCTGAAATGGTAAACCATCCCAATCAATCCCAGCAAAAACGGAATAGCATAAAGCGGCGTATAAGTAACACTCCCCGTTACCGATTTTGGCAAATGCTTGCTACCATCAAAAATCCCGCTCGTCCAGTTACCATCAATACCACTTGGGTTTTGCTGGCCATCTGCATCATTATACCGGCCAACAAAGTTCCAAAGAAAATAGCGCACATACATCTGGTATATCTGCCAGTTAAACAGGTATTTCAAATTATCGCTAAATGTTGGCGCTTGCCCTTCGGCAATGCCTAAAAAGTTTTTATAGAACTGTACATTCTGCGCATAATTAGCATCGCTTTCGGTACTCCATATGCGTGGCAACAGCGTAGTATGGTCGTAAGTATAATTCATCCGCTTACCTGTTACCTCATAATTGGTTTTTCCCTTACGGTAGATGGGGCTGCCCTCGCTCTGGTCAACAACCTTGGCATCATAAAACGGACCGTTTAGCAAAGGTGTTTCACCATATTGAATGCGGTTCAAATAACCATACAAAGTAAAAGCGTTATCCGGATGCGAATTATTCAAATTCGTATTTGCCGTTGCCCGGATAGGAATATAAGCGAACGAGCTATACCCGAAATATATAAAAGCCAAACAAAGCAAAGCCAAATTCAAAATAGGTTTTGCTTTGCGGATGCTGTAAAACAAGCCATAAACAATAGCGCCAATAAGCAAAGCAAAAAACACAAAGGCGCCTGTGCCAAAGCCCATCCCCAACGTATTCACAAAAAACAGGTCGAAATAAGCCGCGATGTGTATGGTATATCCCCGCACCCCAAACTGCACAAAAGCCAGTATGGCAATGCTCATAGTAAAGGCAACCAACGCGCTCTTTACATTCACTTTTTTATGCCTGCGGAAAAAGTAAACCATCACAATCGCTGGAATGGTTAACAAATTCAACAAGTGTATCCCGATAGATAATCCTATAATATAGGCTATCAGCACAATATATTTATCTGCGTCTGCCTCATCAGCATGCGCGTCCCATTTCAGTATCGCCCAAAAAACAATAGCCGTACAAAGCGACGACATCGCGAAAACAATAGTCTCCACCGCCGAAAACCAAAACGTATCCGTAAACGTAAACGCCAAAGCGCCAACCAAACCGGCCGCCATAATCATCCAGGTATGGTTGCTATCCAACTTCTCAACCTTTTTCAGCATCAGCTTTTTAGCCAGCGCCGTAATCGTCCAAAAAAGGAACATAATAGTAGCCGCGCTTGCCAACGCCGACATTAAATTGGTATAAAACGCCACCTTGGCATTATCCCCCATCGATAACAGCGAAAAAACCTTCCCCAGCATCGCGAACATTGGATACCCCGGCTGGTGCGATATCTGCAACCTGAATGCGCAGGCAATAAATTCGCCGCAATCCCAAAAGCTTACCGATTGCTCAAGCGTTAAAATGTAAGTAATGGCGGCTATCCCAAAGCAAAGCCAGCCCAGCAGGTTATTCAGTTTTTTGTAGTGCATAGTGATGTGGAGTAAAGTTTTACCATAGCACCAATATCCAAACAGTTTTTGTTAAAGCATTGACATTTAACATGTTTTAACATCATTTAACTATAATCCGGACCCATTTAACAATTGAGGATGCGGATTTAACATTTGAGATTGATTATTAAAGTCACAAAGAAAATACAAAGTGCAGATATTAAAAGCAGCCCCAACTGTCACCCCAAAATCTTTTCCACAATCGTTATTTTTATTTGTGTTGATAAATTAATTTATTAAACTTACCTTTGCACCCACCAAACAACTTGAGGTAAAATACGTTATACATAAACAAATTACACAAAACTTAAACGCAACCCAGCCAACTACGCATAAAATATGCGGCTATATGGTTCACCAGGTAAAATTGTTTATAAATGTTGTTGTTATTTCAGTTGATTGTCATATAAATAGCCCAATGTTATTTATACAACAATTAAAATATATTTTTTTTCGTTAATCTACTTTAACGAAAGTATTTAGTACATTGTACAACCATCTGTGCAGTAAAATTATTTATGTTATTATAACAAATGAGACAACTCAAAATATCCCAATCCATTACCAACCGCGAATCTCAGTCATTGGATAAATATCTGACCGAGATTGGTAAAGTAGACTTGATAACTGCCGACGAAGAAGTTATACTCGCGCAAAAGATCAGGGAAGGGGATCAGGCGGCTTTAGAGCGCTTAACAAAAACCAACTTGCGTTTTGTGGTTTCTGTTGCAAAACAATACCAAAACCAAGGCCTTACCCTGGGTGATTTAATTAACGAAGGAAACTTAGGCCTCATTAAAGCGGCAAAACGCTTTGACGAAACCAAAGGTTTCAAATTCATCTCGTACGCCGTTTGGTGGATCCGTCAGTCTATCCTTTCAGCTGTTGCCGAGCAATCACGTATCGTTCGTTTACCATTGAACCAGATCGGATCATTGAATAAGATCCGTCAGGCATTCTCTAAACTGGAGCAACAATACGAGCGTGAGCCGTCGCAAGCCGAATTAGCCGATATACTGGAAACCACCGAAGACAAAATTTGTGATTCACTAAGCAACTCTGGCCGTCACGTATCAATGGATGCGCCCTTTGTTCAAGGTGAAGAAAACACTTTGTTAGACGTATTGCAGAACAACGAGCCAACAACAGATGATTATTTGATGGAAGAATCCCTTTCACAAGAGATCATGCGTTCATTGGTTACTTTAGCCGAGCGTGAGCGCGAAGTTATCGTTCTGTTCTTCGGTTTAGGTAACAACTACCCGCTATCTTTAGAAGAGATCGGCGAGAAGTACAACCTGACCCGCGAGCGTGTTCGTCAAATTAAAGACAAAGCATTACAACGTTTACGCCACACTTCGCGCAGTAACCTGTTGCAATCTTACTTGTAAGCAAAATTCTTAAAATATCCGAAAAGGGCTGGAGATGATCCAGCCCTTTTTTTATGACCGTTGATTTTTTTATGATTAGCCTGATTTCGTTGATCCTTGCTATATTTATAAAATCAGCCCAATCATGAAAATCAGTTCAATCAGCGGTCAATGGTGCATCAATTCCTCAAAAATATCTTAGCTAAACCCTTAGGCAAACTTGCCGATAAGTATGATTCCCGGCCAGATGCCCAAAGAGTTTTTCCCGCACTATCAGCCTTGAGCCAGAACATCAAAACCGATCCCGGCAAAAAAGGCCCGGTAATTAATTTTGACGATAGCCACTCCTTCATCATCTTTTCCGATCAGCATAAAGGCATAAAAAACGGTTCGGATATTTTCGCCTTAGCTGAAGGAAACTACATAACCGCTCTCGATTATTACAACAATCAAAACTACACCTACATTAACCTGGGCGATGGCGAAGAGCTTTGGCAAAACAACATCCCACAGGTAAAACGTAAAAACAAAGCCAGCTTTATTAAAGAGAAGCTTTTTGCCGATAGAAACGCCTTCATCAAAATATTTGGCAATCATGATCTCTATTGGGACAACGATCCCTTAGCCATCATCTTCCTCGAACGCATTTACAAACAAAAACTCCGCATCTACGAAGGTGCCATTCTGCAAACCCAAATAGATGGCAAACCGCTCAGCATCTTCCTCACTCACGGCCACCAGGGCGATCTGCAGAGCGATGGTAACTGGTTCAGCAAATTCTTCATCGGTAAAATTTGGGGCCCGCTGCAAATGTACCTCGAGCTCAATTTAAATACACCCTCTGTTGATGATCATCTCAAAACGCTCCACAATACCATCATGTTCAATTGGAGTGCACAGCAAGCTAATACGCTGCTTATAACCGGGCACACCCACCAACCAGTATTCGAATCACTCACGCATTTGGAACGTATGTATCGCAAGCTCGATATCGCCCAGGCTCAAAACAACCAGCAGGCTATAGCCGACATTCAACAACTGATAGATAAGCATGTAAATAAAGGCAGCGCACTGCCCAGCTTTAAAGGCTACAAACCAACCTACTTTAACAGCGGCTGCTGTTGTTTTGATGATGGTGATATTACCGGCATCGAGATTTGTGGCGGCTACATCCGTTTGATCAAATGGAAATATGATAATAAGGCATCAGTCAGAATTGTACTTGAAGAAATCACACTCAAAGAACTTATAAATACCATCTGAAACCCATATTTATATAATTACACTGAGTTGCACCTTTTTTTTTACATTCTTACAACAAAACCAAATCACATAAAATAACTCCAAACTACCTCTCCATCTGCATTAATCATAAAAATCAGCGTAATCAACGGTCGGTTTTTCAATGTTGTTAATATTTTAATTAATCAATTATCATAATTGTAATAAATAAATTAATTTGTTATAAATTATATAATTACATATCTTTGTTATTGAAATTAATTTATTAAAATAAGCAAATCATTACAACTATGAAAAAGATAATAACACTGATTTCTGTATTCACCATTGGATTTGGATTTTTTGCGAATGCGCAATATATAGGTATCAAAGATCTTCCGGCAAGCGTAACCGAAGACTTCTCTTTTAAATATCCAAAACTGTCAAAAGTAGACTGGGAGAAAGACGGAAAAAAGTTCAAAGCAACCTTTAACGTTGAAACTTACGCTCACGAAGTTGTTTACGATCAAAAAGGAAACGTAATATCGCAAGTATTCGCGGTACCGGTAGCAAACTTGCCATCAGATGTTTTCGACGGTGTGAAAAAGAATTTTCCTGATGTTCAGGTTAAAGAAGCTAACCAGATAGTTGAGAATGGTAAGATATCTTACAAATTAAACCTGGTTGACGAGAACAACGGCTTAGAGCGCATCCTGATAGCACCAGACGGTCGCATCATCAAAACCCTGATCACCGAAAACTAATTCTTCGCACCATCCGGGCGAGGCGCCCACATCCATCATATATGTAAGTTCTTCTTTTACAAAAGGGAGAACTTTTTTATTTTTAGCCCTATTGTCATTTCGACGAGGTACGAGGAGAAATCTTCTGAAATCGAAAGGCTTTTACCCTGTTCGGAAATGACATTTTAATTATAGATGCCTCATCTATTAATGCGTTAATTTGACAGGATAAATTATCACCATGAAAAGAATCCTCGGCATAATCGCCTTCCTTATAATTACCCTCAACTCATTCGCTCAAAGCAAACTGATCAACGGCACCTGGCACGCCTCGGTAAAAACATCAACAGGTAAGCTCATCCCTTTCACCTTCGAAGTAAAAGGCGAAGCTACCCACAAACAAATAGCCATCATAAACGGCAGTGAACACTTTGCCGTACCCGATGTAAAAGCTATAGGCGATTCCGTATTCATCCATATGCCTCTGTTCGATTCCGAGTTCAGAGCCGCCTTTTCGGGAGATAACTTAAAAGGCTACTGGATCCGCCACCTGCCAAAACAAGATGTTAAATTCGAATTCGCCGCCGAGCCAAACCAAAACTACCGCTTCTTTAAAACAACAGCCAAATCAGCCTACAATGTTGATGGCCGCTGGAACGCGATATTTGCCAGTGGCGATACCACCGTTGCCGAGTTTAAACAAACTGGGGCCAAACTAACCGGAACATTCCTAACCACCACCGGCGATTATCGTTATCTGGAAGGTACCGTTGCCGGCGATAGCGTTTACCTATCCTGCTTTGATGGCGGCCACGCATTCCTGTTCACCGCAAAAATTAAAGATGCGCAAACCCTAACCGATGGTAAATTCTATGCAGGCTATTCGGGCAAAGATGAATGGACGGCCATCAAAAACGCCAACGCCAAACTACCCGACGCCTACTCGTTAACGGCCCTAAAACCCGGCTACAAAAAAATAGCTTTTACCTTTACCGATCTAAGCGGCAAAAAGGTATCGTTAACTGATGAACGCTTTAAAAACAAAATAGTAATATTACAAATGATGGGCTCCTGGTGCCCTAACTGTATGGACGAAACCGCCTACATGGTTAACTTCTACAAAAAATATCACGCCAGAGGAGTCGAGGTTTTGGGATTAGCCTATGAGCGCAGCACAGATTTTACCCGCTCAAAGAAAAGTTTAGAACCCTTAAAAAACCGCTTCAATGTACCATACCCCATATTGATAACCGGTTACACCAATGACAGGGGCGAACCAGCTAAGAGCCTGCCCATGCTGGCTAATTTTGCGGCGTTCCCAACAACTATCATCATTGATAAAAAAGGAGAAGTACGCAAAATACACACCGGCTTTAGCGGACCCGGTACAGGCGATCACTATGCCGAATTTATAAACGAGTTTGAAAAACTAAATGACGACCTGTTGGCCGAAAAGTAATTACTTGCTCTCCTCGAAGCTATGGAACAGCATCTTAATTAATGCCAAAGCTATAGCGAACAAACATGCGGTAAAAAAGCCGCTGATATAAAAACCATTCAAAAGATGGCTTACTAACAAAACCATGCACACGCTGATAATAAACGATACCAAACCCAGCGTTAAAAAGTTAAGCGGGAAAGTAAGCACCCGCAAAATAAAACCAATGGTAGCATTCACCAATCCCAATAAAATACCGGCGATAAGCGCCGTAAGGTAACCATCAACTTTAACGCCCGGTATAATTTGAGCTATCAGCAATATGGCAAGGCCGGTCAGGAATATTTCGAGTATAAATTTCATCAGCGTATATTTGAGAATACAATTGTAATAAATTTTTGATAATGCGATGCTGCCTGCTCTGTTTTTTTATCCTGATCTGTGCATCATGCCACAGTCCATCAACTTCGGAAGTTAACAGGATCGGCATCCACCTCAGTAAAGATTCCCAAACGGTTTGCATTAGCGGCTTAGAATACGCCGTCCTTCGCGAAATGAAACAAGACTCGCTTACGCAAGAAAACTGGCAAGGCATTTTCCCTGTCTACCGCATGCCTGCGGATACAGACATGAAAGACCTTCAACCCGAGCAACCCGGCACCTACCAAATTACAGATAGCCTGCTCACCTTTAAACCCGACACAGTCTTCAAAAAGCAGCAACAATACTTTGCCCGCTTCTACGGCAACGGCACAAACTTTAGCACAGCCAACCTCATTCGCTCAAAAAGCAACCTGAAAGGCCAGAGTTTTACAGAAGTAATATTCAGGTTTTAGATAATATTCAATTACTTTCTTCAAGCGTCATTGCGAGCCTGCCTGTCGGCAGACAGGGTACGAAGCAATCTCTTTAGGACAAGCGACTATATAAGTGCATCATCAAGAGTTGTGGCGTTGTAACCCTACCGTTCCGCGCTAACCTTCTTCGTCAGCACCACAAAATCAGCAACACTCAAACGCTCTGCACGCAGCTCCAATAAAGGGTCGTCAGTAATCTTTTCTTTCGGGATAACCGATGATATCGCGTTACGCAAAGTCTTCCGGCGCTGATTAAAGCCTGCCTTCACCAGTTGCCAAAAAAGCTTCTCATCGCAATCCAAAGCAGGCGTTTCATTTCGCGTTAAGCGGATAACCGCCGATAACACTTTAGGCGGCGGATTAAACACACCAGCCTTTACAGTAAACAAATAATCAACCTTATAATAGGCTTGCAAAAACACGCTCAAAATACCATACTCTTTACTCCCGGGCTTTGCAGCACATCGCTCAGCAACTTCCTTCTGAAACATCCCAACAACCTCTAAAACCTGCTGCCGGTTATCTAAAACCTTAAAAAGTATCTGCGATGATATATTGTAAGGAAAATTCCCGATAATGGCGAATGGCCCCGCAAAGGTCTGGCTAAAATCCATTTCCAAAAAATCAGCGTTGATCAAACGGCTGCCTAATTGCGGGTATTTCTTTTTCAGGAAATCGTAGCTCTCGGTATCAATATCTATCAGGTAGGTTTCATAGTCGGTTTTCTGCATCAAAAAATCCGACAGTATCCCCATCCCCGGCCCAACTTCAAGCACCTGGTTGTAGCTTTCGGTAAGCTTCAAACTGTTCACAATTTTTTCGGCAATGTTCTTATCCGTTAAAAAATGCTGACCCAGATGCTTTTTTGCCCGTACTATGCTCATTATATTATACTTTACCGCAAATAACGTCATATTTGTGCTTTGTTAAGGTAATGAGGTTTAAAATCTTTTACTTTGCGGATAGAGAGCTGCAGGCCACAAGCTTCAGGCTCCAAATTAAATCGGTGTGAAATCTTTTTTTCCTCGGTGTAATCAAAAAAAACATGAGCGATAAATTAAAAATAGGAATAAGCATAGGCGATGTAAACGGCATTGGTTTAGAGGTAATTATCAAAACCCTGGCCGAAGTAAAAATATTGGATTACTGCACCCCCATAGTTTACGGGCATACTAAAGTAGCGTCCTTTCACCGCAAGGCTTTAAACCTGAATGATTTTAGCTTCAATGTAATTAACGATGCCTCCGAAGCAAATCCAAAACGATCTAACATGATCAATTGCTGGGAAGAGGATGTAAAAATAGAACTCGGCCAGTCAACCGAAACCGGTGGCAAATACGCTTTCTTATCACTCGAAAGAGCGGTTAACGATCTGGTTGCAGGCCATATCGATGCCCTGGTAACCGCGCCTATTAACAAACACAACATCCAAAGTGAAAACTTTAAATTTGCAGGCCATACCGAATACTTACAGGAACGCGCCGGGGCAGCAGATTCGCTCATGTTTTTAACCAGCGAAGATCTGAAAGTTGGCGTAGTAACCGGACACATCCCAGTTGGACAGATCTCTCAGAAGATCACCATCGAAAGCATCGTATCCAAGCTGAAGCTGATGAACGACAGTCTGAAGAAAGACTTCTGGATCCGCAAACCCAAGATTGCCGTATTAGGGTTAAACCCACATGCCGGCGACGATGGATTAATAGGTAACGAAGAACAAACCACCATTATCCCCGCCATAAACGAAGCTAAAGCTTTAGGCATACTGGCAATGGGCCCTTACGCCGCCGATGGCTTCTTCGCTAATAAATCATACCTTAAATTTGATGCGGTATTGGCCATGTATCATGATCAGGGCTTGATACCATTTAAACAGATCTCTTTCGAAAATGGGGTAAACTTTACCGCCGGGTTGAACTTTGTGCGCACCTCGCCAGATCATGGCACCGCCTACGATATAGCCGGAAAAAACGAAGCCTCCGAAGTATCCTTCCGCGATGCCTTGTTTGCCGCCATCCACATCGTTAAACATCGCCGTGAATCTGCCGACTTGGCCTCAAACACTTTGGTTTACGCTAAACTAAGCAGGGATAGGGACTAAAATTAACCATTATTGAACAGACATTTGCACCTTGAATACTAAGTAGATAGCCTTCATTTAACATTATTTAACAGTTTTATTATTCATTGATTAAAACAATTAACCTTAGGTTTCATTAAAAGGTTAATGAGTTTGAAGTTGAAAAACCGCGTTCAATCCATTGATATCTTCAGGGCGGTTACTATGTTCCTGATGATATTTGTGAACGACATAGAAGGTATTCCGGGTGTACCCGGATGGATACAACACGCAGGCGAACAAACAGACGGCCTTGGATTAGCCGATATCGTTTTCCCGGCATTTCTTTTTATCGTAGGTTTATCCATACCACATGCTATTCAAGGGCGGCTACAGCGCGGCCAAAGCAAGGGCAAAATAACGGGTTATATTATCAGTCGGTCGCTCATATTGATATTTATTGGCTTTATGCATGCCAATATGGAAACCTATAGCGATAGCGCTCCTATACCCTTAACCTGGTGGGAGATTCAGGTAACCCTGAGTTTCTTTTTGATCTGGATAGATTATCCTCGCCATACTTCAAAAATACTGGTTTACATTTTACGCGGAGCAGGTGTAGCCTTGCTCATAGCCATGTGTGCCCTATACAAAGGCGGCACACCTGCCGCACCAACCTGGCTGCACTTTAGCTGGTGGGGTATATTAGGGTTAATAGGATGGGCTTATTTACTTTGTGCCTTGATCTACTTATATTCCGATGGTCACCTGCTTGTACTGGTATCAGCCTGGGTATTATTTTTACTTTTCAATCTCGATTTTCACTTTGGCTGGCTCAACTTTTTAAATGGCACTCAAAACTATCTGGGGCTTGCCGGTAATGGCGCCATGCAAGCCTTCACCTCATCGGGCCTGGTCATATCATGCATGTACGATTGGTTTATGCGCAACAAACAACCCAAGCTAATTTGGGTAGCATTAATTATGCTTTCGCTGATCTTATTTAATATGGGTTTTATCGTACGATACTTTAGCGGGGGTATATCCAAAGCAAACGACACCCCATCATGGGTGATGATCTGTACCGCCATCAATATCCTCGCCTACGGCGTATTCATGTTTTTTATGGATATGAAACGCAAAGAAAACTGGTTCAGCCTCATTAAACCCGCGGGTACAAGTACCCTTACCTGCTATCTACTCCCATTTTTATTCTACCCACTTTACCAAATGACTAATATTGGCTACCCCAATTGGGCAACCCACGGTATTGGCGGGTTAATTAAATGTTTGCTCTTCGCCTTTTTAATGGTTTGGATGGCCGGTGTACTTGAACGTAAACACATCAAATTAAAGATATGATGGCTCTAATTAATAAACGTGATTCACCCTGTCATTTTTTATCGTTCTTTTCAAACCTTACCATTTCGGCACCTGCAAGCAAAAATGCGCCCAGGCCATGAATATCGTTTAACTCGGTTGGGCGAGAGTAATAAAACTTAATATCTTCGTCCATATTAGTACCTACACAAACATCCTGCATCTGGCCGTCGGCAGTAATTTTTGTGGCAAGCCCACGCCAACCTTCGTTGGCTATAGCTATGTATTTGGCATTGATCCAGCCTTGGTTCACAGCCCTTGCTACTGCATAAGTAAACATAGCCGTAACCGATGTTTCCAGGTACGAATCCGGTTTATCAAGCAATTGGTGCCACAAACCGGTTTGATCCTGGTAGCGTGAATAACCTACAATCTGTCTCAATAAAAGCCTGATCAATTCAGCCCGTTTAGGGTGACCGGCGGGCAACACATTCAACAACTGGCATTGTGCCATGGCCAGCCAGCCATTCGCCCTACCCCAACGTCCTACCCCGTTCATCTGCACATCATTGTAATAATTATGAATAAATAAACCCGTCATAGGGTCATAAAGGTATTTATTAAAGTTTTCTACCTGTTTAATAGCATCATCAAAGTATTTAGCATCGCCGGTAATTTTCCCCATTCGGGCCAAAAACGGAACGCTCATAAACAAATCATCGGCCCATATGGTGCCATCACGTGGGTTGGGGCGGCAAAGTGTACCATCGGCCAAACGCTGTTGCTTATGCGATATATAATCGGCCGAACGGCTTAAATATTCGCTATACTCCTTTTTATGCATCAGCGCATCAACATCGCATAACCCTGCCGACATAGCGCCACAAGCATCTAAATTCCCCATAGTAAAAAACTGGCCAAACTCAGGCTTTCCCATTTTCGCCTTATAGATCTGTTCAAAATAAGGAATGCTGCTAAAAATGAACTCGGAGTTATGTAATGAGTAATCCGAATATTTTTTATCGTTCAAAACATCAGCCATTTGCATCATCCCGATAGTTATAACCCCATTTACATAGTTCCATTTATTGTAGGCGGTTTCGGCTTTAATATCCGCGCTAAGTGGTAAACCTTTTGTAGAATCATACTTTTCTTTGGTTTTACTGTTAACAAACCTGAACGATGTATGCGCGATCACCTGATCGGCCACACCCCTCACAAGCTCTTCGCTGCTAATTTTTTGACCAAGCACTAAACCCGGGCAAGCAAGAGTTATAAAAAGCAATACAGATTTAATAGCTGGTGTTTTCATGCATAATTTT
Source organism: Mucilaginibacter sp. (assembly GCF_039921305.1). Classification (GTDB taxonomy): domain Bacteria; phylum Bacteroidota; class Bacteroidia; order Sphingobacteriales; family Sphingobacteriaceae; genus Mucilaginibacter. The sequence continues at coordinate 195,685 of NZ_JBDSCA010000015.1, forward strand.
ATTTGGGTCATAATTTAGGATCAATGAACTGTACCGGGCCCGAAACCTGTAAGCCCCGGTCATCAATTAACGAGAGGTACCATAGCGTTACACCCTTTGGCGGTAATGGCGCTATGATGGCATGATCATTAAACTTCACCTCAGTTGATACCCATTTTCTATTCATGAGCACATGGGTGGTATCTGTAGTATAATTAAAAAAGGCTTTATTTATTGGTGATGTATGTTTTACCGATGCCGTAATTGATGAACTACCAATTTCGGGATCAGCAATTTTGGCCAAAGGCGTACCATGATTAAGGTAACTATCAACAAAAGCGAAAATCTCATCGTTAAGCCAGGCGTAATGGTGACTATGTTTAAGCCCTATCTTTATACTGATATTTTTATCGTTCACCAGCTTATAAGTTTTAGCATAACTATCCAGGTAAAAATGCGGGTCGTTAGCGCCATTTAAAAACAACAAAGGCATTTTGCTTTTCACGATGTAGTTTGATGGGTCGTACTGCCTTATCCAGGTTTGTCTATCATGCTCGTTTAGCTGTAGTAAGCCCTGGCGCATCGAGCTGTTTTGAAACAGGTATCCACATCCGTAAACAGGTACACCAACTTTATACCGCTGATCAACCCCGGCCATTAAACAGGTAATAATACCTCCCCAACTTATTCCTGTTATGGCCGTCTGGTTAATATCAACCTCCGCGAAACTGCGTATCAAATTATTCGCCAGTATCACGTCGGCTACAGCCTGAAACATCCATTGCTCATTAATACCGGGTGTAATAGCAAAGTAGGGGGTTTGGGCATTATCCTCATCAAAACCACCTTCAATATGTTTTTTGCCGGGTCCGTTGCCCCGCAAATCCATCGCCATAGCGGCATAGCCTTTTTTTGCCCACATAATGGCCCATTCTTTAAATGCTGTGCCGCCCCCGCCATGTACCAATATCACAGCCGGCAGGTTTTTATCCTTGCTCCTATCTCCACCCAAAGTACCCGGCGTGGCATAATAAGCAAATACATTTTGTGGTTTACCCTTATAAGTCAAGCCCTGATATATTATCCCAATGGCCGAATCTGTACTTACGGTTTTATACTGCGGCACATCATAAATGCCTTTAATATCCCAAAGTGTGCCTTTAATTTGTGCCTGGCACATTACCGTGAAAAAGCAAAATACAAACAGAATAGATTTCATTACTTCTTGTTTTTATACCTGCGGTCCTTTTCCCAAAGCAAGCGGGCGGTTATGGGCATTGATACGGCAACTTTATTGGTATTGATCTCGGCATTGGCCATCTCCATAAACATATCTGGCCTAAACTCTGATAGATAGAGATACTCATCGCGCACAAAATTATCGCCACCGCCATGCCCGGTTCCGGTTGAACCATCTACCCGGCCCGCAAATTTGCCGTTGGTTACCGTACCCATTACCACATCGCAATAAGTATTGGCAAAAGGCAGCACATCGTTAAACGTTAAATGGTATCTGCCGCTATCATAAGCTATCCAAAGGCCTTCGCTATCGTAAGCCGCATGGTTGGTATCTTCCATACCTTTCGGATAAGCATAGGCCCAGGTATAACAGACCGTACCTTTTGCAGATCTGTTTGGTTTTGTGTTCGCTAAAAACCAATCAATATTAGGTTGTACAATGGCATCATAGTTGACTATCCGTTTAGTATCGTCGTTTAGTATCAGGTGGCATTCTACCAATCTCACCAAAGCATTGGTAACCATCCAGGCCTGGTTCCATGGAGCCGGCTCATTGGGTTTATAGGTATTTGGCGCACCGGGGAAATAGTAGTGATTATTTTCGCTTGCGCGGATAAAGCGGGGCAGTATCCAATTATCAATAACATAGTCGCCTTGTTTAATATAATTTAAGGCTCGCTCTTTATAGGTAGCCCCATAGTGATAGGCATCGCCTATATCAACTTTACTATCCCATAACAATGGGTTTTGCAGAATAAGTTTAGCACAAAAAGCCATATGCGCTATTTCGTCTCCTTGCTCTACCCCTGCTCCGGCAGGCGATACCTCAGGGTTTGATGATGGCCAAACCGGTTCTATCTTACCGGTCCAAACAATCCGCTGCCCTCCCTTATCTGCGGGCCACAAGTCATTCCTCCGCGAAAGCATCTCATCACAGTAATAGATCATCCTGTTCAAAATAGTTTTATCATGCGATACTTCGTACATCAGCCCGCAGGCTTCAATGCTTTTACCACCATTGCCAAATACCCAAACATTACCATTCCCCGGCGGGGCGTTCACCGTTTCAATATGCTGTTTAAAAGCATCTATTTCGTTTTGCGTAACAGGCCCCGTCAAACTTTCGATGATCATTTTTTGCGCGTGCGCATGCTCGATACCCAACATAAAAACGCTGCAAACTAACATAGCGATTTTTATTACAGGGAGGCTTAATTTAGTGGTCATAGGTATTGATGAAATATGGGGTCAAATAAGTAATAAACAACCTTTTAATACGCCATGCTATTGGCAAATTAGTAACTGTTATCGTCAAGCACCTGGCTGGAATTACAGAAGAACAGACGTATTCCTTGATCGCAACTTACACCCAAAGCAAAATATTTATACTTTTTATATTTTTTATATCTCAATACTTAATATAAAAAAAATACTTATTTTAATATAATTAATTTGTTTTATTAAAATATAGCCTTACATTTAATAAAACATTATTTAGTTACCATCTAGCTACTTATCAAATAATCCCCATTTGAAATTTAGAAGATTAATGTTTTTACCAATTATTTTTTTTCGAGATTTATTTTGCGGGTAAAACCGATTAATATATATTTTTTCTTAAACCTAACCTTAATCATGAACAAGTACAAAATCCTATGGATGGTCGTTTGCGTTATCGCGATCCTGACCTTTTTAAAATGCGCGTCGCCTGGCGAAAAAGCCCCGGATAACGGCGAAAAAACTGTAGATGACTCTAAAAACTTTCCCGACTTTGGCGCCATGATACCCGTGGCCCAATTTGTTAAGGATTACCCTGGTCATAAAATATTTAAACTAAGCCAGGATTACCCTAAAGCTTTACCCGGCGACGATAAGATCCCTGCATTCTTCAAGATCCCGTTTGACGATAAAAAAAGATGGATGGAATGGCTCGAAGCCGCCAAACAGTATTGCTTTGATGGCATGGTTGAGGCCGACTTTGTAGCGCAGGACAATAAAAAACGCGATTGGTACCACATGCCCTGGTTGCATTACGGCCCGCTGGCCTCCGAAGGTTTTAGCGGTTTAGCTAAAGAAGCACCTGTAAGCCCATACCAATTAGCCCCCGAACAAAAGCATAACGGGCAGGTATACGCGCTTGGTTACTATAACGATTTTGCCGGTCACACGCTTTATAAAATGTGGAACACCAAAACCGATCCCGATCCTTTTGTTACACAAGCGCCAAAAGGTGGTTTCCCGATAGGAACCGTGATCTTTAAATTTTTGTATACCGATCTGGACTCTACCGATGTACCTTTTTTGAAAAACCCGTATACCAGACTGGCCTTTATCACACCTACTTTTAAAGACAGTGTAAAAAGGATAGTTAAAACCATGAACCTGATCCAAATGGATATTATGGTGCGTGATAAAGCTGCCGAAAAATACGGCACCGGCTGGATATTTGGCAACTTTTGCTACAATGGCAACCTACACAAAGGCAATACCATGAAAGAGCGCGTAGCCAATTTAGTACCGGTAGGTATCCAATTTGGTAACGATAGTAAATACACCACCAACTGGATCAACCCGTACCCGGTTGTAAAAACCATGATCAATGATACTTTGAAAGAAACCTTTATCAACCCCTCTGCCGATCTTCCTCCGCAGCATTTAGGTTGGGGTGGCCGTCTGGATGGCCCGGTTGACTTGAACACGGCTTCATGTATGTCATGCCATGCAACAGGCGAGTTCCCTCAATTGGCTAAACTGGTACCCGATGAAGCCTTTATTGGCGATACAGCAGCCAATGGCTCTATGAAATATTTAACCAATACCAACAGCCCTGCCTGGAAAAAATACTATCGCAACTTTAAATGTGGTACCGCTTACGATCCTAAAAAGGCTACCTCAACCGATTTCTCGCTACAGGTTTCGCTGGCTCTGGAATATTACTGGTTATGGAAAAATAAAGATGTAGGTGGTTATTATGCCAGCCAGTTTGCCGGCGTACAGCATATGGCAGTAAGGGGTGGCATGCCTTTTACCCGGATGAAGACACTTAAAAAAGGCGGCAAAAAACAAAAAGCCGACGTTTTACCAGAAGGACAATCATTTTAACAGCTAATAAATCCAGACATGCATTCTATTTCTTTTTTCCTGAATGGTAAACGGGTAACCGTGGATAATCCGTCGATTGATACCCTGTTGATCGATTATTTAAGATCGCCGGAGGTTCATTTATGCGGGCCCAAAAAACCTTGCGGACAAGGTGGCTGTGGTGGTTGTACCGTTATTGTTTCGCAATGGAACGCCGAAGGTAAAACTGCCGATCACCTCGCCATCAACTCCTGCCTACGGCCATTGGTGGCTGTTGATGGCATGGTGGTAACCACCGTAGAAGGTACCGGAGCGGCACGTAAGCCCAACCCCGAGTACCTTACACACTCCCAAGCGTTTAGCAGGGCGGCACCACCTGCCGATCAGCCTTTGTCTAACTCGATAGTAAAAGCGCAGGTAGAAGTGCAGGAAAAAAGAGAGCAGGTTAGCGAAACAATTCAGATAGCGGCAAAGCAATCAGATTCGTTAGATATATTGCTGCAGCCCGATGTTTCGCCTTTCCCATCAGAAGTTACCCAAATGGGTATGAACCCGGTGGCGCTTTGCCTGGCCATGAATAATGGTACGCAATGCGGCTATTGCACCGTAGGCTTTGTGATGAACATGTCGGAGTTTATAGCCAATAATCCTAAAGCTACCAAAAAAGAGATCGAAGATATATTTGATGGTAATGTTTGCCGCTGCACAGGTTACAGGCCCATCCTTACGGGGATGAAAACCTTCGCATCCGACTGGACTGCAAAAGATGAAAAGGAACGGATGAAATGTTTGGGTGATGATGCCGTAAGGTCGCAATTGGCGGCTTCATCCATCGTGATCCCCTTCCCACCCGAAGCCAGAAAAACAGCGCATGGCGTATCTGTTGACGATGGTACACGCAAGTGGATCAACCCGGTAACTTTAACAGAGCTAACCGATACCTTAAAAAAGTATAAGCACGAGCAACCATTTATGGTTCATGCCAATACAGGCTATGGTATTTACAAGTCCGAATTTTTGGATGCCAGCATTGTGGTTGATCTCCGGAACGTTCCTGAGTTAAATTTTGCCCCGGTTGTTACAGCACAATCCATCAAAGTTTCCTCGGGTACAACCTATAGCAGCCTGATCAAAATACTCGAAGGCGCTTTGCAAAAATACGCAACCCATATTCCAAAAGGTCGCGATCCTGAAACTATGCCTTGGGGAGCGGCCCTGTTTATGGCCAAAAGAACAGCGGGCCGTATTGTTCGTAACGCGGCAAGCGTTGGCGGTAATACCATGCTGGTACTTAAACACATCGCGGCTGGTGAACCTTTCCCTTCAGATCTGTTAACCGCCCTTACCGCGGCCAATGTTAAGATAGATTATATAGACCCATACGGCCCCAAAGGCAGCAGTGTTAAAAGCAGCACAGTTGGCGAAATTGCAGATACCCTGCTCAAAAATCCGAAGCTTGCTCAAAGCATGGTATTACTGGCGTTCCATATTCCATTTGGCACGGCCGATGATGTTATCCTTGCTCAAAAAGTAGCTTTGCGGGATGTTAACTCGCATAGTATTGTTAACTCGGCAATACGGATAGAAACAAACGCGGGTATGAAGGTAAACGATGTCCGTCTGGTTTTTGGTGGCTTGGCTCCCTACCCATGGCAGGCGGCGAAAACAGAAAAACTATTATCAGGCAAAGTACTCACCTTACAATTGATTCCGGATCTCATCGCATCATTAACCGAAGAGGTTAAAGCCGTAATGCTACAATGGAAAAAAAGACTGCATGGTTTACCCGATGAAGGTTTTACCGATGACTATAAAGTACAGTTGGCTGTTGCTTTTTTCTATAAAGCTATTATCAAAACCTTGATCGAGAAAGGTGTTAACGTTCCGCCAGGTATCCGCTCAAGCGCCCTCATTACATGGGGAAGATGGCCGGTAAGCAACGGCCTTCAGTATTACGAAGCTCAGGAATTTAAGGCCCCGCTATCTAAACCATATATCAAATTTACAGCGGTTGAACAGGCTTCGGGCCAGTTACATTATACGCATGAATTACCCGTTCCACCGGGAACTGTATATGGTAGTTTGGTACAAAGTCGGAAATCGTTGGCTAACTATTATTTCACCATTCCGGGCCAGGAAGGCCAGGTAACATCAAATGAGTTACGGGATTACCTATCCGGAAAGTTTGACAGCTTTATTGATCTGATCAACTACGAAGTATTTAAGGATGGTGGTATCAACATGCTTGGCATGGGTGCCGATCAGCCCGTATTTAGTTCTGGTGAAGTAAACTATGTAGGCCAATGTATTGCCATGATAGGAGCGGATAGCGAACAGCATGCCGAAATGATAGCCGATTACGTAACCGACAATTGTGTAGGTTATACAGCAGTCAATCCGATACCTAATACACCGGATTGGTGGAGCAAACCCATCCTGAGTTTAAAAGATGCTATCGATAAGAACAGCATTTATCCCGATTATCCGGAAGCGGCCAGCTTTGTTTCGCACATCTGGAAAATAACCCGGCCAGGTAGCCAGCTGGAATGGGTAAAAACGAAAAACCCGGTAGACGAAAAGATAGTTAACCGCACAACTTTAGTTGATGGCAATATATGCGCGGTTGTAGAATCAACCCAACTATCAGGCGGGCAGGCACATTTTTACATGGAAACCCAGGCCGTTATTGCCGAACCTGTTGATGGTAAAAGAACCATCATCCGCCCATCATCGCAAAGCCCAATGGGTGTACACTCGGCTGTAGCCATGTCAACAGCGGTGCAATATAACAGCATTGATGTACGTGTATCACCGGTTGGTGGCGCTTTTGGTGGTAAAACCGAGCAAAGCAATTTTGTTTTTGCCGCGGCTGCCGTTGCATCCAAAGCATTGAAACGGCCGGTACGTTTGATACTTTCGCGCGAGCAGGATACAGGTATGATAGGTAAACGACACGCCTATTATTCGCAATACCAGATAGCGATAGATAAAGGAGAAACCACTCCGGCCAATAAAGGCTTGCTGCGTGGTTTATCCAATAAAATGTATGGCGATGGGGGTGCTTTTTACGATTGCTCTTTCATCGTATCCAACTGTATCATCACCCGGGCAGACAATGCTTATCGCATTGCCAACTTTCAGGCGCAGATTGATGTTTGCCGTACCAATACCTCTCCAAGCACAGCGTTCCGTGCCTTTGGAGATATCCAGGGGAAGATAATGCTGGAAAACGCTATTGACGATGCCGCTTTCTCTATCGGGATGACAGCCGAAGAAGTAAGAGAAAAGAATTTATATGATCGTGGCGATGTTACCCCATTCGGGCAGGCACTCACCTATTGCTACATGAAGCAGGTATGGAAATACCTGAAAGAAAAAACCGCTTATGATAGCAAAGTGAAAGAGGTAGCCGAATACAATAAACAAAACAAATGGCGCAAACGCGGCCTGAGTATTATCCCGGTTAAATATGGATCTGGTTATAACCTAACCTTGCTGGAACAATCGGGCGCAATGGTATCTATTTACCAGGGCGATGGCAGCATCATTGTTCACCAGGGCGGTGTAGAAATGGGGCAGGGTTTGCTAACGCAGATCAGGCAGGTGGCATCTTACATCCTGAATGTACCGATGACGCTGATCGAAGTTTTAGGACCAAAAACCAGTATCATACCTAACCCAACCAGCACCGGCGCATCTACCGGAACATCGTACAATGCCGAAGCTGTAAAACGGGTGTGTGAGCAGTTACGTTCCCGCTTAATGGATTTTGGTTACGAAATGCTGAAACAACACGGTAACGAATGGTGCCAAAAACAAGGCATTGATTTTTGGAACCACGGTATTTTAGGTTGGCGGGCAGAACCAGGCGGCAGTACAGGAAAAAGCAAATTGATATGGCAAAACCTGGTTTCAATGGCCTTCCAAAACAGGATAAGCCTTACCTGCAACCTTAACATGCCCATTACTGGTGGTGAAACCCCAACGCCTAATCTGAGCTATAAACCCAATAACGAGCAGCCCAAAATTCCCGGCTACATCAGTAAACCTGATGGGGCACCGGGTGCTTTTGATTCCTTTAGCGGCTTTACGTACTCGGCGGCTTGCTCGGTTGTTGAAGTGGATATCCTTACGGGAGAAACCAAGATACTAAGCTCGGATATTGTTTACGATATCGGCTGGAGCATGAACCCCGCCCTTGATGTGGGCCAGGTTGAAGGCGCTTTTGTTCAGGGTATTGGTTATGTTTTAACCGAAAAACTGGCTTATGAACCAGAAGGACCAGATGCCGGGCGATTAAATACCCTAAACACCTGGACGTATAAACCACCTGCAACAAGTACCATCCCTTTGGAAATGAATGTGCATTTGTTCCCACGGAATAATCCTGATGTGGTAAACATCCCTCAAAGCCCGTCGGATATCATGTCGGCTAAAGAAGTGGGCGAGCCGCCTTTGGTATTGGCAGCATCGGTTTTCTTTGCTATTAAGGCCGCGGTGAGAGCATCGCGCATTGAAAGAAAATTGAGTGGTTTGTTCAAAATGGATTCACCGGCAACGGTGCAGGAAGTACGCGAAGCTTGTGAAGTAAGTAATAAAGATTTTTAAACCTATTAATTAAACTATAAACCTAAATCAACATGAAGTTAAACCTCAGGCTGTTGTGTACAATTGCCTTTATGCTCGTATTCGCAATTAAAAGTAACGGGCAAAGTACACCCAACACCATGTCGGCACATTTTATAAATGTAGGGCAGGCCGATGCTACCTTACTTGAGTTTCAGTGTGGTGCCATATTGATAGATGCAGGCGCGGCCGATACCGTTTACGCGGCTAAATTGGTTACTTATCTCAAAGCCTTTTTCGCCCGCAGAACAGATCTGAACAATACGCTTGATCTGGTAATTATTACCCATGACCATATTGATCATGATTTTGCTTTGGATAGAGTGGCCAAAAATTTCACCATTACTCATTTTATTGACAACGGAATGCCAACCGGTTCGGGTTCAGAAAACCAGGTAGCGATGGAAAAAATGGCCCAGCAAAAAGGCATTCCTTATGCCAGCTATTCTTACGAGCAAGCCATAGCCAGTGGCGATCACAAGGGTATTACAAACAACATCATCGATCCGATTAACTGCTCTGTAACTAACCCCCAGATCAGTATTTTATCCGGAAGGTTTCAAACCAAACCAGCGAGCTGGACATCCGAAGAATTTGATAACCAAAATGACCACAGTGTAGTGATCAAAGTTGTATTCGGTAAATCATCCTTTTTATTCACCGGCGATTTACAGTTAGAAGGCCTTACCCAATTGATGAATTATTATGGTACCAGTACAGCGCTTAACGTTGATGTTTTACGCGTAGGTCATCATGGTTCAATTAACGCTACTACAGCGGCTTATTTAAAGGCGGTATCACCTAAATACGCCATTATATCATGTGGGATATGGAACACGGGCCAGGGCCCTCCTATCGAAACTTTTTCAACCTATTCATACGGGCACCCGAGCAGTACCGTTATCTCCCTGCTTTCTGCAAGTGTACCGGGTAACAGGCCAACGCCCATCACCGTTCACGAAGGAACAGGGTCCAAAAAGTTCATCTTAGGTAAAGTGGTTAAAAACATTTACTCCACCGCCTGGGATGGAAATATCACAATCACAGCCAGTGATGCTGGTGTATATACCTTAGCCAGGGGCAAGTAAAAGCTGGTTAATAGTTTTTTAAAAAGCGCCTTTGATAAAAAATCAAAGGCGCTTTTTATTGGTTAATCTATAAACTACTTAGCCGCGTTATAATTAAACTTGAATACTGTTCCTGGTGTGATCTTGTCGCCTTCGTTTGATATATACAGGTTGCTCTGATTATCAAAAGCAATACCTTCCGGTTGAATAAATAAGCCGGGATTAATGGGATAAACCGATTTCACTTTCCAGTTATTATCAGCAACCACAATCATTTTATTTACCGACGAAAGTATATACCACTCATTAGTCTGCTGGTTTTTAGCTAATGCTGATGGATGGAAGGCGATCTTTTTTGTACTCATTAACGCCTCAATTTCTTTCACGTTTACACTGAAAGTACCGCTTTGCCTGATTTGCCCGTTGGCTATTTTAAAGATATATCCGCTGCTGCTTTTGCTGGTTTTATCATCACTGCAATGTTTGCATAACACATAAAGCTGTTGCTCTTTTTCGTTGGCGTACATACCTTCGTACTCGCCCTGCGGCAAAATATCCTTCCATTTTTGCACGTTACCGATATCCGGGTTTCTCAATCCCTTAAACGGGAATGTAAACAGCACGCCGTCGCTTCGAAGCATAATAACCTGTTCGCCTAAAATGGCAATGTCCTCATAGTCCCCAGCCTTACCAAATGTAGAGTGATTAACCTGTTTATCGCCCAAACGAAAGTAATATACGCGGCCAGTTTCGTCCTCTTCGGCGTACAGTGAATCGGGCTTGCCATGGTAAAAAGCGATACCCGATATCTCACGTAATTTATCAGGCATATTAAACCGGGTTGGTTTAGTCAGGTCATAGCCTTTAGGACTAGTATAAGTTTGCGCATTGGTACAGGAGAACGCAGTAATTATTCCACTAATTATTAATGTTGATCTGATAAACATGCTCGTTCCTTTCCTGCCCATATCTTTATTTTTTATCTTTTGCTGTGCTTTGTAACAACTCATATATAGCATGTTGAGATTGTATCAACGGCGCTTGCGCATCCATCTTTACATTCTCAATTTCATCGTTCAATAACACGGCGTGCACATTATCTTTCAATTGCAGATTAATAATAGCCATAACCTCCGCCTTTACTTTCTCATCATAAACAGGGAAGCAAACTTCTATCCGGTTATAAATATTCCGGTTCATCCAATCTGCCGATCCTAAATAAACTTCGGGCTTAACGTTGTTATTAAATATGAACGCCCTGCCATGCTCCAGGTACCTGTCAACAATCCGTTTAACGGTAATGTTTTCGCTCATGCCTTTAACTCCCGGAATTAAACAGCAAATACTCCGGATGATGAGGTTGATCTGCACCCCGGCTTGTGATGCCTCATACAATTTACTGATCAGCACACGCTCTTCCAGGTTATTCATTTTTAAGGTGATACGGGCCGGTAAACCCTGGGCCGCGAATGCAATTTCGCGATCTATCATTTCAATAAACCTGCTTTGCAAATTAAACTGGGCCACTAAAATATGCTGGAAATTAATAGGCAATTCTGCCGATGGCTTTTCGCGGCGCACTAAAAACAAGAACAACAATTCAATTTCGCGCAGTATGTCTTTATTGGTAGTGAACAGAATATGATCGGTATAAAACTTAGCTGTAGTTTCGTTAAAATTACCTGTCGCCAATAATCCCGAATACAGCATCCTGTCGCCATTACGGGTTTTAACTAAAGCAACTTTGGCATGCACTTTATTGGCGTTTATGCTGTAATATATCTTCACCCCGGCGCTCTTCATTTTCTGGGCCCATTTCAGGTTATTGGCTTCGTCAAAGCGGGCTTTTAGCTCAACTACCACACGCACACTTTTCCCGTTCCTGGCGGCGCTTATCAAGGCGTTCACAATGCGGGAATTACTGGCCACACGGTATAGCGTTACGCTGATCTCCTCCACATCGGGGTTAATGGCCGCTTCATTAAAAAAGCGCAGCATAGTATCATAGCTCTGGTAAGGCGTATGCACCATCATATCCTTACGGCGAATAATCGAGGTTAATGATTCGGCTTGTGCCAGCTCATTGATCACTATGGGCGGCCAGCTTTTAAATGATGAGCCGGGTAAGCTTAAAGGTATCGCCGTCAAATCTTTCAGATTATGATATACACCACCTGCCACCGTAGTTGCGTTGCCCATATCCAACTGCACACTTACCTTTTGTAAAATACGCAAAGGGATACCCGCCTGATGCAAAAAGCGTGTAGCAAAACCAAAATCCCGTTTTTTTAACTGCTGCTCTATCTCGTCGGATAGGTCGCCCGAATAATCATCTTTCAGATCAAGTTCGGCATCGCGGGTAACCTTAAAGCTGTAGCAACTTTTAACCGTTTTACCTTTAAATATTTTATCCAGGTTAAACCTGATCACATCATCCAGAAATATAATATACTGCTCATCGCCTGCTTTTACAGTGTAAAACCTTGGCAGATCATCTGATGGAATATTAAGCAGCACGATCTCTTCTTGATCCCCATCCATCAATTGTACCATAAAGTACAGCTTATTATTTTCTGGGAAGAAAGACTTGTTATTATCCAGACTTACTGGCTGCATAAAAGCCAGCACTTCGCCCATAAAATAATCCTTTACCGGTTGTACAACAGCTTCGGGCAAAGGCTCGTTGTAAAGCCAATAAACTTTGTTATTTTTAAGCTCAGGAATAATTTGCGTAGTTAATATACTACCAAACCTTACCTGCAGCTTATTAATAGTATCTATAACTTTTTGTAAGATAGCAGCACGCTCATCACCATCTATCGAACTACTTTCTTTGGTGCCTATCTTATGCAAGGCTCGGATAACAGGCATACGCACCCGGTAAAATTCATCCAGGTTTGATGAGCAAATGCCTAAAAACTTAATGCGCTCAAGCAATGGCGTATTGGCATTAGCTGCCTGCTCCATTACCTGCTCATTAAAGCTGAGCCAGCTTAAATCGCGGTTATAAAAACGGTATTCCATCAATTAAGCTTTTGTTGCAGGTGCAGCATGGTTAGCAATCACTGCCGCAATAATAAAAGCCAAAACCGCTGCAATAAGTCCAAACATAAAAATGCTATAGGCTATCCGCAACAGTTGATATTTGCGCCCCAGCACAACCCCCTGCGAATATTCGTCCTTAATTAAACTACCGTATAAAAAATCGCTATCCTCCATCATGGCACGCATACCATAGCTAAAATCATCAAGCGGCATTTTATAAAAGTTACCAAAAAACAACAGGTTCACTTGCTTATTATCAACCTCCTCCCGGGTAAAAACCCCCTTCGGAATAGTTGGCCTGGTTGACAGGATAGAGAACGTAATAGCCAGCACACTAACGGTGAGTAAAATAATAGATGGGATAATTAAAAACCCATACTCGCTTATCTTACGCAACACCAAACTGATAATTGCCGATAGAATGATCGAATTAACAGTAATCATGATATGAGCCTTTCTATCGGCCATATCGCTCAAACGCTGATGGTTTGATGAACTAATTCTAAACATGGTTTCGATGCCCTTTTCAGGACGATCCTTATTCTTATCCTTATTTTTCTTCTTCTCAGTTTTGATTTGCTGATCAGGATTGTTTACTACTATGGTATCCTTAACTATATCCTGGCTTACTTCTTCCTTAGTTTCTTTAATTTCCTTATCTTCTTTTTTATTGATCTTTTTCTGCACATCAGCCAGGTTTTTAGCTTGCTTTCCGCTCAGTAACAGCTTGCAGTATTCTGTATAATATTGGTGATCCTGTAAAAATTTGATGGTTTTTTGATGCCATCCCTCTTTAGACAAGTCCATGTTGTGGCAGGCGTTTACCTCCTTGCGCATCAGCTTATCTTTTTCGGAAAACGCATCTGTTCCTAAATGGAAAAGATCCGCATCACAAACAATCTGCTCCAATAAAGTTGAGGCCGATTGTGGCATCTGGGTAGCCATAATGCAAGCCTTTACTTTGGTAATAGATTCTTCATCCACCCCAAGTGTTTTTAAAAGCTCAGCGGCAAGTTCGGCGCCTTTACGCTCGTGGTTCTTAGGATCCTCAAAATACCCCGTATCATGAAACCAGCATGCGCTTATTACAATAAAAAAGTCGCTATCACTTAACTGATAGTGGTTGGCTATTTCGGTACCGGCCGCAACCACACCATTAGTATGTTGCAGGTTATGATAAATAAGCTTACTATCATCGTGTGTTTTATAATAGTTAAGCACATGATCTTGTACTTGCTGAAGTAATTGCTGATAGTTCATTATAAGGTAATTTTGTATAGTTGAGGCAGTTTGCTGTTCGGCTTTATCTAATTATTACTAACTTGCTCTGCATAATAAAAGTAAGAGATTCTAACGGTAAAATTGGCTTAAAAATTTCATTATATGCATGTACGTTTCTTTTTATTGTCATTTTTACCATTCCTGTTTCTTATTACTACCCCCAAAGCTTCGCATGCACAGCTATCCGGAATAGAACGATTGGATAACAACATCATGATCGATCTGGCCGAACATCGTACGCCCGAAAAGACCGCCTTTTTCCTGTTCATGTCAAACACCTACAAATATGGTGATATTGGCACCCCCGCGGCTTTATTGGTAGGCGGCATAGTTGGTAACGATCAGCAAATGCGTCAAAATGCTTTATACATTGCAAGCAGCACGGCAATATCATACGGGTTAACTTACCTCGTGAAGATCATTGTAAAACGGCCAAGGCCATTTATCAAAAACCTTAAGATCACATCTGTTTACGTAGCCCAAAACTATTCATTCCCATCCGGGCATACATCCAGTACTTTTGCAACCGCTACAGCATTATCTATCGCGTATCCCAAATGGTATATAATTGCCCCAGCCTATTTTTGGGCAGGTTCAATAGGTTACTCGCGCATGTATCTCGGCGTTCATTACCCTACCGATGTTGCGGGTGGTGTTTTAGTAGGCGGTGCCAGCGCGGCAACCATGCTGATATTGAAAAACGGAATGCAAAAGCCCTGATCTGCAAGGTATAATAATATTCTTTACGTCATTTTGTCCTCATCTACAGGTCAGGAATTTTTTTTTGATGCGATATGGTTTTATATTTATATAAATTTGCAGCAATAATCTCATCTGTACATGAATCTCCCGCAATTCCCATTAAGCCCTTTTCAACTCCGGCTTTCTTTCCATAAAGTGATCGAAAAGCTGGAACAAGTGGCAGCGAGTAATATTGCATACGATAGTGAGAAGGCAAAAGATCTGTTAAAAAGGGTGAATCAGCATCCAGAACTAAGAGATGGCATTACCGATATTGCCCAGATAGAAAATAGCGAACCCCTTATTGCCGAATTGTTAACCGAGTTATTTCCGCCATCGCTTAGTGTAAACGAGATCAAAGCAATAAGCATACCTTACCAAGGCTATTTATTTAATATATCCGCGCGTTTTAAAAACATCTTAAAAGCGGCTGGTAATAACTTTGACGTTAACATTCGCGATTTTGACGATCACCAGTTTTTTATAGCCAGTTGTTGCCTGATACTGAACAGGTTTTACGGCACCCAACTCAATTTTAGCAAACCTTTATTTTATGATATTCCGGATGCCAACGGAATTATTAAACATTACCGAATATTTTACAACGCCGATTTTCTGGAAATCATTCATACGCCAAAATCTCCAAAACTCTCGCCAGAAGATATAAGCTTGCTATTGGACAATTATGATGATCTGGATCTTTGGAAATCAAAATTCCCGGATAAAAGCTATCTGCTAAAAGGTTTCGCTATCATGACCTTGTTTGATGTGACGGTAGAGAACGCTGTATCAACATTAAAGAGCGATTTATTGGGTAACTCACCGGCCCCCGATATTCAGCACAACTTTGAAACCATAGTAGCCTCTATTTATGGAATACCTGATCTGCATGTTGGCTTTACACCTTTTGATAATGAGTTAGGTGAATTTAACAATACCTCTCCCGGTAAAAAACTTCAAAGCTATTTATTACCGGCAGACCAGAGTGATGATGGTGCTCCTTTACTTTGTAACGAGTCACATCGGCTCGTTATTGAGAGCCACAAATACTTCGCGGTAAGCGATATTAACAAGTTTATAGCCGATGAACCCGATAGTTCAGCAGGGAAGCGCCTCGCAGCGCAAAATGTGCAAAGCTTTATTTTAGCTCCCGTTGTTAAAGACGGTGTTTTACTCGGTATTTTAGAATTCATATCATTACGAAAAAACGATTTCAACAGCATTAATGCCAATAAGCTCGATGTTGTGCTGCCCTTTTTAACGGATAGCATTGATCGTAAAATCAAAGAGTTCCAAAACCGCGTAAGGGCCGTTATACAAAATAATTACACCACGCTGCATCCAAGTGTAGACTGGAAATTTAAACGCGAAGCCCAGAATTCCATTTACAGCAGTAACGAGGGCGCTCCGTATACTTTAAAACAGATCACATTTAAAAAAGTGTACCCAATGTATGGGCAGGTTGATATTAAAGATTCGTCCATAACCCGGAATTTGAGCGTGAAGAATGATCTGGAAAGGCAGATCAACAAGCTCATCGCTTTATTGGAGCAACTGCATCAGTATGAGTTTACAGAACTTGCCGAGCATAGCCTATTAACCTTAAAGACGTTTCTTACTGATCTATCCATTAATCTGAATGCCGACACCGGGCAGCAAATACAGCATTATTTAGAAAACGATATCCACCCCATATTAACAGCTATAAATAGTAATGATAAAGCTATAACTGATAAAATAGCCGATTACTTTACACAAACCGATATGGCGGAAGGTGAGTTTTTTACAGACAGGCGTAACTACGAAAAAACTATTGCCCTGCTCAATGCCAAACTAATCACGATAATGGATAAAAGGCAAGCCGAGATACAGCCTTATTTCCCGCACTATTACGAACGGTTTAAAACCGATGGGGTTGAGCATAACCTATATATTGGCCAATCAATAGCGCCAAATCAAAAATTTGACCTTGCAGATGTTAGCCGCCTACGCTTATGGCAATTGCGTGTTATTGCCGAAATGGAGAATGAAGTATATCATCTTAAAAAAACACTCCCTATTGAATTAGGCGTAGCATCACTGGTATTAGTTTTTGGTACGCAGATAGACATTCGTTTTAGGATGGACGAGAAACATTTTGATGTGGATGGCGCCTACAATATCCGCTACGAGGTGATCAAAAAACGGATAGATAAGGCTTGTATTAAAGATACCGAAGAGCGCATTACCCAACCAGGCAAAATAGCCATCATTTATAGCACTGCCGAAGATGAACAAGAGTACAGGCAATACATTGCCATATTACAACAAGCAAATGTATTGGCTAAAAACGTTGAGCAATTTGATGTTGAAGACCTGCAAGGTATCTCGGGCTTAAAAGCATTACGTGTTGACCTTTTGTATAAAGAGGACAACCAGCCCGGAGATCAAAACATGTATACCGCTTTGTACGATGCCTTATCAAAACTACCATCACAGCCCGATGGTTTGAAGCTGGTTAAAATCTAAACCCTGCCGAAATATAAGGGTAGGTACCCTCACTTGAATGGCCTACAACCCCTTGTATCAATATCAACTCGGCCGGAATAAAGTATATGCCACCACCATAACCATCATGCCATTTATTGGAGTTTTCGCCGGGGATCCACACCCTGCCCACATCGTTAAAAGCGATAATGCCTATGGTTCCCGGAGTTACATAAGATACAAAATCAAACATTTTAAGCCTTAATTCAATATTATTATAGGCCATGCTTTTACCGGTAAAGCGCTCAAAATTAAACCCGCGAAGCCCTTCATTACCCCCAAGCTTAATTTGCTGATAATAGGCCGCGTTGCCAACGGTTGTACCACCGCCAAAACGCGCGGCTATCACAAATACAGAGTCTCTGTCGGGATTAAGATAGAGGGTAAACTCGGATGTAGCCTGACCATAATTATTTGCCTTTGAGCCAAAACCACGCATGCCTGTAATATCAGTCCGCCAATAAATACCCCTATGGGGTAGGGTTCCCTTATCACGGGTATCAAAAGAAACTGTACCTGCAAGGCCCGCGTATCCCGTTGGGGCAAATACATTTTCGTTGGGATGTAATTGGTTATAAGCGCTTAAAAACCTACTTAGATTATCTTCTTGGTCTCCATTATAATACTGAGCTGTAATACCTACGCTCGCGATCCAATTGCCATAATCATGTTTCAACCTGATGTTAGCTTCCTGATAGTTGTAAATATTTTGATAATACTTAAGCTTAAACGGTTTTTCATTCACAAAAACACTCTCGTTACCCAAACCAAAAAAGTTGCTGGTATAGTTGGGCCCTTTCGATAGTACATCGATGATTAGATCGTTTTTACCTACAACCTGCTTAAAATCGCCTTTATAATTTAACATGAGCGAGTTTGTACCAAAACCATAATTAACCAGCAAACTTTGCCTAAACGCGTATGGCTCTTTACGGAAGCCCTGCTTCTGATAAATAAAATCGCCTATTAGCTGAAAGCCATAATCTTTATTATAACTGCCTACAATAAGCGGCTGTAAATAATTGTACTTAAAGTTCCTTTTTACATAAGTGTTAACGCTCGTATCTGCAGATGTACGGATATGCGCCTGGTTCTTATTGGGCAGTACATTCTTCTCGTCCGATCGATCGTAGATATACCTCCTGCCTTTCCCGGTAAGGGTACTATCAATCAAAAAGGTATCCTTATCACCCCCGCCTATCATTCGCACTTTGATGGGCGACGAGGTTTCGCCATGTATAGCAAATACATCCTTCCCATCCATAGCAAACAGCCTGATCTCGTTGGTAACAGCCGGGTCAAAAGTGCGTGCGTAAATAACCTGCTCTTGTTTGCCATCCTTTTTCAGCTTATTGATCTTTACGGAAAGCTTACCATCGGGCAGGTTAGTGATATTAAAATACTCGTTCTTATCGCTGGCAGGTATCTCTACCGTTTGTGATAAAATGCGATAATACCTTAAAACCTGTTGTTTAAGATTGTTACGTCGGGCAATCAACCTGTTCACTATGCTCTCGCCGCTTATTTGATAAATATTAGGCGGCATTAGCTTAATTGCCTTTATGATCACTTCATCCGTAAGCGTATTCCTGAAAAAATCTATCTGCGTTTCCCAATCCTTCTCGCTCAGGCCATTTAAAAAATAGCGGTCAAAGTAACGGGCATTGCGGTTCCATCGCCCTATCGATGTTATTTTATCGCCAAAGCTTTGAAACTTAGCCATCAATAAATGCTTGGAAAGCAACCACGGAAAAACGCCATATCCATCATAATAAACCTGGTCGCGGTCGCGGGGTACGGGTTCATACACTATGCCGGTATCGTTTTTTGTACGTTCCCAGCGCCATTGATCTTCGTGCCGGTCCCAATCGCCTACCAGCATATCAAGCAGGCGTGCGCGTAAAACCATTTTCTGGTCAACACGGTTATCGTTATCTTCCTGTAGTTTATCCTGCGCCTTGTCTGTATTATCCGTTTTATCCGCGTCAAGGGGTTCGCGCTCCTCAAACAAAAAAACCTGGTTGGCAAAATCTTTACGGTATTCACCAAAAGCCGCGTCATCCGGAACATAAACCAATTCGGGATTAGCATGCGGTATACCCAAAGCTTTTGCCATTGGCGGGATAGTAACCGAAGCAAAAGGGTGCTCGGCCGAGATCTGATCCTGAACAATATCCTTGGCCACTGTAGCCCTTAATGTTGGTGGCAATACCTTTTCGGGATTCTTTTGTACCGACCGGATCACCCACTCCTGCCCGTTCTTATCCTTTAACCTTAACGATTTGGATTGCATACCGCCCCCGCGCTGTAAAATCTGCAGACCGCCTTTTTCCTGATTCAAATGAAACACCCTGAATTTAACCGGAGTGGCCCATAGCTTACGATAATCTTCGCCCAAAAAAAAGCGGTGCGCGCCACTAACCTTATCATATTCGGGAGCTATGGCAACTTTAACACTATCGGGATGAGGTTTTGATTGGGAATATCCCGAAAAGGAAACCCCCATTAATAGGCTTGATAACGGAACGGCTAAAAGCAAAAAGCGTATTGAAGCAATCTTAAACATAAATGCGCTCAGGGAGCAATGTGATAAGGGTGAATACAAAACCAATGTTATATTAACACAAATACCTTGTAAAAACCGCACCTTTTTTAAGCTAAATATTAACGGTGGTATGTAATAACAAACATAAATATAATGTTCAGCAAATTTTATTCATATCTTGCAATAAATGATGGAGTATATCAACCTAATTAAAGACTGGATTATTGGCTTAGGCGAAAAGCATGAGGTTGATCCTTTGCTGTTGGGCTGTCTTTACTTAATCAGCAAGCTCTTCTTTTTTGGCTTTCTGGGCTGGGCGTTAAAAACTTACCGCTCAAAAAAACCCATCCTTGTTCCGCTACTATTCGCATCTGTAAGTTTTAGCCTCCCCTATTTGTACCTCATCATAGCCGGGCGCAATATCTCTATCTGGGTATATGTATTTATTGCTTTGATGTTTGCCTATGGAGGATTCACCATCTGGAAAAAACTAACCAAGCCTAACGACATGCTTAGTATCTGATCTAATGTTACCCTGAACTAACAGGGGGAAATAGTAAGAATATTTCATCTTAATTCCTGAGTCTTACCTCTTGGCTTCCCTTCCCCACAATATACAAAAACCCTGTCGCAATCTAAAATTTTTGTTCTCCTTCAGGAGGTTTCTTCCTCCTGCATCACATCCCCTACCTGCTCAAAATTACTCCGCACAAAGTGGCACCAGTCACATTCTTTTTTACCACAACCTACGCTAAATTCATGGTTCATAATTTTCTGGTAAACATCTTTTATCTGCGTAGTCACCTCGGCAACGTCGCCCGGTGTTATTACCACCTTTTCTTTATGATATTCGCCCTCGGTTATTGGTTCAACAAATTCAAATTCGGTGCTTATTACATCCCAATCGTTGGTTCGGTCATGGTCAATTAATATCTTATAAAACACGGCCTGCCGCCAGTAATCACCACCAACAGTTTCCACACCATCTGGCCTGCTAAATTTATCTTTAGCATTTTTATATTTCCCGGTTTTATAATCAACCACGTTAACCTGTTTGCCGTTAAACTCAATTTTATCCAGGTTACCCTTGATCGGGATTCCATCAAGTTCTACATTTTTGATGGCCTTTTCGGTGATGGCAACCTTGTTCCATACTTCTAAATTCTGCTCGTAGTAAACCGGCAATATCCGCTCCCCATATTCAAGGCGCAGTTTATAATCCTCCTTAGTGAACGAATCCCTGTTCCGGCGCATATACCAGCGGTAGTGATCCATAAACTCATGCGTAAGCGGAAACTCATCATTGTTATCCGCCAAGGCCCTAAAGGCCTTATTCAAGGCCCAGTGCACCGCCTGCCCAAACGTAGCCGCCGGGCTTTTACCCGATGGCACCCTGATCAGGTTCTGAAAATAAAACTTCAACGGGCAATCCAAATAATTGCTTAAATGCGTTACCGAAAGCGTATAGTTTTGAAGCAACTGATTAATATAATTATCATCTATCAGTTGCACCTTAGGCTTAATGGTTTCGCTAAACTGCGTAGCAATAAACTCCGCCATATCATCCCCGCTCACCTTAGAGTGCTGAACCTGCAAATGTGTATCAGCCAATATCTCACCAATAAATTGCGATGCCTCCTGCGGCTTACCACTCCTGTCACTGGCCGAATACGATATCATCAAACACTGCTTGGCGCGAGTTAAAGCCACATAAAACAACCTGCGCGATTCTTCTTTCTGCGCTATATCATCAGCCGCCGCCTGCGTTAAAGTATCCGGATAACTAAAGCCATTGTTACGGCCCTTGCTGTCCCAAATCTTTTTGCTGCAACCAATTAAAAACACATGCTCAAACTCTAATCCTTTTGATCCATGCGCCGTCATAAAATTAACACCGTTCTCGGTAAAAATAACCTGGTTCAAATCCAGGCTGATCTTATTGCGCTTCATCAGATCGATCACAGCCACAAATTCCGCAGCCGTTATGTCTGGTTTCTTGCGACTCTCATCTTTCAAAAAGTTAAAAATACTGGTCAATATCTGCATGTACCAACCCTTGTTGGGCTGCTGCATAATATATTTCAGAATGCCGGTTTTGGCTATCATTTGCTGGAAAAATTGCTGCAAGGTTAAGCTCACGGCATCCTTCAACAACAGGTCAATATTGCTTACCAGGTATTTCATCTCCTGGTTCTGCTCGGCGGTATCAAACAAACTGGCCTGTTTAACCAGCTTCATCTCGTTCACATAACGCCTGATAGAAGTTTTAGAATCATTTGATTTATACGAATTGATATTCTGCTCCGATACTTTCACACTCGCTTTCGCGATCTCAATCGGTGGGATATTAAAGAAATCATAGTGCATGATCTCAAACAGCAACTCATCCCCGCTATAAGGCGAATCCAGTTCCATCGACAGGTATCTCAAAATATTAATGATCTTCTCGCCAAAAGGCTCCTCAATAATATTGATCTTCCGTTTGGTGCTTACCGCGATACCTTTCTGATCCAAAAAATGAACCATCTCTTCAACCTGACTGTGATTACGGTAAATCACCGCCACCTCACCCGGCTCAACGCCATCTTTAATTAGCTTTTCTATCTTCAAAGCCACGTCAACCAATTCCTGTTCCTGGTTAGCATATTCGCTGATGGTGGGCTCAATCACCAACTCATCAAACCTCGGGTGTGCTGCCTGTAAATTCTTATCCAGTGCTAACTGTTTGGTTAACCGCTCATTATTATTATCGATCAGCACCCGCGAAATATCCAGAATATGTTGATTAGAACGATAATTATGCTTCAAAACAACTGTATTCAGCGTAGCCACATAATCGTTAGCAAAGTCAAGTATGTTTTTCATATTGGCTCCCTGAAACTTAAATATCGACTGGTCATCATCGCCCACCACAAACACGTTCGGCGTTTCCCAATAAGCCAAAATAAATTTCAATAATTCGTTTTGCGAGCCACTCGTATCCTGAAACTCATCCACCAAAATATACTGGTAGCGCTCCTGGTAGCGGCGCAAAATCTCCTCGTTTTCACGGAAGGCTCGTAACACCCAAATGATCATGTCGTCATAATCATAGCGGCCATCACGCTTCATTTTGGCATCGTAGTTTTTATACTCGCCAACCGCGGCAAGCAAACTTTTCATTTTTTCGTGAGCCGCGTCAATATCTTTCTGTTTTGGGTCGCCTACGTTAATGCCCAGTTTGGCATTGCCGCGCTTGTAAACAAATTCTTCCCTTGTCGGGATATCGGCCAAATAATCTTCAACCGCTTTGGTTATCATTTCAATACCCCAGCCCTCTCGCTTCATAGTACTGAACAGGCTCTTCAACCTTGTCACATCATAATAAACATCCCCGGTAAAGCGCTTCAACACATGGTCGTTACCCAAATCATCTACCAACTCCCTAAACAACAAAGCCGCATCCAGGTCGCTTAATGGCTCCAAATTCATCTTACCAAAGTAATCCAGGTTCTCTTGTATTACCTCGTTACAAAAAGCGTGGAAAGTATAAATATTAACCCGGTAAGCATCGGGTCCAATAAAATCAAAAAGCCGCTTACGCATGGCAACCGCGCCGGCATCCGTATAAGTTAAACACAAAATCTCGTGCGGCAAAGCATCCGTTTCGGTCAAAATCTTTCCTATACGCGCCGCCAGTATCTGTGTCTTCCCCGTTCCCGGCCCGGCAATAACCAGCACCGGCCCATCCATCTTATTCACCGCGGCAAGTTGCTGCGGGTTCAAATTATTTAGAGCTTCCTGAAATTTAGCGTTGTATTTATGGTAAGCAGATTGCATACGTAAAAATACGAAGATTTGACGGGAGTGAGAAGTAACATTTGGGCGTTACCTACGGCCCGCGCTTTACACTTAAAATATAATTTGCACTTTATTATTTCTTTATCTACATTCGCCTAACCAATTAAATGTCAAAACGACATTTTAACCAATAACCAACCAATGAAAAAACACATTACCCTCCTAACACTGCTTTTTAGCGTTTCCCTGCTTCTGGCCCAAACTCCAAAACTCACACTGAATTTCACCAAACCCGGTGTAGATGTTAGCCCCAAACTCTATGGCTTAATGACCGAAGAGATCAACCACTCTTACGATGGCGGCCTCTATGCCGAGCTCATCCGGAACCGCGTTTTTAAAGATAACTCCAAGGCCCCCGATAACTGGACAGCCTTACAACAAAACGGCGCCAAAGCAAAAATTGAGCTGGACACTAAAAACAACATCAACGAAGCACTAACAACCTGCCTCAAACTAACTGTCGAGAATAGCAATGGCCGCGCAGGCATTATCAACGAAGGCTATTGGGGTATCCCGGTAAAACCGAAAACCACCTATAAAGCATCGTTTTATGCCAAAGCCGCTGACGAAGGTACTATACCATTAACTATCAGCATCGAAAGCAATGATGGCACCATAACCTACGCAACAGCCCCCGTAACCTTAACCAAAGGCGGCTGGAAAAAATATACAGCTACGCTAACCACAACCGCCGATGTTAAACCAACAACACAGGCACATTTCGTCATCTCAACCAAACAGGCTGGTACTTATTGGTTCAATTTAGCTTCTCTTTTCCCGCCAACGTTTAACAACCGCCCCAACGGCAACCGCAGCGATATTATGCAGCTAATGGCTGATATGAAGCCAACCTTTTTACGTCTGCCCGGCGGTAACTACTTAGAGGGCGACATGTTCTCAACCCGTTTCGACTGGAAAAAAACTTTAGGTTCTTTAGATGATCGCCCCGGCCACCGCGGCTGCTGGAACTACCGCTCATCAGATGGCATGGGCCTTTTAGAATATTTAGAATGGTGCGAAGACCTCAAAATTGAACCACTATTGGCCGTATTTGCCGGCTATGTTTTAAAAGGCGATTACGTGCCCGCAGGCCCCTTCCTGAAACCTTATGTTGATGAAGCATTAGAAGAGATTGAATATGTAAGCGGAGATGTAACAACCAAATGGGGGGCACAACGTGCTAAAGACGGTCACCCTAAACCATTCAAGCTAAACTATATTGAAGTAGGTAACGAAGACGGTTTTGACGTATCAGGAAGCTACGATGGCCGTTTCGCCCAATTTTACGATGCTATCAAAGCAAAATACCCTAAACTACAGATCATATCAACCGTTGGTGGCCGCGATCCATTAGGCCAAAGGGTTAAAATAACCAAGCGCCGCCCCGAATTATTCGACGAGCATTACTATCGTTCAGCATGGGAAATGGAAGCCGATGCCACACACTACGATGATTATGACCGCAAAGGACCAAAAATATTTGTAGGCGAATGGGCAACCCGCGAAGGCTCGCCAACACCAAACATGAATGCCGCCCTGGGCGATGCCGCCTGGATGACGGGAATGGAACGCAATTCAGATCATGTAGTGATGTCTTGCTATGCCCCGCTCTTCGTAAACGTAAATCCGGGAGCAATGCAATGGAGTTCTGATCTGATAGGCTACAATGCCATATCAAGCTATGGTTCACCATCATACTACGCCGAGGTTTTATTCGGCAACAACATCGGCAACAAAACTGTAGCTATGAGTGGCGAAAACATCCCAACCCAAACACGTACCCCAAGCAAAAAGGATAGCATAGCCGGTATAATACCCAAACCAATCCCGGCCCTGTTTTACGTAGCCACCAAAGACACAAAAACCGGAACACTATACATCAAGATAGTAAACACAACAGGCACAGCGCAATCAATCAATATTGATATGCAGGGCATCGGCAAAGTATCCCCGGAAGGAATACTGACAACGTTAAAAGGCAGTACCCCACAAGATACCAACTCTATAACCGAGCCAAACAAAATCATCCCGGTTGATCAGAAAATATCGGGTATTAGTAAAAGCTTTACCCGGTTGTATGATGCTTATTCAATCAATGTAATTAAAGTGCAACTGTTGTAGATTGTTTCATCACCACACCCAACCCATTCGGGAAAAATGTATTAATGCTAACCGGCAATTTGCCGGTTGGCTTTGCCTGTACGGTTAATACCTTCACGGCAGAGCGTTGCATTTCATCACTCATTTGGTAACCCACCAAAAGCGTTTGGCTTTTCTCAATCCCCGGCAAACCGGCAAGGGTATAAGGGTTAGCAAACACGCTGATGGCTGTATTTTTATGTGCAGCCAGTTCGGCAACAAAAAACTTCACATCACTGGTATAATCAAGCTTAGCTGCAGGGCGTAAGCGGCTATCGTGTACACCTACAATCACAGCGTCATAACTTTTTAAAGTTTCAAGCAATTGGTTCATCTCTGGCACACCGGCATTCTTAGCCAAATTAAACTGGACGCTGTTGGTATAATACTGACTTAAACCTTGTTGAAATACGGTAGCTTTTGGCGTTCCTATACTTACCAAAGCAACTCTATCGGTACGGGCAGGTGCAAAAATAGTATCACTCTTCAACATCGTAATTGCCGAATCACAAAGTTGTTGTACTAATGCTTTAGCTTCCGGCCTGTTCAGGTCTTCAAAAACATTGGTTGTTCGTACCTCTTTTACATTATTTAAGCCCGCCCAATATTTAGCAGTTAATATCTTCCTCACCCGCCTATCCAATTCACTTTTCTCTATTTGTTTTTTGCGGATCGCTTTCTTAATCATCTTCACAGCACGCTTAGTATCCCCGGTTAACTCCAGAATATCCATACCCGCGTTAAAACCCATTACATCAGCTTGTCCATTCGGGAAATACTTAACCACCCCCTTCATCTCCATCGCATCCGAAACTATCAAACCTTTAAAACCCAGCTGATCTTTCAATATGCCGGTAATAATTGGTTTTGATAATGTAGACGGCAGATGCGCGGTAGAATCCAGCGCAGGGATATTCATATGCGCCACCATAACCCCGCTCAAACCAGCGGCAATAGCCTGCTTAAACGGATATTCTTCCAACGAATCTAACCGTGCTTTATCAAACGGCAACTTAGGCAAATCAAAGTGCGAATCCACATCCGTATCACCGTGTCCGGGAAAGTGTTTGGCTGTGGTCAGGATACCATTATCCTGCATTCCCTCCATATAAGCTATACCTTTTTTAGCCACATTGTATTTGTTATCACCAAAAGAGCGATAACCAATTACCGGATTGTTTGGGTTGTTGTTCACATCCATATCCGGCCCAAAATTCATTTGCATGCCCAGGCGCTTAAAATCATTAGCCACCTCGTGCCCCATTTTGTAGATCAGCGTATTATCCTGAATCGCGCCTAAAGTCATCTGATAAGGATATGATATCGTCGAATCTAATCGCATACCTAAACCCCACTCACCATCCATCGCGATAAGCAAAGGCACCCGGGCCAGCTTTTGATAGGTGTTTGTCAATACAGCTTGCCTTTGCGGCCCACCCTGAAAAAACACCAAACCACCTATCTTCTCTTTCTTAACCACCCGGCCAATAGAGTCCGAAAAAGCTTCGCCCTTATTGGTATGCGCCCTCACCATAAATAGCTGCGCTATTTTTTGCTTTTTATTGAGTTTCTTAAAAACAGAATCAACCCAATGGTTTTGCTGATCTAATGATCCAATAAAACTTTCCTTTTTTTGAGCTGATGCACAGCTTATTGAAAAAGCCAGCACAACAGCGGCTAATATTTTACAGTGGCGAGATGGTAGCATAATCAAAACTATCAATTATACCCTTTATTCCGAAATGTGGCGGCGTAATTAATCAGCAAAGAGCTAACTGTATTCTAAAACATACATTTTCAACGGCCCGTTGCCATTTAACTTATAAGTAACACCAAAACTACAACCCTTTACAAATACAGATAAACAGCATTTTACGAGTTAAATAAATGTACAACCTGCATAAAACCGGGTTGTTGGCACATTTATTTCATATACTCCATCAATTAATATTAAACTCAAAATGAAAAAAATTATATTGTTCGCTGTTGGCTTGCTTGTGGCAGGCGCAGTAAATGCCCAGGTTAAATTTGGTGTTAAGGGTGGTTTAGATGTTTCAAACATTATTAAAACCAACGACCCAAATTTCAATACAAACTATGTAATAGGTTTTAACGCCGGTGTAACTTTAGAGATCCCCCTCATCGGCCCGCTCAGTGTGCAGCCCGAAGTTGTATATGCCCAAAAAGGTTACAAAGCAATTTTAAGCACAGGCGATTTTACCCAAACCCGTAATTTTATTGATATACCCTTATTGGCAAGGCTTCGTTTAGCCGATAACTTCGCTATTGTTGTGGGTCCGCAGTTCTCGTTCGCTACATCAACTAAAAATGTGTACAGCAATGGTATCACAGTAACACAACAAACCCAATACGATAACGACAGGAATAATTTCCGTAACAGTATTGTTGGTGGCGTGGCTGGTTTAAGTATCGATTTAAGCAAGTCGGTTGATTTCCATGCCCGATACGCGCTCGACTTGCAAAAGAACAACGGCGATGGCTCATCACAAACCCCCGAATTCCGTAACCAGGTATTCCAGTTTGGTTTGGCCTTTAAAATACTGTAATAAACGAGTTTAGATTGTTAGTTTTTTTAGAAAGCCTTCTTCCTTTGGGAGAGGGCTTTTTTATTACCGATCATCTATTAACTATAACAAAAAAATATTTTTCATATTAATTGAAATAAATCAATAATAGAAGCGATATTGACAAGTCAAAAAAACAAATAACACATTTCTATCTACATAGATGAATTCCAGAATACTTAAAATAATAGTCATCCATGTAATCGGCAGTGTTTTGTGGATAGCCGCGAGTGATCTTCTAATCATTTATCTTGAAACTGTTTCAGCCAGTGATGTTTTACTAATAGGTAGCGCAAGTGCGTTACTTTATGTAATCTTGACAGGTTATATTTTTTTCAAGTTAATTATACTCCATTATAACCGCATCGAAAACAGCGAGAAGCAATATCGCAGCTATTATGAAGATAATCCTAATCCAATGTGGGTGTATGATCGCAACACCTTGCGGTTTATATCTGTAAATGATGCTACAGTATCTAATTATGGATATACTAAAGAAGAGTTTTACCAGATGACCATCTTAGATATTCGCTCGCCCGAGGAATCTGAAAAGGTATTAAGAGCAGTTAAAGCTTTTGATGCCGGTTATAAAAACTCGGGAATTTGGCAGCATAAACGCAAGGACGGTACTACTATATATGCTCATGTCACATCACATCTTATTAAGTCGGCCAAAACGGATTATGTGATGATCATGGCAAATGACACCACTGAGCGCCTACTGATAGAAATGAAATTACAGCAGGCAAACGACGAGCTCACCAAACAAAACGGAGTCCTGAGGGAAATATCCTTGGCCGAATCTCATAATGTTAGGCGGCCATTGGCTTCAATACTTGGCCTATTGAACGTGCTACGAAACACAAACGATGAAAAAGAAAAGGAACTTTGTATCAATTATATCGAAATATCAGCTTCCGAATTAGATATTATGATACATGATGTTAGCCGGCAGATCAATGATGCGGCTAATTTGGGTAATTAAACAAAAACGCCCGGCGTTTGCCCGGCGTTTCAATATATCTGTTACCCCATCATATCCACAAAATCATCAAACAGATAACGTGAATCATGCGGACCAGGGGATGATTCCGGGTGATATTGTACCGAAAAAGCTTTCTTACCCTTAACGCGGATACCTTCTATCGATTGATCGTTCAGATTAACGTGAGTGATCTCTACTTTATCCGATGCTCTAACCGCCTCGGGCACTACGCCAAAACCATGGTTTTGTGAAGTTACCTCGCAGTGGTTCTTAATTATATTTTTAACCGGGTGATTTAAACCACGGTGACCGTTAAACATTTTCTTGGTGGGGATATCATTAGCCAAAGCCAGCAATTGATGACCTAAACAAATACCGAACATTGGTTTCTCAGCAGCTAAAATCTCTTTAACAGTATCAATAGCGTAAGGCATGGCAGATGGATCGCCGGGGCCGTTTGATATAAAATAGCCATCCGGTTTAAACTCTTCCATTTCGGCAAAAGTAGTTTTAGCCGGGAAAACCTTACCATAAACATCCCTGTGCGCAAAATTACGCAGAATATTTTTCTTCACACCCAAATCCAAAACCGCTATGCGTTTACTATCGGCGCCTTCTTCCCCAAAATTATAAGTTTCTTTGGTTGATACTTGCGATGATAACTCCAATCCATCCATTGATGGTACAGCATCCAGTTTCTTTTTCAACTCGTCAATATCAGTGATCTCTGATGAAATTATGGCGTTCATAGCACCTTTCTCGCGTATGTAACGCACCAGTTGGCGGGTATCAATGTCAGATATCGACACAATATTCTGCTCCTGGAAATAATCCTGGATAGATTCATCAGCTTCTTTACGGCTATAAGCTATGTTGTAATTTTTACAAACCAAACCAGCGATCTGTATCTGATCAGATTCTACTTCTTCTTTGCGGATACCGTAATTACCTATATGCGCATTGGTAGTAACCATGATCTGGCCGAAGTATGATGGATCAGTAAAAATCTCCTGATAGCCTGTCATACCAGTATTAAAGCATATTTCGCCGGTTGTGGTTCCAATTTTTCCGGCAGCCTTGCCATGAAATACTGTTCCGTCGGCCAATAATAGTATAGCAGGTAGTTTAGTTAGATAGCTCATTTTGTAACGAATTTAAAAATGAAAAACGAAGGGTTAGGCAGTGTAAAGCTCCGCAGAATAGGATAGAAAATATGAAGTATGGCACCTCTGTATTCACAGCCGCAAAGGTAAAAGTTTATTTTGGATTTGCGATGTTCGATTTCGAATTTTTTGAATGAGAAAATAGCTCCTTTTATAGTCAACAGAAATCAGAATCAAATATTTTTTAATAATTACAAATCCGAAATCGAACATCCGGCATCCGAAATAACATAATAATCCTACCTTTGACCACTTAGAACTCAAAACTATGTCGGTACATAAAGAGGTAAAACGGATAACCACCCACATTTTGCAGGAGATGAAACAGCGCGGCGAAAAAATTGCCATGCTTACCGCCTACGATTATTCTATGGCTACCATTGTTGATGATGCAGGAATCGATGTAATACTTGTTGGCGATTCTGCCTCAAACGTAATGGCCGGACACGAAACTACCCTCCCTATCACGCTCGATCAAATGATTTATCACGCCTCATCAGTGGTACGCGCCATTAAGCGGGGTTTGGTTGTTGTCGATCTCCCTTTCGGTTCTTATCAGGGTAACTCAAAAGAAGCCTTGAACTCCGCGATCCGCATCATGAAAGAATCTGGCGCTCATGCCGTTAAAATGGAAGGTGGCCTTGAAATAGCCGAATCCGTTAGCCGCATTTTAGCCGCTGGTATCCCTGTAATGGGGCACTTGGGTTTAACCCCGCAATCCATCTACAAGTTCGGAACTTATACCGTTCGCGCTAAAGAAGAAGCCGAAGCCCAAAAACTGCGCGAAGATGCTTTAAAGCTCCAGGAATTAGGCTGCTTTTCGATAGTACTGGAAAAGATACCCGCCAAATTAGCCCAGGAAGTAAGCCAGAGCATAGCTATACCAACCATAGGTATAGGCGCGGGCCAGCATTGCGATGGTCAGGTTTTAGTTATTCACGATATGCTTGGCCTTAACAAAGGTTTCCGCCCACGTTTTTTACGCCAATACGCCAGTTTGTACGATGTGATGAACGGCGCCATCCAGAATTATATTAAGGATGTAAAGGCAAAAGATTTCCCAAGCGAAAAGGAGCAGTATTAATATTCAATGGCCAGAGTAGAATTCCATAACCCGCAATACGACGTTACCGATAACGATGTTCTTTACGAAGACAACCACCTCATCGCCATCAATAAACGCGCCGGAGATATTGTGCAGGTTGATGATACCGGAGATGAATCGCTTGATGAGAAGGTTAAAAAATACATCGCCAAAAAATACAACAAACCAAACGGCGCTTTTTTAGGCGTGGTTCACCGCTTAGACAGGCCCGTAAGCGGCGTGATCATGTTCGCTAAAACCAGCAAGGCGCTTGAGCGGATGAACGCCCTGTTCAAGGGCCGTGAAGTACACAAAACCTATCTGGCCGTGGTACGCAACCGCCCCGTTCCCGAAAGCGGGAACCTGGTACATTGGCTAATTAAAAACCCACAAAAGAACGTAACCAAAGCTCACGACCATGAAGTGACCGGCAGCATGCGTTCCGAATTAAACTACAAACTGATAGGCGAGCTAAACGGTTACTATTTGATAGAGGTTGACCCGATAACCGGCCGGCCGCATCAGATCCGCGTACAACTCTCTACCCTGAACTGCCCAATTGTTGGCGACAATAAATACGGCTATCCGCGCGGAAGTTTGAAGAAAAGTATTTGCTTACATGCCCGCCGCATTCAATTTATTCACCCCATAAAAAAAGAGCCGGTTGATATTTATGCTAAGCTACCGCAGGATGGTTTTTGGGATAAATTTGAAAGCCTTGCCCATATAGCAAAAACTTAAATTATTTTATAAACGCTACGGCGGCAATTGGTACACTTGTACCTTTTAATTGGTAAAAAGAATAAAAAAACTTTTACAGCTTTAGGTTTTCTGGCACGCAGTCTCAGCCTTTCACCGCAATAGTTGCAGCGAGCATAATTTATCTTCAGAGATTCTTCACTTTCTTCTCTATAAAAATCTTCGATCATAGCTAATTAACGCTATTACAATTACTCCGTATGATTGTTAACAGACAGGAATAAAAATACCATAAATAACTAATAATCAAAAATATTTATGAAGATGGCGACCAATAATTACCTGATAAAATAATCATATTCAACATCTTAATACTGTTATCATAATAATCAAAAGTATCCAGGTCAAATTTCAATATGTAATCCCACACCTGGTTCAGCCAATTTTGGTTCTGCTTATCAACCATAGCCGATACCGCGAAGGGCGCTATAAAGCTCATCGCTTCAAAATACCTGTTTTTCAAGTCATTACCCTGCAAACTATACCCTGCCGATATATTATCCGGGTTGCCATTGGTAGTCCCCTTTATCCAGTTGTTAATTTTATCTACCACAATTTTGGACCGTTTATCTCCATACAATATATAGTCGATAGCTATGCGCCAGGGCACTCGGCAAGCGTTATAGTTATAACTACCGTCATAAACCGACTCCAGATATCTCGCTTTTGCAGGCACAGGCTTGCCATCAACATGCTGAATAAAATCGGGCACCAAACCAGCATCCGGACTAAACTTATTCTGCATTAATTTAAACAGGGAATAGTTTCTATCCACCACCTTATCCCATGCCGCATCATTACCCACTTTTTTAAACTCTTTAAAATGAGCCGGCATAAAATCGCTGGTGCGCGTATCAAAATAATCTTTACTATCATGCTCAATCGAGTTTCCTAATAATATCGAGTACGTTTTCAGGTTGATCTCCTGCTTCATTATAGCGGCAATCATCTGTTTACTCTCACTCAGGTAATTGATCGTGCCACTACTTCCCCACTGCTTATCAGCTAACAATAACGAGTAGGCAATATCCATATCGCCATCCGTAGCGCTATCTCCGCTTATATCTTTACAATTCTTATTCTGCGCCCAGGCCATCAATTTAGAGCTACGCTTACTTGGGTGCGCTTTATAATACCTATATAAGCCATCAAAAGTGGCTTGGGCCTTTTTGTCATAACCGGCCATCAGGGCAACAATCATCATACCATAACCCTGCCCTTCGGATACACTTTGCTTGCCCGGTTTTTCAAACCAAACATAGTATTGCCCCGCGCCACAATTGGCATTAATATAACGCTCTTTCCATAAAATGTAAAACGACTTGACACTGTTATCCAACTGCTTCTGCGACAGATCAGGTTTAATAACACCATGATAATATGATATATGTTGCGGAAACGGCCTCGATGCCTTTTGTGCAAACACAGAACAGCTTACAATTAACAATACAGCTACGGCAGATAATCTTTTATTGAAACTCATACTTTAAAACAACTTATGGTTTTTCAATCAAAATACAATCGCATTCCGTTTTTTGTTTGCCTACAGGCTTAACACCTTGTTCCATATCGTTTCATCAACCGGTATTCCTTCCTTAATATTGCGCTCTCGTGTACGCAAAGTATTCTCGCCGGGGTACGATATTTTACCGCCTTCCTTTTCGGGACGGCTACTTTTTGCATAATCCAATATCTGCTCTATTAACTGATGGTTCATCTCCGTATCCGGCTGATGAATCGCGATAAACACCTGCGATACCCCCGCTTCCTTCTTGCTCTCCGTTATCTTTTCTGTCGATCTCCCCTGGCTCAGTATCGTAACCAGCAGATCCAGCATCAGCGATAAGCCCGAACCTTTCCAAAACCCAATAGGCAATATTCTTTTAGATTCCATAATAGCCGCCGGATCTGTACTTAAATTACCTTCGCTATCATATCCTCCCGGTAAAGGTAATTCCTCGTTGTTAGCCTGATACTGCATCAGCTTCCCAAACGAATACTGTGATACTGCCATATCCAACACCACATGCCCATCCTTACGGGGCACAGCGATGATCAACGGATTATTCCCTAATCGCGGGTCTATCCCTCCCCAGGGCGGTACGTTGGCAATGGTATTGGTAAAGCAAATGCCTATACAGCCGGCTTCGGCGGCTTGCCAGCCATAAGTTCCGCCACGCATCCAGTGGTTGGTATCGCGTATGGCAACGCAACCAATGCCGTTCTTCTTAGCCAAATCAATAGCCCTTTGCATACAATGCCCAGCATTCAGCACTCCCGCTGCATAATTGCCGTTCCATTGTTCTATCATACCCAAATGGTTTTCCAGTACGGGTTCAGCATCAATCCTAATCAAGCCTTCCTTTATCAACTCAACAAAAACAGGGAAACGGTTCAACCCATGCGTATAAACACCATCCCTGCTGTTTTCAGCAAATATGGTAGCGCATTGTTCAGCTTTCGCGGGATGCATGTTCAGCTTAATCAGTATCCTTAAAAATTCAGATCGTAAAGTATCAAATGGTATTCTCATAGCAACTGTTTTAATAGAAGTTCACTAAATTAAGCAACAATATATTGACAGATAAAACATATTTTTGCTTTATGCTTGAGGGTAAAAAAATTGTGCTGGGCGTTTGCGGAAGTATTGCCGCCTACAAAACCGCTTTCCTGGTGCGCCTACTGGTTAAGGCCGGTGCCGAAGTACAGGTGGTAATGACACCCGACTCAACCAATTTTATCACGCCCTTAACTTTATCCACCCTATCCAAAAAGCCCGTATACGTTCAATACTTTGAACCCGAAACCGGCGAGTGGAACAACCACGTCGAGCTTGGCCTCTGGGCCGATCTTATGATCATCGCCCCTGCATCAGCAAACACCATGGCCAAAATGGCTACCGGATTAGTTGATAACCTGCTCACCGCTGTTTACCTATCGGCCAAATGTCCGGTTTATTTTGCCCCAGCCATGGACCTCGATATGTGGAAGCACGAATCTACGTTACATAACGTAGATCAACTTAAAACATACGGCAACATTTTCATCCCGCCCGGCTACGGCGAACTTGCCAGCGGCTTAGTAGGTGAAGGCCGCATGGCCGAACCCGAAGATATGATCAGCTTTATTGAAGCCGACCTAAAAAAAGGCTTACCGCTGCTCAATAAAAAGGCTTTGGTTACCGCCGGGCCAACTTACGAGGCCATTGATCCTGTCCGTTTTCTCGGCAATCATTCATCCGGAAAAATGGGTTTCGCTATAGCGGATGCATTGGTTAAGCTTGGCGCAGATGTAACCTTAATATCCGGACCAACATCCCTGAAAAGCAAATCAAAATCCATCAAACGCGTCAACGTAACTTCTGCCGATGATATGCTGAACGCATGCCAACAGCATTTTACAGATGCCAGCATCTGTGTAATGAGTGCCGCTGTAGCTGATTATACTCCGGTTACGGTATCCGATATCAAGATCAAAAAGAAGACCGATGAATTCAGCATCGATCTCAAAAAAACCACCGATATATTAAAAACACTCGGTGCCATAAAACGCCCTGATCAAATACTGGTTGGCTTTGCTTTAGAAACTAACGACGAGGAAACCAACGCCATCGAAAAACTCAAAAAGAAGAACCTTGATTTCATCGTACTCAACTCTTTGAACGATACAGGTGCAGGTTTCCAAACAAATACCAATAAAATAACTATAATTGACCGCCATTTGCATAAAACCGATTTTGACCTTAAAACCAAAGACGAGGTTGCTGCCGATATTTGCCGTAAAATTATTGACCTGATCAACGCATGAAAAAAGTATTCGCCTATATCGTCATACTCACCAGCTTTGCCCTATCGGCACAAGCGCAGGATCTGAACGCGCGTATACAGGTGTTATCACCCAAAATACAAACCAGCAACAAGCGGGTTTTCCAGGTACTGGAAAATGCCATGAAAGATTTTCTGAACAACCGCCGCTGGAGCAACGACCAAATTTTACCGCAGGAGCGTGTTGATTGCAACTTTGTACTCAGCATAACCGCCTGGGATGGCAGCAGCAAATACAGCGGCGAATTGCAGGTACAATCAACCCGCCCCATTTACGGCTCAACCTACACCAGTACCTTATTGAGCGTTAACGATCGTGATTTCGACTTCACCTACACCGAGGGCCAGCAACTGGATTTTAACGAACAAACTTTCCAAAGCAATATCACATCGGTATTAGCCTATTACGCCAACGTCATCATGGGTATGGATTACGATTCCTTTTCCCGCTTTGGCGGTACGCCTTATTTCGCCCGTGCCAAAACCATTGTAACCGCGGCGCAAGGTGCATCTTATAAAGGCTGGAACGCCTTCGATAGCAACCTCAACCGTTATTGGCTAACCGAAAACCTAAGCAACAAACGCTACGCCGTTATCCGCGATTTTATCTATAACTATCACCGTTTGGGGTTAGACTTAATGTCTGACAATGCGGCCAACGCCCGCAAAGCGATCTCTGCCTTCCTGCCCGATTTATCCCAAATAGATCGCCAGGGTTTAGGCGCCATGCTTCCGCAGATCTTCTTCGCCGCCAAAAGCGATGAGTTCGTATCCGTCTTCAGCGCCGCCGATCCACAATCCCGCATCAAAGCCTACAACATCCTCAACGAAGCCGATCCATCAAACGGCAACAAATACCAGTCCCTGCAAAAAAACTAATCCTAATAATTCCGCTAACCCGGATAACAAATTATGCTTGCCTTCGGCAGACCGGGGTATATATGGTATTTTTTAAGTTGTCATTGGCTGTGAGGCACGAAGCAATCGCGAACTATGCAAGGCCGCTTTTTCTCTGTGTCCTTGCTTCGTACCTCGCAATGAACAGAGAAAAAGGGGGATATTGTAAGATTTTTTTCAAGTCTTAACTTAATTCCCAAGCGCCCGCTCGTGACTAATATTCCCAGGCCTCCGGCCTTAACTAGCAATACAGGGGGAAATAGTAGGAATATTTCACACCTTGATTCCTGAGTCTTACTTCTTGCTTCTTCTTCCATACAATATACAAATAAACCCGCAATCCGCCAAAAAAAATCCGAAATCGAACATCAGAAATCCGAAATAAAAAAATAATTTGAAATTACGAAATCATTCGTATATTTGAATTACGAAAATATTCGTATAATAAATTTATGGAACTGAAACCCACCGAAAGCGAGTTAGAAATTTTACAGATCCTTTGGAAAAAAGGCCAGTGCAGCGTTCGTGATGTGCACGAAATATTAGCCGCTACCAAAGATGCCGGCTATACCACAACCCTAAAGCTGATGCAGATCATGCTGGAAAAAGGATTGGTAGAGCGCGATGCAACCAGCCGCACACACATCTACAAAGCGTTGGTAAAACAAAGCGATGCCCAAAAGCACTATCTCGATAAAATGATCAACAACGTATTCAACGGCTCGGCTGCCAATTTGGTAATGCAGGCCCTGGGTAACCACCGTTCATCAAAAGCCGAGATCGACGCCATTAAACAATATTTGGATAACCTTAAAAACCAATAGGCCATGCAAACCTTATTCGATCAATACAGTCAGGTGCTGGGCATCACATTGCTGCACTCACTATGGCAGGGGCTAATTATTTATGCGCTGTTACGTATGGTTTTACTGTGTATCCCTTCGGCAACATCAGCCAACAAATACAACGTTGCCTTGTTGGCTTTAACCGCGTCGATATTATGGCCTTTAGCTACCTTATTAATTGAAATAAGCAAGCATCAAACCTTTGATGTTATCATCGATAATAAATTTGAACCGCTTGATTTTGTCCCCCTCGCCCATACGAACGCGGTATCAGTACCCAACACCTGGTCAGTAACTATTGATCATTTCATACCTTATCTGGTTGTACTATGGTTCATCGGCATCATACTTAACTCAACTCGTTTACTATGGGGATGGCGCAATATTTACCACATTAAACAAAACGTAATTAACGATCCCGCTTTCCAGGAAAGCGTACAACTCATAGCCCAACTACTGCAAATCCCTCAAAAGACAAAGGTTTTTTTGAGCGATCATATTGACGTACCCTGCATTATAGGCTATCTAAAACCAATGGTAATTTTGCCCACAGCCATCATCACCCAGTTTTCGGCCGAGCAGATCAAATCTATTTTAGTTCACGAGATGGCCCACATCCGCCGTAACGATTATATCATCAATCTGCTACAGCAATTTATTGGTATCCTGTTCTTTTTCAATCCATTCACACACCTTATCAATAAGATCATCTACAGCGAACGTGAGCATTCCTGCGACGATCTTGTTCTGCAGGTAACCGGCGAACCTTTGGTTTATGCCCAAACCCTGCTACAACTCGAAGAAAACCGTGCTCAAAACTTTCAACTGGCCTTAGCCGCAACTGGCAAAAAATATCATTTATTAAACCGAATTAAACGCATTATGGAAACCAAAAAACAAGCAAGCAATATCCGCCACATTTTAGCGGCAGTATTATTACTGATGGGCAGCATGGGCACCATAGCCTGGCTCAATCCCGAAATTAAAGACGGTAAGGTAACAATATCACCGGCAGGCAAACTTCCGTTCTTCTCAAACCTTACCGATACAACTAAAAAAGCATCTGTTAAACCTAAAAAAGTTAAACATACAGGCTCCCATGTTGCTCCCGGCAAAATTGCTTTCCCAAAACCAAAATCAGTAAGCGCAAAAGTAGTCTCTCATGATCTGTATACCGATAACCCCATATTGGATAAGCTTTCTGCCGAAGTTGATAAACAAGCCAAAGAACTGGAAAAGGTTTACCACAGCGCTCAATACAGAAGCATCGAAAAACAAATGGAGTTAAAAGGCCGTACCCTCGATTCCATTTATAATAACCCGCAATTGAAAAAGCTACAGGAAGATATGGAGCAACAAAGCAAGGCTTTCAATAAGATTAATGAAAGCCTTGAAGTAAAAGAGATAGAGGAGAAAATGGAGAAGTTAGGCAAAAATCAGTCTGCCTATTTTAATACTCCTGAATATAAAAAACTCCAAAAAAACTTTGACAACGAGGGCAAATGGTTTGAAAAAGAGAATGCCTCAAAAAGCCCCGACTTTCAGGCACATAGCGATGCCTTAAAAAAGGCTGGCGAAGAGCTGCGCAATTACACCAGCAACTCCCAATTTAAAACAGATAACGAGCAGATAAGGGAATACAGCAAAAAAATGCAGGAATATTACAGCAGCCCTGAGTATAAAAAACAACGCGAGGAACTCAATAAAACCAGTCAGAAAATTCGCGAGGCTTTTAACGACCCGGTTATTAAGCAACAGCAAAAAGAGTTAAACGCGCTAAGTAAAAAAATGCGTGATTACACTAACGGTCCGGACATCAAAAAGCAAAAAGAGCTATTTAATCAGGCCCGCGCTCGTTTAGTTGCTTATACAAACAGCCCGGCATTCAAAAAACTGCGTGAAGAAACCATCAAAAACCTGAAAGCCATGAACGGTAACTACACTTACAATACCGACACAGTAAACAAAGGAAGCAAATAAATAAGGTCAGTTATTAAGCGCCAAATTTGTAATTTAGTATCCTCAAAACGGGGGTACTTTTTTTATGCTTCAACAGCTCAAAATAAATAACTATGCTTTAATTGATAACCTCGAGATCAGCTTCGGCTCGGGGTTAAACATCCTTACCGGCGAAACCGGTGCAGGTAAATCAATTATTTTAGGTGCGCTTTCGCTGATATTAGGCCAGCGTGCCGAAAGCCGTTACTTTTTTAACCAGCAAAAAAAATGCATCATAGAAGGTACTTTCCAGATAGGTCAGTTTCATATCAAAGCTTTTTTTGAGGATAACGATCTGGATTACGCTGCCGAAACCGTTCTTCGCCGCGAGATCTCCGCCGATGGTAAATCACGCGCCTTTGTAAACGATACCCCGGTCAACTTAAACACCCTGAAACAACTTGGCGAAAAGCTGATCGATATTCACTCACAGCATGCCACGCAAGAGATCAACGATGCTACTTTCCAGTTATTGGTGATCGATTCGGTATCCAAACACCCTGATCTGCTGAACGAGTACCACGCCACGTACCGCGCCTATAAAACATCCACAACAAAACTCAAAACTTTACAGGAGGAAAGCGACCGCGCCAAATCCGAACTGGATTACCACCAGTTTCAATACGACGAATTAGAAAAAGCTTCGCTTACCGCAGATGAGCAAGAAAAACTGGAACAAGAATTATACGCCCTAAACAACGCCGGCGATATCAAACGCAACCTGGCAGGCGCCTACTACTTAATGGACCAGGGCGAAACCTCGGCCCTGCTCCAACTCCGCGAAGCAGCGCATCAGTTATCCGCCTTAGAAAAATTCAATCCCTTTATCGAAGAGTTGAACCAGCGCCTGAAAAGCGCGGTGATCGAGTTGAAAGACATCGCGTCCGAAATTGAGATCCTGGAGCAAAGCACCATCATGAACGAAGGCCGGACAGTTATCATTAACGATCGCCTAACCATTATCTACAATCTCCAAAAAAAGCATCGCGTAAGCAGCAATGCCGAACTATTACAGATTCAGGACGATCTCTCAGAAAAGATCCAGCAAGTACTCTCCGGCGACGAAGAGATAGAAGCTTTACAACAACATATCAACACCCAAAAAGACACGCTACAAAAACGGGCCAAACAACTCTCAGATAACCGGGCTAAAACCATCCCTGTTATCGAAAAGCAGGTACAGCAAACTTTAGCCGAAATGGGTATGGGCAATGCTACCCTAAAAATAGAGAACACCATTTCAGCTTCCGCGGATTTCGACCAGAACGGCATCGATCATATCCGCTTCCTGTTCTCGGCCAATAAAGGTTATGCTTTGTCCGAAATGAGCAAGGTAGCATCCGGCGGCGAGTTATCCCGCTTAATGCTCAGCATCAAATCGCTCATCGCAAGCAACACTGCCCTGCCAACCATTATATTTGATGAGATAGACACCGGAGTATCCGGCGAAGTAGCCAACAAAGTGGGCCAGGTAATGGAACGCCTATCGCAAAACTTACAGGTAATTACCATAACCCACTTACCACAAATAGCCAGCAAAGGCCAAAGCCATTACTTTATTTATAAAGACGATAGTGCCGCCACAACCTATACCCGCATCAAACCACTAAATAACGATGAGCGGGTATTAGAAATAGCCAAAATGCTAAGCGGCGCCAACCCCGGCAATAGCGCCCTGCAAAATGCAAGGGAATTATTAACACAATAACCTTATTCCTACTCAACCGTCATGCCTAATTTATTTCGGCATCCCACAGAACAAGGTGTACAATGGAGAAAGTAACCTATTTATGGAAAAGCAAAGGCAGCATGCATCTTATAAGCATGAAAACCATTGGTACATTATTAATCATTCTAATTGCTTTTACATCGGCATTAGCGCAAAAAACAGATACGCTGACCATCCGGAAAGACACCATCAACCTGAGCGGTATAATTTACGATGCCACAGGTAAGCCTGCACAACGGGTAATGCTGATATCTAAACAAAAAGACATTAAGCACGATCAGTACAACATAATTACTCATACAGATACCAATGGCCATTTTAAAATAGAAGGCGCAAAGTTTAACGATACCATTACCGTGCAGCGGGCTTTTGATAAATACACCTACCTCAATAACGGCAGCCGGTTTATCACCATACACTTACCCTTGCAAACCATTACTAACATAACACCACTCCAGCCAGTCGAAGTCTATGCCCTAAGGATACATCCCAAAATAACGCCAACTTTTAAAGTGACTAAGGAAGATAACCCCGAGATATTTGCTGCTATCGAAATACGCCCGGAGTTTCCTGGTGGCATCGAAAAATTCAAAGCTTATATCAAAACCCATTTAAGCTATCCCGAAAAGGCCGTCCAAAACAATATTGAAGGTACGGTGCAAATTGCTTTTACCGTTGAGCGCGATGGTACTTTAACAGCATTTGAAGTATTAAACGGTATAGGCTACGGCTGCGATGATGTAATAATAAACATCCTTAAACAAAGTCCGCACTGGAAGCCCGGCATCGCTTACGGCAGGGTGATAACTTGCCAGCAAACCGTTTCGGTTAAATTTGCTTTAACTGATAAATAGCTCATTCGCCCCAAACTCCTGTTACTTCTTCTATTTTTAATCACATCATCAATAGCCTGATCAGATTTTCGCAATACAGGCGACAAAGAAAACCAGCGGCATAATAATTCTCATTACCGATAAATAATTTTAATTTTACGCCGTAAATCAAAATACATCAAATGGCATTTAACTTATTAAAAGGTAAAAAAGGAATCATCTTTGGCGCATTAGACGAAAACTCTATCGCCTGGAAAACAGCTCAGGCATGTCATGCCGAAGGCGCCCAACTGGTATTAACCAACGCCCCTATCGCCCTGCGCATGGGTACTATTAATAAACTGGCCGAAGAAATTGGCGCACCGGTAATACCTGCCGATGTTACCAGTAACGAAGATGTAGAAAACCTGTTTGCCAAAAGTATGGAACATTTTGGTGGCGGTGTCGATTTTATTTTACACTCTATCGGGATGAGTATCAATGTGCGTAAAGGCATTCACTACACCGAAAACAATTACGATTTTACCCATAAGGGATTAGATATATCAGCCCTGAGCTTACACCGCGTATTAGCTACCGCCATGAAAATGGACGCGCTAAACGAGTGGGGATCAGTAGTGGCCTTAACCTACATCGCGGCCCAACGCATATTCCCTGATTATAACGATATGGCCGATAACAAGGCGTACTTAGAAAGTATTGCCCGTAACTTTGGTTACCAATACGGTATCAAAAAGAATGTACGTATCAACACCGTATCACAATCACCAACCCGCACCACAGCAGGTAGCGGCGTTAAAGGTTTCGACGGTTTCATTAGCTACGCCGAAAAAATGAGCCCGCTTGGTAACGCCACTGGTGATGATTGCGCTAACTATTGCGTATCCCTTTTCAGCGATCTAACCAAAATGGTTACCATGCAGAACTTGTT
Organism: Mucilaginibacter sp.; assembly: GCF_039921305.1. Taxonomy (GTDB): domain Bacteria; phylum Bacteroidota; class Bacteroidia; order Sphingobacteriales; family Sphingobacteriaceae; genus Mucilaginibacter. The sequence goes on from NZ_JBDSCA010000015.1 coordinate 239,427, forward strand.
CCACGATGGCGGTTTCTCTTTCACCGGAGTTAGCCAGGCTGTTATTGAGCAAATGGAGAAATAAGAAAACAGTATGATCTTATATAAACAAATCGGGCCTTCAATTGAAGGCCCGATTTGTTTTAGATAGGTTTGTTATGATAGGCAGAACAACACTACCACTGTCCTCTTTCTATCCTTTCGCGCCTGGCTTTTTCTTTCTCACTGGGATCATCCGCAACGAACGAGCCCAACTTAACATCGCCATCAGGCACATAGCTGGCTATAATTACACCGGTGCTGGCAACTATGCTATTTGTTAGCTTCCAGTTTGCGGGCTGGGTTCCTTCTTCAAATAATTTTTTACCGCCGCCTAATGTTATCGGGTGTATCCAGGTATGTAACTCATCAATCAAATTGTGCTGCAATAACGTTTGCACTAACTTGCCACTACCGTGTACCAACAGGTTAGGCCCATCTTGCTGTTTTAATTTTTTTATACCTTCCACCACATCCCCGGTGATAAGCGTTGAATTTTCCCAACTCAGATCAGGCGATTGACTCGATACCACGTATTTTCCGATACTGTTAAACTTTTCTGCCACGGGATGATTTTCCTGGTAAGGCCAATAAGCCGCGAATATCTCGTAAGTGCGTCTGCCCAGCAGCAAGTCAAAGGGTTGATGCATTAATTCAGCTATAGCTTTATCCGTCACATCATCCCCATGCGGAAACATCCACCCGCCCCATTTAAAACTGTTAGTTCTGTCTTCTTCAGGCCCGCCGGGTGCTTGTAGCACCCCATCCATTGATATAAATGTGGTAACAATAATTTTTCTCATGGCTTTTGTTTTTGTTTACACACAAATTTAATGGGCTTTGGGTAATTTATAGCGGTGTGAACACGACATTAAAAGGGTCAATTCGCGACAAATTCCACCCGTTAAAACAAAGTCCCCTGCTCGGTATCAGCAGGTTGTGTTTCTAGCTGATAGGCTCTTATCAGCGCGATGATATCCGGCCCATATTGCACAGCTTTGGGTTGGCCAACACCCTTAATAGCACCGAGCACTTTCAAGGTTTGCGGCAGTTTCTCTGCAATAGTAGCCAATGTTTTTTCTGATAGTACCATATTCGGCATAATCATACTTTGCTCCGCCACATTTGCCCGCCATATCATCATATCATTAAATAGCTTCTCGTTAGGCTTCGCGTTCAACGCCTTCACATACGACCGCGATTTATCCGAAGCAGATTTAGCATTCGCATCCTTTTTAACCTGCAAATATGCTTCGGCAGTAAAACTTTCATTTGCAAAATAAGCCATCAGCTCAATCCGAGCCATAAAGCGTAGCATCAACTGATCAGCTTTAGCCGCAAGTACTTTTTGTGCTGATGATTGCTTCACCATATCCGGTATCAGCCCATGTAAAACCTCCGTTATGGTTTCCAGCTTCTGTTTAAAGTAACCTGCCGCCTTCTTAACTCTATCCGCATCTACATTATCAATTTGCCTGCATAGTTTCTCAGCTACGGCAATCACATCGGTTTTAAAAGTTGGGATAACTTCCCCAAAATCACCCATCCGGCTTTGAATAGGTGCAAAATTAAAAAGCTCTGTCAGTAAAAACCGGCAATACAGTTCCTGGTCCAGTACTAACTTTTCCCGGTTGGGCCGGATAACCTGCGTCTGCTCACTAAATAAAGCTACCGCCCTATCGCCAATAATATTATGAACAGCCACAGGGTTTCTTAAAACCATACCCTGCAAAGTACGGCACCGGCTCAAAGCCACATAAACCTGCCCATGCGCAAAAGCCTCGCTCACATCAATAATCGCTTTATCAAAACTTAAGCCCTGGCTTTTATGAATAGTAATTGCCCAGGCTAACTTCAACGGAATTTGCGCAAAGCTCCCCGCGTTGGTTTCGTTGATCTGCTCCTCATCCAATTGATATTTAATATTGGTCCACTCCAATGCTTGTACTGCTATTTCCTTACTTTCATTTCCGCATTGTACAAACACGGTGTCACTTTCAATAGCGGTAACCAAACCTATCTTACCGTTATAAAACAGTTTCTCTGCCGATGTATCATTCTTCACAAACATCACCTGCGCGCCTATCTTCAATTTCAAATTAACTTCCGTAGGATAAGCGTCCTTTGGAAACTCCCCGCGAATGGTAGCCTTAAATTCAAGCTCCTTACCTTCAAGTGCCTCAATAAACTCATTATTTAGTTTTTGCGCTATGCCGTTATGCGTGGTAAGCGTAATATAAGGTTCTTCTACCGTTGGCCGGAAATTGGGTTGATACCGTGCGTTAAGTACCGCCAAACTTTCGGCACTGATGGCGTTATTGCGCACCTCGTTCAAAATATCAACAAAGGCCTGCTCCTTCTGCCTGAAAACATGATCAAGCTCAATCCGCACAAACGGTGTTCTTTGTAAAACCTGGCTGCTAAAAAAATACTGATTGGCATAATAACGGCTCAGCATCATCCATTCTTCATCACGAATAATAGGACTAAGCTGCGACAGATCGCCGATCAAAAACAACTGTACCCCACCAAACGGAAACGAAGAATCTTTAATATTGCGCAAAACCAGGTCAATATAATCCAGCACATCCGGCCTAACCATACTCACCTCGTCAATAACCAATAATTCAAGGTTAAATAACAACTCCTTTTTCTCCGGACTAAAATGCACCTCGGGCCGGGCCGTACTCGATGGAATGATAGGGCCAAAAGGCATCTGAAACATCGAGTGTATCGTCATCCCTCCGGCATTAATGGCAGCCACCCCGGTAGGTGCCACAATCGCCATCTTCTTTTTTGAGTTTTTCTTTACAAACTGAAGGAAAGTTGTTTTACCTGTACCCGCCTTTCCGGTTAAAAAAATTGTAGTGTTGGTTGTTTCTACATAGTCATAGGCCAAAGCCATCGCCGGGTTCATCTCTTCCATCATCTCAGCTACAATTTTATACAGAATAAATTGATCAACCCAATTTGTTGGCGTTTTTAAAGTAAAATTCTCCTGCTTTTTTTGTTACTTTAAAGCCAATGCAAACGTTACAACAACTACAAAACGGAGAGTTAAAAGGAGCAACCTCGCTTAAACTTTCCGAAGAGCTTTCACACTTCCCGCAAGAGATATTTGAACTGGCAGATACACTTGAAATTCTCGATCTGTCGCGCAATAATTTAAGTTCGCTACCTCCCGATTTCGGCAGACTAAAAAAGCTCCGAATCCTTTTCTGTTCCGAAAACCCATTCACCACGCTACCCGAAGTATTAGCCGATTGCCCGTTGTTGGATATCGTTGGTTTCAAGTCAAATCAAATCGGAGTAGTACCGCCAAAATCAGTCAATCCCAATATACGCTGGCTAATTCTCACCAATAATAAAGTTGAAAAACTACCTGCCGAAATAGGCAATTGCCACCGCATGCAAAAACTGATGCTTGCCGGGAATAAACTTCAGGAATTACCGCAACAGCTTAGCCAATGCCGTAACCTGGAGCTGTTGCGCATCTCGGCCAACCAGTTAAAAGAGTTGCCATTATGGTTATTAACTATGCCTAAACTATCCTGGCTGGCATTTTCAGGCAATCCCTTTTGCAAAAAGCCTGCTGCTCAACTGCTTGATCTCATTCATTGGAATGAATTCCAGATCAGCCATTTGCTTGGCGAAGGTGCATCAGGCATCATATCCCAAGCCACCTGGAATAACGGTAATGAACCAAAAGATGTAGCCATCAAAATTTTCAAGGGCGCGGTAACCAGCGATGGCCTTCCTGAAGATGAGATGAACGCCTGCATCATCGCGGGCGCGCATCCCGGTTTGGTACAAATTATCGGTCAAGTAACCGCGCATCCCGAAGACAAAAAAGGCCTGATCATGGAACTCATCCCCCAGCGTTTTTACAACCTGGGCCTGCCCCCAAGTTTTGAAAGCTGCACCAGGGATGTTTTCACAGAAGGTTTGAGTCTTTCGGCTGAACAAGTATTAAAAATTGCAACTACAATCGCATCGGTAGCCACGCAACTACATAGTAACGGAATTATGCACAGCGATATGTATGCCCACAATACTTTGATAGATGATAAGGGCAACACCCTTTTCGGAGATTTTGGAGCAGCCTGTTTTTATGAGCTGTCAGGCAAAGAATCTGCCTCTGCGTTAGAGCGCATCGAAGTGAGGGCTTATGGCTGCCTGATAGATGATTTGCTGGGTTTATGCCACCAAGCAGATCAAGCCTTAATTAAACTCGCTAAATTAAGAGATGCCTGTATGAATAAGGATGTCGCATCCCGGCCAGATTTTCAATATCTGGAAAATGAATTGCTAAATTGCAATACAAAACAGGATTCTTAGTAACTGATTCGCAATATTTTATGTATTTTTAACACCACATTGTCCTAAGTTATCATACATCACTATCAATGAAAAAACTACTTATTCCTGTAATTGCATTATTGGCAATTGCGATCACATTCAACGCCTGTACCAAACACGACGGCGTTGACCCTCAAACCATTAATATTACCGGCCTTTTCTCGCTAACGGGCAACTGGTCGTCATTAGGTATTACCTCAAAAGCGGCTTTAGAACTGGCTACCGATGATATCAATGCTTATCTCGCTAACAAAAACGCGGGTTTCCGGATGGCGGTTTCCGTATCGGATACCAAGCTCGATACCACAATTGCCAAAACGTTTTTCACCAAAGCCAAAAACGATAAAGTAAGCTTTGTGATCGGTCCGCAATCAAGCGCCGAACTGGCAGCCATTAAACCATTGAGCGATGCTGCCCAGATTATTGTAGTAAGTCAAAGCAGCACAGCAGGTAGTTTGGCCATAGCCAATGATGCCATCTTCCGCTTTTGTCCGTCTGATAAAATTGAGGGTGCCGCCATTGCCGCTACCATAGCCAAAAAAGGCTTTAAAGGTTTGGTTACCGTATCACGCGATGATGCGGGTAATAAAGGTTTACAAACCTCAACAGGTACGGCGTTTATCGCCAAAGGTGGTATAATCTCGGCCATTGCACCCTATGCAACAACCACTACAAATTATGCCGCATTAATAGCAGCAATTAAAACACAGGTTAATACCTTGATCGCCTCACAAGGTGCCGATAAAGTTGCCATTTACTTATCATCATTCGACGAAGGTGCCGATATTTTTAAACTAGCCGCTTTAGATCCCGTTTTGAGTAGCGTGAAATGGTTTGGTGGCGATGGTGTGGTTTTAAGCACCGCCTTTACAAGCGATGCCGCCGTGGCCGATTTTGTGATCAAAACGGGTTTCTTCGCGCCATCATTCGGTTTACCAACTGCTAATCAATCCAAATGGAAACCCATTGCCGATAGGATCAAAGCCAAAACCAATACAGACCCCGACGCTTTTGCACTGGTAGCTTACGACGCCATGTGGACCATAGCCTACACTCTGGAAGCCACCAAAGGAAGCGTTGCAGATTTTACCGCGCTTAAAACATTGTTTATTCAGCAAGCAAACGCCAATACCGGGATAGTAGGCGCGGAAGCTTTAGATGCTGCCGGCGACAGGGCCAATGGCACCTTTGATTATTTCAGCATCGCCAAAACCGGAACTACGTATAGCTGGACTTTGGTTGGAAAGTCTGACGATTAAGAGTACAAAAAAGGGGGAACAAGCATAACCTGTTCCCCCTTTCAATCAAACAAAAGTTTTTGATTATTTCATTGCATCATGGATCTTGTTGATATGATCCAGGTGTGTTTGTACAACCGGAGCTGTTTTAGCGGCAAACGCTTTCAATTCAGCATCTTTACCGTCTTTGGCTTCGTCATTCATTAAGTCCAATGTCTTTTTGTGGCCATCAACCATGGCATCAACATAAGCTTTGTCAAAGTCTTTACCGTTCATCTTGGTCAGCTCATCCATTTTTTTCTGGTGTGTTGAATCAACCGCGGCTGGTAACGTAATATTTTTAGCTTTGGCAATAGCCATTAATTCATCATTTGCTTTACCATGGTCTGCAACCATCATGGTAGCAAATTCTTTAATGCTTGCATTGCTGGTTTTACTTAATGCAAGTTTACCCAAAGCAACCTCGGCCATACCACCATCGGCGGCTGTAGTGGCAAATTTTGCATCATCATTAGTAACTGCAATACCACCGGTATTCATGGCATTGGTTGTGGTGTCTTTAGTTTTGTTCAGGCTGTCGGCAGTTTCTTTGGCATCTTTGTGCCCACCGCAACCCTGAAACGTGTAGGCGGCAGCCGCAATCATCAATAAATAGCTTAGCTTTTTCATAATGTGGTTTGTTTAATTTTTAATTAACGCACGTTATTAAAATAAGTTTGAACGATTAATAATAAACTATAAGTTATTATTCGTTAATTGCTTTTTGATTCTTTTAAGTACATTATCAATATCAAAAGGCTTGGCTATAAAATCATCGGGCGAACCAGGTTCACCAAGTTTTGGCCTCAGGTCTGATCGTGCCGATATCATGATCACCTTTGTATCCTGAGTTGCAGGGTTTTCTTTAATAGCGCTGCAGATAGACCGTCCATCCAGATCAGCCAGCATCAGGTCCATCAATATCAGGTCGGGTTTAAATTCTTTGATCGCGTACCATATGTTATCGCCATGTGAGCTACCACGGATGTCGTACCCGTCTTCCTTCAATAAATAAGAAAGTATATCCAGTATATCTTCGTCATCATCAAGTATCAATATCTTATTTTTCATAGCCGTGGCAGGTATATTTTTTAATAAAACCACAATGAGCCCAAGTTGTTGTAAATAAAAACAGAATATTATGCCCTGGATAAAAGGCGACTATCCGCCGTCAATGAAAAACCTGCCTTTACCTATCCGCAACAAGGCGGTGGAAATAGCGAACGCCTTGCTTGCCGAAGAAAATATGGACGAAGGTATAGCCATTGCCATTGGTGTAAAAAACGCCAAAACATGGGCAAAAAAACAATCCAAAGCATAATATGAAAAAATTAATTGTGTTTGACCTTGACGGGACACTGGCCGAAAGCAAAGCTGCTATTGATAGTGAAATGGCAAGTATATTAAGTGATTTGCTGGCTGTTGCCCATGTCGCCATCATATCTGGCGGCGACTGGCCCCAGTTTGAAAAACAGGTTTTATTACACCTTCCCAATAAAAAGCTCTTTAAAAAATTATCTATCCTGCCAACCTGCGGCACTAAGTACTACCAGTACAAAAAAGGATGGAAAGAGCTCTACGCCGAAAACTTTACCGAAGAACAAAAGCATATTATTATAGACACCCTGAACGAAGCCGTTGCCGCATCGGGCTTTAAAGCCAGCAAAACATGGGGTGAGCAGATAGAAGACAGAGGCAGCCAGATCACCTTTTCGGCATTGGGCCAAAAAGCGCCTCTGCCGCAAAAGAAAAAATGGGACCCTAAATTTGCCAAACGCCAAAAGATCAAAACAAAACTGGATAAAACTTTATCGGCATTTTCGGTGCATTTGGGTGGCGCTACATCTATCGATATCACCAAACCCGGAATTGATAAGGCTTATGGCATCCGCAAACTCAAAAAAGTACTGGATATTAAAATAACCGAAATGATTTTTATTGGCGATGCCTTGTTTAAAGGCGGCAACGATTACCCTGCTCGTAAAACGGGTGTAAATTGCATACAGGTAAGAGACCCGGAAGAAACTAAAAGAGTTATTGAGGCGATAACTGCATGCCTTGCTGTAAAACAGAAAAAGAAATAAAAGCAAAAGTATTAGCCACCTGGAAATAAGTTTCCATAGTTATTAGCTAACACGCTGGTACCTATAGATGCGCCTGGCGGTTTGCTATGGCCTTGTATACCACCGCTATCGTAAACCAGGCCTGTAGGCCAACACCGCCTGCCGTCCAGGTGGCGCCTACCAACAAATAGTTTTTTGCGCACATCGCCGGCAGGCATTAATCGCTGTATGGTGGAAAAACCACAGACCATTGACCCCTCCTGCCAAAATTGAATTCCCTCTTCGCATCCTGATAATGAGTTTTATACACATAATTTAAAATTGGCGAAGAGGGGTCAATCAAATTATTTTCTCCAGTAAACATCACTGGCTATGATCTATTTGGCTTCCATAAAACTACTATTGAGCAAAACTTAAACAGTTTCTAATATCAAATTGATATTTTTACGAACACGTTTGCACTAAAGAAAAACCATCACGTTGAAAAAATCGCATACTAAGCTGTCCATCACCCGGTATTTATTTGTTTACTTATTATTGGGTGCTAATTCGGCGTTAAAAGCGCAGCAGGCCTTTCAACCTCCCGCGCTAAAAGCGGTTACCTTTGAAAGCTCAGCCGTAACGCTCGATTCATCGTGGGTGCAGCGTCGCGAAGACCTCAACACGGCTTATTTAAAATCGCTCGACCCCGACCGCTTGCTGCACAACTTCAGGGTGAATGCCAAACTCCCCTCAACCGCCAAACCGCTCGAAGGCTGGGAAGCGCCTGGCATTGGAATACGGGGGCATTTTGTTGGGCATTATCTTTCGGCAATTTCAAGCCTGGTTGAGCGCTATAAAGACCCCTTATTAATCCAGCGATTAACTTACATGGTAGATGAGTTAGATAAATGCCAATTGGCCCTGGGTAACGGTTATCTGAGTGCATTTCCCGAAAGAGATTTTGATGTACTGGAAACCCGCTTTGGCGGTGTTTGGGCACCTTATTATACTTACCATAAAATAATGCAGGGGCTGCTTGATGCTTATGAACGCACGGGTAACAAAAAAGCCTACGGTATGGTTATTAATATGGCCTCGTATGTTGAAAAGCGTATGGCCAAACTGGATGCGGCAACCATTGATAAAGTGCTGTATAGCGTTGAAGCCAACCCTGGTAACGAAGCAGGTGCCATGAACGAGGTTTTGTATAAGTTATATACAGTTTCTAAAGACCCTCGACACTTGGCCTTGGCTAAGTTATTTGATCGCGACTGGCTATTGCAACCATTAGCCCAAAATAAAGATATGCTATCGGGCCTCCACGCTAATACCCACTTGGTGTTGGTTAATGGCTTTGCGCAACGATATACCCTAACAGGCGAAAAGCAATATCATGATGCGGCATGCAATTTTTGGGATATGCTTATTGGCAGCCACGCTTATACCAACGGATCAAGCAGCGGGCCACGGCCAAACGTTACTACCCCCACCTCGCTTACAGCCGAGCATTGGGGAGTACCTAACCAGTTAAGCAATACCATGACCAGAGAGATAGCCGAATCCTGTGTATCACATAATACACAAAAACTTACGGCTTCGCTTTTTGAATGGACTGCGAATGCAAAATATGCCAATATGTACATGAATACTTTTTACAATGCGGTTATGGCCTTACAAAATGCCCATACCGGGCAAGCTGTTTACTACTTGCCACTCGGCTCGCCAAGAAGTAAGGCGTTTTTAAAAGACAACGATTTTCGCTGTTGTAACGGCACCACTGTCGAAGCGTTTGCCATGCTTAACAGTAATATTTATTTCCATAATGATTCTGCCTTATGGGTTAACCTGTATGTGCCGTCAAAGGTAAATTGGCTAAGCAAAAACATCACACTAATGCAAACAGGTAGTTTTCCGGCCGACACTGTAGTGGAGTTTAGTCTCACAGCCACAAAGAAAACCACATTCGCGTTAAAGTTATTGGTGCCAACGTGGGCAGGCAAGGCAGAGGTGTATATAAATGATCAAAAGCAAAATATTGGCATTTCACCCGGCACTTATATCAGCCTTAACCGCGAATGGAAAAATAACGACAAGGTTAGATTAGTGTTTCACTATAATTTTTACCTCAAAGCTATGCCGGATGATAAAAATGTAGTGGCCCTATTTTACGGCCCCACTATGCTGGCATTTGAAAGTAAAGCGGAGCTTATTTTAAAAGGCGCACAGCAGGACGTACTGAACAGCATTGCAGCCACAGATAAGTCCACTCTTACTTTTACATTAAACAATAATGGCAAGAGCTATAAATTGCGCCCTTTCTTTGATATTGATAACCAATCTTACGGTGTTTACGCAACTTTCAGAGATTTTTAACGCTATTGGCTGGCCGCGTATTTATGCCTTAATTAGTTTATCGTTGTTTGTATTGGTTTCTATTGAGGTATAAGTGGCCTTTCCTGGTTGGTCTGCCTTATTGGCATTGAGCGCAGAGCAGGTAATTGGCATTCCAGTATCGCCGAAGCCATAAATTTTCTATACACCATGCTTGGAAAAACCACAGACCATTGACCCCTCCTGCCAAAATTGAATTCCTTCTTCGCATCCTGATAATGAGTTTTATACACAATAACTTAAAATTGGCGAAGAGGGGTCAATCAAATTGTTTTCTCCAACCTGGGGCCAGGAAATGGTATTGAATGCCCGCTCGATTAACGTTGGATAATTGATTATTTTGATCGTTTTTTCCGAGCTTTGGTGTTTTGAAATATGAGCATTATCACATTTTTCCATGATGGTCATCAGGAACGGTCCTCTTGCATTTGATGACTTTTATGGCGGTCATAAATGGACTAAAAGGCCATATTCGCTGGAGAAATAACAGATGGTAGAAATCAATACGAACGGGCTTGCAGGTTTTTTTGTCGCTGGCATCAGTTACAGAAATATGGATGCAGAAATGCGCGGCACATTTGCGATAAGCAAACAAAAGTATGAGCGTATCTTAAAAGATGCACAAGCAGGCGGCATCTCGTCGCTATTTGTGCTATCAACCTGTAATCGTACCGAGATATACTGTCTCGCCGAAAATACAGATCAGGTTCTCACTATGCTATGTGGTACGGATCCAGATCCATTAGCGCTGTTTGAAACTTTTGGGTATATCAAACACGGGGTACGGGCGGTTGGGCACTTATTTGAGGTCGCGGCAGGCATAGACTCCCAGATATTAGGTGATTATGAAATTATAGGACAGCTAAAGTGTGCGATCAGATTTTCCAGGGAGCGTAACATGATCGACCACTTTTTGGAGAGATTGAGCAACTGTGCTTTGCGGTCATCAAAACGGATCAAAAATGAAACCCAATTGAGTAACGGGAGTGTTTCGGTCGCGTTTTCTGCGGTACGATACATCCGGGAAAAATATGACATCACCAAGCACACCAGCATTCTTGTGATCGGGACGGGTAAGATCGGTCGCAATACCTGTAAAAACCTTATTGATCAAATAGGGATCACCAATATCACTTTGATCAACCGGTCATTTGACAAAGCTTTGGCATTAGCGAATGAATTAGGTTTAGATTGCCGGGAGATAGGCGAGTTAAAGGCGGAGATAGCCAAGGCTCATATCATTCTGGTAGCCAGTAATTCTCCCACCCCTGTACTACTGAAAGAACATTTCACCGCTGATAGCAAAAAACTGATCATCGACCTTTCTGTTCCCGCCAATGTGGCCCCGGAAATAAAAATGTTAGCGGGGGTCGAACTGGTAAATATTGATACCATTTCCGCCCTTCGCGATGCGACCATAGAACAACGTAAAGCGGAAATACCCAAAGCCATGGCGATAATTTCGGATGAGATCGATTCCTTTTTGCAATGGGAAAGATCGCAAACGAATGCACGTATTCTAAAATCCTTAAAAATGCAGTTGCAAAGCATCTACCGTCAACATGCGATCATGGTCGTACCGTCACATGATCCGGTGTTGACCATTCAAAAAACCGTTAATGACCTTGCCGGTAAAATGCGGCATCATGATCAGATAGGTTGCCATTCGATCAACGCGCTTAATGAATTTATGGTCAGCACCTGCATTATCAATAGGTCCTGATCTTTTTGATCATCAATTCCAGTACTTGGATAATGACCTGGTATTTGACATAATGTGGTAATTCATAATTTCATGCACCGGTAAACGACACCTGCGCGCAACTATGATATCCGGTCTGGTTAAAACGTCACAATAAAAATATGCTGATCTATAAACAGTTTTCTTTTGATTCCGCCCACTTTCTTCCGAATGTCCCTGAAGGCCATAAATGCAAAAACATGCATGGGCATACTTATCATTTGACAGTCTATGTCGAAGGTGAAATCCTGGATCACGAGGGCTGGGTGTTTGATTTTGGCAACCTGAAAGAGATTATGCGGCCGGTACTCGAAAAACTGGATCATCATTTATTGAATGATGTTGAAGGCCTGTCTAACCCTACCGCTGAATTGCTGGCTGTTTGGATCTGGGATCAGGTCATGCCGAACGTAGCCGGACTTATCAGGATCGAATTAAAGGAGACCATTTCCTCCGGAGTGATCTATGAGGGGACACGACCGGTTAAGCCCTGATCTTTGTTTCAGAGGGGCGTTACCGATCAGCATGGCCTAAATTTGAGGAGGTATCGGTATTACGACCAATGTCTTTTTGCAATGCCTCATGACCTCTTCGGCCACACTACCCATGATAAAATGGGAAAAGCCCTTACGACCATGCGTACCCATTACGATCATATCCGCCTGCCATTCTTCTGCTATTTTGTTGATCGCTTCGCCGGGTTTACCCATTTCAATAAAACACCTGACCGGAACATCTTTAAAGACCCGGTTAATGACACGCTGCTGCGAAGCGTGGTTATAGTTGTCGATCATATCCTCGATCTCTTTTGGCGTAGCATCGTCATAGTTGACAGGCAGCAGCGGGTTAATGATGCTGACCAAACCTATTGCCGCATGGAACTGGTTGGCGAGTTGAAGCCCGTTCAGAGCGATCATTTCCGCGCTCGGCGTATCGTCGATAGCGATCAGAATTCTGTGAAGTTTCATTTTATTGATGATTAAGTTGAGCTACTTTTTCTCTGGCCTTTTTCTTTTGTTTTTCGAGGTCTTTAAAGTACCCTTTAAATAGAAAATTATATTTTATCGCTTCCATGGAGAACCGGGAACTCTTTCCAGTCTCGTCAAAAAAAACTTTTGTTTTTGCAGATAAAGCCATCGTAGGGCCAAAGTTCGGTACTGTTCAGGCAAAGAAATGTGACCGGCATCAACCAAAGTCATGATAAGGGTCATATTATGAGCTGTCCCGCGGCAAGCCTGGGCCACCTGTTTTAAAGTAACTTCGCCCTATTAAACAGGGCGACATAATGACCGCTGTCTTACATGCCTAAACATTTCCGGATGCACCGGATCAATTCGTCTTCATCGAAGGGTTTAACCAGGTAATGATGAACTCCGATCTTTTCAGCCCTCAAGCGGTCTGAATCCTCCGCTTTTGCTGTCGAAAACAGTAGGCAGATATGAGCCGTCAAGTGGTTTTGTTTTAATGAGTTGTACACTTCATAGCCGTCCATTTCAGACATCACGATATCGCAGATCACCAGGTCGGGCTGAAGTTCGATCGCCATCACCAGACCTGTTTTTCCCGAATCCGCGATATGGGTGTGAAACCCGGACAACTGCAGCAGCTCTGCGGTACTCTCCCTGATATCCTCGTTGTCGTCTATAAGCAGGATCGTTTTATTACGATAAGGCATGTCAAAATGGGTTCTTCGGTACAAATCAAAAAAACATTGACCGGTTGTAAAATGCCATACTAATGTACGGTTTTTATTTCTACATAAGGACGAAAAATAAAGTTGATAGGTTAAGGTAAACAGTAATACAGATGTGCTTAGTGTCAGACTTTTATTGTGATGTTAGTCATTCATATTGATGATGACCGTCATTTCTGTTTACCCACCCAGTCACAACCTTAGCTGTTACATTTTTAATCCATAAACTTATGATCCCTAAAACAATGAAGGCAGCGGTTGTCCGCGAATTTGGAAAGCCATTGCAGATAGAAGAAATGCCGGTGCGCATGCCCGGCAAAAATGAAATATTGGTCAAGGTCATCGCCAGCGGGGTGTGCCATACCGACCTGCATGCTGTCGACGGTGACTGGCCGGTCAAACCCAAAATGCCACTGATTCCCGGCCACGAAGCTATCGGCTACGTTTGTAGCTTTGGGGCCCGATGTGAAAGATGTTAAAGAAGGTGACATCGTTGGTGTCCCCTGGCTATACAGTGCCTGCGGTTGCTGCGAGTTCTGCATCACCGGCTGGGAAACATTATGTAAAGATCAGCAGAACGGCGGGTATAGCGTGGACGGCGGATATGCCGAATACGTGGTCGCCGATGCCCGGTACGTGGCACACCTTCCCGCGAATACCAACTGCATCGAGATCGCCCCGATCGTTTGTGCCGGGGTCACGGTGTATAAAGGATTGAAAGAGACCGAAGCCAAACCGGGGGAATGGGTGGCTATTTCAGGCATTGGCGGTTTAGGTCATCTGGCCGTGCAATACGCCAAAGCGATGGGCCTGCACGTGGCGGCCATAGATGTGGACGATGATAAACTGGACCTGGCAAAAAGCCTCGGTGCAGAGTTGACCGTCAATGCACGGAACACAGACCCCGGCGCGTTCCTGCAAAAGGAAGCCGGAGGTATGCACGGTGTATTGGTAACGGCCGTATCACCGATCGCCTTCAAACAAGGCCTTTCGGCACTGCGCAGAAAAGGAACGATCGCCCTCAACGGATTACCACCGGGCAGTTTCGACCTGCCGATATTCGAGACCGTACTCAATCGTTATACCGTACGCGGTTCTATCGTCGGCACCCGTAAAGACCTGCAGGAAGCGGTCGGCTTCGCGCTCGAAGGCAAGGTAAAAGCTACCGTACATACCGCCAAACTGGAAGATATCAATACGGTACTGAGCGACCTCAAAAATGGGCACGTCGAAGGGCGCATTGTTTTGGATATCGCCAAGCAGTAATACCAAATAATCTAAATACGACCATGTTTTTACATGATCAGTAATCGTTAACAAGTTTATTTTCACGATCAGGTTTGCCTGAGAAAACTAAAATCCATGAAAAAGATAAATATAATATGCGTCAGCATTTTAGCTATTTTAATGATATGTACTATCAACACATTTGCTCAAAAACCGCCGGAAAAAGCCAAACCAGCTCAAATTCGCATTAATGCAAAAGGAGGCATTTATGATCAGGCGGGTACCAAATTGGGTTACATCACAAAAAACGATATCGTAAAAAACAATAAAGGAGAAAAACTTTATTTTATTGATAACAACGGGAACGTAATAGATTCGAAAGGCACCAAATTAGGCATGGCAAAGAAGAATGGCAATTATTACAACAATCAGGGACAGGTTGTGCTTCAGTTGAAAAACATTAACGAAACTACCTGCGAATTATTAGACCCCGAGGGGCATAATATGGGAACTACGCACAAAAATTATAAACTGCACGCCTGCGCTGCCCATTGCTTTTTTCTACAACAAAAAAAGGACAAGGAGAGTCCGCATCACATGTAGCCGAAAGTTAGCTGACGTAAGAATATGAACTTACGTCAGCTTTTCACATTTAGGCAGGCAAACTTTGCTATCCCTAAAACTGATCTTGATCACTCTTATTGGTGACCCCGGTCAACATTTACAAGGTGATCATTCCTGAACTTTGAATAAAAATAAAAATCATGACAACGATCATCGAAGACAACCAACTCAACACTGAATTACAGGAACTTTACCTCGTCAGCAAACAATGGCTATCTGAACTGGCCTTTTTAGAAACTGAATATGAATTTTTAAAAAAGCGCGCCGCGGACCTCCTGGCAACCGAAGCTCACCCTGCGGAATTTGAACAGATCGCCGCTATCGGCATCAGGTACCATGACCTTAAACAAACCATAGAAACTTACCTGCACCAACTGGAACCACTAATCACCACGGCCAGTTCAGCACTGCACCTCACCCTGATCGAGCAGTATGCTGGCATCGAAAAAGAGCTTGCCGGATTTACGGAAGAGCTGCATACCACCAAAAGTACTGTACTGGAACTGACCAAGGCGGAACATTTAAAGATCCGCCAGATACCAGCCACGCCGGGAGCACCCACCCTAAAAAAATAACACGCCATGGCAAAAAGTATCTTCGTCGCCTCGTCTGAACCGTATAGCGGCAGATCCGTGGTCACACTCGGACTGATCAATGCCCTGATAGTTAATGGCCATAAAGTCGGTTATTTTAAACCGATCATCACGACCGGGCTGAACGAAAGCCAGGATGTACACATTCAAACGGTGTTAAGCCAATTCGCGTTGGCCGCTACCTACCAAGATTCTTATATTTTCACCCGTCAGCAGGCGATGGAATACCATGAAAAAGGGATGGACGGTGACATGATCAAGCTATTGGTCGCGAAATACAGAATGCTGGAAGAGCGGCACGATACGCTTGTCATCGAAGGTAGTGATTTCACAGGCGAAGGTACGGCATTTGAGTTTGAGATGAATCTGCTGATCGCGAAAAACCTATCCTGCCCTGCCGTGCTGGTCGTTTCTGGTGAAAGTAAGACCGCCGATCAGATCGTGCATGAGGCGCTTAGCTTTTTGCGCGGCTTTAAAGATCATGGCGTAGATGTTCTTGCTATCGTGATCAATAAGGTCGATCCTAAAATGCAGACCATCCTTGAAAAAACCATTAAAACGGTATTAGATGCCGATGTTTTATTGGTCGTGATCCCGTATTCCGCGCTTTTAAAAAATCCCACCATCGAAGATATCAACGATACCCTAAAAGGGCAGATCCTATTTGGCGCCGGCCAGTTAAAGAACAGGGTGGATAATTACGTGACCGGGGCCATGCAGCTACCCAGCTTCCTGGGTTACCTGAAAGAGAACGTCCTGATCGTAACCCCGGGCGACCGGGGCGATATCATTCTCGGCGCGTTGCAGGCGAATGTGTCGGACAGTTATCCGAGTATCGCCGGGATCGTGCTGACCGCGGGTATCCAGCCGGACGACCAGGTCATCCGCCTCATCGAAGGCTCTCATCATGTTGTGCCCATTATCGCCGTGACTACGGGAACCTTTGAGACCATCAACGCCATCGGCAACATCAAAACAAGGATCAAACCGGACAATAAACAAAAGATCGCTTATGCTATCCAACTGTTCGAAGAACATGTGCCGGTCAGTGAACTCGAAGAGCGGCTTCAGGCTTACCACTCCAACAGGATCACGCCGCCGATGTTCCAATACCAGATCGGGCGTTGGGCCGCACAACATCAAAAACATATCGTTTTACCTGAAGGTAACGACGACAGGATATTGAAGGCCGCTGCGCAACTGATCAGGCAAAACATCGTGACCCTGACCTTATTGGGCGATCCTTTAGTTATAAGCGCGTCGGTCAAACGTCTGGGCCTCGATCTGGACATGAATGGGGTCACCGTGATCGATCCTAACCATGCGGGAAATTCGGAAGATTACGCCCAAACCCTCTTTGATCTTCGTAAAAGTAAAGGCTTGTCCTTACCAGAGGCAAGGGAGCTGATCCGTGATATTTCATACTACGGCACTATGATGGTTTACAAAGGTGATGCCGATGGCATGGTATCGGGTGCTGAACATACTACACAGCACACCATTAAACCAGCTTTACAGTTCATCAAGACACAGCCGGGCGTTTCTACGGTATCCTCGGTATTCTTTATGTGCCTGGCCGATAGGGTATGCGTATTCGGCGATTGCGCCGTTAACCCGGACCCAACCGCGCAGCAGCTGGCGGAGATCGCCATCTCATCCGCGCGGACAGCCGAGCGTTTTGGTATCGAACCACGGATAGCCATGTTGTCTTACTCGTCCGGAAATTCCGGTATCGGTGAGGATGTGGACAAGGTCCGGATGGCTACGAAGATCGTTAAAGAGACCCGTCCCGATCTTTTGATCGAAGGTCCGATCCAATACGATGCGGCGGTAGATCCATCCGTAGCCAAACAGAAAATGCCGGGATCCCCGGTAGCCGGAAAGGCCAATGTGCTCATCTTCCCCGACCTGAATACGGGGAATAATACTTATAAAGCGGTGCAGCGGGAGACCGGCGCGCTGGCGATCGGCCCCATGTTACAGGGCTTAAATAAACCGGTCAATGACCTAAGCCGCGGCTGTACCGTGGACGATATCTTTAACACAGTCGTGATCACCGCCATCCAGGCACAGGATATCCACGAACCACAAACCGTAAACCAATGAATATATTGATCATCAACTTCGGGAGCAGTTCCATCAAATATCAGCTGTTTAAAATGCCTGCCATCAGTCCTGTTTGCAGCGGGTTGATCGAAAGGATCGGCTCCCCGGATGCCAGGGTCATTCACAAGGTGCTTCAGGATAACCTGGTGTATACGGGGACAGAGGACCTCCCGGTGAAGGACCACGAAGCCGGGTTATTGAAAATAGTTGCCCTGCTGACCGACCGGTTTACCGGCGTCATCAAAAATATTGACGAGATCGAAGTGGTCGGGCACCGTGTCGTGCAGGGCGGGAGAAACCTATCTGCTACCACCGTCATCACAGAATTCGTCAAGGCTGAGATCAAACGCCTGTTCCCTCTGGCCCCGCTGCACAATCCCGGCCATTACCAAGGTATCGAGGTGTCCGAAAAGATATTCTCCGATGCCGTTCAGATCGCGGTTTTCGACACGGCATTTCATCAAACCATGCCTCAAAAAGCTTTCAGGTATGCTATCCCCAACGCTTTATATACCGAGCACGGCCTGCGGGTCTATGGCTTCCACGGCACCAGTCACAAGTATGTGGCTGAACAGGCCCTGAAGCATCTTGGCAATCCTGATGCGAAAATGATCACCATACACCTGGGCAATGGTTGCAGCATGGCCGCTGTAAAAGGCGGGAAGTGTATCGACACCAGTATGGGCCTTACACCTTTAGACGGACTGATCATGGGGACGCGCTGCGGATCCATCGATGCCTCGGTGGTGACCTATCTTTCTTCACACCTCGGCTACACGACCGCGCAGATAGACACCCTGCTGAACAAACAAAGCGGGATGCTGGGCCTGACCGGTTGCAGCGACATGCGGGATATCGGGAGGTTAGTGGACGACGGCGATGAGAACGCTGTTTTGGCCTATGATATGTACGCCTATCGCATCCAGAAATTCATCGGCTCCTATGCGGCCGCGTTGAACGGGCTGGATGCAATCGTGTTCACCGCAGGTGTGGGCGAGAATGATACGCGTACACGCGACCTGGTCTGCACCGGTATGGAATATTTCGGTATTAGGCTTGATCCGGAAAAAAACGGCCTGAGAACCGACGGGATCAGGGATATTGGCCTCGAAAGGTCGAAGACCCGGATCCTGGTCATACCGACCAATGAAGAACTGGAGATTGCCACGCAATGTATGGAACTGCTGACCGCAGCCGAAAATAAGGGAGAAGCATCACTTTTACAGATGACGGCGGTCATATAGCTCCCCGATGTATTGCGCGACCTTTATCCTAAACCAATTGACAAAAACATGAAAACGATCCTTGTACTGACCGACTTTAGCATCAGGGCCGGATATGCGGCCAAATTTGCCACCCACATGGCCATTAAGGCCGAAGCGAATGTTTTATTATGCCATGCCATCGAGGGCACGGCCGCCGTGACTGATGGTAACGGCCTGGATTGGCCTGTGCCTACACATACGGTATTGACCAAAGAATGTGACCACGACCTCGCTGAAATTGTCCAAAAACTGGAAAAACTGATCAAGAATGACGCCGGTACCTTTAAACCAAAAGTCCATTGCAGATCGGTGATCGGTTCACTGGCGGAAATTGCCGCTAAGATCGTTTTGGAAAAAAAGGTCAGTCTGGTAGTGATGGGTTCACACCGCACAAGTCTTTTAGGCAAAGTATTGACAGAAAATCACGCCCATACGATCATCGATCAGTTGAACTGCCCGGTCTTAATATTGCCAGAATCCTATAGCTTTAAAGGGATCGGCTCCATCGCCTATGCCACTGATCTTACTTTCGGCAACGCTAAAGTGATCAGCTATCTTGCTGATATCGCAGTAAAGTTCGATGCGCTGCTATCCGTCGATCATATCACTACATCTGCCGACGGTTCCGCGCAGTTTGAGATCGCGGAACGCACTTTTCGTACAGAACGTGCGCTTTATCCGAATCGGAACATCAGATTCCGCAACATCAAAAGAAACAGCGTTAAGAACGGCCTGCTGGAAATGGTCAATTATATTCAGGCTGACATCCTGGCCCTTGTCCATAAACGTTACGGATTTTTTGAAGGCTTATTTCATACAAGCCTAAGTAAAAAAATGGTGGATATCGCACCCGTGCCGATACTGATCCTTCCACATTACTTTAGCCAGGATGTGGCAGATCTGTCCGAGGCACAACTGGAAAGCTTCTGCTTTGAGACCGGGAACCGCTAACCATACTTTGGAACTGAAGATCGTTTATGAGAGGGCTGTTCATGTTGTTAGTACTCGGGTTCGTCATCACTGCCGGAACCGTCGCGGAGCAGAAACGCCCGGGTACGGTAAAATGGGTATTGAACAAAGAGTGTTCGCTCACCGTGAACGGCAGTACCAATATCAATCACTTTAGCTGTGTGATCGCCCATTACAACAAGGCCGACACCATCAGCATCGGTAAAGGGGGCGGCAATGATGCGGTAAGCCTGAAAGGCGCACTTATTCTGGACATCCTCGATTTTGACTGTCACAACAGGATGATGACCGGCGACCTGCGCAAAACACTCAAACAAAAGGATTTCCCGCAACTGAAGGTGTCCTTTATCGGCCTCAGCAGGTACCCGCACTTCAGCGATCCGTCAAAAGCGATCAGAGGGTTCGTGGACATCGAACTGGCCGGGGTGGTCAAACGGATCGAGGTCAATTATAAAGCCACCTTTCAGAATGCCGGTGCCTTTACATTGGTTGGCACACAGGACGTCAATTTTTCTGATTTCAATATCATTCCGCCCAGCCGCCTGGGTGGGATGATCAAAACGAACCAGTTGCTGAACGTAGCGTTCAGCCTGAATATTAAAACGATCGATTAACCTTTTCAGGAACGATGATGATACAGGAAACAACGCAGGTGTTACAGGTGCTTCACCAGGTAGCCAAAGAACAAAGGTCGAACCTGACCTTTTTGGATGTAGAAACCGGCATCATCAAAAGCCTGGTGGAGAACCATTGCCAATGGTTTAGGGATGGTCCCGATATGTATAAATTTCAATTCATGTGCGGACAACTATCGCAGCTGGCGATGCTGAAACTGAATATCACAAGGGATGTGATGCACTATCATGATAGCCTGAACGCTACAATAGATGGTTCCCATGTGAAAAGTGATGATTTTTTAATGCACGAGAATGAAAGGATCAACAAGGAGCTGATCGATCTCGACAAAAGTTTCAAAAGATTAAAAAAACAACTGCTGACGCTGAAAAGATCGTTCGCCATACAGCCTGTCCATAAAAATCAATGCTGATCATGAAAAAAATAATTATCAACGGAATATTGGTCGGCCTGATCCTGTTCATCGTCAGTTATGGCGGATTATATATCACAGTCAGGTTCTTCCCGCAACTATTTGTTCAGTACAATAATCCGCTGTTCAAGTCAGATGGCAGCCGTGACATCCTTTTCTATCTCCATGCGTTTGTGATCAGCTTATCTTTATCCTGGTTCTGGGAACGGTTCAAGTCCCTATTTCACGGCCCTTTTTTACTGCGGGGGATTGAGTTCGGATTGGTTTACGCCCTGGTAGCCCTGCTTCCCGTGATGTGGATCACCTTCAGTTCGCTGGATATTTCTGTGACAACAGTAGCCAGTTGGTTCATCTATGGCCTTTTACAGGCGATCATCGCCGGTATCGCTTTCGCCAGGATAAACCCTTGACCGGCACTTTTTAAATTGACACTCCTGCGCGGGGGCCGACCGGTAGCCGTGCTAAACCCTTTACCTTTCATCTGTTAACATGGAGCGCCCCCCGGCTGCGCGTTATCGGTTCCCCTACCCCGGCATTTTAATTAAGTGTTTCCTGTCAGTAAAATGGGTGATCCCTGTCACTTAAATCCCTGTTCACCATCATTCCCCAGGGACCATGGACCCGGTACTTTTGGGTGTCGATCAAATGGTCGATCAAACAAAAATCAACCCACATAAAAATGAAAGATCAAAGAACACAGCGAGATGGATACCGAATGATCAGATCGCTAATTATCGCTTCAGTGTTAGCCGCAGTTTGCTTTTACACCGCAAAGGCGCAAACCGCATACAAGCTCTCGGCCTCACCCGAAAACGTGATCAAGGTACTGGGATCGTCCAATGTACACGATTGGGAAATGAAATCATCGACACTGGTGTGTGAAGCGGATTTCGTAACTGCCGGCGGCGAGGTAAGGTCACTGAAAACCTTAAGTTTTACGGTGAACGCCAAAACCCTTAAAAGCGAGCACTCGTCAATGGATGACCGAACTTATAAGACGATCAAAGCGAACGACTTCCCACAGATCAGTTTCAAACTTTCATCGGCCACCATCAGCCAGGGCGAAAAGAGCAGGTTCACCATCAAAGCAACTGGTACGCTAACCATCGCAGGGGTAAGCAAGGTGGTCACTTTGCAGGTCAACGGCGATACCAAAGCTGATCAATCGATCCTTTGTACCGGCGAAGAGAAGATCAAACTGACCGACTTCAAGATCACTCCGCCCTCCTTTATGCTTGGTGCCATGAAGGTCAAAGATGACCTGACCATACAATACACCCTGAACTTTAAAAACAGCAACAAGATCGTTTCACAAATAAATTAAACAACTATGAAAACTAACAGACTAATAAGAACCATAACAGGGCTGACATTGACCGCCTTTGCCATGGCACCACTATTTACCAGCGCACAGGAACAGCAGCTACAGTTCTATCGCCCGAACAATAAATTAGGTATCAATACCTTTGAAACAAGTAAAGTTGATACGATCCCATTTACCGGATTAAAAGTTAAGGTAAACGGTGGCTTTACGATCAACTTTCAATCATTGAGAGCTTCGAACACGGCTACGCCGCTGATCAAGACCGTAGGTACCGCGACCGGGAATGTCAACAGCCTGACACCGCTGATCGACGGCTTTAACCTGCCGATGGCCAATCTTGGCTTCGATGTACCGCTGGCTGACGGTGTGCGCCTTAACCTGACGCTATACCTGGCCTCAAGACACCACGAAGAGACCTGGGTAAAAGGCGGTTATTTACAGATCGACAAAATGCCCTTCCTGCACAGTGACCTGATCGATAAGGTCATGAAAAACGTCACCTTTATCATCGGTCAGAACGACATTGATTACGGTGACCAGCATTACAGAAGGTCCGACGCCGGTAATACCATTTACAATCCGTTTGTAGAGAACTACGTGATGGATGCCTTCGCTACTGAAATGGGTATGCAGGTTTATTACAAATGTCAAAAAACCGGACTTTTTGCTATGGCAGGTATTACTAATGGTGAGTTGAACCCAACTACGATCGAACCGACCAAAATAGACGCGGCGACTGGCAATACCAATAAATATCCACCTGCATACCTGGGTAAGTTAGGTTTTGACAAACAACTGAACGCTGACCTGAGGTTAAGATTAACCGGGTCGTTTTATACTGTGAATAGCGCAAACAGCAGTACTTTATATGGTGGTGACCGTTCCGGTTCAAATTACTATAATGTTATGTCAAACCCAACCACCGCTGCAGGTACCGCGCTAACCCAGGCTATTGATTATAATGCGTTTTCAGGAAGGTTCAACCCGGGCTTCAGCGAAGAGGATCATTCTTACATGGCCAACCTGTTCGTGAAATACAAAGGGCTGGAATTTTTTGGTACGATAGAAACTGCCAAAGGCAGAACCATTAATGAGACCAGCAACCGTTCTGCTAAACAGTATGCCGCCGATGTGGTGTACAGATTTCCGGCTCAAAAGGAGAATTTCTGGGTAGCCTATCGTTACAATACCGTTAGCGCTACTATCGTTGGTAACCCGGATGATGTGACCGTGAACCGTTCAGTAGGTTCAGCAGGCTGGTTCATGACCAAAAATATCTCCTTAAAAGCAGAGTATGTTGACCAGCAGTATAAGAATTACGCAGCGACCAATATCCTGAACGGCGGCGAATTCAAAGGATTTATGGTTCAGGCAGCCATCAGTTTTTAATTAAAATATTCATTTTTCCTAATTTGAAGACCCGCCACCCTGCGGGTCTTTTTTGGGTTGATCTTCAAAAAGTGAGATTCATCACTTTTTCACATGTTTGTTATCATTTCATAACCTATCAGTTATTATTGATATTTGTGAGCAATATCACATAGATCAAACATGGAGAACGCCGCCTTACTCAAAGCCATCATTGAAAACGCAATCGACGGTATCATTACGATCAGTGACCGGGGGATCGTCGAATCGATCAACCCCGCGGCCTGTAATTTATTTCAATGCGTTCCCGAAGATATCATCGGGAAAAATATTTCGGTATTGATGCCCCCGCCAGACCGGAACCTCCATGACGCCTACCTTCACAGGTATCAACGTACGGGAGAGCCTCATATTATCGGTATAGGACGCGAGGTTACCGGGCTGCGAAAAGATGGTACGATATTTCCTTTCCGCTTAGGGGTAAGTGAGGTGCAATACTCTGGACGAAAGATATATACCGGCTTTATCCATGACATCAGCAGGGAAAAAGAAGCCGAAACAAGGTTAAAAGAATATGCTTCCCACCTCGAAGAATTGGTGGAGCAGCGAACCATCTCCCTGAAGCGATCGGTACAAGCTTTGTTAATGGCCAAGGAAGAGGTCAGTCTTTCGCTGGAAAAGGAAAAGGAGCTTGGCCAGTTAAAAAGCCGCTTCGTTTCCATGGCCTCCCATGAATTCCGGACACCTCTTAGTTCCATTCAGCTATCGTCGGTACTAATAGAAAAATATGCTCAGGAGTTTAGTAACCCAAATATCACCAAACATATTGCCAAGATCAAAATGTCTGTCAGCAATTTAACGGGTATATTGAATGATTTTCTATCGCTCGAAAGATTGGAAGCGGGCAAAACGGAAGCTTTGGTAACTGAGTTCGATATCGTAAAGTTCGCCGAAGAAATCACTGAGGAAATGCAGCTGGTGGCCAAACAAAACCAAAGCATCATCTACCAGCATACCGGAACAGCGAGTCTGTTCAGGATCGACCAAAGCCTGTTGAAGAACTGCATCATCAACCTGGTTGCTAACGCGATCAAATACTCCGGCGAAAACACGTTTATCGAATTTAACACGGAGATTACCGGTAAAACATTGACCGTGGTGATCAAAGATAATGGGATCGGGATACCGGACAGTGATCAGAAACATCTGTTTGAACCATTCTTCCGGGCCCATAATACCGGCAATATTCCGGGGACAGGGTTAGGACTCAATATCGTATCCCGCTATGTAGACTTAATGAACGGCGCGGTCGCATTCGAAAGCAATGTCGATCACGGTACATCATTTACATTAACATTTTCAAGGCCATGAGTAAAAGCGTATTAATCATCGAGGACAACAACGACATCAGGGAAAGTACGGCGGAGATTCTGCAACTGGCAGGTTACCAGGTACAGGAAGCCAGTAACGGAAAGATCGGGGTGGACCTGGCCCTCCAACACAGGCCGGACATCATCCTATGCGATATCATGATGCCGGAACTGGATGGCTATGGCGTGTTGTTTTTATTGAGCAAGAACCCTGAAACATCGACGATCCCTTTTATCTTTCTGACCGCCAAAGCGGAACGTCTTGATTTCAGGAAAGGGATGGAAATGGGCGCCGATGACTACCTGACCAAACCCTTTGATGATATTGAGCTGTTAAACGCTATAGAAAGCCGGTTGAACAAAAATGAAAAGCAAAAGGCTTATTTCAGTAGATCGCTTCAAAACCTGGAGACTTTGGCAACAGGCGCGCGCAGTGGCGGTGCGGAACTAAGATCGATGATAGCCGGGCGAAAGATCAGGCAGGTCAAGAAGAAACAGGTGTTATATTACGAAGGCGATACCCCTCAGGGAATCTACCTGATATTGGAAGGCAGTGTGAAGACCATCAAGATCGCGGAGGACGGAAGAGAGTTGATGACCGGCCTTTTTAAAGCCGACGAATATATCGGCATGAATGCGGTACTGCTCAATGATACCTTCAATGAAACAGCTGAGGCCACCGAAGATACGGCCATTTGTATGCTGCCGCGGGAAATGGTATTGTCCTTACTGGACCGCTACCCAGACATTGGCCGCCAATTCCTGAAGATATTGTCCAATAACATCCGGGAAAAGGAAGAACAGCTGATCGAGCTCGCGTACAATTCTGTACGCAAACGCCTGGCGCAGGTGATCATCCGGCTGAATAAGCAATCCGGGGAGGACCTCCAGTTCAAAATATCACGTGAGGAACTTGCCACCATGGCAGGCATGGCAACGGAAACGGTTAGCCGCACGCTGACCGATTTTAAGGATGAAGGCCTGATCGAGAAGAAAGGGTCCTCGATCCATATCATGGACCTGAACAAGCTGGCCAGAATGAAAAACTGACAAGGATCATCTTTTTCGCTGACCGGAATCATGGGGTAATATTTGCTCAGGGGGTAAATTTGCAAGATAAATACCCTGACAGATGAAAGTTGTAGCGTACAATATCAAACCCTTCGAAAAGGAATTTTTGGCGAAGGCGAACCAAAAAAAACACGATATCACGCTGATATCAAATCCCCTCACGGCCGAGACCGCTGCTTATGCTGAGGGAAAGGACGCCGTGATCGTCTTCGCTAATGATGACGTATCAGCCCCGATCATCGACCGGCTTGCCGGCCTCGGTATAAAATATATCGCTACACGTTGTGCAGGTACCGGTCACATTGATAAAAAAGCGGCCGCGTTACGCGGTATCAGATTGGCCAATGTACCTGACCATGCGCCCGAATCCGTCGCCGAGTATACGGTGGCGCTTGCACTATCGCTCAGCAGGCATCTCACCAAAGCGGAAGAGCAAATTCACCATTTCGATTTTACATTGGACGAACTGGTCGGTTTCGACCTCGGGGGAAAAACCGTCGGCATCATCGGGCTCGGCGATACCGGTTTGGCGACTGCCAGGCTGTTCCATGGGTTGGGATGTATTATCGTTGGCTATGACGATGAGATGCCAGCACTGCTCCGCAACATCACGCCTGTCAGTTTACAGGATCTTTTATCCAGATCCGATATCATATCCATTCATACATCAACATCGCCCCGGAACGGCCACGTGATCAATAGTAAGATCATCGACCGGATGAAGACCGGGGTCATGTTACTCAATACGGCAAGAGGTGCCCTGATCGATACCATCGATGTTTTACAGGGCGTAAAAAGTGGTAAGATCGCCTATCTGGGCATCGATACCTACGAATACGAAAAGGAACTGTTATTCGCCGATCATGGGAACGATCGTACCAAAGATCCACTGCTGCAGGAGCTCCTGTCTTATCCAAATGTCATGGTCACACCTCATCAGGCCTTCCTGACCAGGGAAAGTTTACAACTGATTGCTGACCAGACCATCAAAAACCTGGACCAGTGGCAACAGCAAAAATGCGTGGGTAACGCCTGCATCTGTGATCAAAAATGCGATGAAAAGTCTATCGCAAAAAGCGGACGGTTATGAGCAGGAACACGATAATTCCGCTGCCGGATGAACTGGTACAAAAATATAATGTAGCGGCCCCACGATACACCAGCTACCCGACCGTGCCCTATTGGGATAAGGAGCCTTTCGGCGTCGACCAATGGAAAGCTTCCGTTAACAACTCGTTCAACGAATCTAATGAACGTGACGGCATCAGCCTGTATATCCACCTGCCTTTTTGCGAAAGCCTGTGTACCTATTGCGGATGCAATACCCGCATCACTAAGAATCACAAGGTGGAAGAGCCCTATATCAAAGGTTTATTAAAGGAATGGGACATGTACCTCGAAGTTTTTGGTAAAATGCCGCTCATCAAAGAGATCCATCTTGGCGGTGGTACCCCTACCTTTTTTAGCCCGGAGCATTTGCAGCAGTTGATCAACGGCATTTTAAAGACGGTTCAATTGCATCCCGAGGCCGAATTCAGTTTTGAGGCCCATCCGGGCAATACCACGACCGAACACCTGCAAACTTTATTTGACCTCGGTTTCCGCCGCCTGAGTTTGGGGATCCAGGACTTTGACCCGGTTGTCCAGTTCATCATCAACCGGATACAAAGTTTTGAACAGGTCAGAAATGTGACCCACCAGGCGAGGCTGATCGGTTATACCTCGGTCAACTTTGACCTGATCTATGGCCTTCCGAGGCAAACACTGGCAGGTTTAAAAAACACGGTGAGGCTGATGAGTGACCTGATGCCTGATCGGATCGCCTTTTACAGCTATGCGCATGTACCCTGGATCAAACCAGGCCAGCGAAGCTTTACCGAAAAGGACCTGCCTGACCCTTACGAAAAGCGGAAACTTTATGAACTGGGACGGGACCTGTTCACAGATCTCGGTTACCGGGAGATAGGAATGGATCATTTCGCTTTGCCTCAGGACAGCTTATTCCTGGCAGAGCAGGCTGGCCATCTGCACCGCAATTTTATGGGCTACACCCACCAATACACCCAACTAATGGTGGGTATCGGCGTATCTTCCATCAGTGATAGTTGGTACGCGTTCGTCCAAAATGTAAAAAATGTTGAAGAATACCTAAAACTGGTCAATAACCATAAACTGCCCGTTGTAAAAGGGCACATCTTAAGTGCTGAGGATCTGACCATCCGGCCGCATATCCTCAACATCATGTGTAAGGGCAAGACTTCCTGGAACATTCATACCGGGCAAAGCCAGGCGCTTATGGATGGTTTGGAAAGGATGCAGACCCTCGCCGATGATGGTCTGGTCGAGCTCAGTTCCTATAACTTAAAAGTGACACCGACCGGGAAGCGTTTTCTGCGGAATATCTGCATGGCGCTTGATGCCCGCCTTTGGGCGGACAAACCATCGACCCAGCTATTTAGCATGACCGGGTAACCTTTGTTTTACCTTGCGGTAGAACCGGATGATCATCCCGCAGGTGAAAGAGCCTAAAAGGAACATCAACATCCAGATGCCTGTTATCCAGGCGGCATCGGTATCACCAGTCGCAGGTTTCTCCGCAAAAAAGGGCCACGTGCCCGGTCACGTTCGTGGTAAAGATAAAAGAAAGACAAATAGCCGGCTGCTTTCACCGACCCGGCGGTCAGTGAAAGCAGCGCGGTTAATTTGATATTATGGACGTAAGTGCGTTTTTGCCCGGTATGACGGAGCATCTTGGGGTCGTTTAGTGCATTTCTATTTGAATGGACGACAGTTCCTGCTCCGACAGCGCCAGATCCAGTATCATCTGATCAAGATAGGCCTGGGTTTGGTTACTGATCTGCGGGATCAGCTGCTTGTAATAATCGATGCCAAGCTGAAGCTGATCTTTAAATTTCATCAGGTACTTAGCTTTCTTCTCATTGAGGTTTTTCATGTATACGCTGATGTCTTTCTTCAGGTAGTCGATATACAAATTAAGCTCGTTGATAAAAATATTGGGACGAGCGACATCTGCCAGCAGGTTCAGCTGGCCGTAAATATGTTTGACCATTTCGTCAAGGGTATAGATACGGGAAAAGTAAGCCAGGTTAGGCCCTGGGCAAATGGTAACGGCCTTGCTTTCACGGGGCCTGATCATATCGTTCTTGATATAGGCGGAAGCACAAAGCCCCTCGCACAAACAAACTTTCTCGACGATATCATCGTAACGTTCTTTAAATTCTTCAGCAGGTAAGAGGTACTCCTGTAATTGCCTGATCTTTAAATGCTGAAATTCACGTGACGCGGTGCAGATCGGCAATTCGGTAAATTCCGTATTGGTGGAAAGGTACTTTTTGACACACGGGCTGCCCGGTCTTCCTTTAGCGATCCGTTCCAGGCGCTGTTGTTCTCCGGAACTTTTTCTGAAATTATTAAATAGGATACCGAGCGGCGAGGAAGAGCTGATATAATAATCATCCGGGCTGGCACCGACCAGGTTTTGGAGGGTTTGTTCGTCAACATTGGTCGCTTCCGGCACCAATAAGAAGGTGCTGCCCCAACCAGTACCGTTCAAATGATAGTGCTCCAGCAAGAACACATTTTCATCGGCGGTACCGATACCACCCTGCACACTGATCCGCTGTAAAGGGGCAACACTGATCTTAAGGCCTTTATTATCGATCGCCTGGCTGTACATTGTGTAAAGCTCCGCTACCATGTCCTGTTTCTTTAATTTGAATTCTTCCAATATCGGGCCCAGCAGCAGGCCATCGGTAGCGAAAGCATGACCACCGCAGTTCAGCCCGGATTCGATCCTGAACTCAGAAACCCACAAACCTTTTTTGGCCAGGAACTTGGCTTGAATAATAGCAGATCTAAAGTCGCTAACCTTTAGGATGATCCTCTTTTTAAGCTCTCCTTTTTCATCGGGAAAGAAATCAGGAAAGGTTTCCAGGTAACCGTACAAACGTGGGTTCATCCCTGCCGATAAGACGACCGATGACCGCAGCTTACTTTCTGCAAAACCCCGGAGCGCGGAAAGCGCGTCGGTATTTTCATCCCCGGCATAGTCGCCATTCACTGCGTAATTCATTTTATCGACTTTGGCCATGATATTGACATCGATCGCTCCGCAACGCATTTGCTCGCGAAGCACGGTCTGGAATATCTGCTTATTCTCCGGGTATTCCATCATCAGCTCATAACCCTGCTTTAACAAGGAGCGTTCCGGCAGCAGGTCAAAATAGCGGCAAATGTCATTCTCTTCTTCAAAGGGCATGTGTTGCAATGCAGCGAATTGTTCATTGACCAGTTCGTTTAAAAGATCGAGGTAGGCCGTGATGCGTCTCGCCCGGCTATCCGGGTCCTGCTTTAAGATCGGCGTGTAGGCGATGCCGTTCTCATCGCAATGAAATTTACGCATCCGTTCTGTCAGCTCATCATCAACGATGGATACAACCGACGAGATGCCATATCGCGCCACCTTTAGCGGGGTGTCGATGGAGTAAGCTAAACCTAAAACGGGAATGTGGAAACTATGTATCATAGAACTTTTTGTAAATGTTAGGGTAAAAAAAGCGGCTGGCGACCGCTTTTTGAAAGGTTTGTATGGTATTAAAAAAACATAGCTACGATCATAGCCATGTTTAGGAAAATGCTCGCAACAAAGCAAAGGATGATCGTGCGTATTCCAGCACCACCCATTCCTGCAATGAAATTGGTAAAAAAGCACACCATGGTGACCACCAGGACAGCGATCGGCGCATCGTAATAATACATTAGTACCGCGGGTATCGGTAAAAATAAGACACCGTGAATCATCAGGCTGACAAAGAACCATAAGGTGCGGTTAGCCGCCTGGGTGTCAGCGAAACTGGTATATCTTTCCCAAATGCCCGTTAGTTTTTTGTTGGATATTTTTTTGTTTTCCGCCCAATTCATAGGCGCTGCTGTACTCAATGTTGACATGATGGTTCGTATTTATGAGTACA
Source organism: Mucilaginibacter sp. (assembly GCF_039921305.1). GTDB lineage: Bacteria > Bacteroidota > Bacteroidia > Sphingobacteriales > Sphingobacteriaceae > Mucilaginibacter. The sequence continues at coordinate 270,907 of NZ_JBDSCA010000015.1, forward strand.
AATATCCGTCTGGCATCGCTACGGTCACGTGACGCCCGTCAGTTCAAAAGGTGACCTTACGCACATTTCAACATTAGTGACAAACGTTTACTCCGCCAACCTGAGCCTGCGGGCTTAGATAAGGTATGTCAAGGGATAATCCACGCAGGATGAACCAAATACCCAACAAGAGCATGAAATAAGGCACGATGGCGTTCAGGCGTTTTCTTACCTTTAAGTTCAATGAACCGGCGCCGATGGTAGCCGCGAGCATGAGCGGGATCGTACCGATACCGAAATAAAACATGTATTGGACCCCTCCGGATAGCGTACCAGTGTTTACCGACCCGAGCAATGCGAGATATACGAAACCACAGGGTAAAAAGCCGTTCAATATACCGATAATGAAATGTCCCGCTTTGTTTTTTAAGGCGTAGCTGATAAGCTTGTTGAAAGGAGAAAGCAGGACGCTCATCATCCGGCCACGGGTCAGCGGATACCGGACCAGCCTGGCCAGCGCAGCCAAAATGATCAGTATGCCACTGAAGATACTGATGTATTGCTGTAGACCGAACAACCAGAACTGGCGGCCGAGCAGGCCGGTTACTAAGCCAAGCAGGGAGTAACTGACGACCCGCCCTAAATTATAGACCAGCTTATCCCAGACCAACAGCCAAAAACCCGCGCTTGTCACCGGTATGGCGAAAGCGAGCGGGCCGCACATACCGATGCAATGCACGCTGCCGAACAGACCGACAAAAAAGGCGATCTCGTTATTGCTCACGGCAGGTCGATCTTTTGCGTAAACAGGTATTTTTTACCATAGCTTTCCCAGTTTAATACCATCTCCCAGCGACCTTTTTTTAGGTTGCCCAGGCGTATCAAGGCATTGTTGTCAACGTCGGCAGTCAGCGTGAAGTTTTGATCCATGGTTCCATCAGCCGGTCGCGACAGGTATAGTTGACCGGTGACCGGCGCGGTAAAATGAATATTCAGATCCCGGTGATCCAACCTGATCTCAGGCCGGGCATGATCAATAAGTACCTGTTTCTCCCGGTTATAATCTCTGTCAAACGCCAGGCCCTTTTCATAATAATGAGGGTCGGCTTCGTCCGGTTGCCTGAACATCACCACACTCATGGCGCCTATAAAGATTGTAAACGCAACTAATAAAATAACTATTCTTTTTCCCCAGTCCATAATTTTAATCGTTAATTGGTCCGATAAATGTTGTTTTAATGGTGTTCAACACCTGGTTTTTCCGCATCACCCTGATCCGGATCTCTGTCTTTGCGGCATGGATATTCACCGCTGGTATGAGGACAAAGAATACGGCCTTCGCTGAACTTTCTTTCCCCAGGACGCCGAGCTTCTGTATATATTCGATCTTGACGGCCGGGTCATCAGAGAGCAGCCGGATATCCTGTAACTGATCTGTCTTGTTGATAAGATCAGCATTGTAAATATTACTGACATAACCGCCTTTTCTTTCCTGGTAAAGCATTCCTGCGGATCGCATAATGGAGACATCGACATCTCCCCGTTGAAAAACAAAGTAAGTCAGTACGCCCAGCAAAACGACGATGATACCAGCGTATCCGTACATCCTGGGTGTCAGCACCTGTCTCCGCTTTTCTTTGATCATATCCTCCGAAAAGAAACCGATCAGGTTGGTCGGTTTGTGAATCTTGGTCATCACGAAATCACAGGCATCGATACAGGCGGTACAGTTGATACATTCCATCTGGCTGCCGTTACGGATATCGATCCCGGTCGGGCAGACATCGACACACAAGCCGCAATCCACACAATCACCCAACGGATTTTGTGTTTTTCGCGATAATTTTCCACGGGGTTCTCCCCGCTCATAGTCATAAGTGATACCTAAAGTATGTTTATCCGTAAAAACGCCCTGCAATCTGCCATAAGGACAGATCACCGTGCAAACAAGTTCGCGCACCTGGCTGTACACCAGGTAAAAGGTAGCGGTAAATATCCAGATGCTCGCAAAGCCTCCCCAATGCTGGCTGACCGGCTCTTCCATGATGGCGATCAGTTCATGGCTTCCGATGATATAGGCCAGGAAGGTATTGGCTATTAGAAAAGACAGCAGGATAAACAAAACGTGTTTGGCGGTCTTCTTCCATATTTTCTCCCGGGTCCAGGGGCCGTCGTCCAGTTTTTTACGTTTCCTATGGTCGCCCTCTATCCAGATCTCGATCTTGCGGAAAACCATTTCCATAAATATGGTTTGCGGGCATATCCATCCGCAGAACAACCTGCCGAAGGCGATCGTGAACAATACGATACAGACGATACCGGCGAGCATGGCCAGCACGAATAAAAAGAAATCCTGCGGCCAAAAAACCTGACCTAATATTACAAACCGGCGTTCTAATATATTAAGTAACAAAAACGGATGCCCGCCGATCCGTAAAAACGGACCGGCAAAAAACAAGATAAGATAGGCGTAACTTAACCAGGTACGATAATGGTAGTATTTGCCTTTACGAATGTCGGGGTACATCCATTTCCGGCCACCATCTTCGGTATTAGGCTGTTCTGTCTTATCATCTACAAGCATCGCGTTCACTCTATCAACAGTTTATATCTATTTCTTTTTAAGCATCGCGGTTTTTAAACCGACAGCAATATCTTTATCAGTTTCTTTTGTTCCTTGCGGTTCTTTTGGATTTGCAGGGTTTGTACCATGTATCGATTTGACAAAGTTGGCAACGTCAGATATCTGTTTCGGTGTCAGTTGCTTTTCCCAGGTCGGCATCCCTTTGCTTGGTACCCCGTATTTGATCGTCTTGAACAGATCACTCACCTTGTTGCCATGCAGCCAGAAATCATCGGTCAGGTTTGGGCCAACCTTACCTTCGGCATGGTCTCCGTGGCAGGCCACGCAGGTGGATTTGAACACGGCTTCACCTGCAGTGATCACGGTAGGGTCTTTCGTTAGTTTTACCGTGTTCTCATCGACAAGGTTGGCCGATTTCGAAAGGTAAGTAGCCCGGTCTTTAGCGGCGACGGCCATCTCGGTCTTGTATTCATCGTATTGTAATTGCCCGATACCAAAAACATGATAAATCAGCAGGTAAGCTACACCGAAAGCGATGGTTCCATAAAATAGCACCATGAACCAACGCGGTGTAGGGTTATCGAGTTCCTGTATACCGTCATAGTCGTGCGCGATGATCAGGGTATGCTCTTCGGAAAGCGGTTTCAGGGAAAGCAGTTTTTCGAGATGGTTGACCTTGGGTTTCTTAGGCTTTACCTTAGCCGCGGCCTCGTCGGCCAGGATCTTTTCGTAAGCCTCGGAACCGATCATCACCTTGGTCATTGCTTTGATCGCCCTGACGATCACAAGTAAAGCGGCGATAAAGACAAGTAGCGTCACTACGATAGCGCCGTAGCCTACAAAGTTCATGATCTGGCTGGTGGTCAGCTCCGGCAGGGCGCTGTCATCATCTGCGAATACCGGCTGTGCAAACAGCAACGGTATCAATATGTAGCGTAAACGGTTCATGGTTGTTCGATTTGGTCAGGTTCGCTAATGGTATCGTTCAGGGGCATATCACTCATGTATTCGATGTGCGTTTTTTTTAACCGGATGAGCATTATCGTCACAACGATAAAGAATACGAGGAAAATGCCTAATGAGAAAAGCAGGTATCCCTGGTTCTCCGAAATGTGTTCTGTGAACTGTCTGAACATGGTCTTATTTATTAGGTGTTTTATTGGCTTTAATATCTGTACCCAAACGCTGGATATAAGCGATGATCGCGATGATCTCCTTATCACTTTTGACCTTGATATGATCCTTGTACAGATTATCGGAGATCCCTTTGGCCTGCGCTGCCAGCTCACGGTTGGCTATTTTTTCATAACCCGGAGCATAGGGCACACCCAGCGTACGCATCGCATTGATCTTGGCTGCGGTGAGGCTGGTATCCAGTTTCTGACTGATCAGCCAGTCATAATTAGGCATGATGCTTCCCGGCGACATCAGACGTGGATCCATTAAATGATTATAGTGCCAGGAATCACCGTATTTACCACCCTCGCGTTGCAGATCGGGTCCGGTTCGTTTCGATCCCCAAAGAAACGGGTGATCATAAACAAACTCGCCGGCCTTGCTGTATTCGCCGTAACGCTCGGTTTCCGAACGGAACGGTCGCACCGTTTGTGAGTGGCAATTAGAGCAACCTTCCCTGATGTAGAGGTCCCGGCCCTGTAATTCCAGCGGCGTGTAAGGTTTTACACTCGCGATCGTTGGTATGTTTGATGATATGGTCAGTGTCGGCATCAACTCGATGAACGTACCGATCAGGATCACCAGCAGGGATAAGATCATGAACTGGATAGGTTTGCGTTCAAGGGCTCTGTGCCAGTGTGCTTTTTCGGCAGGCTCAACGGTCAACGGTGCCAGCGGCATCGCCTCGGCCGCTTCGTTGGCTAACAATTTACCCTTTAAAGCAGTTTTACAAAGATTGAATGCCATAACGATCACGCCCAAAAGGTACATGCCGCCTCCTACGGAGCGTACTACGTGCATCGGGATGATCCGCATCGTAGTTTCCAAAAAATTCGGGTACTTCAACATGCCTTCCGGCGTGAATTCTTTTAACATCAAACCCTGGGTAAAACCGGCCCAATACATCGGGACCGCGTAGAACAGGATACCCAGCGTGCCGATCCAAAAGTGGAAGGCGGCCATCTTCTTAGAATAAAGTTCGGTTTTGTAAATACGCGGGATCACCCAGTACAGGATGGCGAAGGTCAGAAAGCCGTTCCAGCCCAAAGCTCCGACATGGACGTGCGCGATGATCCAGTCCGTAAAGTGCCCCACAGCATTGATCTGTTTCAGCGAAAGCATTGGTCCTTCGAACGTGGCCATACCATAAGCGGTCAATCCGACCACCATGAATTTTAAAACAACGTCGTCACGTACCTTATCCCAGGCACCGCGCAGAGTTAACAATCCATTGATCATACCGCCCCAACTTGGTGCGATCAGCATGATAGAGAAAGCCACACCTAAAGATTGCGCCCAGCCCGGTAAGGTGGTGTACAACAGGTGATGAGGCCCGGCCCAAATATAGATGAATATCAGCGCCCAAAAGTGGAGGATACTGAGCTTATAAGAGTAAACAGGCCTGTTGGCCATTTTAGGTAAGAAATAATACATCATACCCAGGTATGGCGTGGTCAGGAAAAAGGCGACCGCGTTGTGCCCGTACCACCATTGTACCAGTGCATCCTGTACACCGGCGTAAACCATATAACTTTTGAAAGCCGAAACCGGTAACTCGACAGAGTTAACGATATGCAATACCGCGATGGTAACGAACGTGGCTATATAGAACCAGATGGCCACATACAAGTGCCGCTCTCGCCTTTTGAATATCGTACCGAACATATTGATACCGAAAACCACCCAGATCAACGTGATCGCGATATCGATCGGCCATTCCAGTTCAGCATATTCGTGAGAGGTTGTAAAACCCAGCGGCAAAGTGATAACCGCCGAAATAATGATCAGCTGCCATCCCCAAAAATGGATCTGGCTAAGCGCATCGCTAAACATCCTGGCTTTAAGTAGGCGTTGCAGTGAATAATAAACACCCATAAAAATGGCGTTACCTACAAAGGCGAAGATCACCGCGTTGGTATGCAAGGGGCGTATCCGTCCAAAACTGGTGTACTGGTTGCCCATGTTCGCGCCGGGCGAATATAACTGGATAGCGATGAGCAGGCCCACCGTCATGCCGATGATACCCCAGATCACCGTTGCGATACCAAAATTCCGGACGATCTTATTGTCGTAGTAAAACTTTTCGAGCTGCATAGTTTATAGTTTGATGAATGGTGTAAAATTAGCCGGGCTAATCTGCCCGGGGAATGACAGCGGTTATGAATTAATATGATCCGGGTCATTTTTCGGTTCGGTCAACTCATCATCCAGCAGGATTCGCACTGAGGGTGTGTACAGGTCATCGTTCTGGCCACTGTTTTGCGCCCAGAAAAAAGCGCCGAGGAAGATCAGGGCAAGCAGCACACTGCAACCGATCAGAAAAAAAATTATGTTCATAGCAGTCTTCTTTTTTTGGCCGCTATATGCGCGGCGATACTGGTAAAGGCGATGATAGTGGCTGTGCTTGCGGGCATCAGTACCGCTGCCATCAAGGGGGAAAGCCTGCCGGTAACCGCAAAGCTCAATCCAAACAGGTTATAGCATAAGGAAATCAGGAACGAAGCGTGAATGATCTTGACCGTATCCTTGGAAAAACGCAGGAAGAGCGATAGTTTATCAAAGGCGCTTCCATCGAGGATCGCGTCGCTGCCCGGCGAAAAATTGTTGACGTTATCGGTTATGGCAATGCCCAGGTCACTTTGTTTCAATGCTCCGGAATCGTTCAAACCGTCGCCGATCATCATCACGATCTTTCCTTCGGCTTGCAGTGAGCGGATGAGATCGAGTTTTTCCTGCGGGGAACGTCCGAAATACATGGAGTTCTGATCGGGGAAAAAACGGGTCAACAACTCCAGTTCATGATCCTTATCACCGGAAAGCAAATAAATATCATAACGCTTGCGGAGTTCGGACAGTTGATCCAGTCCTTTACGGAACTGATTTTTAAAGCTGAAATAACCGGCGTAATATTCATCTATCTTCAGGTGTACTTTAGTGAACAGGCCTGCATCCTGGTCCACCTGCCCGTGGAAGATCAGTTTGTGATTACCGATGAGCACGATATGGCCGTTGATCCGGGCCGAAATACCCTGCCCAGCTATCTCGGTATACTCCGATGGTTCGATGGGCGCGATATTACCCAGGAACTGGCAGATTTGCCTACTAAGGGGATGCGTCGAATTATTACAGGCGCTATAAATCAATTGTTTACTTGCATCATCCAGTTTGGAATAAAGGATGACATGCTGATCAGCCGGGCTGGTGATGGTCCCGGTCTTATCGAAAACGATCGTATCGATCCGGGCCATTTGTTCCACTACCGCCGTATTCTTTAAATAGAAGGCGTTCTTATCGAAAACGCTCAAAGCTGCCGACATGGTGAATGGGGTGCTTAAGGCCAACGCGCAGGGGCAGGCGACGATCAGGACGGCTGTAAATGCCGCGATGGCCCTGTTCACGTTCGTCGGCAGCCACCAGATCAGGGATGCGAACGCGATCAGTAAAAGCACGTACGTAAAATATTTACTTACCTTTTGATTGAAGGTACCCATCCGGTTGTCCTGTTTCCGTGTAAAAGCTTCGTTATTCCATAACTGGGTGAGGTAACTTTGCGATACCGGTTTGATCACCTCCAGTTCCAGGGCTTCACCCATCTGCCTGCCCCCGGCGTACACGATCTCACCCAGCACACGCGCTACCGGTAGCGCTTCACCGGTCACGAAACTGAAATCGATACAGGCCTTTCCCTTTAACAGGATCGCGTCGGCAGGAATGATCTCGCTGTTGCGGATCAATATCCTGTCCCCGGTCTTCAGTTCGGATAATGGGACGGGCTTTTCAAGTCCGTTGACCAGCGTATGTACCGCAACGGGAAAAAAGGACCGGTAATCTCGCTCGAAAGAAAGGTGGTGATAGGTTTTCTGCTGGACGAACTTTCCGACCAACAGGAAGAAGACCAGGCCGCAAAGCGTATCTGCGAAGCCTGCGCCGGAATGCGTGGATACCTCGAAAACGGTACGCAGGAAGAGGACAGCGATGCCCAGCGCCAGCGGAAAGTCGATATTCAACACGCCGTTCCGCAGGTTATTCCAGGCCGAAGTAAAGTATTCGCGGCCGCTGTAAAGCAATACCGGAATCGCAAAAAGGACGTTGAGCCAGCCAAAGAAATACTGAAAGTTCTGCATCGAACCCGACAGGCCGAAATATTCAGGGAAACTTAGCAGCATCACATTGCCGAAGCAGAACCCGGCGACAGCGATCTTTTTGACCAATCCGTTCGAATTGACACCGGCCTGCTTTTTAACCACATCCTGCAAACTAATCAGGGGTTCGTAGCCGATATCGGCCATGGTTTCGACTACTTTCCGCAACGAGATCTCTCGGTTATCGAACCGGATCTGGACCCGCTTCTTTAAAAAATCGACCCTGCTGTAATAAATGGCCGGATCGATCTTGTTGATCTGTTCCAGTAACCAAATGCATGAACTGCAATGGATATAAGGGACGTAAAAGGTAATGGTAGTAACCTGATCGTCCTGAAAGTCGATCAGGTCTTTAATGATCGCCGGTTCATCGAGGTATGCGTAGCGTTTATCCACCCGGGCCCTGTTAGCACCGGGGTGGTCGTTGTAACGGTAATAATTACATAAGCCGCTTTTTGAGAGTATCTGGTAAACACTTTTGCAACCAGAGCAACAAAAGCTATGCTCGTCCAATCTGTGAACGGCCTCAACGAGATCATTACCGCAATGGTAGCAGAAGGCAATTGTTATAGTATCTGTCTGCATATTAAGGAATTAATTGATATCAAAGATGCGATGCAGCGCGATACATAAAAGTGACCCCTGCTCCCCTGAAAAGTGATCCGCATCATTTTTATTCCATACCCAGCGGTTTAGAAATGCGTGAGTGATAGCCCTTCCGGCAATACAAGCAGTGGAATAGCACATTGATGCGCCATCTTTTGGGTATGGCTGCCCTCAAATAATCTTTTGAAAAAGCCCTCCTTCCGGTGTACAATCACCAGTATATCCACATCGCCGTGCGCATTAAGCCAGTTCAGTCCCTGCTCTACAGTGTGGCCTTTCACATGCCTGTAATAGATCTTGGGATATAGCGCCTTGCTGCTTATCATGCTTAGAAAATCTTCGGTCCTGCGTTTATCATTCCCGGTCGGCTGTTCATCTCTGGTAACATGTGCTAACAATATCTCTGCATTAAAATGCCCGGCCAATGTGGAAACCGTTTGTAACAGGTCCATATCTCCTTTGTCCAGGTCGGTCGCAAAGGCGATCTTTTGGATAGGGCGGAATACCCGTTGGGGCGGGATCATCAGTACCGGGTAGGTCGCGGCATCAACGATCAGCCGGGCATTGCTGCCAAACACCATCTGTCCGATCGCGCCGTGCCCCGACATGCCCATGACCACCAATGAGGCTTTTTTCTGGTTAACGATATCTTCCGCGACCTCGCATAGCTGCCCCCCGATACTCAGAGATTCCAGCCTGACGCGGTTCGCCGGATTTTTAGACACCAGCTCATCTTCATGCGTTAGCTGCTCGGCAAGTAGTTTCAATTCCGCGGTAGTTTCCCTTTTCAGCGATGCATAACTTTCCATCGGCCAAACCACATGTTCTGCCAGCGGGGTATCAGCGGGTACTTTATCAATGGCGTGGCACAGTGTAATATCCATTCTCAATGCCTTGGCCAGGTGGACGGCATAATGGGCGGCGTTGTTCGCGGCAACTGAAAAATCTGTGGGAACGATAATGGTTTTCATGGTCTTCTTATTTAGTGTTTGATGGATACTCAGCGTTTGCTCAGGTTCTGCCCGATGTTGTACAATTGCATTTCAAGCCGCTCGTCCAGGTCGTAGATATCCTTGTAAACGACCGGGTAACCGTTAATGACCTCGCAGGTCAGGTAGGTGACTTTGATCGGTACCGGGGTTTTAAGTACAAAGTTTTTTGTCTGGTAATTATTGATCGCCTGCAGCAAGGTGAAGATCTTACCGGGCGTACCGTCATGGTTCAACAGAAGCGCGGCGAGCTTTTGGGCCTGCTCCACGCGGATGCATCCATGACTGAAAGCCCGTTCTTTTTTAGCGAACAGCTTTTGTTCAGGGGTATCGTGCAGGTAGATATCGTAAATATTCTTGAACCGGAATACGACCAGGCCCAAGGCATTATCGCAACCCGAAGACTGCGTCATGTAGTAATTCTCCGGATTCTTTTTGACCAAAAGCAGTGAGGCCCGGTCATCTACGAATCTTCCCTGACGGTCATAGATCGCGTAATGATTGTTCATTAAAAATGCAGTATCCCTAATGGCTTTGGGCAATAGTTCCTTCCTGAATATTTTAGCAGGCACCTTCCATTCGGGAGCGCTCGTAAAATGGGTGATCATACTTTCCAGAGTCGGTGTAGGTGTAGAGGGTTTACCGACCACGACCTTGAACTGATAGCTTGTATCAGGGCGGTAATAGGTCAAACTGTAAGAGGGAATGTTGATCTGAATATAACTGTCACCTTCGATACCGACCCAGCGGAGCCGCTCCATGTTGATCGCGATCCTGCGTACATCGGCTTCAGGCGTTTCATAACAATCTCCGGTATAAACCTCCTTGATCAGGTACATCTGGTATTGCAGGTCCTGGTATTGTTTTGAACGGGGCTGTACCGCGTTGATGTTGTTCATCAGGTCGGCCTCTCCAAGGGCTAAGGTGAGCACCTGGGCGGCATCGAAACCATTGATCATTTCGCTGTCTATCCTGGCGGAAGTGTAATAAGGGTTGAGTTTCCCAAAGTGCAGGTTATTCACCAGGTTAATCATCGCGTCCGTTAAAATAATATCGAAACGCGCTTTTTGCAGATTAGTGATCTTTTCCGGTTCCTCCAGAATTAGGTGCAGTTTATCATATAGTAACTCTTTGGGATGATAGTCCTCATGCGCCAAACCGTATTGCAATACGCAATCGATCATGAGCATAGCCGCCCAGGTACTTTTCTGGTTCTTTTGTTTAACGACCCATACCGGGGAGAATTGACGGGCCGTATAAAAACGTTTAACTGCGCTCGGATAATACAGGGAGGCTGATACCTGACGTTCGCCGAATTGTTTTTGTATAATGGCCGCCACCGAGGTGTCGGGTGATACCCGTTCCTGTGCATGGACCATTTGTTGCAAGCCGGCGATCAGGACGGCTGCGAGGAATACGATCATCAACTTTTTCATTTTCAAATGATTGTTGATGTAAAGTTGATGAGGAAAGGGATAATTAATAGTGATGACCGTCACCCGTTCGGATGATGATACGCACAATTCCGGATCTTGAGAATTCTTACAATATGTTCAACATCAATAACTAAAGTGATCAGGATCATAGGGTGTTCCATGTACTTCCCGCAAATTTGTATAACGAATTACTTAATTACCAAGATCATGAAAACAATATTGGTACTAACCGATTTCTCGGACAATGCCGGAAATACGGCTGTGGTTTTAGCCTCAAATATGCATGCTAACGTTCTTTTATGCCATCACCAGATCCTGATGCCGGTTCCGGCGTTTTACGCGGGCGGGGCCTATGTAAGTAGTGAGCTGGGCTGGGAAGAGGAACAGAACAAAAAGAGTATGGAACACCAGCGGGAAGCACTGGAAGCGATCATCGGGAATATGCCTACGGATCACAAGCCTGGCCTGCATACCATCTGCTGTGAAGGGGACCTTGCCGATAATGTGAACGAGATCATCAAAACCCGTGATATTGAAATGATCGTGATGGGTGAAGGTGATCATGGTTTCACCAGCCATTTCTTCTTCAGCAGTGAGATCACGGCTATTATCGAACATGCCTCTAAACCTATTTTAGTGTTCCCTTCCGGTCATGTTTATCAACCTATTGAAAAAGTTGCTTTCGCGACCACCTTTGATGAGGCTGAAATAGAACCGGTGCATTTTCTGACCAGCCTGGGAAAACTGTTGAATTTCGGGATCGATATTGTTCACGTTCATCAGTCTGGTGATCAGGAAGCGAAGGACCTGGAAAAACAGGATAGTTTCAAAAAGCGCGTAGCCAAATTCAACTTCGACCAGATCAATTACAAGATCGTCAATGGAAAGGATATCGATGATCGCCTCCAAAGCTATTGTAATGGATCCGATCCGGGATTGCTGGCCTTGTGCCATCACCAATATTCTTATTTGAAACGGCTGTTCCAGCATAGTACAACAAGGGATGCATTATCGAGGCAGAAATTACCGCTTCTGATCTTCCCCACAAAATAGGTGAATGCTTAAAAAACAGATTATGAGAACGCTTCGGTTTTATTTTTGTCACCCTGTCAAAGGCCGGGTGAGGTTAAGCAGCCCGCTCTGTCCGCTTCAAAGTAAGTACTTGCCTTTTAATACAGACAAGGGGCAAGTAGCTGACATTGTTATTGATGGTCTGGAATCAGGCCATTGGAAAGCCGCACTGGAATGGGAACATGACGGACGGAACTTCTTTTTAGAAAAGGAGTTCGCTATTTAGCAACGGCTTTTGTTGATAGTAAATCCCCCGCAATTTATGCGGGAGATATTTGTATGCTTAGCCGGTGATCAGGTTGTTTTCAACGATGACCCTTCGATCAGCTTAAATATTTCGCGTTTAACGGCCCGATATTCCTTGGTCAGATTGACCATCAGGTATTCAAGTTGTACCTGAACAACACTGATCTCAGCTGTGTTCTCCGGGATGATATCCTCTGCCATCAATTCCAACTGTTTCAACTGTTCATCCAGAATGACATCTGTTTGGCGGCTGTCTTCCTTTAGTTTGATCAGGTTCCTGCCCGCTATCTTCAGCAGGGCGCTATCCGGCAGATCAAGCGTATATTCTCTGATCAGGCGTTGCAAAAAGTTCGTTTCTAACTTAAAGAACTCCAGGTCCGACTGCCAACGTCTGCCTAATACGAAAAACTGTAGAGAACGGGTAGATAATGAAATTGCGGTATCCATAGATTTGATTTTTGGGCAAGGTCGTCAAAGTGATGGTCAGAAATATTGACGCAGAGCATCACGGTCAGTGATGCTGATCATTTTCTGTTTGCTGTGTAAGTGGTAGGATGATCTTGAAAGTGGTTAAGCCAAGGGTAATATCAAAGCTCACCGTACCCTTTATCAGTTCAACGGAACATTTGACAATGCTTAACCCCAAACCTGTCGCAGATGGTTTTTTTGTGTTAGACATTCCTCCTTTTGTACTACAAATCAGGCATTTAATCGGGCTACATTTGTATCATCAGAAGATAAAAGCATAAAAATGTCACCCAAAGCGAAACTTAAAAGAAACATCATCAACAGGTATTTAATAGCGAGTACCTGGCCGATCATTAAGGGTACATTAAAAGAACCTTTTGTGAAACGAATAAAAGGAAGGGATTTCTTTTCGCCGAAGATGCTGCAAACGTTAACCAGCAGGGTTAATAACCTTAGCCCACAATCCCAAAGGCAATGGGGAACGATGACACCCGATCAAATGCTGCATCATCTTAACCTGGCAACCGGCAGTGCATTAGAATATTTTGATCTTCCGGATGAAAGTTACCTCCTGTCAAGAACCTTATTTAAGTGGTTATTGATAGACGTGCTTTCAGTACAACCGAAAGGACTGCAAGTACCCCTAACTTTTAAAATACCGCCAAAACAACATTTTGACTTTGAGCACGAGAAAAAACTACTGCTCGAAATAATAACTAAAGCGTGTAACAGTAAAACCACAGCGAACTGGGGGCCCCACCCTTTTTTCGGTCGCATGAGTGATAATAAATGGGGCAGGCTGCTGACGATGCATATCGATTATCATTTAAACCAATTCGGTGTATAAATAGTATCAACCAATTTAAAATTATAAAAATCATGGAATTAAAAGGAAAAACAATATTGATCACAGGTGGTGCCGCAGGTATCGGATTAGAAGCAACAAAACAGTTTCTGGCCAATGGAGCCAAAGTAATTATCACGGGCAGGAACCAGGCAAAATTAGATGCTGTCAAAAAATCGTATCCAGCTATAACCGCGATACAAAGTGATGTAGCCGATGCCAACGATGCGCAATTACTTTTTGATAAGATTAAGGAACTTGGCGGGATTGATATTTTATACAATAATGCCGGTGTAATGAGCGGACCGGCGAATTTAGGTGTAGCAAATGATAAACATTTTGAAGCAGCAGAAAACGAGATCAATATTAATTATCTCGGAGTAATTCGCTTGACCAACTTTTTTATCGAAATGTTGAAATCAAAAAAAGAAGCTGCCATCATCAATACATCATCGGTGCTGAGTTATGTTCCATTTAATTTGGCCCCGACCTACTCGGCCAGCAAAGCGGCAATATGCTTCTATACGGTGTCGTTAAGAGATCATTTGCAGATACTAAACAGCAGGGTTAAGGTATTTGAGCTTTTGCCTCCTGTAGTAGCAACAAGCATGACGGAAGGCCTTGAAGCAAAAGGGATCCCTCCTGAGAAATTGATCAATGAACTGATCGCGGGTATTAAAAAGAATAAGTTTACCATACGTGTTGGCGACACCAAGTTGGTATACCTGATAAACCGGATTGCCCCTAAAATGGCATACGGACTAATTAATACTGCAAAAAACGCAAAACTGCTCAAATAACAGATCGCATTTAGTCGGACATTCAAAAATTAAATCAAATGGCTAACACAACAACAACGGATGCTGATCAACTCAGCAATATTCTCCATAGACAGCGCGCTGCCTTTTTGCGCGACGGCGCACCCACACTTGAACAGCGCAGGGCTGATCTGAAAAAGTTTAAAGCTGCATTGATTGACAGGAAAAAAGAGATCGAAGACGCGATCAATACTGATTTTGGCCATCGCTCACGGCACGAGACGGACATCGTAGAGATCTTAGGTGTGATTGAAGGTATTAAATACCTGGATCGCCATCTTCGCAAATTCATGCGGCCAACAAGACGCCATGTAGCATTGCACATGCGGCTTGGCAAAGCCCGTGTGGAATACCAGCCACTTGGCGTAGTTGGTGTTATATCACCCTGGAACTACCCCATTAATTTATCATTGATGCCTGTAGTAACTGCAATTGCTGCGGGTAACCGGGTAATCCTTAAGCCGTCCAAGTTTACGCCTGCAACTAATGCGGTGATCGAAGCCATGTTTAAGGATGTTTTTCCGGAAGAGCAAGTGACGCTTGTAAATAGCGATGGTGCAGCATTTTCTAAATTACATTTTGACCATCTTGTCTTCACCGGCAGTACATCAGTAGGGCGGTCTGTAATGAAGGCGGCAAGCGAGAACCTTGTGCCTGTTACACTGGAACTGGGCGGCAAATCTCCGGTCATTATCGCTAAAGGGTACTCGCATGACCAGGCTGTATCCCGTATCGTATATGGAAAATTGCTTAGTGGGGGGCAAACATGTATAGCGCCTGATTATGCGCTGGTACACGAAACTGAAATTGATGCCTTCATTAAGGCTTACGACAAGGGCGTAAAAACCGCTTATCCGGAAGGTCCGACAGGCATAGACTATACATCGATTGTGAACGAGCAACAATATGCCATATTAAAGGAATTATTGGACGATGCCCGCACACATGGAGCAAAGGTTATTGAAGTTGGTAACAGGCCTGGTGATGCATTGAGCCGGCCGCACACCATGCCTCCAGCAATTGTACTGGGTGTAACCGATGCCATGAAGGTTGCACATGAGGAGATCTTTGGCCCTATATTGCCTATACTTCCTTATCGTTCTATTGATGATGCTATTGATTATGTAAACAGACGGCCAAGGCCACTGGCACTCTACTATTTTGGTAACGATAATGACGATAAACGAAAAGTGCTGACTCGCACTACCTCTGGCAATGTTACCATCAATGGAACATTCTCACACATTGCCCAGGATGATCTCCCCTTTGGAGGAGTTGGAGAAAGCGGCATGGGGCAATATCATGGAATAGAGGGTTTCCGCACGCTGAGTCATGCCAAGGGCATATACGAGCAGGGACGCTGGAATGGTATGGACCTGCTACATGCCCCTTTTGGAAGTCTTACTGATAAACTGATCAGGCTTTTTCTTCGGTAACGATCGGGGTTACATACTTTAGATCATATCTTTATATTAAATTGATCATCTTAAAATAGCATACTATGCAACACTTTAAATCTATTAGTGAAATGGCGCGCGCCAACGGTATGGCACCGCCAGAGCATCCACTGATCGGATTGGTCAGGATACAAGAAAATATGGTGATAAACCACCCGGAGTATACCAGTGATTGTTATATGATCGGGTTAAAGCGGGTAAAGGCGGGGTTTATGATTTACGGCCGTACTAAACTTGACCACGAAAAGGGATCAATGGTGTTCCTGAAGCCCCGCCAGGTGATCGAAATGAGAAATTTGGAATTTGAAGAGGACGGGTATATCCTGTTTTTTCATGAAGATTTTTTGAATGGACATAGCTTACACCAGGAGATTCAAAAATATTCTTTCTTCGACTACGAAGCCAATGAAGCCCTGCACCTGGCACCAAAGGAAGAGAAAATTATCTGGAATATTTTTAATGCCATAGAAATGGAGTATAATAATAACGAAGATGAATTTAGCCGGGAGATCATTTTAGCCAGCATTAATTCGATGCTGAAATTGGCAGAAAGATTTTATAAAAGGCAATTCATCAACCGAAAACAACTATCGGGAAAAACCGTTACCGAATTTAACAGGGTTTTACTCAAGTATATTAAAGACGGGTCGCTTGATAAAGGTTTGCCAAGTGTGGCTTACCTGGCAGATCAACTCCATATTTCACGTCGTTACCTTACCGATCTGTTGAAAATTGAAACCGGCAGAACCGCTCAGGACCTTATTCATTTAGCACTGATAAATGAAGCGAAGAACAGGTTGACTGCAAATGACAAAGCGGTATCTGAAATTGCCTATGCCTTAGGGTTTGAGAACATGTCCTACTTTTCCAGGCTATTTAAAAGAGAAACGGGCATGTCGCCAAAATCTTATAAAACTCAGTATATAAGTTAAATAAACGATCATAAAAAATGCATTAATAACTGGTGCAAGCGTAAAAGATCGCATTTATACGGCTATTTACTAATAAAAATTAATCCAGTTCCTCAACAATTACCTACCACCCAGGGATGTAGCGCTTGTCCTAATTTATTTGGTATTCAAGATAAAATGATAATTGCCGGAGCTTACCTGGAATTTTAGGAGTCCATCGTTTTTCGTGATGAATGTTACGCCCTTTGCTTTAGCAGCAGAACCTGTACCTTCTGAAACTACTGACGGATCATTTCCAGGTAGATAAACAGTTGCTATGGTGTTTACCGGAATAGTAACATCAACAATGATCCGATCTCCTGATCTTTTCCATTCACTTTTTATATCACCGCTGATAGACTTAAAAGAACCTTTTACCCATTCCATATCTTTTAAAAATGCCGGCTTGACAACAAATTTCCGAAAGCCAGGCCCGTCCTCGTCCGGGGAGATCCCGACCAGATCATTAAATAACCATTCGTTAATTTGGCCCGACATAAAATGATTTTGTGATCCAAAATTACCGACACCCGCGTCCCATTTTTCGGTTAAGCTTGTTGCGCCCATTTTAAGCTGGTAACCATATCCCGGTTTATCCGACTGGTTGTTCATATCATAAACCACATCCGAGCGGCCGCCGTCGGCCAGGGCCCTTAACACGAACCGATAGCCTACTTCACCTGAAGTAAAACTATTATTGTGCTTCCTGATATCATTTATCAGCGCGTCCAATAGCTTCTGCCTGTTTTCAGGTTCAACGATATTAAAAAACAAAGGCATAGCGCTTGTAGTTTGCGAACCCGTGGCATATAATCCTGTTTCCGGGTGATAAAAGGTTTTATTAAAAGCGATCCGGATCTGTTCGTATTCCATTTTAAATGCTATGGCATCTTTTTCGTTACCTAATTGTTTGGCAATGTTATACATGATCCAGTTATCATAATAATAAATGGCTGTCGCGGTAAATGATACCGGCGTTAATTGCGACCCCCAAGGTTCTTTAGGGCCAATATCGTACCAATCGCCAAGCCCGGTATAGATGATATGATCTTTTGCTTCAGCTGATAAAAACCCTATATAACGTTTCATACTTGAATAATAGCGCTGCAAAAGGGATATATCTCCCGAAAACAAATATTGCTGCCACGGTACAATAATGAACGACCCACCCCATTCCGGAGAGTTGCGCAAGCTATTAGTCAGATCAGGCGATCCCGCGATGAAATATTCCGGGGCAATATTGGGTATAAAACCGTTATCCAGTTGCGCGTCAAACATATCATTCATCGTCTTCCGAAAAAGAGGTGCCATATCAAAGTTATACCGCAACGAAGGGCCGTTAAGATGGTTTTCTTCCAGCCAGCCCATTTTTTCCCTTTGCGGACAATCAGTCATCAAACTCATCATATTGCTGCGCTGTGCCCAGCGCACCAGGGTATATATGCGGTTAAATAAGGTATTTGAACTTTCGAAATTTCCAACAGGTGTTGATGAAGAATGTACAATAGCATCAGTAAGTTCATTGATTTTAGGTAGTTCTCCACCTATCGTAGCTGGATATAACTCTACCTGCAAGTACCGGGCACCCTGGTAAAAGAACTTCGGCAACCACTTTTCCTGCCCTTTTCCGGCTAATGTATATTGCCACCAGGCCGGCCTGACACCGTTTTGAGTAGCCGAAGTCCGGTCCGCCAAACCATTTTTCCCTAAAAGCTCCGAAGGTATCATCCGTACCGATGAACCTTTAGGCCCGCTTATATTTAGCTCTGGCATCATGGACGCATTTTGCCCAAAATCATAAAGCCATAAATTATCTTTAATTCGGGTTACTTTAACGGGCCTGATACGATCGATCACTTCTATGGGTGGTGCCGAACAGGAAAGCCCTTTTAATATCCCTCCGGGTCCCGGCGTTTCAATGGCAAAGGCCCAGCTATTGCCGGCTTTAAAATCGGGTTTATTCCAGCCAACTGGCTCCAGGTTCGCGTCATAATCTTCACCGCCGTATAAATTAGAATAAGTAATTGGGCCGGGCGAAACCTGCCATGTTTTATCTGTGCCAATGGTCTTAACAGACCCATCAGCATATTCAAGTCGCAACTGTGCCATGGCCTTTGCCGGTCCAAAAGTGGTAATGAATTTCACATACCGCAAAGTATCCGGTTGGATATTATACACGCTGTTGCCTAAGATGATACCCATGGCATTATTACCGCTTTTAAGCTGGCGGGTAACATCATACGTATCATAAAGTACCGTTTTGCGATAGTTCGTCCATCCCGGTGTAAGTAGTTGCCGTCCGCTTTTTTTGCCGTTAATATTTAATTCGTATTCAGAAAGCCCACTGATATGGATAACCGCACGAATGAGCGCCGGTTTAACCCCGAATTCTTTTCTCAGCATTACCGAAGAATAGTTCGGGAAGGTACTATAGTCTTCCACCCGATCTGTCAGGTTATCCTTATTAAAACCATTGTCATTCTCACTATCCAAAGCTTGTACGGGTTTACCCGCAGCGATATTTTTACCGGAAGACCACACCTCGATCTGCCTTAAAGAAAATCCGGTCCGGGTCATTTTATTAACCGCTATCCGCACATACCTGCCGTTTACTGTGTTTTTTGGGTAGATGTGTACAGGCGCATAACCTGGTGCTTTAAAATCCTGAGCTGAATAATCGGCCAGTATAACACTTGTTTTAAAAGATGGATCGTCAGATAATTCCACTTTAAAGCGAACAGGGAAGCCAAAAGCCGCGCGGTCCTCAAAAAAGGTGGGATATAACCTGACTTCCGAAAACGGCTGTGGTTTCTCCAGGTCGATCTGCACCCATTTCAACTCATCACCATTAGCGGTATTTTTGGACTTGTAACCTACCGGCGATAATGCATACTTATCTGCACCTTCAGCGCTGATCCATTTTGCCTGCCAATCTACAGAACTCATGATACCCATTGTCCAGGTAGCAGCCTGGCTCCATGCAGATGACTGACCATTTTGATCCCATACACGTACTTTCCACCAACATTGCTGACTTGATCTTAAAGCTTTACCTTGATAAGCGATATAAGCCATACGATCGCTCATTACCTTTTTAGAATCCCACAGATCGCCGCCATTTTTAAAATCGGGTGTACTGGATACCTGTACCTGGTAAGCGCTTTGCCCGACCGCCCTTGTTTTGGCATCAATGTTTTGCAGGATATAACTTAAACCGGGCTTGCTTATATCAACCCCCAGGGGATTGATTCGTAATTCGCATTTTAGTTTGCCTGGTACTATTTTGGATTGACCCGCAACGTATGAGAAATGAGCATTCAGCAAAAAAAACAGAATGACGATTTTAGAAATTTTGCACATATGAGAATGATAGAAGAAGAAATGTACAATTTTTTCCAATGAAGAGATAAGAAATTTACAAATTTGGTCTAATTGGTCAAGAAAACCATTAACCTTCCTGGTTAATGGTAAAACCAAATGTAATGTATTGTTGACAATTAATCCAAGATCTAGTTACTTTACCATTAATGATGCTCAAACGCAATTATGCTAAAACTTTTGAAGGCTTGCGAACAGAATTATGGCTAAAGTAGCCCGCAGTTACGGTTTTGCAATACATAAATCATTTAAATGGCAAACCACATAATCATATTAAACATGCGCGGCTGCTTACTTTTAATCGGTAAACACATTTATTTAATATGCCAATTGCGCTTCCAAAATTGCCAATTGCCATTGTAGATTGCGCCTTTGTAGTGATGATATTTGAGTGAGTTAATATCTTAAACAAATATTGAGTCGTATCCCTGATTTGATATCAGTGAATGTAATATTTTAGATGTTAGCCGTTTATACTTTGTAATGTTTTGCATTAGTGATAGCTTAGATTAAAATTACTTTTTATGGCTAAATACAACGTTAACATTAACAACAAGATGCTTGCTGTTGATGCCGATGCCGATACCCCTTTATTATGGGTTTTGCGCGATCATTTGAATTTAGTAGGAACCAAATTTGGTTGCGGAATTGCCCAATGTGGTGCCTGTACCGTACATTTGGAAGGCGCGGCTATACGGTCGTGCTCGTTCCCGATAGCGGCAGTAGGTGCCAATAAAATCACTACGATAGAGGGTTTAAGCGCTACGGGTGATCATCCTTTGCAAAAAGCATGGGAGGAGGTTGATGTGGCGCAGTGCGGTTATTGCCAGTCGGGCCAGATTATGGCGGCGGCGGCCTTGCTAAAGCGGATCCCTAACCCAACCGATGCGGATATTGATGCCAACATGGATAATATTTGCCGTTGCGGTACACATGCGCGGATACGTAAAGCCATCCATTTGGCAGCAGCTAAGAAAGGAGTCGCCCACAAATGATAGTAAAAGCACCAGTATCCAGACGTAATTTTTTACGGATCACTACCATTGCCGGTGGCGGCATAATGGTTGGCTTTAGCTTGTTAAGCGAAGCCGAAATACCAGCGCATATTGCCGAAGGCGCTGTGTTTACACCCAATGCTTATATTACTATAGATACTAAAGGTTTGGTTACCCTGATGGCCCCGAACCCGGAAATTGGTCAGGGAGTAAAAACCGCCTTACCTATGATATTAGCTGAAGAGCTGAACGTAAAGTGGGATTCTGTTTATGTAGAAATGGCTCCGCTGGATAAAAAATATGGTAACCAGGTTGCAGGTGGTAGCGGTGCTATACGCAGCCGTTTTACACCGATAAGACAGGCGGGAGCAACAGCACGTGTGATGCTGATTAGTGCTGCTGCTACGCAATGGAATGTTCCGGAAAGCGAATGTTATGCTGAGGATGGTTTTGTAATACATAAGCCAAGCGGTAAGAAAATAGGCTATGGTGATCTGGCTGCCAAAGCGGCTACGTTACCTGTGCCTACCGATGTTAAATTAAAAGACCCAAAAGATTTTAAAATTATAGGCACACGTGTTGCCAATGTTGATAACAAAAAGATAGTTACCGGACAACCTTTGTATGGTATGGATACCCGCCGTGAGGGAATGCTTTTCGCGATGGTATCACGACCGCCGGCTTTTGGCAAATCATTAGATTCTTTTGATGATACCGAGGCACGTAAGGTTGCCGGGGTTAAAAATGTGGTTAAGGCTGGTAATGTTGTAGCTGTTTTGGCTACCTCAACCTGGGCGGCAAAAAAAGGCAGGGATAAGCTGAAAGTAGTTTGGAAAGATACCGGCAAACTGGAAAGTACAACCGAGCATGATATCGTTTTTAAGGAAATGATATTGAAAAAAAGTGAAAAGCCCGGCCGTAATGATGGTGATATTGAAACTGCTTTTGCAGGCGGCGGTAAAGTGATTGAAGCCATTTATGAGTGCCCGGCTTTATCGCACGCGCCAATGGAGCCAATTAACTTTTTTGCTGATGTTAGGGATGGCAAATGTGAGCTTTATGGGCCTACACAGGTTCCGGCTAATATGCGGACTTCTGTGGCTGCGGCGCTGAATATCCCGGAAGAGAATGTGAGTTTGGGTATGCCACGCCAGGGTGGTGGCTTTGGCCGTAAATTACGTCCGGATAACGGTGTAGAGGCTGCTTTGATATCGGCAGCAGCCAAATGCCCGGTACAAATGTTTTGGACACGTGAAGATGATATACAAGGCGATTTTTACCGCGCACCGGCCATGTATAAATATAAAGCAGTTATTGGCAAAGATAATACGCTTGATGGCTGGCATGTAAGTTCGGCTTCGTTTGGTGGGGCTTCGGTACCTAATGGGTTCCCTGCCGCTACTATTCCGCATTTCAGGCATGATAACCATTCGGTTAAAACCAATATACAAATGGGTCCGTGGCGCGCACCTACAAGTAATGTGGCTGCTTTTGCTGATGAAACCTTTATGGATGAGCTTGCTCACGAAATGAAAAAAGACCCGATCGCTTTGCGATTAGAACTTTTGGAAAAAGCCAAAACCGCACCTGTTGGACAGGTTAGTTATGATATCGACAAATTTAAAAGTGTAATAAACCTTGTTGCCGAAATGAGTAAGTGGGGTAAAAATACCAGGCCTAATGTTTATTACGGTTTTGCATCATACTTCTCATTTCATACCTATGCGGCACATGTGGCCGAGATCACTAAAACCAATGGTAAGTTAAGGGTAACCAAAGTTTATTCGGCCATTAATTGTGGCAGGGTGGTTAACCTTAGCGGTGCCGAAAACCAGGTTCAGGGCGCTATTGTGGATGGTTTGAGCCATGCCCTGTTTAGCAAGATCACTTTTGACCAAGGCGCTGTGATGCAGAAGAACTTTCATACCTATAAATTTATGCGGATGAAGGATGCGCCTTTGGAGGTTATCGTAAAATTTGTACCATCGGAAGATGCGCCGACTGGTTTGGGTGAGCCTGGCTTGCCGCCAGTAGCTCCGGCAGTTGGTAATGCAATTTTTGCGGCTACAGGTAAGCGATATAGGAAATTGCCTTTTGAGCTGGCTTGATGTTGTTGGTTGTAACCAATAGCGAAAAGAGCGATGAGGGTATCCATCGCTCTTTTTTTATAATACCAATTGGTGGTATAATCTGTTTAGTGTTCGTTTTGCATCGGTGGTTAAACCGGGGTGTATTTTTGAAGATTGTACAATGGTGCTTCGTGTAGCAGTCAGCCAGCGGAAACGCGAGGCAATATCCAGCGTAGCTATGGGGCCTCCCTCTTTTGCGCCATTACAGATCCGTTCAAATGCGCATAGGTTTTGTTCTAGCTCCATAATATCTAAATGCGATGAAAATGCGGTTAGCTTAGCTACATCGATCACGATCATGGCTTGCAGGAATTTTTGTTTTGGGCAATATAAGATCACCCCAACATTCAGGAATTCTTCGCGCTCTGCCCTGGGCACAACGCGGATGGTGGCATACTCAAATACGTGATTCTCGGGCATGTTGCGCTTCGTTTACAAATATTTGTGATACGGATATTCTGGTGATCAAAAATTGGGCGTATACTTCGCGCATCTGGGCGGCGGTATCGGTTTGATCTTCGCGCAGCAACCATTCATCGGGTATCAACCCAACTATTTCCCGTATTAATTCAGGAGTCAAGATAGCTTTGAATTCCTGATCCACTGTTTCCAGCTCGCTTGCGCGGGGAAGCAGTACGTGATCTTTGACCTGCGCAAATGGACGTTTCGCCTGTTCTTCCCAGTTATCCCAGGAATGGTGAAAATATAACGCTGCTCCGTGATCTATTAACCAAAGTTCTTTATGCCATATCAGCATATTGGTGTTGCGTGGTGTACGGTCTACATTAGTTAATAAACAATCCAACCACACTATTTGCGAAGCCAGTTTAGCATCCAATGCTGTTACTGTAGGATCAAAAGTGATAGCTCCGGCTAAGTAATGCAACGCCAGATTTAGGCCTACGCTTGCTTTAAGCAAATCCTGAATTTCTTCATCGGGTTCGGTACGGCCAAAAGCAGCATCAAGATTGGCGAACACTAATTCCGGAATTTTTAGGCCACAGGCACGTGCTATTTCGCCGCCTATCAATTCGGCTATTAAGGCTTTTACGCCCTGGCCCGCGCCTCGAAATTTGAGTACATATAGAAACTCATCATCGGCTTCGGCAATGGCGGGGAGCGAACCGCCTTCACGCAAAGGCGTAACATAACGCATTACGTTTACGGTTCGGAGTTGGGGTACAGTGTAAATCATGATTATATTCCAAATTTATGATAAATTAGGAATTAGCGACGATAGAATAATTTTTCCTCATAAACTTTCAATACATTTTGAAAGTTTAATTATATGACTATATTTGTATATGGAATTAGCAGAAGCGAAACTAAAATTTATTGAGGCTTGGGGCAAATTGGGTTCGGAATGGGGTATAAACCGTACTATGGCGCAGGTGCATGCTTTATTGCTTATTACGCCGGATTCGATGACTACCGAAGAGATCATGGAAGAATTAAGCATATCGCGTGGAAACGCCAATATGACGCTCCGCGATCTAATAGGTTGGGGCCTGGTTGAAAAGCAGCACAAAGCCGGCGAACGCAAAGAATATTTTTATGCTGATAAAGATACCTGGAATATAGCAAGGCAAGTTGCCAAAGAACGCAGGAAGAGGGAGCTTGACCCGGTAATTAAAATTTTAGATGAACTATCAAAAGTGCAAGGAGATGTTAAAGACCCTGCTTTTAAAACCTTTAACCAATCGGTAACGGATATTAATAAGCTGGCTAAAAACGTGGATAAGACTTTGGAAACCATGCTTAAGGCTGAAG
This sequence comes from Mucilaginibacter sp., assembly GCF_039921305.1. Lineage (GTDB taxonomy): Bacteria > Bacteroidota > Bacteroidia > Sphingobacteriales > Sphingobacteriaceae > Mucilaginibacter. Next base: position 295,945 of record NZ_JBDSCA010000015.1, read on the forward strand.
AGAGTTGGTTTTGGGGTTCTATTTTAAAAATCTTTAAATAGATTTTTTTCACCATATATTTCAATTTTTACTGAAAATTCAATCTTGATAATAATGAAAACCTTAAACAATCATTTGATATTATTTGATGCCGAATGCCCTATGTGCCGTTTATACACCAGCGCATTTGTTAGAACCAGTTTATTGGAAAAAGATGGTAGAATGGCCTATCAACACTTAACAGCAGATGCATACCCTCTATTAGACAGGGAACGTGCCGTTAACGAAATAGCCTTGGTTAATAAAGCTACCGGAGAAGTAAGCTATGGCATAAAAAGCTTATTCAAAATATTGGGGCAGGCTATTCCATTTTTAAAGCCGTTGTTTACTTTTGCACCCTTTGTTTGGATAATGAGCAAGTTTTATGCTTTTATATCATACAATCGCCGGGTTATTATTCCGGCTGATAAACATGATGCTTTTTTGTACCAGCCAAGTTTCAAGTTAAAGTATAGGATTGCTTATCTGCTTTTTACCTGGGCAGTAACATCATACATTTTAACCTGCTATGTGCAGTTAATGCATGGGTTGTTGCCTCAGGGATCTGCTTACCGAGAGTATATTGTGTGCGGTGGCCAAATGTTATTTCAAGGGATTATAATCAGCTTTATTGCAAAAGATAAATTGTGGAGCTATTTAGGTAATATGATGACAATATCTTTTGCTGGTGCATTATTACTCTTACCCGGATTGCTTATGGCAAAATTGTTCGGTATTGCACCCTTATTTTGTGTATTATATTTTTTGTTTGTTGCCGGCTTGATGTTTTTGGAGCATATCCGCAGGGCACATTTGTTGAGCCTCGGTTGGGCACTTAGTATTAGCTGGGTTTGTTACCGGTTAATGGTTTTGTTGTTGATCTTTTTACTACAATAGTTTTCATACAAATCTCAATCAAAACAAATCATGAAAAATAAAATATTTAATAACAATGCACTGGGTTATATAATGCCTAACCTATTTACGCTAGTTGTAGTTGGACTAAGCAAATACTATATTAACCGAGATGGAATGGGTTCACCCACTTTAATATTCTCGGAATTTATTGTTCTACCAATTTTAATGGGCATAATAAGCGCCTGGTTTTGGAAAGAGCTTAATTACTCCAGCTGGCAACTTACCAAAAACTCATTATTCAATAGTTTTTTGGCTATTATATTAAGTGCCGTCTTTTTGAGTGAGGGAATCATTTGCCTCATCATTGTATCTCCTTTGATTTTTGGTTTTGTAATAACCGGGGCATTTATAGGCCGTGCAATGTTTAAACGAGATGATCAGAATTTGAATGTAAGCGTTATTGCATTATTAGGGTTCATTTTTATTGTGGATTCGCTATCTAAACATGAGTATAAAAATATGGTATCGGACAGCATTGTGATTAAAGCAAGTCCGGATAAGGTTTGGAAAAATGTGGTGGCATTTGAGCCTATCAAACAGAAAAATAGTTTCTGGCTTTTTAAAATTGGTATGCCAAGCCCTATAGCTACAACAGTTACAGGCTACTATAAAGGTGCCGGGCGTAAATGCATATTTAGCAATGGTTATACATTTGGTGAAAAAATTGTGACTTATAACACCAATAAGGATTTGACCTTTGATATTATTGACCAACCACGCGACCCCGAAATTATGGGACACATAGATATACTTCGCGGACAGTTTTTATTAACGGATAATGGCAATGGCACTACCACGCTTACCGGCAATAGCTGGTATAAGCTATATGTATTCCCGGTTTGGTATTATGATGTTTGGGCTCAGAGTATCACGCGGAATGTGCATTTTAGGGTAATGGAGCATATTAAAGAACTAAGCGAAAAATAAGATGTTCAATTTTGTTGTGAAGTATTTAGGCTTTTTAAATCAATTCCGCTAGTGGCACATATTTTTGATAGCCAGCTTAAATTGTGTTTGTTGCTTACTAATCCATCATTGGCGAAATACCTGGATAATTTGGAACGCGAGGTATCTGGATGGAATGGGGGTATCAATTGGTATGCATAGGTATGGTGGAGTTCAATTTAATTATAATGGCAAAGAGATTGGCCATGTACATAGCAATGGTTTACTGGATGTATTATTTAGCAGGCAGATAAAATACGATTTGATGAATCAGGGTTTAATTAATGATCACCATGTATTTAACAATTCGGGCTGGATAAGTTTCTATATTAAGAAGGAAGAAGATGTTGCTTACGCGATTGACTTGTTGCGGATGGCCTATTTGAAATATAGTAAATAGTCCCTCCCCGGCAATTTGTTACAAACCAAGAAACCCCCACCAAATAAATGATGGGGGTTTAACTTTAAGATTGGGCACCGACCTACTCTCCCACGTTTTACCGCAGTACCATCGGCTCTGGCGGGCTTGACTTCTCTGTTCGGAATGGGAAGAGGTAGACACCGCCGATATAGGCACCTGAATGATTTT
>NZ_JBDSCA010000016.1:0-18764 GCF_039921305.1 Mucilaginibacter sp.
TAAATAGAAGTTAATCAGGCCCATACCGATTTTGTTTAATTTCATCCTAAATAATTTTATTTTGTTGCTAATTGGTATTTTTACGGATACAGCTTTGATCCTTAGTAACTTCAGGAGGAAAATGGTACACTAATCCTCATTATTACATTCTGAGAAAGCCTCTTCGCTCTCCAGTTGTAGAAAATTCTAACCTGAATCCTTTCACCATTAAATAAGACGATAGTTACATTTTGTCCCCTGCATTTGAGCCGACAGGCACCGTTTTTCTTATTATTTAAATATCAATTTTATATCGTTTTATACATAGCTGTATTTTATAGGGTATTTGTATAATAAAAATCAATTATCTTTCTTTAATACTATTCATAATAATGAAAATACCCGTATTTTTTATCTTAATATTAGCATCCCTAACCTCTTTTTCGCAGGTCAAAAAAATATATCCCGTTACCGTGGAAGCGGCACTAAAAAAAGCCGGTACAAATCGTAGCGAACTTGAAAAAGCAATAACATTCTATAAAAAAAGCGGCGATCCCTTAAAGTTAAAGGCAACATACTTTTTAATTGCCAACATGGATATCCACTACTCTCTGGATTATTATTGGACAGATAGTCTTGGGCACAAAATAGCCTTTGACGAACTTGCTTACCCTAATTTCGAAACTGCACAACAAGCACTTGAAAGCCTTAAAAGTAAAACACCGGGGATGATTGCCCAGCCAGTGGTTTTAGAAGATATTAAAAACATTAAAGCTGCTTATCTCATCTCAAATGTCGAAAACGCTTTCCGTAAATGGCAGGGTGCCTTAACGCAAAAAGTATCTTTCAAAGACTTTTGCGAATATATTTTACCTTATCGGGTAACTGTCGAGCCGCTTCAAAATTGGCGCACGATTTACGAGGGAAGGTTTAAATGGGTAAGTGATAGTCTGAAAGTGACAAGTATGGATAAAACCCTCTATTATCTTTCAGCCAATTGCCAAACTTGGTTTACCGACACCTGGGGCAAAGAAAAACGCGATGAACCGCTGCCAAGGCTTGGCGCGCTGCAATTGCTTTTGCGAAAAAAAGGCGCGTGTGAAGATATTACGGCGCTACAGGCATTCATATTGCGCTCACAGGGTATTCCGGTATCATACAATGCAATTCCTTACTGGGCAACATCGACCGGTTCGCATTACTTCAATACCGTTTTCAATGCCGATGCCAAGGCCATCCAGTACGATGCTCCAAATACAACGTCTCCAGTGAATTACAAATCACCCCGTGAACCATCTAAAGTGCTCAGGTTAACCTATTCAAAACAACCAGGCACGTTGGCAGCTTTCTATGAGTCTGAAAAGATACCTGAGGGCATTATGCGCACCCAAAACTATATCGACATCACCAATGAAATATGGGAGAGTGCTGATGTTAAATGCCCTCAATTCTCATCCGAAAATAAAGTCCCAATTACCTACGCTTGTGTGTTTAGTGGTGGCTATTGGCAACCTACCTGGTGGGGTAAAGCAAAAAAAGATTCGGTAACCTTTACAACGATGCCCAAAGGAGTGGTGTATTTACCCGTGTATTACGAAAACAATGATATAATACCTGCCGGTTACCCGGTTGTTGAGGGTTATAACCACGAAATAGTTTTAGCCCCCGATACAGTTAATAAACGGACTATCACTATAAATGAGCAGGAACGATATTTGATTTTCAGACCGGGCAAAAACTATGAACTATATTACTGGGACACAACTTGGAAGCTGACTGGTACCAAAATAGCAGAAAACGGGGCGCATACCTTGCAATTCGAAGGCGTACCGACAAACGTATTGTTTCGCCTGGTACCCGAATACTCACAGGGGTATGAACGACCGTTTATCATAACCGGCGATGGCAACCGGGCCTGGTTTTAATGCTTAATTGTCTAATTCCCTAATAAAACATATCATCCAACCTAAGCCTACAATATGAACAAAACACTGGTAAAAATCGTCATTTGTTGCACTTTGTTGCCTCCCACCTTACTAATGGCCCAAGCGCCGTCAAGGCTTTCGGCAGTGCTGTACTTTGACAAGCAGTTGAAACTAAACACTAGCCAGGTCGACCAGTTCAATCAACAGATCAGCCATCTGAAGGTCTTAAAAACAACCTTGAAACCCGATTCCAATAAATTTATTAACGACCAACTTACCAGTATCCTTAATGCAGACCAATACCGGTCATATATAACTTTCTACCGTCAAACCCGATCAACATATTTGGCTAAATTGGACTGGGGAAAATTAAAAAAGTACGGTTTAGCCAAAGGCTTAGACAGCATGAAGGTTAAAAATGAACTGTACAAATATGAATTTAAAAAAGCGACCGAACTGGAATCTTTAACCGCAAGTCAAAGCAAAGAAGAAATTGATGCCCTGAAAAAGAAAGTAGCAAAGATGAGGCCTGCCTACTTAAACAAAATGGATGTATACAATACTGCATTTATATGGGGCCAGAAGAACTGGCAAATACTAAAGCAATTCCACTTGACCCAGGGTCTCGATAGTACCAGGGTAACTGACGAGTTGTATCATTATGAATTAAAAAAGGCTACGGAATTAAGTTCATTGGGGGCTAGTCAAAACAAGGAACAAATAGACTCAACGAAAGCGAAACTGGATCGGATGCGACCTTCAATACTGCAAAAGATGGATCTGTACAAAGCCGGAATGATCTGGACAAATAAAAACTGGCAATTATTAAAGAATTTCGGTTTAAATAAAGGGGTTGATAGTGCAATTGTAAATCAACAAAACCTGGAGTACGAAGTGAAAAAAGCCATCACTTTCAAAAATATACCAAACAGTGAGGTACCTGTGATAGTAAAAAGGCCAGCCATTTTATTACAACTTGACGTATCCAGAAATACCAAAAGGAAATGGGAACTGATTCAAAAATATGGTTTAGCTACGGGTTTGGATAGTATAAAAATTAAGCAGGAAATTCAGAATTATGAACAAAAGCGGGTTGTGACTATTGAACAGTATTCCATTAGTTTATCCGAGAAAGATGCCTTGGCCAGGAATGAGTTGGAAGAAAATAAACCGCAGGTATTAAAAGACCTGGACAGGGCCGTTCAATCGGCAATTAAAACTGAAAAATTCTAAGTGATAAATGCATCAAATTATAAACCCAATGCTACTTTCATTTAGAGTTATTTATAACAAGTTATACCTCTATTTAATTCTACTTATTTTGGGGTGTGCCCTTTGTCACACATTCGTCAAACCAGAAAATATAAAATGGCCTTATATCAACGGCCCTCGCTTAGAGTTTTATTTCTCATGCTTATGCTTGGTGATTTTTAGTTTGTGCTTATTTGTAAAATTCCGGCCGATAAACAAAATAAAGATAAATCTGATTGATATTCTATTGTCATTAAGTCTAGTATATATTATCGTTGTAAGGTATTTTTCCCATTTATACGTGCTTACAGATAAAGTTTTTTTAATTTTTTGTTTAACAATATTGTATCTATTTCTTACAAGATATATATCCACCATAAATAGGCAAACAAGAAAATTATTTTATTTCGGTTTTGCCATTTTAATTCTTTTATCCGTCTTTTCAAGTCTCTGTTTGGGGATTTTTCAGAAAATAGGTTTATTAGAATCAAACGGTTTTTATTTTAAAATTACAGGACAGTTTGACAATCCCGCAAAATATTCTCTCTATCTGAGTTCTTGCTTTCCATTTATTTTAACAATATTGTTGTTCTTTCCTAAAAAATGGCTTTTCGCTCAGTTGATTCCTGTTTCTTTGACAATAGTAATTATCTCCGTATTTATTGTAGCCCTGACATGCTGTCGCTCTTCTTGGCTTGGGCTCATTGTTTCGACCATTTTTTTGATATTTGTCAGATTCAATTTGAAGATAACATTTCTTACCACTGGGATTTTGTTGCCAATTATTTGTTTATTGGTGTTTTTTTCGTTGAAATTTAAACAAGACTCAGCATTTGGTAGGCTTACGATATGGAAAGTAAGTTATAATATGATAAAACGCCAGCCAGTTCTTGGTATAGGCTACGGTGATTTTGAAAATCAATATAACAAATACCAAGCAAGTTACTTTTCTGAGAGTAACCAAGATAAGCGTGAGGTGCTTTTAGCGGATACTGTGCGCTTTGCTTTTAACGACTTTTTGCAAATCTTTTGTGAGCAGGGCTTTGTTGGACTATTTCTCTTTACTTCTTTGATAATTGTTTCCTTAAGGGTTAAGAAAATTTATCAAATATCTGATAAAACTAGTCAATTGTTATTAATTGGCTCTGTTTCTGGCCTAATATCAATAATATTTAGCGGTTTGTTTTCTTATAGTTTTAGCAGCTTGTCGGGGCAATGTATGTTTTATATTTATTTAAGTCTTATCAGTAGTGTAGTATTGATATATCAACCACTGATAGTTTTCCCAATTCGATATCATTTTCTTTTGCTTGCTTTTTTTTTGTTTGATATAAGTCTAATAATATTTTTATATGGACAACTATCTAAGCAGTTTTTTGCATACAAAAAATGGGCTGAGCCAGTTTTATATATTGATACTTGGCAAGAGCTACAACAGTTATACCCAATACTAAATCAAGATCATGAATTCATAGAAGAATATACTAGTCTTTTGATTAAAGATCGTAGATATAAAGAAGCCATGGCGGTTTTGAAAGAAAGTGAACCTCTTTTTATAAAGCCCATCCTTTATATCAATTTGGGTAAATGTTATTATGCGAATCGACAATTAATGGAAGCTGAAAAATGTTTTATGACTTCGGTTAATATGATACCAAATCGTTTTGAGAGTAGGTTAAACTTAGCACAGTTTTTTTTCGATTCTGGTGAGTTTATTAAATGTGAGGCTATTTCAAATCGAATCATTATTGAAAAACCTAAAATACCATCTTATGCTATAATCGCTATCAAAGAAAGAGCTACGATGCTAAAAGCATTATGTGAAAATCGTCTTCATCGATGGCATTGAGAAACTAATACTTCAAAATATTTAACTAAAAAAAGGAGGTACCAGCAACATAATCTACGAACATTAGCCTATGATTCAGACTTAGATAGGTCTAAATAGGTCGCGTTAAAATCATTTATCCATTTAACAGCGAATAGCTTAATCGCATATTGGCCAATTATTTAATTACAAACCTAATCATCATGAAAAAAACTCTTTTATTTTTACCCTTAATTGTTATTATTTTAGTGATATTCACTAAGTGTAAACACGATAGTATCAACAAAACTCAAGACAACGCTTTACAACCGGAAACCCTATCATTAATAAGTTTAAAACTTGGTGCAAATCCACAACTATCTGCGTTCTCAAAAAATTTCGGCTTATCCGACATTAATACAAACCAGGCCGATAGCGGCAAACTTGTATTAAAATTAAAGGGAAAAGCTGTAAACGTAAATGGAAACAGAGTGAATTTGTCGGACGACCTTATTGAAATCAGTACATTAATCCGGGGAGAACAATTTTTGATAAAAGACAATAAAAGGCATTCATATTTTAAGTTCAACTTAAAAACTAACCAAGGGAGTATTGCCATCCATGACAAAGTTTTTCCTGTTAATGATGCATATAAAGTACAATCATTGAATGCTGGGGAAAAGCTTGAATATTTGAAGCTCATAGTTCTGGCAGTAGAAGTATTTGATAAAGGTCAAATAAAAAGGACCGCAACGGAATGGAACACAAATCAAAAGACGGCAAATAGATATGATAGTAACGGCAAAATTTCTACATCTGAAACAACAACGTCTTGTTACAGATATAATTTCACTGTCGAATTTTCAAAGGCCGCGGCGTTGGATCAAGCCGGAAAGGATGAAATCATATTTTTGCGAAATCATCGTGATTGTAGAAAAGTTGGCGAAATTGACGTCACATGCGCATTCACATTTACCCCATGTATAGCAACAAATACATTTACGTGCAATGGTGCAACATGTGATCTCGGAGTAATAACAGAATAAAAACTTAAAATTTAATATATGCTAAATTTTATTAACCTAGGAAGAGACTATGCCTGTCTAATGGGTATAATGATTGACTTTTACATAGTGCTGGTTATATTGAGTTGTATCCATGTTCTTGTAAGGAAAAAGTTGCTTTTCATCGAGCAAATAAGCTATTGTGTAATAATTATTGTTTTGCCAGTTTTTGGTATGATTTTATATGCCGTAAAGAATTATCGGGCTAAACATATCGAACAAGTCAAGGTTTAAAACACGTTATTTAACTAATGGCTCACTTTGGAGAAACTAGAGCAAAAGGAAATTAACGAAAGAATCGACAAAGCTTCCTAAAGGATTTGAAGGTAAAGCTAGGAGCACTAGCTGGTAATGTCCATTCAGGTGAGGAGGTGTATGTTTTAAACTTACCGTTGATGGTACCACTTATGAATTTTATATATTGTGGAACCAAAGACAAGGGCTTGCTAAAAGAAGGAAATTTTTCAGGATTAGAAATACTCGTTTATTATGCAGATTTTTATAGCAAAAAAATAACAGAGCAGGCCCCTCTTAAATTGTTGTCTAAGAAACAGACTAATCTGAATTGTATTTGCATAACCTAAAAAAGATCGTTATTTTTGTGTCATTCGCTGTTAAAGAGTATGTGAGTAAAACAGTGAGTAGTTCTAAAAAGTCTTTATCATCTTATTGATATATAGTTATTTGCGGAAAGGATCAATCGTCCTGCCATCCCGACGAAAGCGATACCAATCGAGTCGAAAACCCCTTAAATCGTATGATTTAAGGGGTTTTTCTTTTTATTTCAACCCAAGTTATTCAAGTAAAACCAAAGAAAATGAGACCTATTCGGTTACCCATTTTAAATTCTTACGTTTGGGTCACCGAAAACATTGTAATATGTTGATAGTCAGTTAATTGATTGGTTTATTTTGACGTATTTTTATGCGGTTTGATGCCTATTTTTAATCAAATCGGTGCCCCTTTTTCAAGGGACATATCAAAACAGTCAAAACCATGCTTTTGGAAATTATTAATTGAAATAGCTATGAGTACCACAAACAACACCTTTGGCGTTGCTTTTTACCTTAAAAAGCAAAAGACCACCCAAGCTGGAAAATCACCGATTTATGCCCGCATTACTGTAAACGGCAAGCGCATCGAAATTTCTGTTAAACGCTCTATTGAGGAAAATAACTGGAACGCTACTAAAGGAATGGCAAAGGGAAGCCGGGAAGAAATCGTTAAACTGAATAAGTACCTTGACCAATTTAAGGCCGGAATTATTGACAGCTACCAACAGCTTTTATTGCAGAAGAAATTTATCACCGCAGAACTCTTAAAAGAAAAAGTTACCGGGGGCGACCAGGCCGAGTTTACATTATGCAAATTAATGGAGTATCATAATTCCGATCAGGGGCAGCTATTGGAGCCAGGCACGATGAAGAACTATTATACAACGCAGAAGTATATTAAAGAGTTCATCAAAGAACGGTTTAAGACGAGTGATAAATACCTGTCCGAGTTAAGTTACAAGTTTATTACAGACTTCGAGTACTATTTGCGCAATAGAACGCCGGAGAAAGGCCAAAAAGGCCTGAATAACAACGGCCTGATGAAACACATTGAAAGGTTTTGCAAGATGATCAATCTTGCTGTACGACTGGAATGGATTGACCGCAATCCCTTTCACGCTTACCAGTTAAAATTTGATAAGGTAGAACGGGAATACTTAACCAAAGACGAATTGGCAAGGATTGAAGCAAAGAAATTCAACATTGTACGGTTGCAGGTAGTTCAAGACCTTTTTATTTTCAGTTGCTACACTGGACTGGCGTATAGTGATGTGTTTAATCTAACACCAGCTAACCTGATCGAAAAATCCAAGAATAACATTTGGATTGCGACCAACAGGCAGAAAACAAACGAACCGGTAAGAGTGCCATTATTGCCTAAAGCATTAGCGATCATTGAAAAGTATAAAGGTCATCCGCAGGCATTGGCCGAGGGGAAAGTATTGCCGACATTGAGCAATCAAAAGCTAAACAGTTATCTAAAGGAAATAGCTGATACGTGTGACATAACTAAGCCACTTACCTTTCATATAGCCAGGCATACATTCGCTACTACGGTAACGTTAACCAATGGCGTGCCGATAGAAACAGTAAGTAAGTTGTTAGGACATAGCAAACTAACTACAACTCAAATATATGCTAAGGTAGTAGAGAGTAAATTAAGTGATGATATGGAACAACTAAAAAAAAGATTGCAGGCATAGCAATTGTTCAACGATTGATATACAAACTCCCGCTCTTTCGGTGGCGCCGGCCTTGTATTATTAAAGATTAAATTGAGAATTAAAATGAGCTATACATATGTTAACGTTCCTTAATACGTTTGTGCCTGGCAATGCCATATAGTACTTTTGGAAAACTAAACAATAATAAAATGAAGGTATTTTTTTTAACGCTGTTAAGCATCGCTTTTTCATCAATTTGCAAATGCCAGGTAAAATCAGTTGAGCATAAAATGTACGAGTATAAAACATCAGGTAGTGGTGTCGATACTATAGGTGGGAATATCACAGGCATCCTTGAAAAAATTAATGAAACCGTAAGCAATATTCACTCGGGCGAGTATAAGTTACATGATACCTATGTGTTATTGAACGTGGGCGAAGATACCACCATCCGTAAAGAAAATATTTCTTATCATCTGTTTGAAAGAGTTAGTGCAGATACCTTGATAGGCTATAACATAGCCTGCCTTACACCAGATAATGAGCAAATTTATAATGGAACGTCATTGTACGAGAATGCCTATAAAAAATTGACTGTGGTTGATGCTGCAAAGTTTCCAGCTCAAATCAAACGTTATAGCTCAAGTATGGCTTTTATGCCTTTTATGCAGGAAGCTAACAATATGATGCAAAATTATAAAACGCATAATAACCCCATTGCTTTAATTGGATACGAGGTTGTTGAGGGTGAAAAATGCCTTAAAGTACAGTTAGGCAAAACAACCGATCCATCTTACGTGCAATATTGTATTTCTACAGTGTCTTATTTACCTATTAAATCAACCATTATTTTAACCCACATAAACAACAATGCTATACGAATACAAACTTTTAATGATTGGGTTACCGATGTTAAGCTTAATACAGAAATAGGAGATGACCGTTTCTCGAAAAGCGCTCTATCTGCATACAATAAAGAAGAACACTTTACAGAGGAAATAGACAGGCCATCCAAACTATTGCCCTTAGGTTCAATTGCCCCAGATTGGCAGTTACCTACACTAAATAATAAAAGCATTAAGCTAAGCAAACTTGCTAATAAAATTGTTATTATGGATTTTTGGTTTAAAGCTTGTGTGCCGTGCCAACAGCAAATGATTGATCTGGAAAAACTATATACAAGATATGATAAAAGCGATGTAGTTTTTGTTGGAGTAAATACCGTAGACGATCCAATAAAAGATAAATTGAATTTATTTTTAAGTAATCGTAAAATAACCATGCCATCGGTATATAATGGTAAAAAAATTGAATCTTTATATCGTGCCTATTCATGTCCTGTTTTATATATTATCAATAAGGATGGTAAAATACTTTACTCCCAAGATGGCTTTTCAGAAACAATGGTTAATGATGTCAGCAAAATAATAGAGCAGCATTTATAGTATGAGATCAAAGATCAGGAACGTTGTAATTTTAATGAGCTTTGCTATTGCAGGAATATTATTTCTGCAAACTGTTTGGCTTATTAATAAATATAAACTTAGTCGGGAAAAAGCTAAAGTTGATATACAGAAGATCCTGGATAAGGCTGTGACTGAGCACAACGAAAAAAAGGCAGCGCAATTCAAAATACTGTTAAAGCAGTATATAAGATCGGACACAGATTTTATATACCACATACTTCATTGGCAAAGTAATACAGGTGTTTATCATACTGGTGCCGAGTTGGGCATTACAGGTAAAGGCACAGATCCCCACATGTTTGCTTATGCTGTATACCCAATAGCTGCTGGGGATACAATAGCGATAAAAAAAAATCCCTACGCTTATTTGATCAAAAGAATAAACGGTTTTACACTTGATGAATTAAAACCTTTGTATAGTGCATTAACTTATAAAAATAGGTATAGCACAAAACAAAAAACCCCTATAGAACAACGTCTAAAGCAATTATTTGATGAACGTATAGATAGCGCCCTTTTGAAAAAAATTCTCGAAAAGGATTTTTTAAGTAATGGGATGTTGTTTAACGGGACAGTAAGATTTTATAATAATATAATATCATTCGGAGAAACACATAATAACTTTAAACCGATACCGCATGACGAACAGGTGCAGATCGTTTTTGAATCGCCGTATTTTAAATCATTTGCGCAGCAATTGAATTTAATGCATGAATATATGGACAGTTTAAGCCTAAAAAATGATAGTTTGTATTTAGAGAAATTCATTCAGCAAAACAAATCGGACATATTAAGTGCAGGCTCACCCGGTGTCATAGTGACTGTAAAACTTCCTGCAATCCTTATTGTTCGCCAAATGATTCTTAATATAATGGCATCTGCTATATTACTTATCTTCCTGGGGGCATGTATAGGATATATGTTTATTTGATATTGCAACAGAAAAAATTGGCCGATATTAAAAATGATTTCATTAGCAACATATCGCATGAGCTGAAAACGCCTATTGCCACAACACTGGCCGCTGTGCAGGGCATGCAATATTTTGATGTTTTAAAAGATGATAAAAAAACAGAACAATACTTATCCACCGCCTCAAACGAATTGGAACGGCTGTCTGCGATGGTTACCAAAATATTAAACATTTCTATATTTGAAAGTGCTGATTTTACACTGAACCCGACTGAGTTTAATTTAAAAGAGTTAATTGAAAGCATTATAGCCTCACAAGAAATAAGACAGGAAAAGCCTATTAGCTTAACTCTAAACTATTTAGCTGCCGAAACTGTATTTGCGGACAAAACACACCTATATAATGTAATAATTAATTTGATAGATAACGCTATAAAATACTCTGCCGATAAGGTAACTATCAGTATCGACTGTATGAATATACCCAAAGGTATAAAATTGAGCATACAGGATGATGGACCGGGTATAGCGCAAGAGTATCAAAAAAATGTTTTTGATAAGTTTTTCCGGGTGCCTAATCCCAATGATCATAGCGTAAAAGGGTATGGTTTGGGACTAAACTATGTAAAGCATATCATAGAGAAACATGGAGGTACAATTGCTATAAAAAGCGATGATACCGGAAGTATATTTATTATAAAACTATCGCAGTATGCACCCTTATAAAGTTTTGTTGATAGAGGACGAGTTAGCTATGGCACTTATTATTAAAGACAGCCTGGAAAGCAGAGGGTTTACCGTTATCCATAGCCCTGAAGGCAATGCAGCTTATGAGCTTTACATTTCACATAAACCAGATATTTTGATACTGGATGTAATGCTACCCTCTGAAAGCGGACTAAACATAGCGGCCAAAATTCGTATTGAGGATACACGTACACCAATACTATTTTTAACCGCACGCACCATGCCAAGCGATGTGTTTAACGGTTTTAAAGTAGGAGGAAATGGCTACTTAAAAAAGCCTTTTGATATGGAAGAGCTTATTATACGTTTAAAAGTACTTTTAAACCAGGACAGGTTATTGACAGTTGAAAATTCAACAATAGATATAAGCATCGTTGACATAGGTGAATTTAGTTTTAACATAAGGCAAAACACATTAATGCACCGGGGTATAGTAAAAAAGCTTACAGCTCGTGAAAGTGAAGCCTTAAAGATATTATATCAATACAGAAGCCAACTGCTAACCCGTAAAGCTTTTTTAATGCAGATATGGGGCGATGATGATTTTTTTAGTTCACGCAGCTTGGATGTTTATATTTCTAAACTTCGAAAATATTTAAAAGCAGACCCCAATATTCAAATAATTAACCATCGTGGGTTTGGATATAAGTTAATCTGTTAATGATTACAGCATGACAAAACGTTGCTCAGATACCAAACCTGAAAGTGTTGCATACACGCTAACAAATATCTCATTAGTTCTGCCAAAAACCAAAATCATACCTCTAGCATTGTAGCATATGATAGGAATTTATAACCGAACCATTCCCAACAAGTATTTTAAACCACACGAGGCTTTTGACCGCCATTCCCATAAATAGGATATTGGTGTTTTTATTGGCTTAAAGAAAGGCTATGGAGTACCTATAGAAACTGTAGTAAATTGTTGGCACATAGCAAACTGACAACAACGCAAATTTATGCTAAGGTGGTGGAGAGTAAATTAAGTGATAATATGGCGCATATTAAGTAAGCGATTACAAGATCGCTATTATATTTTTAACTAATGCTTAAATTTGGATAAAAGCTTGTACCCATGAAAGCCCAATCCAAAGAATACTTCAAACCCTGCCTGCGTTTCAAACGCCGGGAACACCCCTACGACATCGGCATGCCTTTCTCATGGTGGCCGGGCCATTATGACCGTCATTTCCTAAATAACCTGTACGAACGGGATACCAGCGAGTTTGATGAGTTTTACCATTATCACCTGGCCCATTTCCTGAAAGTCAATTCAGGCGACGAAGAACCGGAGTTTTTCCGTCATGTATGGGATATTGTTCATGATGGTATCGCCAAATTAATCGATGACGATGATGTCAGTTCCAAGGCCAAACACCACCGAACCAACAAGCATAAATTACATTTACGCGCTTTCGTCAGTTACCTGGATAGTATTGACGGGTTTAATGCCCGCCCCTCACATATCATCATTGCGGAAAAAGATACCATGATTGCCCGCCAACAGCAACAGATCGCAGACTACCAGCAGCAATTAGAGGAATTGAACAAATTGGAAGTTAAGCAAAAGATCATGATCGAGGAAGATCACCTGCCTACCTTAATTCATCTTTTGCAGCAATTGATCGACCAGACTTTACCTTCCGGCAGGTTTTTCCTGAAATGCGACAATACCAGTCCCTATTACAAAATGGTTAGTAAATACTTTTCAAAAGGGGGCAGTTCTATTTCCAAAGAAACGGTCAAGAACTATTTCGGTGATAAGAAAAAAAACATACAGCCAAAAACGCCCATCCCCAAAGACAAAAAACTGTTTAAGATCGTTCCGGTTGACCCCGAACCCTGATCTTTTTTCTTTAGCCGGATAACCCTATATCCGTTTCCGCTTCTTACAGCCGTGTTCATATCCTGCATATGACCATCACGATCTGATGGTCATTGTTTCGCCTGTTTTCCGTTTTATCATTGCCCCGTCGAATCAATAAAGAAACGGAGGTACGAAATGGAAGCAACAATTTCCAGACTATTAAAAATCATTCAAATGGATAAGGCCGTTGGGCCATATCCGTCCAGCCTGTACGCGGCTGTCCTGACCTGTTGGCAGGAACAAGGCTGCCGGGAAACAACGCGGGTCCGCCGAAGTGTCCTGATGCCGCTTTCCGGTATTCGCTCTTTTGCCACCTATCATAAATGTCTCAGGGCATTAGTTGAGCGGGGCTATATCAGCTATGAGCCGTCACACAATAACCGGCTGGCCAGTCAGATAACCCTGCCGGACAATCATTCATTACAAATAAACAAAAGCAAAGGAGGCGAAAGATGAACATCGAATTTATCACGAAAGATGATATACGGAGGATTGAGAATTTATTAGGCGAGATCAAGGGGCTTATAAAACCCGGCCAGGGACAAAGTAAACAATGGCTGAAAAGTTATGAGGTCAGGAAGCTGCTAAACATTTCGCCCGGCACCTTACAGAATTTACGGGTCAACGGAACACTCCGTTATACCAAGATCGGCGGCCTGCTTTACTACAAGTTAGAGGACATAGAAAAGCTATTGGAGGGCAACGTCAGGTGAGGGAAAAAAGTAGCTCCGATGCGAAGCATCGGAAAAGCAACGGGCGAAAACCAAGGCGAAGCTTTGGTAAAAGGCGGTACAGCATACCGCTTGCGGTATAGCTGTATAGATGTCTATACCGGCCGGAGGCCGTTAACAAAAGGCCCTTGCCGATAAGAAGCAAGTTTGTGTCTTTGTTGCCACAAAGACCTCCCGGATGTCTGCGACACCGGGCAAACTTGCCTTTTGCGCCCGATGGTTGCAACAGGGAAAAATTAGAGAAAGTAAGGAGGTAACAGATGGAAGCGATAGAAAATAACACTAATAACAAACAAACAGCTGAGCCAAAAAACAAAGGCGGTGGGCCGAAGAAAAGGGTCAGACGTGACTTAATCATGCGCATCAGAATGACAGCGACCGAGCGCTTTTATATTGACAGTAAAGCGAAGACTGCCGGAATGCGTTCAAGCAGTTGGATAAGGGCAGCGGCTAAAAGTGCAAAGATAGTTCCGCGATTAACTAATGAAGAGCGGCGCATCCTTTGGATGCTTGCCGAGTTGGCTAACAATCTTAATCAGCTAACTAAGCTTGCGCATCAACTTGGAATATTAACGGTAGCGCGGGACTGTAATAAAATTTTGAACGAGATAGATGTTACGCTAAAACACCTCAATAACAATGATAGGGAAAGTGATAACGGGTAAAAGCTTTGGCGGGTGTATCCGATATGTAGTACAAAAGCATGCTGCGGTTATACTGGATGCCGCAGGTGTAAGAATGCAGCAAGTTAATCAAACCATCAGCGATTTTAACCTGCAAAGAAAATACAACCCGGATTTAGGAAAGGCAGTTGGTCATATTGCCCTAAACTGGAGCGTAAATGATCTTGACAAGCTTAACGATGAAGTAATGGTAAATATGGCGAAAGAATATCTTCAAAGAATGAAGATACAGGACACACAGTATTTAATTGTTAAGCACCGGGATAAAGAACACCCGCATATTCACATCGTTTATAACCGCGTAAGCAACAATGGTGAAACCATACCGGACAAATTTCAAAAGAAGCGAAATGTACAGGTAGCAAAAGAATTAACCATAAAGCACGGCTTTTACATGTCGCCGGGTAAAGAAAAGGTCAATCGGCAGCAGCTTAAAGGGGACGATAAGATCAAATATGAATTATTCGATGCGATAAAGGCGGTCAGCAAAAAAGTAAAAAATATCAATGAGCTAAAGCAAGTATTGGCTAAGCAGGGTATTGTTACCCAATTTAAATACAAAGGCGGCACTACCGAAGTGCAGGGCATCAGTTTCAGCAAGGGCGAGTATAGGTTTAAAGGATCAGAGATTGACCGGAGTTTGAGTTACTCAAAGCTTAGCCAAGCCATAGAGCAACAGCAGGCTAAACCGGAAAAGAGTTTAGCGGATCAGTTAAGGGAAGTAATAGAAAACGCAAAGCAGGAAAGCGAAAGTCAGGACAAGACTGAACAAACCAATTATTTGAAGCCGGAGCCGGAAACCGATTATTTACGGCAATCACTATCAGCGGGAGCAGATTTATTAGGTGGCTTGCTTAGCAATATAGCCGACGATGACGATAGCCCGGAAAGAAGGCGACGGAAGAAAAATGAACAACAACAAAGCAGGGGAATATCAAGATGAAAGAGATAGAAGAACTAAGCCAAAGGATGGATAGCAACGATGAGATTGTGGACAGCCTGGTGAAAAAGAATACAGAGATGGAAAAGCAGGTAGCAAAAATTGCTACAAATCCAATTCCTGATTATTCAATAGCGATTAATACTATACTTACAGAGGTAAGGGGAATTAAGCAGGACATCAAACGGAATGACGAGTTGACCTTGCTTAAACAGATCTATGAAAAATTGAGCAAGGTGCCAACATCTGCCACTAAACAATTACGCATTTTATTGTTCCCCGAAACCAACCAGGGCCAGTACTATAAAATAGTATTTGGCAGGCTTATTCCCTGGGGAATGTGCTTGGTCGTTATAACCTACTTATATGCTTTAGGCAGCAAAGCAATTGATGCCTACGGCCACCATAAGGAAAATCAACAGTCAGCCCACTACCAACGGGCATGGATTTATCTAAAGCAAATCGCTAAAAAGAGGACATTGTCAGCTATGGATACCGCTTATGCTAAAACAAATGATAAGTAAGCTCCATGTTAGTTGCGAATCAGCCAGAAAAATAAAGCCCCCTTACACTCGCTGTTTGGGGGCTTAAACCTAAACCTTATCACAATCGGACAAAAGAATTTGTCCTTTTAGATGTCGGCAATTTAATATTTTAAGGCCACTTCTTATTGTTTGCCTTTTATTAATTCATTCTTTTCTTTTTCAGCCTGTAATAACCTTTCGTAAAGTTCAACTATTTTTTCAACAGTATTAAATGTTGGCTGGTAGTTCAAAGAACTGGCGATTAAAGTCGAATTATCGCTACTGGTGTTATGAAATGTATTTGAAATAATATTGAAGATGGCTTCTTCTGTAAAAGCCTTAATGGCTTCAGAAGATAGCCCCAAGATTTTAGCAATCTTTTCTAAAGCCTCCCCGTCAACATCTGCACTCTGCTCAATTTTCGACACGGCTTGTTGGCTTATACCTAATTCAGAGGCAAGAGTTTCTTGCTTCATTCCTTTTAATTCACGAATCTTGCTGATTTTTCTGCCGATATGTAAGGTTGGTTCTGCCATAAGTCAAATGTATTGTTAAAATGTAAATGTACAAAACAACGGCTTTATTGTAAAGTACAATCGCCTATGGTTCGGTACGGTAATGTTTTGCTATTCTTTTGTTTTGCCGGTTAATGGAGGCCGGTAAAAAAGAGCATTATGAACAACGCGCCTTATGCACCCTGGGAACATTACCCTAAAACACTTCGCCATTACGAAATTGAGAATCCGATGTCTGTAGTTGTTGATTTCTTTAGTGCGGATTCTGTAAAAGGCCACGGAAAGCGGTTAAAAAAGTGGCGCTATTATGTAGTAAACGATGAGCATTATGACGAAGATCGTCACGGCCCTGGTATATTGCTTTTTGTATATGACCTGAATTTAAAAATTTTGGAGGCGATGTACCTGCTCTTAGTCAATTATAAAAGATTCTCTTACCAACAAGATAAGGTTACCGAGGAACAATTGGAGGAAGAAAAGGGACTTTGGGAATACTATCCTGAAAATCTCTCCCTGAAAGAACAGCTTGAACCCTATAAGGCAGTTAAGAAAGTCTTCAAAAAAATCACACCTCAAGAATACAGGGATCAGTTACATGAATGGTCACATGTAGCCCTTTACAATAACGCAGATGTCGAATCCTTATATGCAGGTGAGGTAATCAATGTTTACGAAAATTTAATCAAGCTGTACTCTGCAGCATGGCTAATTTTTCAACGCGAAAGTAGTCGTCCACAACTTAAGCGGAGCATACTTGAAAATAGTTTAAACGAAACATCCACCGAACCAATCGCACTACGAACAATAAGCCCTGAACCAACAGCGGCCGAAAAATTGGCATTGGAAGAAATTAAAAATCTGATATTAAAATGCTGCCCGCGGGTTCAAATGATCGTTCATTTAGGTACACATGCCAAGCCGTTTACATTTTACCTGCTTATTCTTATTAACGATGATGAAAAAACACCGGAGCATGAAGTCAGTAATAAGATAGAAGACAATTGCCAGTACCTTGCTCATGTACATGCCATAGTCCATAAGGCAAGCAGCGCAAAAGAAGGCTTAAATATTGGCAGGCGTTTTTGGTCGACCGTCATGGAAAAGGGATTTGTTTTATATCAATCCCCTGAATTAATATTACCCCCTCACCAGGAAATAACTAAGGAGGTACTATTAGAAAGAGCAGAGTTCAATTGGGAAAGGTGGGGTAAACAAGGCCGCGAATTTTTAAGAGGTGCAGAGTTGTATAGGGCTGATAACAATTTCAGGCTTGCAGCATTTCTTTTGCACCAATCCGTTGAAAGTGTTTTAAAAGCAATTATACAAGCAGTTATAGGCTATCGCGTTCAAATGCATAATTTATCGAGGTTGCTAAGGCTTACCTTGTTATTTACGGATGAATTAAAAGACGTTTTTGAACTCAATACAACCGAGGGAGCGCAAGTATATCATTTGTTACAAAACGCCTATTCACAATCACGATATAGCAGTTCATTTGACCCTGATGGAGATTCGGTGAGAATACTATCGAAGCAGGTAACAAAATTCAACCAGCTTGCAGAAAGAGTTTACAAGCAATATATAGATGATATTAAGTGTTGAAAGCCTCAGAGGTATGGGCAGGTGGGCACTTGTTCGCTTTGCCTTACTTCTGAAAAATGGTTTACGATAAAGAAAGTACTGCCAGACCCCTAAGCAGCATGGCGGGCGGTTGATTTTAATCGTCCGGCTTTGCTGCTAAAAGCAAGATGACACGTACACCCGTTGGAACCATGCAGCTACGGCAGGCGGCTTCATTGCACCTCGCGCTACCGCGCCGGGTTTCATTGCGCCGTCAGCCTCGCTGCCGCTGGCAGGAGTGTTATTCGTTCCTCATTACACACCTGCTTTTCCCATCACTCAATATTATATATCCCATTTCACCGCGTGCGGCAAAATTACCGACCGGCAGCTGAAATGTAAAGGCTATACAAGCGAAGCATTTTAATTTGTTTTTTAGCGGTGCTTCGGCCTTGACATTTCACCCGCCTTGCGCTTTTGGTGCCTAAGCGTTGTAAATGCGATGGTGCGTAAAAAGAATACCCATGCTTATACAACCAAATTGTAATTAAGCCTAATTTTCAGTGTTACATTAA
>NZ_JBDSCA010000017.1:0-26908 GCF_039921305.1 Mucilaginibacter sp.
ATCCGGAGATTTAATACTTGACAATAATGATTTGGAGCGTGAACGTGGGATCACGATCGTTTCCAAAAACGTTTCAGTTCAGTACAAAGATGTAAAAATCAACATCATTGATACCCCTGGTCACGCCGACTTTGGCGGCGAGGTGGAGCGCGTTTTAAAAATGGCTGATGGCGTTTTATTGCTGTGCGATGCGTTTGAAGGCGCCATGCCGCAAACCCGCTTTGTTACTCAAAAAGCTTTGGCTCTTGGCCTTAAGCCTATTGTAGTGGTAAATAAAGTTGATAAAGAAAACTGCCGCCCCGAAGAAGTTTACGAACAAATTTTCGAATTGTTCTTCAACCTTGAGGCTACCGAAGATCAATTGGATTTCCCGGTTATCTACGGTTCATCAAAACAAGGCTGGATGAGTACTGATTGGAAAGTTCCTACTACAGATATCTTCCCTTTAATGGACGCTATTTTGGCTAACATTCCACCAGCGCCAATTGAAGAAGGTACACTGCAAATGCAGATCACTTCGTTAGATTATTCATCTTTCGTAGGCCGTATCGCTATTGGCCGTGTTGCCCGTGGTACTATTAAAGAAAACATGCCCGTATCGTTGGTAAAACGCGATGGTACTGTTGTTAAAACACGTATTAAAGAATTATACACTTTCGAAGGCTTAGGTAAGGTTAAAGCTACCTCGGTTAGCAGTGGTGATATTTGTGCAGTAGTTGGTATTGATGGTTTTGATATTGGCGATACAATCGCTGATTTTGAAAAACCAGAACAATTGGCGGTTATCAAAATTGACGAGCCTACCATGAACATGTTGTTTACCATCAACAACTCTCCGTTCTTCGGTAAAGAAGGTAAGTTTGTAACCTCACGTCACCTGCGTGATCGTTTACATAAGGAAATGGAAAAAAACCTGGCCTTGAAAGTTATCGAGACAGATTCTCCTGATTCTTACTTAGTATACGGTCGTGGTATTCTCCATTTATCAGTATTGATCGAAACCATGCGTCGCGAAGGTTACGAGTTGCAGGTTGGTCAGCCACAGGTTATCGTTAAAGAAATTGACGGTGTTAAATGTGAGCCTATCGAAACCCTGATCGTAGATGTACCTGCCGAAGTGTCTGGTAAGGTTATCGAGTTGGTTACCCAACGTAAAGGTGATCTGTTGATCATGGAGCCTAAAGGCGATTTGCAACACTTAGAGTTTGATATCCCGGCACGTGGTATCATCGGTTTACGTAACAACGTATTAACCGCAACAGGTGGCGAGGCTATTATGGCTCACCGTTTCAAAGCTTACGAGCCTTGGAAAGGTACGATCCCCGGCCGTTTAAATGGTGTATTGGTATCAATGGATGGTGGTAAAACTACTGCTTTCGCGATTGATAAGCTGCAAGATCGTGGTCGTTTCCACATCGATCCGGGAGCTGATATCTACGAAGGTCAGATCTTAGGCGAGCACATCCGCGATAACGATTTGGTGATCAACTTAACCAAAGGCAAGCAGTTAACCAACATGCGTGCCTCAGGTAGCGATACCAACGTTCGTATTGCCCCGGCTATCAAATTCTCGTTAGAGGAAGCGATGGAATACATCCAGGCTGATGAATATATCGAGATCACCCCGGTTGCCATGCGTTTACGTAAAATATACCTAAACGAAGGCGAACGCAGAATTAACGCTAAGAAGTTTACTTCACAGTAAGATACTTTAAGTCTCATAAATAAAAAGGGAGCATTTGCTCCCTTTTTATTTACCTTTCTCAACAGGTAAAAAATCCCATCTTTATACCCCCCCCCCCGCATATATTAACTAACGCCGTTTTATCTTATCAAAATAGTGCTTTTTCATATAGCTAATTGAAATTTTGATATATAGCTATAATGATCAATATATTAAGTACATGTTATAAAGGCTAAATTTAATTAATATATAATTGATCTGCTTAAAAATCCTGGTTTAAATAAACTTTATGATTAATTAAATATATATAAAGTGTTAACTTATAGGTGTTAGTGTACTGACTAATAAGTATTATTATAAAAATATATTTATTAATATAATTTTATAATACATAGGTTTGATATCGAAACCTATTTTAAAACTTAATCTTACTAACATGAAAAAACAATCCAAAACCGGCATTGCTTCATTAGTAGTTATGCTATTTGCAGTAGTATTTACATCCTGCAAAAAAAACCAAAGTTTAAGCGATAGTGCAAAACCATTGGGCTTTAGTATTAATGGCAAACTGCCATCATTTACTCCAACACCAAGCCTCATTGCCTATTGGCCATTTAACGGTAACGCAAACGATTATTCTGGCAATGGTAATAATGGAACACCAAATAATGTTACTCCCATAGCAGACAGGTTTGGGAATGCCAACAGTGCCTATCATTTTGATGGCTCAACAAGCTACATTTCCGTAGCCGACAATTCTGCCCTCCGATTGAATGGAACCGATTTTACTATTAACGCATGGGTAAAATTGGATGACTATAATGCGTCTTATGGAAGCGAAGTTGTTGACAAGCGGCTGTCGGGGCCTAACATGGGCTATACATTCTCCGTCAGCGGATATGCTAACACAGCGGCACCTTTAGGCTCATTTAGCTTGAGTGGAACAAGTACCACAACTCTTGATACAACGCAATGGCATATGATAACAGTTGTATATGTGGCGGCCAGCCAACAGATAATACTTTATAAAGATGGGGTTTACGATAATACCACCAGCTCTGTAACATCTCCGGCTGCTATTAATACCGCTATCTTATATATCGGTTGCGATAATCCTCTTGTTTCAAGCCCAGGCTATTTTTTCAAAGGAGCAATGGACGATATTAGTATTTATAGTTCTGCTCTAACTTCAACTAATGTAAGTGGATTATATAACGCCCCAGATCTCAAATCCGGTCTTATTGCTTATTGGCCGTTAGATAATAATGGGAATGATTTATCAGGTAATGGTAATACCGGAACATTAAATAGCGTTACCGCCGTTACCGATAGGTTTGGGAATGCCAACAGCGCCTATCATTTTGATGGCTCAACAAGTTACATTTCCGTAGCCGACAATTCTGCCCTCCGATTAAATGGAACCGATTTTACCATTAACGCATGGGTAAAATTGGACGATTATAATGCGTCTTATGGGAGCGAAGTTGTTGATAAGCGGTTTTCTGGACCCAATATGGGTTATACATTCTCCATCAGCGGATATGCTAACACAGCGGCGCCTTTAGGCTCATTTAGCTTGAGTGGAACAAGTACTGCAACTCTTGATACAACGCAGTGGCACATGATAACAGTTGTATATGTGGCATCCAGTCAACAAATACTACTTTATAAAGATGGGATTTATGATAACACAACCAGTTCTGTAACTTCCCCGGTTTCAACCAACACCGCAACCTTATATCTCGGTTGCGATAATCCACTTGTTTCAAGCCCAGGCTACTTTTTAAAAGGAGCAATGGACGAAGTGAGGATTTATGGCAGAGCACTTAACTCAACTTCAATTACAGCATTAGCCAACGGGGCTTATTAGCGTAACAACTTTTACAGAAACTAAAAATAGGCCGGATTAAATGAGGGCACCGAAAAAGTAACTCTTTAACGAGCAACATTTAAAAGCGATTTAATAAAGGAGTATCTTTTATTAAATCGCTTTTTTTATTTCCTGGGGGCTTAAGTAGCCTTGCTATTAAATTTTATCAACAAATAGAGGTAAACTTAGGTTTGCCTCTATTTTTGTAATAGTCTGATAGCATAAATTTGCTTTATTTGCAATTGCTAATAAAGTTGTTAATTCATGATCAAATTTATTCAGGATCTTTTTCTTTCGGCGGGCATCATACTAAAAAAGGTAAGGCCCGAAAATAACACCTGGCTTACTTCCAGAGGCATCAATACCATTATTGATGTCGGGGCCAATACAGGCCAGTTTGCTGAACGTTTTTCAAAGATATTGCCCGATGCAAAGGTCATCTCGTTTGAACCGATAAAAGGGGTTTATGACGAATTGGTTAAGAATACTGCTAATCTTAATGTTAAAACTTACAATTGTGCCTTAGGTGATAAAGATGAGGCGGTAGAGATCAATATCAGCAAACATTCGCCAAGTTCGTCGTTACTTGAAATGGCCAACCTGCATACCAAGGTTTTTGCCGGTACAGAATTTGAAAAAAAAGAGCGCATTACCGTAAAAACATTGGACGGGATAGCCCTCGAATTAGGCAATTTAGGTAAGTTTATTGTAAAACTGGATGTGCAGGGCTTTGAAGACCGTGTGATACTTGGCGGAAAAGAAACTTTGAAAAAAGCAGATCTGGTTATCCTTGAAACTTCTTTCCAGGAATTATATGTTGGCCAGATGCTTTTCAACGGTATTTACGATTTGCTAAATGAATTGGGGTTTGAATTTAGGGGGAATTTATCACAAGCCCTAAATCCTAAAGACGGTAGTATATTATACGCCGACTCGGTATTCGCTAATACACGCCTGTAAAAATGCGCATCGGCATCATCGAAGTTTGTGAACCCAATCACTATACGGCAGTTGAGGCCTTGGCAAAAACCTATACTACCCATCCGGATAATGAGGTAATTATTTATACGCTAAAAAGCATAGCCCCCCTGTTCAAAGATTTAACCACGCAGATAGTGGTTAAATCCGAGAATGAAACCCTGGCCGATTTTTTAGCCGGGTTAGCATCATTTAACCTGGATAGGATTCATATCAATACGATATCTAAATTTTATAAAGAGTTTGCCCAGGTTAAATGGTCCGCCCCCGTTTATCTCACGGTACACAATATCGACTTGTTTTTTGCTAATAGTTTTGCTACACGCACAAGAAGGCTGTTTTATGAGCTGGGAATCAAGCTGTCAGGCAAGTCGAAACAGGTATGGAGCGCACCACTTATTCAGTACCTAAAGGACTTTAAAAGGCAACGTTACCGCAATATTATCTCCAAACAAGTTCATCAAAAGGATTCAAGAGTGATTGTTTACGGACATGCACAAAAGGAGTATTTGAAGCAGATGTTTGATGCAAAAAAGATCATCGTTTTCCCATTCGGCATCAATGAAGGCTTGGCCGATCTGTCGGATGTTAACACCAAGTTGAGGATTTGTATCCCCGGTTCAGTATCATCAAAACGAAGAAATTACGATGCGGTGTTCAAACTATTAAAGCGGTATCCTGAAATTAAAAACAACATTATTTTGGATATTTTAGGCTATATCCCCGAGACAGATAGATATCTTGTACCGATAATGGACGAATTGATCAAAACAGGCGCCGAGGTAATTTACAACCTTGATTTTGTAGACACTGCCGATTTTAACGATAGATTAAGCAAAGCCGATATGATATTGGGTAACATCAAAATACAATTGGATCCATTCCAAAAATATGGTATTACTAAGGAAACCGGCACTATCTTCAACATTATCCGCTCGGGCAAACCTGGTATGTTACCCGCCGATTATCCGGTTGACGCAGAGCTAAAAGATATTTGCCTGAGTTTTGAAAATTACGGTGTGTTGGCCGGTTTACTTAAGCAATTAATAAATGACAGGTCTCAATTGAAACGATTAAAACAACTGGCCGCCCAAAAAGTAAAATATTACCGTCCCGAAAGCCTATATAAAACATTGGTAAATTAATTGCGATCTTAGTCATAGATGAACTTACTTAAACGCCAGGGTTTTTTAAACAGCATTGTACTTTACACAGGTACAGCCCAGGGCTTTATTAACCTTATACTGCTATTTCAGCGCATTTTAACCGAAGAGCAAATCGGTTATTACATACTGTTAACTTCGCTTTCACTGTTATACACACAGGTGGCCTGTATGGGTTTCACCAGTGTAATTACCCGCTACTTACCCGCATTTAAAACGGCCGACAAAGGTCATAACGGCTTTCCAACGTTCGTGTTTTTACTTTGCCTAACCTTCTTTTTCGTTATTAGTATAGGCTTTGTGGTATTCCGGTCGTCGGTATCTTCAATGTATTCGCACGATAAGGGTGCCAGTTTACTTGCCAAGTATTATTACTACATACTCCCGGTATCATTTTGCTCTATGCTGTTTTTATTACAGGAAACCTTTGCTAAAACAGCATACAAAAGTGTATTTCCATCATTTTTGCGTGAGGTGGTGCTAAAGGTATCGGCTTCGGTTGGGGTACTATTAATGTTATGGCACTTTCTTGATTACGAGGGATTTATCCGCATTTTTTTGTGGACCAATGTTGCTATCGTACTTATTATAACCTATTATAATTACAGGCTTAAAATATTCAGGTTAACCCCAATACAACAAACCGTAAAGTCGCAAACAGGTGTACTTATCAATTACGGTTTTTACTCTATGTTAAGCGGCAGCTCGTTTGCTCTAATACAAAATCTCGATGTAATAATGCTTAAGCTATTTGGCAGCATGGCTCAGGTTGGTATATATGGCACTTTGTTTGGCATGGCTATTGTAATTAGCCTCCCGGCAAAGGCGCTTAGTACAACATCTTATCAAATAATTGCCGATGCCTGGCAAAATAACGAACTGCAAAAGATTAACAAGATATATCACAAAACATCACTGATGCAGTTTTTGATAGGCAGTCTTTTACTTATCGGTTTAATAGTAAACTGGGATAATATTTTAACACTACTGCATAAACCGGAGTATGCCAATCACTTTTTAGTGTTTCTTTTAGTAGGCTTAGGCTTTTTAGTCGATATAACCGGTGGAATAAACGCTGCCATAATCAGTTTCTCAAAGTATTACAGGGTTGTAATGGTGTTTTTAATATGTGCCGCCTTACTCTGTATTATATTAAACCTGATATTTATACCACTATACGGCATTACCGGTGCCGCGTTAAGCTACTTTTTAACCATGCTGCTGCTCAATTTTAGTTACTGGTTGTATCTCAATATCAAGTTCGGCTTCCAGCCATTTAACTCAAAGTACTTGCTGGTTTTGTTTACTGTGGCCATCAGTTTGGTAATTGGCTTATACATTCCGGCGGTTGCAAATTTTTATTTAAATACTTTTATTAAATCATCGGTAACAGGTATTGTGTTTCTTTCGATGGCTCGCTACTTAAAAATATCACCAGACATAAACCAGGTATTTGATAAGTGGATATTCAGAAAAAACACTCCGGATAAATAAGTGTTTAGTGATGATAAGTGTTGCTGTGGCCAGTTATTGTTTAAACCAATGTATTTCCAGTTTGAATGGTAAGGTACACACCACGCTCAATAAATTAGGCATAAGCAAACATTAATTATATTTCCATTCATTATTATATTTGTTGCCATGGCCGATCAAAATTCTGTTAGTACCAATGTTAAAAGCGCTTATGACGACTGTTATGATAACGACAGTAATGGATGGCGTTTGCTTGGCGCGAAATATAAAGTAGAACACATTGTTGCCGTATGTAAAGGCCGCAGCTTTAATTCGGTATTAGAAGTTGGGGCTGGCGATGGGAGTATTTTAAAACTCTTGTCCGAACAAAATTTTGCGTCGCGGTATTCTGCTGTCGAAATTTCGGAAAGTGGTGTAGAGCGCATTAAGGCACTTGATATAAAAGGGCTGGAACAAGCGCAGTTGTTTTCGGGCTACGAATTACCATTTAAAGATGACGCCTTTGATCTCGTGATCCTGTCGCATGTGTTAGAGCATGTAGAGCATGAGCGGGTACTGCTGCGTGAGCTGAAACGCGTAGCCAAACTATGCCTTATCGAAGTACCTATCGATTATAAAGAGGGTGTTGATCATCGCATCAAACACTTCCTTGCTTACGGCCATATCAATATGTACACCCCAACCAATCTGCGGTATTTATTATTAACCGAAGGCTTCAAAGTTATTCAGGATCTTACCTCCATGATAGAGCCCGAAGTAACCCGCTTTAACACCTACATCAATCAAAAAAAGAACAAAAGCTTACTTACCGATCTTAAAATATCTGCAGAGTACGGCGCTAAAAAATTACTCAATAGCCTGTTTGGTAAACCCATGCAAGAGAAACGGGCCAGCGCCTACACCATCCTTTGCAGTAAAGAGGGCGAAAACCTAAACATCTTTTGATAAGTTACCAGCCTAAAATAACCATGCAGCATTTAGCCCCTATTGCACTTTTTGTATACAATCGCCCGGAGCACACGCGCCGTACACTTGCGTACTTAAAAAGCAATCAACTGGCTGATGAATCGCGACTATACATTTTCTCCGATGCCGCTAAAACCCCCGCCGATGTTACCAACGTCGAAGAAGTTCGCACACTCATCAAACAAGCAGAAGGTTTCAAATCCATTAAAATAATAGAACGGAAAGAGAATATCGGCCTGGCCAATTCTATCATAGCTGGTGTAAGCCAGTTGGTTAATCAATACGGCAAGGTTATTGTTTTTGAAGATGATCTGCTCGCCTCACCATACACCTTAACCTATTTTAACCAGGCTTTAGATAAGTATGCTAACCAGGATAAGGTGATGCACGTTGGTGCCTACATGTTCCCTTTACAGGATGCTGCCACCCTGCCCCAAACTTTCTTTTTCCGCGCTGCCACAAGCTGGGGCTGGGCCACCTGGGACAGGGCTTGGAAATACTTTGAACCCGATGTAAACACCCTGATAAGCCAATTTGATACCGCCAAAATTCTCTGCTTCTCTATCGAAGGCAACATGAACTTTTGGAAACAGATTCAGGAGTTTAAAAACGGCAAGAATAACTCATGGGCCATCCGCTGGTACGCATCCATATTTTTACGAGGGGGCTTAACCCTAAACCCCGCTAAATCGTTGATAGAAAACATAGGTAACGATGGCAGCGGCATCCATTCCAATAACGAGGATATTTATCAGGTGCAAATTTCAAAACAACCGGTAACACAATTCCCTGATGATATTGTAGAGAACGAAACCGCATACCGCTCTATTCGCCATTTCGGCAAACACCGCAAAGGGAGTTTATGGCAAAGGGGTTTACGTTATTTTAAACAACTTCAAATCAAAGCATTCAAATAGAATCACTCAATCCTTCCCTAATCCCAATCATGCATTTGCTTTATATACAATAATATTATAGATATTTTGTATATTTATCACCCATAACGCGAATTTGTCACAATAAATGAAACACATTTACATAACGCTATTATTTTTTTTAATATTTATCCAAAGCATATTTGCTCAAAATCCAACGCTAAGTGCTTTTACGCCAGCAGTCGCGGGCAACGGTACAGCAATAACCATAACAGGTAATAATTTTACGGGCACTACATCCGTAAGCTTCGGGGGTACACCTGCCAAAAAATTCGCTGTGATGTCTGCTACATCAATAATTGCTTTTGTTGATGTAGGTAATACAGGTAATATAGCAGTAACAAATGCATCTGGCACCGGCTCATTATCTGGCTTTGTATTTATTCCGGCGCCTAATATCACATATAGTACACCCCAGGTTTATGCCATAGGAGCAAGTATTATACCATTGTCACCTTCAAATACTGGCGGTGCGGTACCCGCAACAATTTATGGGCAAACTACAACCTTTGCGGGGAATGGTACTATTGGCTCATCAAATGGTGCAGCATTGAATTCCAGTTTTAATAGTCCTACCCGGCTTGCTTTGGATTTGGCAGGTAATGTATTTATTGCCGATAGAGATAACAACTTGATCAGAAAAGTATCAGCAGGTACAGTAACAACATTTGCAAGTGGTTTTAATCAACCCAATGGTGTTACTCTCGACCTAACCGGTAATGTTTATATTGCCGATGCCGCAAGTAATTCCGTAAAAAAGATCACACCTACGGGTGTGGTGAGCATATTAGCAGGCGGCAGCCAGGGTAGTGCAAATGGCTCAGGGGTTAATGCCAGTTTTTATTATCCGTATAGCATCACAATCGATATACCAGGCAACTTATATGTAGCAGATAATGCAAATAATCTAATACGTAAGGTTACACCTTCGGGTGTAGTTAGTACTATTGCAGGCAGTGGGTTTGCCGGTTTTGCCAATGGCACAGGCTCTGGCGCAAGCTTCAACAATCCTTCTGGCATTGTTGTAGACGTGGCAGGTAATTTATATTTAGCAGATCCCGGCAATAACCGGATCAGAAAAATAACGTCTGCGGGTGTGGTAACTACACTTGCAGGCAACGGTGTTAAAAATACGGTAAACGGCCCTGCCGCATCTGCAAGTTTTAACAGCCCTACCGGTGTAGCCATTGATGCAATAGGCAATATTTACGTTACCGATCTGGGCGCTAACAATATTCGTAAAATAGATCCTCTAGGTATAGTAAGTGTTTTTGCAGGTAGTGGCAGTGCCGGCTTTGCTAACGGTATAAGTTTATCAGCAACTTTTAACCGCCCAAATGATGTTCAAATTGATCCAACAGGATACGTGTACGTAACAGATTATGGAAACAATGCTATCAGAAAAATTTGCACAACAGGCTATTACATCGATAAAGCTTTACCCCCGGGGCTCACATTTGATCAAACAACAGGCATCATAAGCGGAACCCCAACCACTGTATCTGCGGCTACAACGTACACCATTACAGCTTATAACCTGTCTGGTAGTAGTACTACTACCGTGGTAATTGGCGTTACTTCCCTAACGCCACAAACTATTACTTTCCCGGCTTTAAGTAGTGTGGTGTATGGTGCGGGCAACTTTAACACTTTAGCTATAAGCACTAATTCAACCATTCCAATTACATATTCCAGCAGTAATACATCGGCAGCAACTATTGATGCCAGCGGCACAATACATATCGTTGGGGTTGGGCAAACTACCATAACAGCCTCACAGGCAGGTAATGCCTCTTTTTCTGCCGCTACCCCTGTTAGCCAGGTATTAACGGTTACCCCGGCATCAATTAATGTTGTTGTTAATAATCAAACCAAAGTTTACGGAACAGCCAACCCTGCTTCTACGTTTAATTACACAGGTTTTGTCTATAGCGAAACTGTAAGCGTTATTACCAAACTACCATCGGTAACAACAACCGCTACTGTTACTTCACCTGTTGGTATTTACCCTGTTAACGGTTCAGGGGCAATTGCGGCTAATTATATATTTACCTATAACTCGGGCACCTTGACTATAACGCCAGCTTTATTGTTAATCATAGCTAATGATCAAAGCCGTATTTACGGTATTGCAAACCCGCCCTTAACTGTAACCTATACTGGTTTTATAACAGGCGATGATGCCAGTAAGCTAACCACCCAACCATTAGTTACCACTACGGCTACAATAACTTCACCTATAGGTCCCTATCCTATTACAGTTTCGGGTGCAAGTAGTTCTAACTATACAATTACTTATGCACAAAGTACATTAACAGTAACTTTAGCCCCTCGTATTTTAACATTTGATCCTATTGCGGATAAGATGGTGGGCGATCCCGATTTTGATCCCGGAGCCAGTGTCAATACCAACGATGCCATCACCTATACCAGTTCCGACCCTGCAATTGCCATTATCGTTAATGGTAAGATCCATGTTTTAAAGCCCGGCGTAGTTATAATTACGGCTACCGTGGCCCCAAATGCAAATTATGTCAATGTTGTGCCTATATCGCAAACATTGCTTGTACTTGATGAACCGGTTAGGATAGTACCCGTAGTAACACCTAATGGGGATAATATTAATGATGTATTACGGATAGACGGTATTGCCAATTATCCTGATAACCGCTTTGCACTGTTTAATATTAACGGTGTTAAAGTTTACGAGATTGATGGTTACGATAATATAAGCAATGTTTTTAACGGGCACTCTAACATCACCGGTATATTTCAGCCAAAGGGTACCTATTTCTATACCTTGCAATTTAATGTACATGGCGAAAAGAAAAGAAAGGTAGGATATGTGGTACTCAAATATTAAGCAACAACAATACCCTATAATTAAAATGTATTCTAAAAAAGTAGTTAGTTTTTTATTCTTTCTAACATTTACATTCTTTAATGCCCATGCCCAAACAGCATTGAGCTATACGCAGTATATGGATAACCCAACGCCAATAAATCCGGCATATTCGTTAACCAACAATTATGGGAGTGTTAGTTTTACCGCGCATAAACAATGGATAGGTATTCCTGGTTCGCCTGCTTTATTTCTTTTTAATACCGATTTTCCGTTAAGTATTGATCATACAAAAGCAGGGATAGTAGCCTCAGATAACTCTGTCGCAATTGAGCATGTAGCTAAGTTGAATGGCTTTTTTGCAAAAGCGATACAATTGAGCGAAACCCAAAAATTGGGGATCTCTATCAGCGGCGGTTTCCGTTATTACTCAACCGCTTATGCTCCGCTTGATCCTAAAGACCCTGCCATACAAAACGATCAGACAGAGTTAAAACCAAACATTGGCATCAGCGCCATTTTATTTAGCGATAACTATTACATTGGCCTCTCCATGCCCGAATTTAATTTTAGAAATTTAAATAGCGCCGAATTACTCGATAACAATAGCTTTAGAAATCATTATTTCCTTTCGGGAGGCCTCAACAGTGTAGTAGATGATGATTTTACTTTAAAGCCCGCCGCATTAGTATCCTATACAAAGGGCATACCTCTTACGGTTGATATCTCTACTAAACTATCTATTAAAGATACATTTGGCATAGGTGTTAACTACAGAAACTCAAACGATGTATCCGCTTTGTTTTCGTTAGATACTGACCTTTTCCATCTGGGTTATAGTTACGAGTTTGGAGCTTCCTCCTCAAACCTGGGTACACTAAGTAATGCCAGTCATGAGCTCACACTTACCTTTTTATTTGGCAAAGGCAATAGGGTATCAGTAAATCCTGGTAACAGGTAACCATCACCAGGATTTACATCTACTATTTCAACTGTTTCATAATTTCACTAACGGCTCTGTCAATTTGTGGGTCTTTGTCGCTCAACCTGTCTATAAAGCCGGTTTTTATATAAATATCAGGCTTAACACCTTCGTGTTCAATATCCTTACCATCCAGCGTAAAGCAACCCCATGATGGCAGGCGATAGGTAGACCCATCAACCAAACCCTTGGCACTGGTAAATATAATCCAACGATAAGTTTCGGTACCGATGATCTTACCTAAGCCCAGCGCTTTAAACCCGGTAGCCGTCATTTCACCATCGCTCAAAGTTTGCTCGTTCATCAGTAAAACAATAGGTTTAGCAGCAGGGGCGAAATTTGGCTGCGGTGTTTTCTCGCCACCCCGGTACTGCCATTGCAGATATGGCTTTTGCGATAAAAATTTTAGCACCTCATCGTGCACATTACCGCCGGTATTATAGCGTAGGTCGAGTATCAGGGCATCTTTTTTATAAGCTTCGTCAACCATATCAGTCAAAAACTTCTCTAAGGCTTCGCCGCTCATATCCTTCATATAAACATAACCAATCCGGTTTTTGCTTTCCTGCTCAACCATTTTTCCGTTATGTTCTATCCACTCATCGTAAAGCTGTGCTTTCAAATCGGCAGTAGCTTCAGGGTGTATCTTAACGGCAATGCTTTTACCACCCCGGTCAAAAACCAAACTCAGTTCTTTATCTAACGATGGTTTGGTGAAGTAATAATCCCTATCCGTTTGTTCGTCAACGGCAACACCGTTCACGCTCTTTAATTTATCGCCCGTTTGTATATCAATACCTTTATGGTCGGCGGCGCTGTATTTTAACACCTTTTCAACTTTATAAGGCTCAGTATTGCTAAATACCACACCCGTTTCCATGGTTTTGTAACGCAGGTTACCACGTTCTTCCAACCCGGTTGATGTAAAGCCCATGTGCGATGAATTCAGTTCGCCCAGCATATCATTTAGCATCAACCGCAAATCAGCACGGTTGTTTATATAAGGTACATAGGCTTTATACCTGTCATGTATCGCCTGCCAGTTAACCCCGTGAAACTTGCCATCATAATAGTTTTCATCAATATTGGCCCAGGTCTCGTCAAATATCTGCGCAAACTCTGCCGATAAATTGCGGTTGAAAGTATAATTGATGTCTATTTTCTCCAGCTTATTGGCATCAATGTTCAGTTTAAAAATAGTACCGTTAAACCCGATAAAAAATTTATCACCAACCGATACAATATCAAAACCATTCGTTTCGCCACCGTCAACCTTTTCGGTTTTTGGGTCCAGAAAGTTTTCAAAAGTTGTGCGGTATAAAGCATTTTTTCCCGCTGTCTGGTTTGATATATAGTAAACCAGCGTTTTTTCGCCCTTCTGTATCACATACGGCGAAACCTGCTGACCAAAGCCCGAACTTACAATCTGCAAACGGCGCATCAGTTTATCGGTATCTATCACAATATCGGCCGGGGCCTTAGGCTCCGGTTGTTCCGATACCGGCTTGGGTTTCACATCCTTCACCACCTTATCGGTCTTTTTGGTTTTATCGTCGGCTGGCTTAGGCTCTTCCTTTTTCTCTTCTTTAAACAGATCGTTAAACTTATCCATCCTGAAAGCCTCATCAAACTTTTGCAACGGCATACGGTAAATATGCGCATCGGTAGTACCAAACGGGTACGATGGCTTGGTACGCGAAGTACTCAAATAAACGTACTTGCCATCCGGCGACCAGAACGGATTATTCTCCGTTACACCAGTATTGGTCAGATTTATGGTTTTGCCAGCCTTAACCTCATACACAAAAATATCCACCTCAAAGCCCCTGACAGCGGTATATAAAACATACTCACCATTTGGCGAAAAGTAAGGCTGGTCGTTACCAAATCCCCAAAACTCATCCTTAACAATAGTTTTGCTGGCAAAGGTTGTGAGGTCAATAGTGCGTAATTCATCACGGCCACTCAGGTAAACACCCATGGTCCGTTTTTTATTTAAACCTATATTGCGGTTGTTGCGCTTATCGCTGGTTAACTGTTTAATAGTTCCGGTTCCGTTTGCCGGGATGGTGTATAGGTTTTGGTAACCATCTAAAGTTTGGTTAAAAATAAGCGTGCGGTTATCGGCCAGCCATTTCACCTCGGTAACACGCTCCGCCGTATTGCGCTCCAATTTCTGAATGAATTTGCCCTCCACATCCGATACAAACAATTCACCCCGCGAAACATAAGCCATTTTCCTGCCGTCTGGCGATATATCGAACCCTTCAATTTTACCCTGCACATCAAACTCCTGCTGCTTTGGCAAAATGTTATTGCGGTAAATATTAATGCTCAAAGGCTGTGCTTGCCGCGATGCTACATCATAAATAAATAATTGGTAGTCCTTTTCAAAAACTATCTTCTCGCCATTGGCGCTAACCTGTGGGCGTTTAACCGATGTCGGGAATTTAGTCAGCGTCGTCTTCTTCCCGCCGATAAAAGTGTACAGGTTATATTCCTCATTCCCTTCGTCCGATACAAAAAAGATCTCTCCCTTTCTGTCTATCGTCGCCCAAAAATCCTTACCTATCCAATCGGTATATTTCTTAAACGCTTTAGTTTTCGGATTGTACGATTCTATATCCGGGTTATACTCACCTTTATAATGTTTACGGTTTGCAAAGCGGTAGCTCTCCCAGGTATCATTAAAAAACAACTCACCCGTTTGCGGATGCTCAACAACACCATGTATGGTATTAAAATAGTTATCAAACAAGCGGGTTGGCGTGCCGCCGTTTACCCCAACCTTATACTCACTAAAGTTATTGTACCTGGCCGATGTAAAATAGATCGTCTTAGAATCCCAGCTCCACGAGTCTAACTCATCATTATTCTCATTAAAGGTCAATTGCTTTACATCGCCACCGGCCAGCGACATCACATAAATATCATTGTTGCCAAACTGGTTTGAACTAAAGGCCAGCCATTTTCCATCCGGCGATACTCTTGGGTTAATTTCATTACCCTGCATCGCCGTTAAACGCACAGCGGCGGTTTGCCCCGCGATATCAGTTTTCCAAAGGTCGCCCTCGTAACTAAAAATAACCGTTTTGGCATCCGGAGTAAGGGTAGGGTACTCTGCAAAGTAAGGGGAGGTGTTTTGAGCCTGGGCGCTAAAAATGCCCAATAAGCCGGTAAAAACAAAAGTGTAAACCTGTTTCATTATGATATTGTAAATAAGGGTCAGTGGATCATCCGGTCGTTCGGAGTGCTCCTTAGGGTAAAACTAATAAATTTTTATCAATGCGCCATGCGTGCCTTCAACACAATATAAGGCGATAAGGCTTTGGTTTCAACCGGAACAGCTTTAGTAAACAGCTTACCAACCAGCCAGATAGATTTGACAATGCCCTTCACAAAACCACTTTGCTGCGCGTTGTTTTCCAACCATACCGAAAACTTACCATGATAGTATGATTCTACCTCAACAAGGCCCAGCTCCTTGCAAATATCCATCAGCAATTGAGGGTCCATGGTGGTGATGTTGTGCTTGCTGTAGTTCTCCGGGTCAAACTTACGCTGTATCCAGCCGTTAGCCCCGGTAAAATTTGGTAAAGTAATAAACAAGGTGCCTTTGGGGTTAAGCAATGCAACATGCCTGCTGATGATGTCCTTCACATCTGCAAAGTGCTCTATCAACCCGAAAGATGTTACCAGGTCGTATCGTACCTTGGGCTCATAAGTAAACAGGTCAGCTTCAACAACCGATATATCATCGTACTTTAAATCGTTCTTGGCCAGTAATTCTTTAATTAACCCTTCATGAATAAAGTAATCAAACAAAGTAGCATCAATGTGCTGGTACTTCTTAAAAAACACGGTATAATATCCCGGGAAACCGCCCAGTTCAACCGCGCTTTTAATGCCATTATCTTTAATTAATTTGGCTAAGATGTTACCAAAAACATAATCGGGCTTAATATAAAATATAAGGTCTTTTTTCGATTCCCAAAAAGCTTTCCAAAAAGCCCTGTCGGTTAAATTCTGATCCATTGATTCAATTATACACTTGGCGAAGCATCGCCGCTTTTATCCAATATCCTTGCGGGATTACCCACTACAACACAATTATCCGGGAAACTCTTCGTTACCACAGAGCCCGCGCCGATGATCACATTATTGCCAATAACCACATCGCCAATAATGCAAACATTAGCGCCAATATCTACATTGTTGCCAATCCGCGGGCAGCCGCTAAAGCTACCATCCGCCAGTTTCTTATGCCCTATAGTTACCGAATTTCTTAACACGCAGTTTTCACCCAAAACAACACCCTGGTTAACAACCAAAGCCTGCCCGTGGTAAATAATTAAACCCTTACCGGCTGTCAGCTTCCGCGGAAGTTCAACACCTAATATCCATTCAATATTTACCCTGTACCAAATCAGGTATAAAAAAAAGATGATCTTTAATAGGGTATGTCGGTTTATCACCTGCACCAAACGGAAACAAAACAAAATAAGCTGGCCCTTTATATTGCCGCTGTTAGCTTTGCGGTCTTGAAATAAATAAGCAAAAAGCCCCATTCTTATCCCTTGTTATTTAGCGTGTTTTCATTTGTTCAACTTTCAAAAGTAAAGGTTTCATTTAGTATTATTATACTTGCCTTGCTAATTGGCGCCAAAAAATGAAAATTACATTAATTAACACATCAGATGCAGGCGGCGGTGCCCCCGCGGCCTGCATGCGTCTGCTCAAAGCCTTGGAGCAGGATGTTGTTGATGTACATTTACTGGCCCAGCATAAATACACTACAGAAGAGCGGGTTGAGGCTTTCGCCGATAGCGGATTAAAAGCCCTAAAAGCCAAAGCCGATTTTTATCGCGAACGCTTGCCCTTTATCGCCTTCCACGAAAAAGATAAATCTGTACGCTTCGCTTTCTCTACCGCCGCGGTAGGGATGGATATATCAGGCGAAGAGTTGGTTCAAAATGCCGATGTACTACATCTGCACTGGACAAACTCCGGCTTCCTCTCTACAAAAAACTTAAAGCAATTAACGGCCCTAAACAAACCCATCGTTTGGACGCTGCATGATATGTGGGCCTTCACCGGCGGCTGCCACTACGCCGGCACTTGCGGTCACTTTCTAAACCAATGCGGCAATTGCCCCATGCTGCGCGATGCCTCGCCAAAAGACATATCCCGCAAAGGCTGGCACCGCAAAAAGGAACTATACGCCAACAAACCCAACATCACCTTTGTAACCTGTAGCAACTGGCTTGCCGATGTGGCCCGTACAAGCTCGCTATTAAAAGGCTTCAATATCCAGGCTATCCCCAACCCGATAGATACCGAACTATACAGCCCAAAAGCCAAGCCCGAAACAAGGCAAAAACTAAACATCGATAGCAAATCAAAAGTGATCCTATTTGGCGCGGCAAATATTACCCATACCCGTAAGGGGATCATCTATTTGATAGAGGCCCTGCACGATCTCAAGAACGAATACCCGCAACCCTCAAACATCGAGGTGGTCATCTTCGGTAAAACCCAGGGCTTTGATCTTAGCATCATCCCGTTCAAGGTACATTCGCTTGGCGTGATCAGCGATCAAAACCAGCTGGCCGATATCTATAACCTGGCCGATGTTTTCGTACTGCCGTCCCTCGAAGACAACCTTCCCAACATGGTTATGGAATCCCTATCCTGCGGAACGCCGGTTGTGGCATTCAACACAGGCGGCATACCCGATATGGTAGAGCATGAGCAAAATGGTTATTTAGCCAAATACAAATCAGGCCCCGATATGGCAAAGGGTATCGATTACGTTCTCAACTCGCCCGAAGCAGACAAACTATCCATAGCCGCCCGCGATAAAGTGCTTAACAATTTTAGTAATGCAGTTGTAGCCAGTAAATACAAAGCCTTATATCAATCACTTTTAAAACCATGAGTAGTTTTACACCCCTTCTCTCGGTAATAACAGTGGTGTACAATAACGCCGCCGATATTGAGCGTACCATGCTCTCGGTATTAAACCAAACCTATACTAATATAGAGTACATAGTGATCGATGGTTCATCAACCGATGGTACTTTAGATATCATTAAAAAGTACCAAAACAGGATAGCCAAACTCATCAGCAAAAGCGACAAGGGTATTTACGACGCCATGAATAAAGGCCTCAAAATTGCCACCGGCGATTATGTCCTGTTCATGAACTCCGGTGATGAGCTTTACGCGACAGATACCGTCGCAAAGATTTTCGCCACCGAACCTGATGCCGATATCTACTACGGTGAAACCGAGATCATCAACAGCAATGGCCAAAGCATGGGCCAGCGTCGCCACAAGGCCCCCGAACAATTCACCTGGAAGGGTTTCAAATTAGGCATGAGCATCAGCCATCAGGCTATCTACATCAAACGCAACTTAATTGACCCTTACGACCCGCAATACCAGTTAAGCGCCGATATCGACTGGATCATCCGCGCCGCCAAAAAAGCAAAAACGATAGTAAACACTCGCATGTATATAGCCAAATACCTGTTCGGCGGCATGTCTAAACAAAAGCACAAGCAAAGTTTGATGGAACGCTACCAAATCATGCGCAAGCATTATGGCCTTTTACCCACGTTATTCAATCACGGTATCATCGCGTTTAAACTCGGTTGGTACTATATATTGTATCGCAAAACCAACGATTAAGGTTTGATCATCACAAACACGTGTTCATCATAAATCTTATTGTGTTTAAACAAGGCATTTTTAGAAATACATTCCTTTATAAACGCTGCTTTCTCTAACACCCGCATCGATGCCGGGTTGCCATCAAACACACCTGCCTGTATTCGTACCAGGTCAAATTTTTCAAAAGCATATTCAACCATCAGCTTTACAGCCTCCGCCATAATACCCCTTCCCCAAAATGGCTCGCCCAGCCAGTAACCTATCAGCGCTGTTTTCCTAAAAATATCCTGCCTGCAATCAATACCAATGCCGCCCACCAATTCGCCATCAATATCAATAACCAAATTATCAATAACAGTTTTTTGGGTTTGATAATCAAGCCAACCCTTAGCGTCATCAGTAGTATAAGGGTAGGGGAACCGGTCCGCCAAAAAGCGCGACACATTCGGGTTGCTGGCATGTTTAATCAGCGATGCCTCATCGCTTAACTTCCATTCGCGCAAACAAAAACCAGAACCATTCAGCATAACCATATTGTAACAATTGCGAGGGTTAAAAAATCAACTACCTTATTTAATACATAAATACTAAATTGCGTTGTAATACCACTGATCTTATTCTCAATTAACAATGAAGAAAATTTTTACTTTCCTCTTCTTTATTTCATGTACCGCTACATTCGCTCAAAAACTCGATAAGCTTACTGTCGAAAGGATCATGCGCGATCCTAAATGGATAGGCACATCCCCAACCAACATTTATTGGAGCGACGATAGCAAAACCATCTACTTTAACTGGAATCCGGATAAAGCCGACGGTGACGCACTTTACTCCATAACGCCTACCAACACCACACCTCAAAAAGTAAGTATCGAAGATAGGCGCAACCTACGCCCCGATTTTGGCGATTGGAATAAAAAGCACACCATTAAACTCTACGAAAAGAACGGCGATATCTATCTGTATGATTTCAA
Source organism: Mucilaginibacter sp. (assembly GCF_039921305.1). Classification (GTDB taxonomy): domain Bacteria; phylum Bacteroidota; class Bacteroidia; order Sphingobacteriales; family Sphingobacteriaceae; genus Mucilaginibacter. Next base: position 20,543 of record NZ_JBDSCA010000017.1, read on the forward strand.
GAATAATAAAACCGGCAGGCTAACCAATACAACAGATCGCGAAAGCACCCCAACCTTCGGTGCCGATGAAAGCAAGATCATCTTCACTAAAGGCGATAACTTGTACTCCCTTAAACTAAACGGCGGCGAGCTTACCCAGCTAACTAACTTTACAAGGACAGCCGCGGGTTCAACCCCAACTGCGCCTGCATTTGCAGGTGGTGGTCGAAGAGGCGGCGGCAACGGTGGCGGAGCAGGCCGTGGCCCCATAGCCCAAACACAAAACGCGGCCAGCAAACAGGAAACCTGGTTAAAAGATGAGCAGCTCGAAATTTTCGATATCATCAAAAAGAAAACGAAAGATGAAAAGCTAACGGCTGCCGAACGCAAAGCCATGCAGGCTAAACCAATAAAAGAAATTGCCATTGATGAGAAACGCGTCAGCGGATTAAAGCTCAGTCCGGATAGCCGTTACATTACTTATAGCCTCACCAAAGCTGCCGATGGCGCGCGCAATACCATCGTGCCAAACTACGTAACCGCGTCCGGCTATACCGAAGATATTTCAAACCGAACCAAGGTAGGCACACCGCAATCCACTACAGAAAGCTTTGTTTACGATCTGCAACGCGATACCGTTTACGTTATCTCAACTAAAGAAATTCCAGGCATTAAAGATCTGCCCGATTATGTAAAGGAATACCCTAAACAACTGGAAGAGCGTACCACCCGCAACGAAGACCGCAAAGTAGCCATAGCCACAACATCATGGAGCGAAGATGGAAAGAACGCCGTAGTAACCATATTTTCAGATGATAACAAAGACCGCTGGATCATGAAGCTTGATCCCGAAAGCGGCAAACTTAGCCCGCTCGATCGCCAGCGCGACGAAGCCTGGATAGGCGGCCCCGGTATCAGCAGTTACGGCAGCAGCACAGGCTGGCTTGATAATCAACACTTTTACTACCAAAGCGAAGCATCCGGCTATTCACACATTTATATAATTGATGTGGCTACAGCCGAAAAAAAGCAAATAACCAGCGGCAAATGGGAAGTACAAACCCTCAAACTATCCAACAATAAAAAAGATTTCTACTTCACCGCCAATATGGATCATCCCGGTGTTACCGATTTTTACCGCGTACCCGTAAGCGGCGGCACCCCTGTAAAACTAACCAGCATGCGCGGCGGTAACGAAGTTGAGCTTTCGCCTGACGAAAAATGGCTGGCCATCCGTTATTCCTACGTAAACAAACCTTACGAACTATTCATCCAAGCCAACAAACCCGGCGCAAAAGCAACCCAGGTAACCAATTCCGTAAGTGATGAGTTTAAATCATACCCATGGCGCACCCCCGAAATATTCACTTTCAAAAACCGCTACGGTACCGATATTTATGCCCGCGTTTACAAACCGGCTCATCCCTTGCCATCGCGTCCTGCCGTGGTATTTGTACACGGCGCAGGTTATTTGCAGGATGTATTTTACAAATGGAGCACCAGCTACTTCCGCGAATACATGTTCAATAATATGTTAACCGATCTGGGTTATACCGTTCTCGAAGTTGACTACACCGGTAGTGCGGGCTACGGCCGTGATATCCGTACAGGCATTTATCGCCACATGGGCGGCAAAGATCTGTCTGATCATGTTGATGCTGTAAAACTCCTGGTCGAAAAATATGACGTTAATCCAAAAAATGTAGGCATGTACGGTGGTTCATATGGTGGCTTCATGACGCTGATGGCCCTATTCACCGAACCCGACGTTTTTGCCGCTGGCGCGGGATTACGCTCCGTAACAGATTGGGCGCACTACAACCACGGCTATACCGATAACATACTGAACGAACCCTATAACGATGAAAAAGCCTACAAACTAAGCTCGCCCATCTACTTCGCCGGCGGCCTGAAAGGCCACCTGCTAATGTGTCACGGCATGGTAGATCAGAATGTAAACTTCCAGGATATCGTCCGCCTGTCGCAACGCTTAATCGAGCTTCACAAAAAGAATTGGGAACTGGCCGTTTTCCCGGTAGAAGATCACGGCTTCATCGAACCCAGCAGCTGGACCGACGAGTACAGCCGCATCCTAAAACTCTTTGATGAAACGTTAACAAAGTAACCCATTGTCATTTCGAACGAGGAACGAGAGAGAAATCTTTTGCGCATGCTTAGTCTGCGCTGCAAATTCTGCAAGCGATACACTATGCAAAAGATTTCTCCTTTTACTCAAAATGCCATTAATTTGCGCTATGGCTCTTAACCGGATCAAACTATTCCATTTCCTCATGTTGGCTACAATCGCATTAGCTTACATGGCCTGCAAACCCAAACCCATCTCGGTAAAGCCAAAGCCATCATTCAAATTGGTACATGGCATCCCATTTACCGAAATCCGCCGTTCATTCAAGTCAGGCCTCTCTTTCAGCGACCAAGGTTTCCAGCTCGAACCCGATTGGAAGTTCACCTTCGTGTCCGACGATTCCATCTATATCTACAGTCCCGAAAAAAAGAAATTCTTCAATTGTCCCGTTATTTTCGATCACGATTCCATCTTCAACATTGCCTGGGCATGGATGCGGGTAAAGAAAGTGACTAAAGACAGCATCAAATTCCAGGTGCTCGAAGTAGAGAACAAGCAAATTTTGGACGACCGCTCCGTAGTATATATGACGCTCTACTCCGATAACTACATCAAAAATGTACTCCATACCGATTCGGCCACCCTCGTAAAACCAACCCGGCAAGACACCTTATATATTAAACACAAAACCCAGCAAGCCGATGCTGATCCTAAATACGCATTTTCGGCGCGTATCCCGGCCACATTAACCAGTACCAGTCCGCTGTTAACCGTTAAAAAAACAAGCGTTACCAGTAGCAAACTCGATAACGTAACCATCGCCGATGATTATTTAACCCCCGAGTTCAATATCGTTATCCATAAAGCTTACGAAAACTTCAACTACCCTTACGTGATCCTCGTTGATTCAAAGGGCCAGCTCCATTTCAGCAAATCGCAAATAGCCCAAATGCCAGAGTTTGCCGAATCACAAAACCGCATCATGACGGCCATTACCAACGGTTACCTCAAACATTACCTTAAAGTAAACCCAGGCACAACCCTCGGTATCCCGCATGCTAGTAAAATATTGGTATATGTAAAAGGTATAAAAGGCTAAACCTTTGAGGGATCCATCGGCACCTTACCTTTATCGTAATAATTAATGAGTTCAACCAGTATCAAATTAGGTACCCAGCTCAAAAAAGCGATGATAAGATAATTGTTTTCAAAATTGACACCATTGCCTAACACGGTAAACAGCCATATATAAAACCGAAGCGTTACTGCGGCAAAAGCCAACGCGTAACTGCGGCGCATCATGCATACATGTTGTGGTATCTGCCCTTTCATCGCGTAACGCCAGGCAGCAATGGTAGTTAATATCCAAAGCGTGTTCTGCAATAAAAAAGATATGAAAACACCAGCTCCCCGGTGAATAAAAAACGTCATTACATAAGCCCCCGGAGCCGAAAAAATCAGCACCCCGAAAACATATATCTTACCCAGATTGCGGTGTAGTGGCCTATTGCCATATACTCGTTTAGAAAATTGCGCAAACCCCACCAGCAATATTAAACTGCTGCCAAAAATGTGCGCATAAAAAGCCGGTAGGTACAGCCCGGTTTCAATAGCCTTTTGCTTGAGCAGCAAAAAGCCCTCGCCGGTTTTAAAACTGCCGTATAAGTAAAAGGTGCCCAGGCTCAGTATCAATATCCAGAATAAGGCCAGGTAACGTAACAATTTACCCGTTATACTCATTTTAAAGCAGCAAGCCTTTGTGGTTTTTGCACCTTTAGTTTTTGATTGATAAAGTTGATGTTGTACTTATCAATAACGGTTAGTGAGTCGTCAACGCTGGCGTTACCAGGTTTTTGAGTATCACCACCAAAGTCACCAGTCATATTTGCAAATACCGATTTCCACCGTTTATCCTTAAATGCATATCTGTAATCAGCATATATTTCGTTTTTCATATACTGTAGCATAGCAGGTGTTATATGGTCTATGGTTTTCACGTTATGCTTGCTCCAATCTCCGGTTTGTATCTCGTAGCAGCCTGATAAGTAAGAATCATCCATTTTAATGTACTTGGTAAAGCTAAATATCCTTTTATTGGGTAATTCTTCCAGTACGTTGTTTTTGATGGTTAAGTAATGATAATATGTACCACCGGCAAGTGTTTTTGTTGAATCATATAAATCGCGGTACAGGCCAGCTCCAGCTTTGATTTCAAACAGCGAATCGTTAAGTGCTTTAATACTGTTCAAGTTACAACTTCCGGTATAGGATCCATCACTTTCTTCTTCACTAAAATCCGAAATAATTTGATGAGCAAATATCTTGTCGCGTTTTTTGTCTACAATAACAATGTTTTGTTTATCATAAAATTCAGTCCGGCCACCCAAAAAATAATCTCTTATAGAGTAAAAAGATGCCGATAACCAGTTATCCGAATTTGAAACCTGGGTATCAGAAAATTTAATATCATAACTCTTACTTACTTCTTCATATTGCACCTTGCGCAACGGGTTTTTAAACGTTTTAATTTTATCGATCAAATTTAAATCGGTTAAGTACGATGGTGCGATATACACAGCACCATGTTCTTCGCGCGAGTTATACTCCATAATAAATGGCAAATTTGAACCAATACTGAACGAGGATGTGATCTTTTTAATTTTGGCGAAAAAATTACTCACCTTCAGATCAACCTTTTCAGATATGCTCAGATCTTTTTTCAGATAAAAGTATTCATTCCCATTTACTAAAACCGCCAGGTTCATATCATCATCTATTGGGAATATCTGATCGTACTTAACCGGCACAATAAGTTTTCCATCAATGGCATAAAAACCTCTTTTCTTATCCTTCTCAACCTCTATCATATTAGGGAAGCTACCGCCAATAGCATACACAAGGTCATACTCCAACGGGATGATCTCTTTTAATTTCGGATCGACTAACCCCATTTTATATGGCTCATATACTTTATTGTTCTGCCTTCTGTCAAAATCCAGGTTTGTGCTTTCATCCCATTTGCCTTTTACAACATAAAAGTAAGTTGCCTTATCAATATGGGTAAACCATATCACACTGTCATATTTTGATTTTAACTGCTCAGCTATTTTAAATGATTCTAGGGTGATCGGGCTATAAACAATTTGAGCGGATTGATTTCTGTTTTTTATGCTATTCTCGTAAGCCATAAAATCATTAACAAACTGCCGCGCATCTATCTGCATAATTTTAAATTGGGCCGATGATATTTTACGCAGTTTGATAATTAGCGAGGTGGTTTTTGTGTTATTGCCATTCTCATTAAAGACTACAGGCACGGTCGCTTCTATCAATTCAGTGTTAATTACCTTGATCTCGCTGTCGCCGCTCAAAAGGTTCACATCAAACAAAGCTTTATCCTTACCATTCAAACTGGTTTTGTTTGATAATGCCCCAAGTAGTTTCACCAATTGCTTACTATTCTGCTTTCCGTCAAAGTAATTCAGTAAGGTATCAGCAAACCCCTGTTTCAGATCAGCATTAAAGTGATCCAGAAAAACGATCACTTCCTTCTTCTCCGGCTTAGCCAGATATTTGCTGCGTACAAACAGAAAAACACACAAGGCCAGCGCCAAAACACCGGTAATAATCAGGATAGGTTTTTTATTCATGGTAATGCAATATACAATTTTGAATTGTTATCATGGTATTAATCCCAACACAAAATAGTAAATCGCCATACGGCCAGATAGGTGTTTAATAGGAGCGTAAGCAGGCATTCTATTACTATCACACTGTGTATAGTATAGTACATTCCAATATACTCAATTTGTACCTGATTTTATGTGTGCAATTACTGCACTATATAATATAGTATATCCCAATAATCCCGGTAGTGTAACACTTACACACAGGCTTCAATTATAATTGAAAATTTTTCCCGCTGGTTTGCAGTCAATTACAACATATATTTAACAATAACTACACAATAGGTTGCACAAGTGATAAATGTGCGTACCTTTGCAACCCGCAAACGAAGTACTGCGGATGTTCTTAAAAAGTTGAATACAAGTTAAACAAGGCATATTAAGCCTTTAGTAAACTCAGAGGTGTTGATCAGAAACATAAACGAATAGTGAAAATGATGATCAAAAAAGAAGCTCAAACTATTTTCAAATAAAATTTTGAAAAGCAGAAAAGATTTCTACCTTTGCAACCCGGAAACGGGGTAATAAAAGCTTTGAAAAAGGCGGAAAACGGAAGAAAAAAAATAAAACATTTTTCTTTGAATATTAAAAAAGGTTCTTACCTTTGCAATCCCA
>NZ_JBDSCA010000018.1:0-55235 GCF_039921305.1 Mucilaginibacter sp.
GAAACGATACTTGCTCAGATAGTTCCGCTTTAGCGTTAGGTCATTATTAATATTCCGCATAACTTTTAGCTTACATAGTATAAAGCTAATTCTGTTACCGAATTAATAAACCTTTACAGCAATGACAGGTGGTGAGTAATATATTATCATCTCAAACAAATTACACCAAATCAACAAGTTCAACTTCGGGCTATGGGGCATTTTGCTAAATTAGCGGCTTCAAACTGTCCTTCATGAAATTACTGTATACTGCTACCTTGCTTTTGCTGATCACGGGTTTATCTTATGGCCAAAAATGGAACATTGAGGCTCCGCCGGGGCAATCCAAAAAGGTAACCTTTACTACTGAGGACGGTACGTGGATGGATCTGGATATTAGTCCGGATGGTAAGAATTTGGTTTTTGATATGCTGGGTGATATTTACACCATGTCGGTTACGGGTGGTAAAGCGGTGCTGCTGAGTGGCGGTAAGGCCTGGGATGTACAGCCAAGATATAGTCCGGATGGTAAAACGATATCGTATACCAGCGACCGCGACGGTGCCGATAACATCTGGCTGATGAATGCGGATGGTGGCAACAAACGTCCCTTGACAAAGGAAACTTTCAGACTGCTAAACAACGCAAGCTGGACACCCGACGGACAGTACGTAGTTGCCCGCAAACACTTCACCGGAACACGATCATTAGGTGCCGGCGAAATGTGGCTGTACCACAAAAATGGTGGCGATGGGATCCAGTTAACCAAACGCAAAAACGACCAGCAGGACGCGGGTGAACCCATAGCATCGCCAGACGGTAAATATATTTACTGGAGCGAAGATGTTACCGCAGGCCCATACTTTCAATATAATAAAGACCCAAACAGCGGCATATATGCTATTAAACGGTTAAACCGTGATAATGGCCGGATTGAAACAGTAGCCGGTGGCGCGGGCGGCGCTTGCAGGCCACAGCTTTCGCCGGATAATAAGCTGATGGCTTTTGTGAGGCGCGACAGGTTGAAAAGCGTATTGTATTTGAAGAACTTAGATACGCAGGAAGAATGGCCGGTATATGATAATCTATCACACGATCAGCAGGAAACCTGGGCCGTATTTGGTGTGTACCCAAATTTTGCCTGGACCCCGGATAGCAAGAACCTGATATTTTATGCCAAAGGCAAAATATGGAACCTGGATATTACCAGTTTGAACGCGGTGAATATCCCATTCGAAGTAACATCAACCCAAACCATTAGTGATGCTTTGCACTTTACGCAAAAGGTATTTACTGATGATTTTACCGTTAAAATGGTAAGGCAGTTAACAACTTCGCCAGATGGCAAAATGGTGGCCTTTAATGCCGCGGGCTTTATTTATACCAAAGTATTGCCCAACGGACCAGCGCAACGCATTACTACCGGTACCGATTTTGAGTTTGAACCCGATTTTAGTCCGGATGGGAAATCGCTGGTGTATGTTGATTGGGCGGATGAAGTGAAGGGATCTATCAACAGTATTGACCTAACCACCCATGTTGTTACCAAGCTTACTGTTGATAAGGGCTTTTATTACTCGCCAAAGTATGCTAATAAGGGTGATAAAATTATCTACCGTAAGGGTGAAGGCAACGAAGTTTTGGGCTATTACTTTGGCAATGCCCCAGGCATTTATATTATGCCGGTAACTGGCGGTAAGCCACAAATGGTGCTGAATAATGGTATCCGCCCTCAATTTTCGGCAGATGATTCTAAAATATATTACCAGAGTAGTGAGGGTGATAAAAAGGCCTTTAAAGTGATGGATATTAATGGTGCTAATCAGCAAACGCTATATACATCCACCTATGCCACGCAATTCGCGCCAAGCCCTGATGGTAAGTGGATGGCTTTTACCGAGCTGTTTAATTGCTACATTACCCCAATGGTAAATACCGGAACGGTACAAGATCTATCCGCTACTAATAAGGCTATCCCGTTAAACAAGCTTACGCGTGATGCCGGTACTTACCTGCATTGGGCAAAAAACAGCCAGACTTTGATGTGGACATTAGGACCAAAGTATTTTACGAGGGATATCCGCAGCGACTTTCCGTTTATTGAGGGCGCGGCAGATAAGACACCGGTTATTGATACCGTTGGAACGGACCTGAACCTCAAACTTAAAAGTGATATCCCGGAAGGCAAAATAGCTTTTAAAAACGCCCGTATTATTACCATGAAGGGTGATGAGGTAATTGAGAACGCCACCATTGTAATTGACCAGAATAAGATAGTTTCCATTGGTAAAAACGCCGATGTAAACATACCTGCCGATGCTAAAGTTTACGATGTTGCCGGTAAAACCATAATGCCCGGCATTGTAGATGTACACGCGCATTTGCGTACCAGCCCCGATGGTGTTTCGCCACAGCAGGATTGGGGTTATTATGCTAACCTGGCTTTTGGGGTTACTACCTCGCACGATCCATCGAGCAATACGGAGATGGTATTTAGCCAGAACGAGATGCTGAGATCGGGCGCGATGGTTGGCCCGAGGGTATATTCAACAGGTACGATATTGTATGGTGCCGAAGGTGATTTTAAAGCCGTGATAAACAGCATGGACGATGCCCGTGCTAACTTGCGCAGATTGAAAGCTGTAGGCGCTTTCTCGGTAAAGAGCTATAATCAGCCGCGCCGTGAGCAGCGCCAGCAAATTATTGCCGCCGCCCGCGAGTTGCAAATGGAGGTGGTTCCCGAAGGTGGTTCAACCTACTTTACCAACATGAACATGATTTTGGACGGTCATACTGGTATTGAGCACAACATACCGGTTGTACCTGTTTATAAAGACGTTAAGAGCTTATGGAACGCCAGTAAAACCGGCTATACGCCTACCTTGATAGTTAGCTATGGTACACAGTTCGGCGAGAATTATTGGTACGACCGCACCGAGGTTTGGAAGAATGAGCACTTGCTCAACTTTACACCACGGGCCCTTATTGATGCACGCTCACGCCGGAGGACAACATCCGAATATGGTGACTATGGCCATATTGAGGTATCAAAAGCGGTTAAACAAATTGCCGATGGAGGCACTAAGATTAATTTAGGCGCGCACGGACAAATACAAGGCATTGGTGCGCATTGGGAACTTTGGATGCTGGCACAGGGTGGCATGACACCTTTACAGGCCATCCGTTGCGCTACTATTAATGGCGCCGGGTATTTGGGTATGGATAAAGAAATAGGATCGCTGGAAGTTGGTAAACTGGCCGATTTAGTGGTGATGAACGAGAACCCGTTGGACGATATCCGCAACAGCGAAAAGATCAAATACGTAATGGTTAATGGCCGTTTATATGATGTGGATTCCATGAACGAGATTGGCAACCATGATAAACCCCGCATCCGTTTTTGGTGGCAGATGAACCGTGGCGATATGGCTAATTTACCCGTGGGTAATTTAGAAACCTATACTTATACGGTTCAGGATGGGGATTAACAGAAGAGTGAATATCGAACACTGAATTTTGAATGTCGAATAAAGAAGTAATTTCAATATTCGATATTCATTACATATCTGTTTATCAAAACCACGCGCATGCCACAGCAGTGGCACTAAGCTATTGTAACAGGAAACGGTTTGGGACTTGTTAAGAAGCGACTACCAGCGTGGCTAATTTTTTAGCGCGGGCAGCTCTGATATAAATAACAACACGGGTAATTATGAAAGCAATTATCATTTTGTAGCCTTGTTAAGTGTTAATCAATTAGTTGTTGTAATATTTAGGCTTATTAGCAACATTTATGTTACAAATATAGGTACGATAAATTAATTTTCAAATAAGTAAATAAATTATTTTACCAACATATAAATCTTTGGGGTCCAGCATCTGCAAAAAGCAATATTTCCGCAATCAAATCTGCTAAAACACATACTATTGTAAGCTTTTACGTATTTACATTCCCATGTGTTTCGCTTGGCAAACAAATTAAATTAAGCCTTAAATTTGCATTTGTTAACACCACACAATGGAAAAAAACGGAAAATTAAAAGTAGAAATATGGAGCGATGTGATGTGCCCCTTCTGCTATATTGGCAAACGCAGGTTTGAAAACGCGCTTGAGCAATTTGAACATAAAGACGCGGTTGAGATTGTTTGGAAAAGCTACCAGCTTGACCCAACAATGCAAAACAACACCGGCCAAAGTTTGAATGAATACCTGGCCGAACGTAAAGGCATCAGCATTGAACGATCAGAACAAATGCACGCTCAAATGACGGATACGGCTGCCGAATTGGGTTTAGAATATAACTTTGATAAAGCGGTTATAGCTAATTCGTTTGATGCGCACCGCTTATCGCACCTGGCTAAAGCAGCAGGTGTGCAGGATCAATTGGAAGAAGCCTTATTTAAAGCCTATTTTACCGAAGGCAAAAACATCGCCGATAAGGAAACATTAACTGAATTAGCCACAAGCATAGGCCTTGATGCCGAAGCCGTTAAACAAACGCTGAACAGCAACCAATACGCCGAAGAAGTACAACATGATATTTACGAAGCCGGGCAGGTTGGCGTACGTGGTGTTCCGTTTTTTGTATTGGGCGATAAGTACGCGGTATCTGGCGCGCAACATACGGATACGTTTTTGGGTGCTTTGAAGCAGACATGGAATGAGGTGGTACCTGCAAGTATTGATGGGCCGGTTTGCGGGCCGGATGGGGATTGTTAGGATTTCGGAATTGGGATTTTCGATCCGATAGTTATCGGATTCGGGTTTAGAACCTTTGTCATTTCGAACGAGGTAGAATAGAGCAAACGCTCTGTTCACTGACGAGAGAAATCTTCTGCGAGCGACAGGTCTAAACGCGGCAAGCCTACAGCATACTTATCGCGTGCAGAAGATTTCTCAGTCGTACCCTGCCTGCCAGCAGGCAGGCTCCTTCGAAATGACGATTATTTTCGAGTTGCCTTAGTGGCAACTACAATTACCGCCCCACTGCTTAGTACCATCGCTAAAGTACTCACATTTCCAGATAGTGGCTTCGTGTTTAATACGATCTATAATATATTGATTGGCAGCGTAAGCTTCTGAACGATGCGCCGAGGCGGTTATTACCACAACGGCGGTTTCGCCAACAATAACCTTACCGGTACGGTGTTGGGCTACGGCAATGTTTAGTGGGAACTTATCATGAGCATCGGCAATAATTTGTTTGATCATTTTTGCGGCCATGGCTTTGTGGGCCTCGTACTCTAAATAATCAACATCCATCCCGTTGTTATGGTTACGTACCTCGCCGCTAAAAAGCACCACGGCACCCGCGCGCGGGTGATGGGCCTGTGCCAGCAAAGCCACAACATCCAAAGGCATGGCCGATAATTCGGGAACCTCAGCCTCCGCTACTGGGTGGGAATATGCAGATAGTATCATTATTTGTTAGTGTATAGTTTTGATCAACAAATTCGTTGTGAACGGCAAAGCGGCAAAGTTTTAAAATGCCGGTAGCCTCGGTATTGAGCTGGGTTAGGTGTTGTTGTAAAGCGGCTACGCTGGTAACTGTGTCACTCAGCTCAAACTCTTTATCAAAGTAATCTTTTAAAACGGCAAATACCTGTATTTTCATTATGTTATTATCATGTGTCATTGCGAGGTACAAAGCAATCGCGAACTTTGCAAGGCCGCTCTGCGTACGTGCGATTGCTTCGTACCTCGCAATGACATAGTGTTTTAGCCTCCAATATGCATCATACTCAACTCACTCCCCACAAAATGCAGGCTTTGCTTTTGTTGCATGGCTTGTTGTAATTTGTTATTCAATTCCTCCCCGCTTTCGTTTCCGCTTAACGCGATGGGCTTATTATTACTTAAACAACCGTAAATATTACCTTCGGCATCTAAGCGCAGGCGATTGCAATCCTGGCAAAAGGGTTCACTTTCGTTACCGATGATGCCGAATACCCCACCCTGCTCTGTTTGCCAGTAATTGGCTGTTGCCGATGGTTTTCGCGGCAGGCGGATAAAGTTATATTTGGTGGCAATGGTATTCAAAATATCTTGTTGCGTAAACAGGTGCTGCTCCGCGTTGCCATATAAATGGCCCATGGCCATTACTTCCAGAAACCTTACAGGGATGTTATGTGCGATAGCATAATCCAGCAAAGGCAGTATCTGATCGTGGTTTTGGCCGCGCATAATTACCGAATTGATCTTGACTTCCAATCCAGCATCTATAGCGGCTTCGATACCTTTCAGGGTACGTTGTAATTGCTTGCGGCGTGTCATCCTGAAAAAGCTATCACCATCTATCGCGTCAAGCGATACATTAACGGATCGTAAGCCCGCCTGCTTTAATTTAAGGGCATGGCGCTCCAATAAAAAAGCGTTAGACGTCATGCGGATATCTTCTATCCCAAGCGCCTTAATACCCCTTATAACAGCCTCAAGTTCGCGATAAAGCAATGGTTCTCCGCCCGTTAAACGGATGGTTTTTAAGCCTAACTGGCTGTGTAATGCAGCTATTCTTTTCACCAGATCAGTTGCCGGGCTTTGAGGCCGATGATCATACGATACCTCATCCTCTGTACCCATGGTGCAATAAATACAGCCCAGGTTACAGGTGCTCAATAAGCTCACCCGCAAGGTTTTAAACCCTCTGCCATATTTATCGTTCAACTCAATCATTTATCAAATTTAATTAAATTTTGCCGATGTGTAGTGATGGTTAAAATAAACGTGCAAAATTTGACAATGTTTTCACTTGTTCATTAATTCATTTGTTGTTGGTTTATTAATAGGATGGTGATAATTGAGTGGTAAGATTAATGAACTAAATTTGGGCGTTGCCTGCGGCCCGGGCTATCCCTGCCAGCCGGAAGGCGGGCGCTCCTATCTAACGCGGAACTCGGATAAATTAAAATAGCAAGCAGTTTACCATATCCCCATCATTCAAAACATCTGCTTCGACAGGATGGAATGCCAGGGCATCGGCACCTAAACCTAAGCGGATATCGCCCGAAGTATTGGTATGTATGGGGTGCAGCATTGATGGTTCTCCTGAAATGCTTACCGGGAAAAACTCATCAAAACTACTAACACGCTTGCGCGAACCTTTAAATGGCAACTGCAATAATTTAGGTACCCCCAAACCAAAGCACATCGAAATGTATGCCTCAATAAACAATTTAAACGTCACCATGCACGAAATTGGGTTACCCGGCAAGGCAAAAACCAAACCGCCGCTGGGCAATTGGCCGCACCAAAGGGGTTTTCCCGGCCTGATACTTAATTTATGGAACAACTTTTTTACACCCAATGCTTCTAAAACCTCGGGCAAATAATCGGCATCCCCGGCAGATACACCACCGCAGGTAATGATGATGTCGAAGTTTAACACTTCGCTTAATACCGTTTTTAGCTGTTCTTTATCATCAATAATATGGCTGCAGACCTGCGGTTTGATCAACCATTTTTTGAGTAAACTTTTTAAGAGGTATTGATTGCTATTGCGGATCTGGTTAGGTTTAATTTCTTCCGAAATACCAACAACCTCATCACCGGTAGTAAACAAAGCCACTTTGGGCAGGCTTTTAACCGTAATATGGCTTTTCCCCAATGTTGCCAACAGGCTTATTACAGCAGGTGAGCAAATGCTTTGTGATTTGAGTATGCCTTCTCCTGCTTTAATATCTTCGCCCTGGCGGGCTATATTTTGGAAGGGTTTTATAGTATCGATGTTGAAGCTAACTGTATCATCCACTTGTACTGCATCTTCGCGGCGAATAACCGCGTTGGCGGATGAGGGTACCGGCGCACCTGTCATTATTTTATAGCATGTTCCGGCTTGTAATTCGGCCTGTCCGGTTTGCCCAGCATAAATCACCTGCTGAACTTTAAACCCACGTGTACCCTTTTCCCAATCATTGGTATTAATGGCATAACCATCCATAGTGGCACGGTTGAAGGGTGGGTAGTCCCTGTCGGTATAAATATCTTCGGCCAACACACGGCCATCGGCATCATCCAGTGCAATGCTTTCCGTTCCGGATGGGCGGAATAGCCCGGTGATAATTTGTTGAGCGGTTTTATAATTAAACATATTGAAATACATTAAAAAACAATTATACCTTATCTAAATATGCGTAAATAAGCTGAAAAAAGTAAAAAAACAAGGCATCGCCCATAAATTTATGTATTTTTAAGTCCTATTTAATCCCATGTTAATTTAACTGATGAATAAAAAAATAAACTCTATTCAGCTATTACGGGCCATAGCTGTAATATTGGTGATTTACAATCACAGTTTTATCATATCGCGTGGTAATAATTTTTCCGATTCATTGCAATCACACTTTCTAAATGTGAGACACTGGACTTCTATAGGCCTCGATCTGTTTTTTGTAGTAAGCGGTGTTATCATGACGATAGTTACCAAATCGTACCTGAAAAAGCCTGATGGTTGGTTTGAATTTTTGTTGAAACGGATGGTACGGATACTACCCCTTTACTGGCTTTTATCAATTGTAGTTTATTTTGAAAGATATGCTATACATCATCCTGTAACTCATGGCGAAATAGCTAAAACGATACTCTTTTTTCCGGTTTTTGCCGCCCGCGATGCCTTGCTCCCTATCATTGGGCAGGGCTGGTCGTTATCGCTCGAGATCTATTTTTACCTGATCATTGTAATCGCCTTGGTTTTTAAACCAAAGCAACTTTTCAGGCCGCTGATCGTTACATTGATCATATTGGGCGTTGTGGGCTGTTTTATTGATCCTAAAAGCGTTCTGATCAAATTTTTATGTACACCTATTTTATTTGAATTTGCTTTTGGTGTAGCCGTTGGTATTGGATACCAATATTTTATGGCACGTTATGATCAGAAAAAATTAAGCACCGTTAAAATATTAAGCGTTACGGCTACTATAATTGGGTTGGCTTTAATGCTGGCCAGTTTACTTTACGATAGCGATGGCATATCAAGCCCGGCCATCATATTAACCGACAATGGTATGGCTTTGGCACGATCGTTAATATGGGGATTGCCTTGTTCCATATTTGTGTTTGGGCTAATGTTTATGGAGCAAGCTTTTGAACTAACGATACCGGTTATCTGGATCAAAATTGGTGATGCTTCCTTTTCGGGATACCTTATCCATATGTTAGTTATACTAACAGTTGGCAAGCTGTATCCCAAATTCGGTTTAAATAATGGCGATATTTTTGTTATTATAGCTACCCTTTTTAGCATTGCAGTAAGCTTACCAGTCTACCAATACCTGGAAAAACCATTACTCAACATCACTAATAAATTGGTTTTTAAGCCTACGACTAAAAAAACTCAGGCAACGGTAACTATTTAAAGGAATATGTTAGTGGATTCTAAAAACATAAATCCACAATAAATTAATGTCCCTCACCCAGTAACATCTTCCGGGCATGGAAAACTCCGGGTAAAATTGCCTCTAACGACTCCCTTACCCCTCCAACACCTCCCGGTAAGGTAACAACTAACGTTTGGGCTATGGTTCCGGCTATGCCACGGCTCATCATAGCCAGTGGTGTGCGTTGCTGGCCGAAACCACGCATCGCTTCGGCAATGCCTTCGGCTTCGCGCTCCAGTATGGCTTTAACGGCGCTCACCGTATTATCGCGCGGACCTAAACCTGTGCCACCTGTGGTAAATATGAAATGGATATCATCATCAACCCATGTTTTTATTTGCGCCTGTATTTGCTCCGGTTCATCCGGAACAATAATGTAGTCAACCACGTTAGCATTTACCTCTTTCAGCATTTCCATCAATAGCTTTCCGCTTTTGTCTTCGCGGGAGCCGTTTGCTGTACTATCCGAGCATACCAGCACGGCGCACAATGGCTGTGTTTCAATAAAACGATCCCTATCGCTTTTGCCTCCACGTTTTTGCAGTAATTTAATGTGGCCTATCTCCAGTTGTTTATCAACCGGTTTCAGCATATCATAGATCTCCAAACAGGCTACAGATACCGCAGTAAGCATTTCCATTTCAATCCCCGTACGGCCAATTGATTTTGCGTTACCCAACACCACAATCCCCGACCGGGTAAAAATCGAATCATCAAAATACTCGCTATGTGTTTCCTTATCCAAAAACTCAAAGCTCATATCCATACCATCAATTTGTACAGGGTGGCAATGTGGCAATAGCTGTGGCGTTAGCTTGGCGCCTATAAACCCTGCTGCCTTAGCTACATCAAACAGGTTACCTTTTGGTAGGGCATCGGTTTTAATGAGCTCAATAGTTTCGGGCGTGCAAAATATGACGCCTATGGCTTTAGCCGTGCGCAGGGTTATTTGTTTATGGGTTATATCGCGCATTTATACAACGAGGGTTAGTGAGTTCAACATTTGGTTTATCCGGGTAACTTCAATTTCATCGCCTACGCTGATGATACCTTCACTCGTATGGATCAGGTTTTGACCAAAGTACACATTATTTTTACCGCGGCGGTATTTGGCTAAAGTGCGGGTAGGCTCTTTAGCGGCAATGGCTGTATCCTGATCTATTGTTGGGATATTGCAGCGTGCACAAAGTTTGGTGCCTTTAAATTCAATATCGCCTATGGTAAACCCGGCCATAGTATCTTCGGTATAGGGCTCGCCGCCGGTGAAAACAATATTGGGGCGAAAGCGATTCATCGGGATGGCAATATCTAAGCGGCTATTCAATTCATCCAGCGACGATTGCCCGATCAGCAGAAACGGGTATGCATCGCTAAACGAAGTTATCTTATATTCCTGAACGTATTTTGCTTCAGGATCTACCCCCCGTTCAGATGCATCGGGCATGTAAACTAGGCGGCAATCCATATCCAATATATCGCTAAACCATTCATCCGCGAAAGTGCCAACATATTGGCCCATGCAGGTATCATCCCAAATAGTAAACGCTCCGGTTTGATTGGTTTGCGGTTCAAATGGTATGGTTATTTGCTTGCGCGATAGGGTATGTATTACCAGTAAACCCTCGGTTTGGATGCTTACTTTTAATAGAGCCATTTGGGCCAGTTCGCGTTGGGATAAGAAACGGTTGTTGCTATCTACCAGCATCCAGCGACGGTCGTACTTAAAACCACGGTCGGTTACGCGTGCTGAAGTCAGCTCAATACCGCCGAGGGATTTGATGGGATAGATAAATAACTGGCTTACGCGGAGCATGTGGTAAAGGTAGTGAGCTAATTGGAGAAAATGGAATAAAAACTGTGTCATTGCGAGCGATAGCGTGCCAACCGCAATGACACGATTTTTATGGCTTATTCTTACTTGCTCAAAAACTTCCCCATCGCTTTTAGCAGTTTATCATCCATATGGTACACATCGTTGTAATAAATTAGTTTACCGGCTTCATCGGGCAGGCAGGTGTAGTAATCGATGAAGAGTTGCATATCGGGCTTTAAGCTAATATATTTTGATTTGAGTTCAAAACCAGGGGCCGATCTTCTGGCCTGGATAGCTTTGTAACGTGTGGTATCTTTGGGGTTTATGGGCTTTAGGCCAACTTCCATGCGGATGTTATCTACCGTGCTGGTATCATTAACTAAAGCTTCGGTTAGTTTCAAAGGGTCGTCTACACGTACACAGCCATGGCTTACGGCGCGCCATGAACTAAAGAAAGCCTTTTTGTTGGGCGTATCGTGCAGGTAAATGCTGCTTTCATTATCAAATATAAATTTGAATTTACCCAGGGCGTTTAGCTCGCTGGCATCCTGTTTAAATTTGTAGGGCATTTTTTGGCGTTGAATGTGCCGCCAGTTAATGGTATCCGGGTCGGTAACTAATCTGTCTTTATAGTAAACACGGATGTTATTATCAGCCAGGTAATTCGGGTTTCTGATAACCGAATAATAGATCTCATTTTGGGCAATACTGGTGGGTATATTCCAGGTTGGGTTGAGTTGTATGGTATTGATACGACTGCTTAGAATAGTTGTTTCGTGGTTTTGCGGTTTGTCGTCTATGTTTTTGGTTTTTAGCCATCGCAGCAGCAAAGTATCGTAACCGGCGGGTTTGGGTTGGCCAACGCATACCTTCATGTTAAATATAACCTTTTTATCTTCAACCCATTGCAGGTTAAATGCCGGAATGTTCACCCAAAGATAACGGGTTTCTTTAGCGGGAATTTGCCAGCGCAGGCGTTCCATGTTGATCTTAAGGATATTGATCCGGCCCATTTTTGCGCTATCCAATACATTGGTATTGATGCTTGCCAATTCCTTTTTCAAGGCAAGGTAAGCTTCGTTTTTGGGTTGGACCTGATCCAGATATTGCTTCAGATCCTGAACCTGAAAAGCTTTTTGGAACATGGTAGTATCCGACCTTTTGATGGGCATATCATATCGCCTATATAGGTTACGCGGGTTTACTACGCCGTATTGCAGGGCACTTGAATATACCAATAACGAGTTGGCGGTTTCTATTTCCAAACGGGCCAGTATGGGGTAAACATCGGCTATGTTTTTAAAGTGATTAGCTTCTATGGTATCCAGGTCACGCTCAATTTTTTCGGCTTTGAACAGGTCGGGGTTTAAGCCGTGCTCTTTTGAGCTTTTGAGATATTGGATGAGTGCGCGTAATTGTTTGTTAAACAAAAAGCGATTAACAAAGTAAGGCTCAAAACTTTGGTTATTGTAGTATATAGTTAAAGCCGGAACATAATGCAGATCGGGTTTGAGCAAGGTGAGCTGGTGCTTAAATTCGGCGTAGTAGGCGGTGGTATCAAAATCTTTATAAACTTTGTTTTGATAGTGTTCGTAAAATTTAGTGGCAATTATAGGTTGTTGCTTACAACTTAAAGTAAATAACAGCAATACAATGAGCGGGATGTATAAGAACCTGAAACTTTTTTTGGGCATGGCCAGTTAAAAATGAACGTACAAAAATACATAAAATAATAAGGATGGATAATTTATTATAGCGACATGGGAGTAGTACAAGTACTGTACTTTGATATTTTGAGGTATTTTTTGTATATTAGGGGGTAAAGAAGAATCAAGAATTAAGATGCAGGAATCAATACGAAAAAGCACCCATGTTTTCCGCTTGTCATTGCGAGGTACGAAACAATCGCGAACTATACAAGGCCACTCTGCCTCCGTGCGATTGCTTCGTACCTCGCAATGACAGCAGGTTTTAAAAATACCCATATTTACCCATGGCCTGCAGCTCACAATTATAAGCAATGATTGCCTTTCACAAAGGAGAAATACCCTTTACCTTATTGCTATTGCCCTTTTTGGCAGGTTGAGCATGAGCGTGATGTACCCATGTGCCGGGTACATTTTGGGCCTTGAAATTGCGGTGGGTATTCTGCTTTTGGCTTTCATTGTTTTGAACGTCGGCTATCAAAAATTTAATCTTTTTAAAGTGAGATGGATTGGCGGGGTATTGGCTGGCGTAATGTTGTTCCTTGCTGGGATAATAGCTTTGGAGGCTAACCGGGAGAGCAATTCGGCAGCGCATTTTTCTAAGCAGAAATCAACTTATCTGATCGGCCAGATTACCAGCGAACCCAAACTAAATAACGGCATTTTGAGGTTCACTACCCGGATTGAACAAGGCGGCGATACCGGCAAATTACAATTAATGAAGGGTAATCTGATGGTATCTGTGAAGATAGATACCGCCAAGGCGATTAGTTTAGTATACGGTGACAGACTGATTATCCCAACCAACTTTACTAACGTTGAAGCTCCTTTAAACCCCGCTGAGTTTAATTATAAGGTATTTTTAGTCCATCAAAATATTTATCAGCAAGCGTTTTTGATACAATACCAGGTTACTCTTTTACAGCACGATGCGGGTAACCCTATGATCGCCTATGCTTTAAAACTGCGGTTAAATTTGGTTAATAAATTAAAGAGTGCTATCCGCGATACTGATGTGGTGGCTGTAGCATCAACCATTATTTTAGGTTACCGGGCCGATCTGCGCAAAGAAGTTCAGGAAGCTTACGCCAAAACAGGCACCATGCATTTACTATCCGTTGCCGGAATGCATGTTGGGTTGATTTATTTGATGATCACTTTTTTATTGAGCTTTTTGCCGCATGGCAAGCGTACCAAATTGATCAAGATCGTAGTCTCCATTTTGCTCATTTGGTTTTATGCTTTGATCACCGGCTTTTCGGCGCCCGTTTGCCGGGCAGTGGTGATGCTGACCATGGTTATCATCGGCTTTAGTTTTAACCGGCATATTAACCGCTTGAATGTGTTGGCGGTTTCGGCGTTCATCCTGTTACTGTATAACCCGTTTTACATTTGCGATGCTGGCTTTCAATTATCGTATATGGCCGTGTTCGGCATCATTATTATCCAGCCTTATGTTTATAAATGGGCTCATTTTAAGAATTGGATAGCGCGCGAAATATGGCTGGTGGCTTCGGTGAGTTTGGCTGCTCAAATTATCCTGTTCCCGTTAGGGGCATTGTATTTTCACGATTTCCCGGTTTACTTTTTATTGAGCAATGTGTTTATCATTTTACCATCAATGATAGTAATGTATGCCGGGATATTCTTTTTGGCACTGCCGCATATCCCGATCGTATCAGCATCGTTAGGTTGGCTATTGGAAAGAACCATCACTATCATGACTAAAACATTATCATTAATGGAGCATGCGCCGTTCGGCAGTATCAGCAAAATATGGCTCAGTCCATTAGAGTTTATTTTGGCTTACGCGATCATTATCGGCACACTTTGCTTTTTGATCCAAAAAAACAGGCAATGGCTTAAATTTAGTTTAGTGCTGGGCTTGTTGGTTTCTATCAGCTTTAGCTTAAAGGCTTATAATTCATCAAATACTAATGCGATCACCTTTTTTAGCTTGCGAAAGAATACCGGAATACTATTTAGAAATGGTAACTCAGGATTACTATTAACGGATTTAAATGCGAAGGATAAAGCTTATCAATATTCTATTCAACCTTATTTGGATAGCTGCAGGGTAACAAAGCTGAAAAGTTTGAGTAAGGATACTGATGCGGTTTATATATCAAAGCGCGGGCATCTTATCCATTTCAACAGTCAAACTATATTGTTGTTGGATGGATCATTTGACGGAAAAACATTTCCGGATAAACTAAATATCGACTATCTTTATATTATCGGAAACCCGCGCATCAGCTTGCAATACTTAAAACAAAACTTTAATTTTAAGCAACTGATAGCCGATGGTAGCAATTCCACCCGGTTATTAAACCAACTTGAACAGGAAACTAAATTGGGTAATTTTACTTTTATTAACCTAAAACGTAACAAAGCTGCAATTTGGGTATCTAATTAAAAACGTAAAAAATTAACTGCAAAATGAATATGATCTCGATTAAAAAAGTTGCTTTGGGCCTGGCCTTATCTGCAACAGTTATTGGTGCAAAGGCGCAAAAAACCTATACCGAAGGTACCGCTACTTATGGCGTAGTTACCACTGCCGGCGCTGCTGATAGTAAAGTATTATTTAAAGGCGATACATCGGCCCTTAGTTTTCAGGGCGGCCCTGCTACTGTAACTATTACATCTACTTTAAAAGATGATTATGTTTCGGTATTGGTGGATATACCGGTTGCCGGCAAAAAATTAATTGCGGTTGCAAGCCCTGCCGATCTTGAAGAAATGGCCGACATGATACCAGTTTATGCTTTTACAGCAACCACAGAAACTAAAAAGATTGGTGATTACAATTGCACCAAATACATTGCCAAGGATACCAAAACAAGCAAAACTTACGACCTTTGGATAACCAAAGATGTTAACCTTGCTGCAAACTCATTTACCAAAACTTATAAAACAGTAGCCGGAACACCTGTTCAGTTCACTTATCTGCAACCGGGCCGTGGCGAACAATTGGTTACCTTAAAATCAATTAGCGATGCGAAAGTACCTGCCGGCGCGTTTAAGGCTCCTGCTGATGCTACCAATATTCCATGGTCGCAATTAATGGCCATGATGGGTGGAAAAAAATAAGTATTTACCATTTCAGCGTTGTTAAACACGTGTAAGTATTTTAACATGTTATTAAAGGTTTTTTAACATCGGCTTAATTTGATATTTTTGCGCCCGATGTTAAAAAACCTTTTTAGCCTGATCCGGTTCTACCTCTTCTGGCTGATCTTCTTCTTTATCGCCCGAGTTACTTTCGAACTCTACTTTTACAAAAAGCTCAAAATAGCCAGCGTAAAAGAGATCATTGAATCTTTTTTATATGCCATCAGGCTTGACCTCTCAACCGCGGCTTACATCGCTGTTATCCCATTGCTTGTTTCGTTAGTGGTTTGGTTTATCCCAGGCGGGAGATTAAAAGCTATTTGGTTAAGAATATATACCTGGACATGCCTGTTACTGGTTTCTTTTTTGACCATACTCGATCTTAATATTTTTACCGAGTGGGGCACCAAGGTAAATTACCGGGTAATTGATACCATTTTTACCCAATTCTCGGAATCGCTGGCCTCGAGCGGATCATCGCCAATAGCACTTTGTGTTACTATTGGTGTTGTTATGCTGGCTCTGGGTATATTCATAGGCGAAAAGGTTATTCAATACAAATATGTGCCACCAAAAGCACCGGTTTCTATTAAACTGGTTATGTCGGCTTTCTTGTTGTTACTTAACCTGTTTTTTATGCGTGGCGGTTTGCAGCCATCGCCTATCAATCAGAGTATGTCTTATTTCTCTAATAAGCATATCCTGAATCAATCTGCATTAAACACGGAGTGGAACTTATTTGATAATATTTTTGAGAACCTGAAGGCGGTACATAACCCTTATATTTATTTTGCTCCAAAGATTGCCGATAGCATATCGCGATCATTATATGCCGAAAAATCCGACACTACGTTACACATTCTGAATACAAAACGCCCTAACATCGTTATCATTCAGTTGGAAAGCTTTACCGCGGATGTGATAGAATCATTAGGTGGCGATAAGGGCGTGTGCCCCAACTTTGAGAATTTTATTAAGGGCGGTGTTTTGTGCGATAGCATTTACTCAACCGGCGACCGTACAGATAAAGGAATCGTAGCCATTTTAAGTGCTTTTCCGGCACAAGCCATACGCACCATCATAACCGATAATACCAAGCAAGAAAAGCTTCCGGGCTTGCCTACAGCGCTTAAAAACGCGGGCTATCACACCTCATACTTTTATGGTGGCGAGGTTGAATACATGAATTTCAAATCGTATATGTTAACGCACGATATTGAGCACATTACAAGTGAAGCTAATTTTGAACGCCGTCAGATAGAATCAAAATGGGGCGTGAATGATGGACCTTTATTGGATGCACATATTCCGTATTTGAATAATGAAGATAAGCCGTTTTTCTCACTGGTAGAAACATTGACCAACCACGAGCCGTTCGATCTGCCGGGTAAGCACCATTTTCCGGGTGATAGCGTGAGCAACCAATTCAGAAGCACAGCTTATTATACGGATTCCGTTTTGAACAGCTATTTTAAGCAAGCCGAAAAACAGACATGGTATAAAAATACGCTGTTTATTTTAGTTGCTGATCATGGGCATCGCCTGCCGCGCAATGTTAACGAAGCCTTTATGCCATCTAAATACCACATCCCTTTGCTATTTATGGGTGGTGCCATAAAAAAGGAATATCGCGGTACACGCATCCATAAAATTGGCGGCCAAACGGACATAGCGGCTACCATATTGGGACAACTTAATTTACCTTATGATCAGTTCAAATGGTCTAAAGATCTATTAAACCCCGGCAGCAAATCCTTCGCATTTTTTGATTGGGATAATGGCTTTGGGTTTATTACGCCAGAGCAATCTATATCGTTTGATAATATTGGCAGGGAAGTGATATTCACCAAATATCCACATGCCAGCAAAGCAGTTAACGATAAAAACCTTACGTATGGTAAGGCTTATTTACAGCAGGTTTTTACGGAGTATATGGGTAAGCGTTAAGCAGTAGCTACACCTATCTCTTTTTGCAAACCCGTTAGCCAGTTATTAAACAAAGCAGTTTCTATCACAACAGCTCTGTCGGCATGCAGTTGCCAATCGGGCGAGAAGTTTTTGAGTTGGTTGATCATTTCTTCCAGGTGGCCTTCTTCTTCTAAGATGATGGATTTAACGTTCACTTTACTGCCCGCGTTGTCTAAGGCTTCCTGGTAAACAGGGTAAAGCTCATCTGCCCGTACTTCAATGGCATAGGTAACCAACAGGTAGGCTGCAAAACGCAGTTCGATTCCCGACAGGTTCAATTCTTTTTTTAGATAACGGCAAACTTCAACATCTAATTGATTGAGGTAATATTTACTTTGAGCAGGAGCCAACAAAAACTGACGGGCATATGTTGGGCAAACACCCTCTCCTATTTTATCTATCTGTTTTTTTAGATAAAACGCGTGGCGATGCTCTTCGGCGGCATGTTTTAATATGATATATGTTACGTTAACCGTATCCTCGCTTGCTGATATTTTACGTGCGCCGGTGTTTTCCATCAGCGAAAGCGTGTTTAACCAGCGTGCATGCAAGTCAGGGTTTGCAACTATCTTATTCAGTAAATTATCCATAGATATCAATTCAATTAAAAGATTTCCAGCGCGGCTTCAATCTCGGTGTAAATATAGTCCAGTTGCTCGTTGCTAATGCAATATGGGGGTAAAATGTACAACACATTACCAAGTGGCCTTAGTATAATGCCTGCTTTTAAAAAGTGTTGATATAGCTTATCGCGAAGGTTACTGAAGTAGGATGTTTGTCCGCCGGTTTCCCATTCCATGGCAATGATGGTGCCTATTTGCCTTACTTCCTTTAATTTAGGATGATGACCAATTTTCAAAGCAAAGCGTGCGTGGCGTTCTTCAATTCGCTGGATATTCTCCATAGTTTCGGGCGAAAGAAACAGATCCATACTGGCCAAAGCTGCCGCGCAAGCGATAGGATTAGCTGTAAATGAATGGCCATGAAACAAGGTCTTAAGTTTATCATCCGATAAAAAGGCATCGTATATGGCTTGTGTGCAGGTGGTAACCCCCAAAGCCATTGTTCCGCCGGTTAAACCTTTAGAGAAGCACATGATATCGGGCTGCTGCTGCAAATGATCGCAAGCAAAGCGTTTGCCTGTACGGCCAAAGCCGGTTAATACTTCATCGGCAATGGTTAACACATTTTCTGCGCGGCAGTGTGCCATTAGTTGATCAAGGTACTCCGCTTCGTACATCAGCATACCACCCGAACCTTGTAAAAGAGGTTCAAATATAAAGCAAGCCAGATCAGTCTTGATACTCGATACTTGCGACTTGATACTTTCTATATTATTAGCATCCGGTAAGTCGATAAACTCAACCTCGAACAATAGTGATTCAAAAACATTGGTGAATGCACTGCGCCCGCTTACGGCCATAGCACCAAAGGTATCGCCATGATAGGCGTTCTTTAAAGCCAATACTTTTGTGCGTGGCATACCCTGATTATGCCAATATTGCAGGCACATTTTTATGGCAACTTCGATAGCAGTTGAGCCGTTATCGGAGTAGAATACTTTGCTTTGATTATTCGGTAAAATCGCTAATAACCTTTCGGCCAGTTCAACTGCCCCTTCGTGCGTAAAGCCCGCGAATATCACGTGCTCTAGTTTGAGCAGTTGTTCGGCAACTTTTTGTGCGATGTAGGGATGTGAATGCCCGTGGATGTTTACCCACCATGATGATACAGCATCAATATAAGCTTCGCCATTTTCATCAAACAGTACAACACCCTCTCCTTTTACTATTGGGATGGGCGGCGCGGCAGTTTGCATTTGAGTGTAGGGGTGCCATATTACTTTAAGGTCGCGCTCAACTAAATTCATATCCTTTATTTAATAATTCAACCACATGCTTATCTATCGGGAAGGTAACATCATCAGGCTTAAGCTCGTTTAATTTAACCCATCTAAAGGCTTGTAGAGGTTCAACATCGCCATCAAAATCAAATTGTTTTTGCTTGATGATGAGATTGATTGGCGATATATTTTTAACGATATAATAAATGCTGATCAATTGGCCGTCAAAAAAAAGAGCTTTAACGAAATAGTCGGTGGTGTAATAATGTTTGATCACTTCTATCTCCATATCGCACTCTTCCATAAACTCGCGTTTAAGGCCATCTATTAAACCCTCGCCATACTCCAAGCCACCACCGGGAAATTTTGAGAACATTGTGCTGTATTCCTTTTCATCGCTGATAAGTACTTCATCCCGATCGTTGATCAGCAAACCATAAACACGTACGTTAAAAGAGCTCATTATTCAAAGTGTTTTTTGTTACGGGTTACGTTATCCATGGTCCATTCAATATCCCTGTTTTTAGGTTCGGAGCGGATGGGGCAATTGGGCATTCTACAATAATTACAGCACTCGGGTAAACAAGGGTCGGTATGGATAAACAGTTCCGTTTTTATACTTACTTGCTGGTTTATCAGCTTATCAACCGATGAAACTTCGAGGTGAACTTTATTAAGATCGAAATAGTTTGGCAGCGTCATGTGGCAATCAATGTGCAGTTCGTTACCATATTTTTGGGCGCGCAGGTTATGTACATCTATCCAATCCTCTTTGCGTTTGGCGTTTAATACGGCTATTACATGCTCAACAATTTTAAAGTCGGCCTCATCCATTAAACCGCCAATGGCTTTGCGGGTAAGTTTATAGCCAGTGTAAATAATGTAACCTGCTACTACAATGGATAGGATATTATCCAGCATCACTATTTTGGTAAAATAGATAAGCGTTAAGCCTATTACCAAACCCGCGCTGGTAACCATATCGGTTAGTAGATGGCGCCCGTCGGCATCTAAGGTCATGGAGCGTAGGCTTTCTCCCTTTTTAATCATAAACCAACCCAGCAAGCCATTTACAACCCCGGTTATCCCGATGA
Source organism: Mucilaginibacter sp. (assembly GCF_039921305.1). Lineage (GTDB taxonomy): Bacteria > Bacteroidota > Bacteroidia > Sphingobacteriales > Sphingobacteriaceae > Mucilaginibacter. Next base: position 20,890 of record NZ_JBDSCA010000018.1, read on the forward strand.
TGGTTGCTCCCAGCAAAATAGCATGGATCTCGTTCGGATGAAAAAAACCGTAGGCTGATTTAATGATGATGGCTATTCCCGCTATCAATATCAAAATCCCCTCAACAAAAACAGAAAAGAATTCCACCTTGCCATGCCCGTAAGGGTGGTTAATATCTTTAGGTTGCTCCGAAAGATAGATACTAAAAAACGCGAAACCGCTGGCAATTACATTAACTATACTTTCGGCAGCATCGGTTAAAATAAAGTTGGATTGCGTTAAAAAGTACGCGGCAAACTTAGCCACCATCAGCACTGCGCCGGTGATCAATGAAATCAGAATAATCTTTCGCTGCTCGTGCAAGTTGTTTTATTTTATCGCAATCTATATTAAAATCCCTTCTATAAATTTCATAAAAGTGCATAATAACAGTTTGCTATTGGTTATCAAGGCTGCAAAAATCGGCTTTTTTAATTAAAATTAACAATAAATTGCGTAGCCATCGGCAAACTAATTTTCTATATTTGCCCGCAACAACAACAAAATCAACGATGAACGTATTAAGCGACAGGATCAAAAATCTATCCGAATCTGCAACAATTAAAATGGCAAAGCTGGGCCGCGAACTTTCAGCTAAAGGGGTTGATGTGATCAGCCTGAGTTTTGGTGAGCCGGATTTTCATACCCCGGAATACATTAAGGATGCTGCGAAGCAAGCTATGGACCAAAACTTTACTTACTACACACCAGTAGCAGGTTACCCTGAATTGCGTAAAGCCATTGCTGCCAAGTTGAAGAACGAGAATGGATTAGATTATGATTTTAGCCAGATAGTTGTTTCTACAGGAGCAAAACAGGCTATTGCCAACGCTTTAATGTGTTTGGTTAACCCTGGCGAAGAGGTAATTATCCCTACACCATACTGGGTATCATACAGCGAAGTTGTTAAATTAACCGAAGGTGTAAGCGTTTTTATAGACAGCACCGTTGAGCAAAACTTTAAAATTACACCCGCGCAATTAGAAGCTGCTATCACCCCTAAAACCAAATTATTCATGTTTTCATCGCCTTGTAACCCTACAGGTAGTGTTTACAGCAAAGAAGAACTGGCTGGTTTGGTTGAGGTATTTGAGCGTTACCCGCAGATTTACATTTTATCTGACGAGATCTATGAGCACATCAATTTTGTTGAGGCTCATGAATCGATAGCGCAGTTTGAATCGGTTAAAGACCGTGTTGTGATCATCAACGGTTTCTCAAAATCATACGCTATGACGGGCTGGCGCATAGGCTATTCAGCATCAAGCAAAGAAACTGCTGCTGCATTTGATAAGTTGCAAGGTCAAATTACCTCTGGTACCTGCTCTATTACGCAACGTGCCGGTGTTGCCGCTTACGAAGGTGGTTTAGCCAGTGTACACGAAATGCGCGAAGCTTTCCGCAAACGCCGTGGTATTGTTTACGATCTGTTATCTAAGATTCCGGGCGTACAAACTAACTTACCTGATGGCGCCTTTTACTTTTTCCCTAACGTAACATCGTTTTTTGGCAAAAGCTATAATGGCAAAGTAATTAATGATGCTGATGAGTTGAGTATCTTTCTTTTAGAAGAAGCTCACGTTGCTACCGTTGGTGGCGATTCATTTGGCGATCCAAAATCTATTCGTATATCATACGCCGCATCTGAAGAGAAACTGATAGAAGCCATAAAACGTATTGCTGCCGCTCTGGCTAAACTGAACTAACAAGCAGGTCAATATTTATGAAACAGGATATATGCGAAAGTGTATATCCTGTTTTTAATTTGTGCTATTACCTACACGCCCCTGCTCTTCATCAGCACCTGTGCTTTTACGGGCGGCTTTAATAGTTTGACTGCCAAATATGTATGTAAAGCTTAACTGTACTGATCTGAAAATATTTACTTGTGTACCGCTGATATTGAGGTTTTGATAATGCGAAGTATAAACATTTTTATCTGATTGGAATATATTATCTACCTGTAACTGAATAGCTCCTTTGTTTTTGAGCACGCTTTTACTGATGGCACCAAAAGCAAAAAAGTTTGATTTATATCTAAAAATCCCATAAGTAGTTGGCGTTTCGTATTGTGCTGTAATATCAGCCTTCATGCTCAAGGGCAATTTAAAATGTTGAGCCACCTTTAAAGTAATATCGGTACTACCATTATCTAATGTACCATTCGTTGCGGTAAAACGCTGGTATAACATATCAAGATTAAAATCGGCCGCATACCATTTTGTAAAGGTTATGGGTGCAATAAATACCAAATCGTAATTATACCTGTTGCCCAGGTTAATTTTCTTTAAAGTGGTGATCTGGGTTTGATCGTTCTGCATGTACACGGTTTGCGTAAAACCATTAATTACGGTAAAACTGGCCGATGTACTGAACCTATCCTTATAAACATGATCTATTGCGATAGTATTGGAGTAATTCGGTTTCAAATAACGATTGCCAATCTGGTAGGTATATTGATCGTTATAAAGTAAAAACGGGTTTAACTCTTCATATTTAGGCCTGTTTATGCTCCGGCGATAACTCATTTTTAACTGGTTATCATTATTTACAATATAGTTGTATTGCACATTTGGAAAAAAATCAATATAGTTATTGTGCACGTTTTCAACCTGCGATGGGGTTAAACCATCGGATATGGTTTGCTCAACTCTTAAACCTAATTCAAGATTTGATTTTTTACTGAATATATGGTTATAATCGATGTAACCAGCGTACAGCATTTCGGTATATTTAAACCTGCCGGTAAATAATGGCAACGAATTGTAAACTCCATTGGTCACCAAGCCAAAATCAGAGAAGTTATCGGCTTTAGCGTAGCTATCTTTAAACCCTACTACTAAATTATTGGTTGGGTTTAAATTAACATGATAGCTTGCATTAAAAACATACACATCATAATTTAAAGGCGAATTGTTTTCTAAGATGAGGTTACGATAAGGTGTAATATTATTACTGTAGAAATAGCTGCTTTGAAATTCTTCGGCATAACTGCGGTTATAATTAATATAATCCGCATCCACGGTTATATCACCACATTTACCTAAATCACCCCGATAGTTTAAATTATAGGTAATATTAGTTTGCCAGCGTTTTAAAACAGAATTGGTTAGTATAGTTGAATCGGTACTATTAAGGCTATTTATAGTAGAAATTGTATTTTTTGGCCCGTTCAAATCCATAAACATCCCACTTAACAAAAAGCCAATAACGTGTTGAGGGTTAATATTATAATCAGCGCCAACCCTGAAATTATTATTAACTCTTCGCTGATTAATAACCCAATCATCGCTTATTACGTCAACAACACCGTTATAGTTATTTACCCGGCTTAACGCTGATGACTTGAAATATGCTGAGTTACTGTATGAGTAATTCCCAAAAACATTAAGCTTTTTGGTACGATAATTAAAGTTTATGCCTGCATTGCCTTTTTCGCCATCATTATAATTGCTTATGCCCGACATGATTATCCCCCCACCCGCATTAATCTGCGCGTTAAAACCCAGGTTTTTATCACGCATCAATTTTATATTGATCACTCCACCGGCACCTGAAGCATCATAAGTTGAGTTAGGATTATTAATGATCTCGATCTTATCGATCATGCTGCTTTGAGTGCCGCGCAACAAATCGGCTAAAGCTGTTCCTGATAAATAGGTAGGTTTGTTATCCAACAATATCAATACATCTGCCTTGCCATTCAACGAAATATCATCGCTATTACTAATTTGTACTCCCGGCGACATTCTTAATATATCTAAAGCAGTACTGCCAGATGCAAAAACGCTGTTATGAATATTAAGTGTAGTTTTCCCTGGTTTAACATCTACAAAGTTTTTATTTTCAACAACAGCAATTTCAGCTAAATCAACATTACTCTTTTTTAATTGAATGGTAACAATATTAAAAATGCTACTACTTAAAAAGTTAACCAATGTTAGTTTGGAGTTATAGCCAGTGCAAGAAACTTTAACTAAATACTTGCCAGGAGCTATGCCAACAAATTTAAAAAGACCAGTTTGGTTGGTAATGGCAAGTTTTATTACAGTTGAGTCGGTAGCTTTTAATAAAACTACCGAAGCATAGGCAATAGGCTGGTTACCTATATTTTTTACATAGCCTTGCATGTCGGCGTTTTTATTTTGTGCCAAAGCCGCAAAAACGCATAACATATTAAGCGCACATATAAACATGTACGCTCTTCGGAGCATTAATATATTGTCAGTTAAAATAGTGTTTAAAGTAAATTTTTAATCAATAATCCAGATCTAAAATCTATGACAAGTTTAATATTAAATTTCAATACTTACACTAAAAAAGTGCTTTTATTTTAATTGTAATAAGTTAATTAATAATCTATTACTTAAGTATTAAATAACAAGACCTATATAAATCTACTAAATCGTTTTATATACAATTACTTAGTTAACATTTATTGCGGCTAAATGAGACTAACTTTTAACAATTTGATAATTAATAATTCACTTACTTTATGATTTTAAAAGAATCCGGTAAATGGAATAATTTTTATTGCGCATTAATTTATGACAGGTAGTAAAAACGCTGAACAGGCAAGATTAGACGAAAACGCATTAAAACCCGTACCCTTAGAACATTGGGGCCCTTATGTGAGTGAACGCCAATGGGCCACCGTTCGTGAAGATTACAGCCATAATGGCGATGCATGGGGACATTTTACGCACGATCAGGCTCGTAGCCGAGCCTATCGCTGGGGAGAGGATGGCCTTGCCGGGATATCAGACTATTTCCAACGTCTATGCTTTGCCGTGGCTTTGTGGAACGGTAAGGACCCTATCTTAAAAGAACGCCTGTTTGGTTTACCCAACGGACAAGGCAATCATGGCGAAGACGTAAAAGAGTTATATTACTATCTGGATAATGTGCCATCGCATTATTACATGAAGTACCTGTACAAGTACCCGCAGGCCGGATACCCTTATGATGAACTGGTGAGCGTAAACATGAACCGCTCAAAACAGGAGCCCGAGTACGAGATACTTGATACTAATGTTTTTGATAATGACCGATATTTTGATGTTTACATCACTTACGCCAAGCACAATAGCGAAGATATACAGATATGTATTGAGATAATTAACCGCGGCGCCCTTACCGCGGATATTACCGTATTGCCAACGCTTTGGTTTTTTAATTATTGGCAAACCGATAAGACCAAACCTAAACCAAGCATAACACGGCTTGATGATAACAGCGTTAAGGCCAGCCACTACATTATAGGCGACTATTATTTTTATTATCAGGACAGTAACCGATCGTTATTTACTGAGAATGAAACCAATAAATCACGCATTTATAGGCAGCCTAATGAAAGTGTGTTTATTAAAGATGCGTTTCACGAAGCCATAATTGATGGTGACAATATTGACGAGTTGGAAGCCAAAAACGAAGGCACCAAGTTTGCTCCTGTTTACAAATACACCATACGGCCAAAACAGAGCAAAAAAATATTTATGCGGCTTAGCAAAGAGCCACTAAAAAATGCAATAGACGCTCAGTTTGAAGATCTGTTCGCATTGCGTAAACAAGAGGCTGACGATTTTTATAATAACCTGCTCCCTAAAAACGCCACGTCCGAGTTTGCCAATATACAGCGCCAGGCATTTGCGGGTTTGCTATGGAACAAGCAATATTATCATTATGATACCCGCGAGTGGCACCGCACCAGCAAAAACTCCGATCCATCGTTACAAACAAGACCCAATGGCCGTAATGGTAACTGGAAATATCTGAACAACCAGGATGTAATATCAATGCCTGATAAGTGGGAATATCCCTGGTATGCCGCCTGGGATTTGGCTTTTCATTGTGTGCCGTTGGCGATGATAGACCCGGTGTTTGCCAAAAACCAGCTTATATTAATTATGCGTGAGTGGTATATGAACCCCGAAGGGCAGGTACCCGCCTACGAATGGAACTTTAGTGATGTTAACCCGCCCATACAGGCTTGGGCCGCATTACAGGTATATCGCATCGAGAAAGAGAAAAAAGGCGTGGGCGATGTCCGCTTTTTAAAGCGTGTTTTTCAGAAACTGATCATCAATTTTACTTGGTGGGCCAATCGTAAAGATGTTAACGGCAATAACATATTTGCCGGGGGCTTTTTAGGCTTGGATAATATTGGTGTTTTTGACCGAAGCAGCCCTATTAAAGATGCCGTTTTAGAACAGGTTGATGGCACAAGTTGGATGGGAACCTTTGCCCTCAACATGATGGATATAGCTTTGGAGATAGCTGTACATGATGATGCTTTTGAAGATATGGCGCTCAAATTTTACGAGCACTTTGTACTCATAGCCGAAGCCCTTAATGAGCTTGGCCTTTGGAACGATGAGGATAAGTTTTTTTATGATACCCTGCGCATGGATCAGGGTACGCCTTACCATTTAAAAGTACGCTCATTGGTGGGTCTCACTTCTATGTTCGCAGTATCTGTAGTTGACTATGATAAACTGGCCAAATTACCTGATTTTAGCAAACGTGCAGCCTGGCTAAATAAATACCGGACTACAAATAAACTATTTTTGCCTATACACGATGATGGTAAAGAAAAAATACTATTATCTCTGGTTCCATTTGAACGTTTGGTTAACTTATTGGAAAGGATTTGTGATGAGGATGAATTTTTGGCTAAAGGCGGCATCCGGGCTTTATCAAAATTCCATGAGAACAATCCTTACTCGGCTAACATTGATGGGCATGACCACTCGATACACTATGAGCCCGGTGACTCAACTACCGACTTATTTGGTGGTAACTCCAACTGGCGCGGACCGATATGGATGCCAATGAATTTTATCCTGATCAATTCCATTAAAAAATATCATGAGTTTTATGGCGATGAAAAGAAATTCAATTTCCCAACAGAAAAAGGTATTAAAAAACTCACGCTTGGCGAAATAGCTAACGCGCTAAGCCGCCGCCTGATATCAACCTTTGAGGCAGATAAAACTGGTGCACGCCCTTTGCACAGTAAACAGCACCAGGCATTTTATCAAAAGCCAGAGAATGCCGATCTGATATTATACTACGAATATTTCCACGGGGATGACAGCAACGGTCTCGGTGCAAGCCACCAAACCGGCTGGAGCGCGCTGATAGCTAATTTAATTAATGATGTTTATTAAAACTTCGGCACTACAAAACCTTCAATAGCGCTTACATTGCCAACGTAGTTCCATCGCATGCCAATGATGTAACGATTAATTACATAGTTCATTTGCTCAACGGTAACCATATTTACCAATTGCGGTAAATCATCAGCATAATGCCAGTTGCCTAAAATTTCGGCAAGGCCAAGGCTGTTGGTTATTTGCGATGCGCTTTGACCGTTAATGTAATTACCAATGATGTAACTATTTTTAATATGTTGCAGCCACTCTTCCTGGTAACCCGTACGCTGGATACTTTTTAGTGTATTCATCATGATCATCATAACCCGTTGAGGGTCGTTGGTGCTGGCATCCATCACCGTGTATGGCATCTTGTTTAAATAGGTCATAGCGCTGGGATCAGATGAAAGCCCTTGCGATGAGCGTATATGGGAATATAAATTACCACTCAGCCCCGCGATCGCCAGTCTGTAAGGCATAAAATCATGACTACTAAAGTCGGGAGCATTCATAATAGCGCCTACATAGTTTATTTTAAGATCGCGCCTATCCACCATTAACTTGTTATCATTAAAATCGGGCGTAATTAACTCGGGGGTAGTATAAGGCTCCGATTTAATATGATCAAACGATTTCAAAATACGCTCATACAATTCTTGTTTGGTTAGGTTGCCAACCACTACAATAAACATGCGTTGCTTATTGAGTAAACCCTGATAATAGTTTTTTAAATCGTCGGCAGTAAAAGCATTAACTGTTTCTTCGGTGCCACCAGGGTCGGTTTTATAAGGGGTTGTTGCAAAGGCATTCCGCATCTCGAGCTTGGTAAGCCTATTTTCGGGGTTAGTATCGTATCTACGAATAGTTGCTATCGCTTTGGTTTTTAACAAGCTAACATCAGCGGCATTAAAAGTTGGACTAAATAGCGCCTGTGTAAACAAATCCCAACTTTTATTAAAATATTTTGAGATACAGTTAACCTGGATGTAGCCATAATCATAGCTTGAATTCCCGTACATTAACACACCATATTTTTCGCAGGTATCCCTAAACGCATTGGCGCTATATTTTTGCGTGCCGCATTGAGTAGTAGCCTCAAGGGCCAAATCTTCTATTCCAGCCTTATCGCTGCTGTAATTGGTTACCCCGCCCCTAAAATACACGCGGATATTGATCACATTTTTTTGCGTTGGTTTAAATATTACTTTAATGCCGCCAACATCAAAAGACGTGGTTTCGCTTTGGGCCTGTATGCTTGTTAATACTGCAAATAAAACTATCGTTGTTAATAAGATCTTTTTCATTTGCTTTTAGTTTGATTTAAAAAAAGAAGGCGCATTAATTTCTGCTGATAATTCGGGACTGATCAATAACCCTGCACAATAGGGTTTGCTTTTGATGTACTTTTGTACAAACGCTTTCATATCAGCCTGTGATACTTTTTTAAGATTATTACTATATCCCCAGAAATAATCAAACGATACCGACGACCACCAGAACGAGAGTGAATGCACATAATCGGTAGTAATATCTTCGGTTCTGGTTTGTTTGATATCAAGGGTAAGTTTTGCTGTTTCTATCTGGTTCGCACTCAAATAATCATCACCATCCATCAGGTTAATCTGTTTTTTAATTTCCGCCACGCACTCCTTAATTTTTAACGGATTGGGTATCACCATTAAGGTTATTGGCCCGGTATATTTTAGGGTAGGATAACTGATACGTATTGACGAAGCCAGTCCCGATTGTACAAGCGCCTTATTAAGTTTAGATGAATTGAGGTTGATCAGATAGGTAAATACATCGGCCGCATAGGTTGATGCGATATCGTTACGTGTAGCCGGACCATGCCAAACAAAGCCGAGTGTTGGCTCGGTGGTTAAGTTTGATTCAACAATAAAATAGTCCGTTTTGTCTAAGGGCTTAATCTGCGGAACAGGATATTCTACAATAGGGTCAAGCTCGGCCGGAACCCAATCGCCATACATTTTTTCGGCCTCGCTAAAAGCAAAATCATGTTCAATATCGCCTCCGATAATCAGGATGGCATTATTGGGATAGTAGTATTTATTTTTAACAGCCAATAACTGCTGCTGGGTTGCCGCGTTCATTACATCGGTATTACCCCTCCCATTTTTACGACTGTAAAAGCTTCCCCATAGGTGCCTGTCCATGGTTTCAAACAGCGCGTACGTAGCTACAGATTGTTTTCTTTTAGTTTCCACTTTTATTACTTCTTTTAGCTTTTCCAACTCTTCGGGGTCAAGCTTGGCATATCTAACAGCCGAGTTCATAAAGTTTAACCCCTTTACAAAATTGGCCTTTGGCAGGGTAAAATAACAGTTGGAATATTCGAGTGTAGTACCCGTATTTCTGAGCCCGATACCAAAATCTCCGGAATGATAATTAAGACTCTGTTCGCTTTCGTAATCTTTATTGCCCTTGAACAGCATTAATTGATACATTGCTGTTAAGCCGTTATTGGTTTCCGATTCGGTAAATGCACCGGCTTTAAAGTTCATTAAAAGCGTAACCAGCGGCACGCTATGATCTTCAACAACCATAACATCTAAACCATTAGGCAGTTTTTTTAGAAATACATTTTTAGGGATAATGTTTTGTGCATTACTAATGATAGTAAACAACATCAACGCTACAAACAAACTGTACTTTTTGATCATAAGGATAGGTTAACAGCCGTTAAAGTAGATAAAATATTTTGCATGAAGAAGATAAAATGTATGCTTATTTTTAGTTTAAACTTATCAAATTAAATATGTAAAAATACCCAATAGTAGGTATTTCAACTCCAACACTCTATCACGAGATTGGCGGATCGCAACCATTTGAAATTATCTATCATAAAAATTAAATTAACATCATTTCTTTAGCAAAAATCCGTTTATCTTATTTCCTGATTTTTTTTGTATAAGTTTGATTAACCATTATTTACCATTAAAAAATGAAGAGAACCCTACTCGGTTTAATCTGTTTGATTATGCCCCTAAGCCTGTTGGCACAACTGAACAGGGGGTATGGTCGGTTAGAAAAAGGTGAGTTTACCGAAGCCAAAGCCAACCTGCTAAAAAACCGCAATGGCAGCAAACCGGCCAGTAAAGATATTGTTGAAGCTTACTTTGGCTTGTTTAGCTATTACAGCACCGAAGCCAACCCCGAGAATAATCCCGATAAGGCATGGCTTTACCTGGATAGTACCAGCGCCAATTTTAAAGAAGATTTTAAGGTTAAGTACAAACCTTATGAAGGCGCTAAAATGAGCAAAGCACAAATAGACACGCTTAAAGCGCGTATGGAACTACGGGCTTACACCAAAGCAACTACAGTCAATACTGTTGCGGCATGGAAACAGTACATTGATTTTTATACCAAAAGCAATAATACCGCCCTATTAAAAAATGCAGAAAAGGCCCTGCATCAAAAAGCGTTTGACGATTACGCTAAGAAGAATGACCTTGCTGGATTAGAGAGCTTTGTAGCTGAGTATAAAACGGCCACTCAAGTTGATAGCGCATTAGTTTTGATAGACCGCTTACGCTGGAAAAACGCGCTAACTACCAATACCCGCGATGGCTACGTGGCCTTTATTAAAAACTTCCCCACCAATAAAAAAATGGCGGAGGCAGCGGATACCTTGAGTGCCATTGATTACCGTGCTATAGCACATGCCACTACTACGGGCGCGTTCAAAGCTTATTTGGCAACTTATCCGGATAGTAAATTTAAAAACGCGGCCTTATCACATATTTGTTTAATAGCTTACGATTCAGTAACTACGGCTAATAAAGAGAGTGGATATGCAGGTTTCGTAAGAGATTATTCCGGCTGCCCCCAGGTAGCCGTTGTGCGCGATAAACTGGACCGAATGGAATGCGAGCGTTGCCTTGCCGCACCTACCAAAGAATGCCTGAGCCTGGTAATGAAAAATTGCGGTAGCGATAATGCCATTGCCATGCGTGTTAACGCCGCCCTAATGGCCATGGTTGACCAGAACAGGGATAAAATTGATTGCGAAAAATGCCTGGCTAATCCCAATAAAAACTGCCTGATAGCGTTATATAAAAACTGCGGTAGTGATAGCAGCCTGGTTAAACGAGCCAACGATGTTTTTTTAGCTGTGATGAAAAAAGAGGCGGCGGCCGAGGCTCTAGCTACAACAAACCAGGCACCTGCTGCGGTTGTAACTGCTCCCGTAGTAACAATACCTGTATCAAAACCTAAAACAGATACTACAACGGTTAAACCGGAAATAAAGAAGGATGCACCCGAAGTAGCAAAAACAGAGAAATATCCTTTGGATAAACAAAAAGAATAATTTATAATTGTCCCCGCACTTATTGATTAAATCATGAAAAAGCAAAAGAACATTGTAACCACATTGATTATAGCGATATCTGTTTTTGCATCGCACTTGTTAATTGATATCTATAAAATTGGTATTAAAGATGGTAAAGCTACCCAAGTAGCGATGGCTAAGGCTCCGTTGAAAAAATAATAAGTTGCTTCGTACTATACGTCATTTCGAGCCTGCCTGTCGGCAGGCAGGGTACGAAGCAATCTGCTACTTATAGAGTCACCGTTTTCAAATCACTTGTCCTAAAGAGATTGCTTCGTACCTCAGCAATGACGCGGTGGAGATTATTCCTAATCCATCTTCTACAACAAATTATCCGATTTAAATCGTTTCAAAACTTTCCTGCCCAGATCATAAGTTAAACGGAAAGCTTGCTGGCTATCGCCGAGGAAACCGGGAGAGGAGTGGAAAGTGATAATGAACTGCCCTTTGATATGTTTGAACATAAAGGGTGAGTAAATTACATCTAAGCGGTTATAGAATGTTTTTTCGTAAAAAGAATCGCCGTAGTTGATATGGCTGCCACCACCTAAGTATAATTCTTCGAACAAAGCGAATTTGTGGTAGCTGATAAATGCGCTGGCTACAAAGCCTTTGGGTATTTTAAAGCCGTCGATGCCTCGTGTGCGCTCGAGCGAGAGCATTCCACCTACGTCAACCTTTAATGAATCAAACACAGTGCGGTGACTGTAATCTAAACCAACTCGTATTTGCGCGCCGCCGTTATCAGAAATACCTGGTTGTGGGGCTGTACCGGCGTTGCCTGCATCGTGCAGCAGTAAAAAATAATGTGATAAGTAGAATGGGCTACCTGGTTTTGGGATGTATGTACCGCAAATACCGAACAAAAATTGCTCGCGCTCTACTTCGGTTTGGCGGCTTACCCAATCTATCCAAAGGGTTTCGTAACCGTATTTGGTGTGCAGGCTGGTGGCTATACCTTCTATATTAGGGCGGTAATAACGTAAAGTATCATTCAGCAAGGCGCGGGGGTATTGAGTTAGTACACCTTCGCGTGGAAACTCCCCTATTTTAAACGTCCATTTATTGCTTTCGTATTGATAATAAGCTACGGGGTCTACCTTTAAAAAGTGCGGCATAGCGCCAAACTCATGGATGGCGTTGGCACCAAAAACAAAACGGTTCAGGCTATCCAGATGAATGCCAAAATCGAGCGTGGTACGTGTGCCCGAATAGGTGCGTGAGCGTGGTACAAAGGCCGAATATTCGCGGTTATCTAAAAAAGCAAGTGCGTTGAAATGCACATCAAGGCTCCCTTGTAAAGTATCCTGCTCTGTTTGGGCGAACAGACGTGTACTAAATAATAGCGCGGCAAAAATAAGGCAGGTAAATTTATTAATCATATTGAAGGCAAGAATACAAAAAACGAGCTAAAAAACGGATTAAAAATCGGTGTAAATATTACGGAACGAACTACGGAGCCCGAAAGTTATCATGCCGGTTTTGTTATTGAATACAGTATTTTTTTCGTCGCGGAAGATGCCGCCCAACTCTATGCGTAAATTATATTTTGGATTAAGGAGGTATGATATACGACCTTCTGCATAATAAAAATCGGTACGCAAGCCTTGTCCGGTAAAGTTACCTATAGCGTTTGGCGCGGTTTGGTAGGATAGGAATATGTTTTTGCCATAGTTTAAGCTATTGATATCTAAACCATAATAAGCATAGTTTAACTGGCCCTGCAAATCAAATCTGCCGATAGAGTAATTCAAGATACCTAACCACTCGCGAAAGTTGGCTCCCATGGGGTGTGCAAGTGGTTCATCATATTGCGAATAATTGCCTATGGCACGGGTTTCGCTATAAGTATATGGTTTGGCGGTGTTGTACTCAAACAGGTAATTGAAAGTTTTGATCTTAAACAGATCGGCGCCACGCAAACCTATTTGCCAGCCATATTTGTTACGTGCGCTACCGGTGCTTGAGAAGAAATCTTTAGCCTGGAACTCACCTAAGGCGAATTGACCATATAGTAAGGTTTTATCAAGCACTTTGTATTTACCTGTAAAACCAATGGTGGCCTTATCGGGAGAGCCATTGGAGGCTTCAAGCGGCCTGAGGAATATGAATGGATTAATGTAAGTAGCATCAAAACCACGTTTGTGGCCCTGATCATCCGCATCGGCCGATATGATGGCATCAAAGAAACCCAGCGATACCCGGTTGCTCACGTTCCAGTCTACATAATGAAAATAGCCCCATTTAGCACGGTTATCGCTGCTGCCCGGTACTTTGGGTACGGCCGGATCTTCCAATCTGGCATACATAGCCGTGTATTTTACCTGCCCTAATGTAAAGGTTAATTTAGCGAATGGGTATGGAGAGGCGTAATCAGACAAGAGCATTGATCTGTAACCATCTCCAATAAAAGTTTTATCCTGACCGATGGTAAAGTTGACGTATTTGATAGGCGTGTACGACAGGTTGAAGGTATAATACGACCAATCGGTAATGCTATTGCCTCGGTCCGTTATCCGGGTTTGGCCCGATACTACGCCTGTACTATTGGTATAATTAGTTAAGTAATCGGCAAATACGGCGTTGCTGTTGTAACCCGCTCCATAGAAAGAGAATTTAGTGCCGATGGTACCGCCTATTTGATACCCCAGCGTTGTTAACCATGTTTTTTTGCTACTGGCAAAATCGCGGCCTATCATATCGTCCGGCAATATATCGCCGTAAAGGGTATAATTTGGTTTCTGAATATCGATGAGATGTTCAGCATAAATTTTGCGGTATAGCCAGCTTTTGTTTTGGGTGTTGATGCCTAAATTCATCAATGAATCGTAGGTAGGCTTGAGCAGGCTATCAATTATGGTTGGTTTGATAGAAGTATGAAACCGCGTGTTAATGGAGTACAACTCTGCATTAAACTTTTGGTAAAATTGGTACGAATACGGCTGGTAAGTTGACTGTGCTTTTGTTGTTGCCGCAATAAGCAATAGCAGTCCAATTAGCAATAAATTATATTTTTTAGTAGAAATTAATTTCATGTTTTGATAGTTAAGCATGGTTAAAAATCATGATATAAGTTTCTGAACGTGGTTTTTAAACCCAGAGTAAGCCATGCGGTTTTGGTATCTGTAAGAGCATTGGTTTCTTGCCTTAAAACTGCGCCTACCTCTACCCGTAAATTGTATTTGGGGTTTAGCATGTAAGCTACTGTGCCTTCGGCATATTTTAGGGTTGTTGATATACCCTGGCCCGTGCCTGTGTTCGATGTTGGTAACAACGTGTTATCGGCAAGAGTGATATCTTTACCATAATTTACCGTTGTAGTATTCAAACCGTATTTGGCATAGTTGAGCTGGCCTTGTAAGTCAAATTTACCGATAGAATAGTTTACGATACCCAATACCTCTTTAAAATTTGCACCGAACGGATGTGCCAATGGCTCGTTCAATTGGGCATAGTTTACGATGGGATATTGGTTAGAATAAGTGTATGGCGAAGCAGTATTAAACTCGACCAGGTAATTGAGGCTGTTCACTTTGAACAGATCAGAACCACGGAAGCCTAACTGAAATGCGTTACGGGGACCGGTATTGCTTGACGCGGACTGATCAAACATCGCTTGTCCGTACACCGTAGTTTTATCAAGTACCTTGTATTTACCGTTGAACCCGAATAAGGTATGATCGGGAATGCCACCCGGCCCTAAAGACCTTGAGAAGAAAACCGGATTGATATAGTTTACATCAAAACCATGGCGGTTGCCCTGATCGTCGGCCTCGGCGGCAATTAATGCGTTGAAGAAGCCGATAGATGCACGGTTGTTGATGTTCCAATCAATATAATGGAAGACAGCCCAGGTGCGGCGGTAATTTGAGCCGCTTGGGTTAACATCAAAGCGTGGCGCCAGTTGGTTATCCATATAGGCCCATTGTGCCATGTATTGTACATGTTTGCCTAAATCAATACTGAAACGGAGTAAAGGATAGGTTGAGGCATAATCGGATAAAAGTACCGAGCGGTAACCATCGCCAATAAAAGTTTTATCCTGGCCTAAAGCGATGCTGATCTTGTTCGTGGGCGCGAAACCTATCATGGCCGTTACGTACGACCAATCACGAGTGTTTTTGAGCTGGCTATTACCATTACTCGTTCTATCATAAGATTGCGACGGAACCATGCCCGTACGGGTAATATAATCTTCAATGTAGTTTGCAAACTTGCCCTGATTTTCGTAGCCGCTGGTATAGAAAAAGAACTTGGTGCCGATGGTACCGCCTATCTGGTAACCGCGGGTATTGATATTGGTGCTGCGGCTATCGTTAAACTCGCGGCCAAAACCAAAATCGCTAAGATAATCCATGTAGAAGGTGTATTCTTTGTTTTTAACTTCGACAACGTGCCCGCTGAACAGTACGTGATTGAGCCAACTTTTATTGGAGTTATCGATATTGTTCTGCATCAGCGAGTCAAAAGGATGACGGATGGCGCTTGAATCGGAAATAAAATAAGGCTTTAACGCGGTATGCAATGTTGTTGCCGGCGAATAAACGGTTTTATTTAGTTTTTGATAAAACTGGTAGCTGTAAGGTTGGTAAACCAGTTGTGCAAAGCCGGAACCGGATGTGAACAGCAAAAGTAAAAGGCTGAGATAAAAGATCCTCTTTTTTTCGACCGGGTAAATATATTTCATGCAGCAGTGTTAATGTTAGAACGCGTATGTAAAGCGGAACAACAATGGCCCGATTTTGTTGTAAAAGTACAGTTAGATTTTGAATTTCGGATGTTCGATTTCGGATTTACTGTTCATTGCATTTATAGAGTATGGTCTTACCACTACTCTTAGACTATTTACAATAACAGCGTATCAATCCTATACCCCTGAACCATGTTGTGATGCGGCGACCAGGTGAATACCGTGAACTGCCCATCCTGCGATGCTACCAATGCTATAGCATCATGCTGATCATGAACAAATTGCGATGCCGACAAATGCCTTGTTCCGCCATTTTGCGCGGGGTGTGTGAATATCGCTTCGCCGCCTACAATGGGTTCTATCAGGCAAACTTGTTTAATACGGGTACTGCCTTCGCGCATCACAATCTTGCTGCCAAAAGTGAGCAGCTTATGTTTGGCTGTTATTACAGTTGCACCGTCAACAGCGGTTAGGCCACCAATATTATCTACTTCACGGCTTAGGGCGCTTTTCCAAAACATATCGCTTTGTTCGCTGCCATCAGTGGCTATCAAATCAGACAGGCTGCTGAAAGCTGGTTTTATCTCGTACTTCATAGGGTGGATGATGGATTGCCTCCAGTTATCCGAATCATCGGGAACAACCAACAGCGAACCACCATGCCCATGGGCGCGCATAGATACTGCCAGTTGGATGAGTACGTTGACCGAATCGTTCCATGATGATGGTGTGGTATAACCTAACAGTGCGGTTACTATAGCCGGGCAATCGGTTAGGGTGGCGCTTTTTTCGTCAATCACTCTCACATCGTCGCCTTTTAAAACGGCAACGTTGGTATATTTGCCTAAACCAAATATGCGGCGATGCTTGATCACCAACAAGGCCGGTTCGGATACATCCAAAACAAAACAAAAATTGGGGATGGTTATGGTGGTACCCCATATCACTAATTCGCCATCTTTTATCCAAACACCCAGGTGTACGCCGGCACGCTCAACACCCGGGGCAATTTTGGTTAATGTGTTAGGGTCGTAAGGTAATTCATGATCAAATATCAAAGCCTTTTCGGCTTGCTGTGGTGATAAAAACGCGATAGATATACGCGGTGAATGCCCTTCTTCTTTACGCAGGCTTGCCCAAAATGCAACATCAATTATCTGCTCAATTACGCCGCTATGCGGGGCGGTTGCCAATTTTAATTCGCCTTGGGCAGCGGCTTTAGCTATGTGATGTGCAAAATGATTCCGTACTGTTTCGGCAACTTTTATGGCTGCCTGGTAGGTTGATTGGTAAAGCATAGTCAAAGTTAAACTATTAGTTTATGTGGTTATACATTGCTTTGCTTGTTTTACAATCCATTAATAAATGGCCTATATTTATGCACCGGTTTATTATCACCAAATAACCGAACAATACCTGTATTACAATGTTATGCAACACATGCAACTGGATTGGGTTTTATTAGGCGAAATTGTTTATGCCATTATTGTTGGGTTGGTTTGCCTGCGCATTGTTTATGATACCCGCTCAACCAGTAAAACATCTGCCTATATTTTATTGGCTCTGTTTGTACCCTTTTTGGGAATGATCATCTATTTTGTAGTAGGTGCCAACTATCGTAAAAATATTCTCTACAGCAAAAAAATAGTAAAGAACGGCAGGTTGCTGAACAAGATCCGGAAGGAGATATATCTTGAATCGGAAAAAACCTGGGATACCGGCGAGCCCGAAGTACAGCGGCATAAAAAGCTTGCCCGCCTGCTTTTAAATGATAGTATGAGCCCGTTAAGCGGCAGTAACGAGGTTGAGCTTTTACTAAATGGCGAAGAAAAATTTCCGGAGGTTATTAAGCAACTTAAACTGGCTAAACACCACATCCATATTGAGTATTACATTTTTGAGGATGATGTGATAGGTAATCAGATTAAAGATATACTCATAGCCAAAGCCCGGGAGGGGGTTGAGGTTAGATTTATTTATGATGATTTTGGCAGTCGCTCTATCCGTAAAAAATTAGTACCGGAGTTGATTGAAGCCGGGATACAGGCCTTTCCGTTTTTCCAGATCTATTTTATGGCGCTGGCTAACCGGGTCAACTACCGTAACCACCGTAAGATTATTGTAATAGACGGTTCTGTAGGTTTTACAGGCGGTATTAATGTGAGCGACCGTTATATTAACGCCCCGAAACTAAAGAATGATTTTTACTGGCGCGATACACATCTGATGATCAAAGGGCCAGGTGTCTACTATTTGCAATATCTATTTATTTGCGACTGGAACTTTTGCTCGGACAGTGAACTTGAACCTATTGAGAATTATTTTAGCGCCGCTAAAAATGAAAAAAGCGATGCCATTGTGCAAATAGCAGCCAGCGGACCCGATTCTGAAACGCCTACCATTATGTTCTCATTGATACAGGCCATAGGTATGGCCGAAGAGGAAATATTGATAACCAACCCCTACTTTATTCCCGGCGAAAGTTTGCTGAACGCTTTAACCGTAGCGGCCATGAGTGGAGTTAAAGTGAAACTATTGGTACCGTTAAAATCCGATTCGGCGTTTGTTGATTCGGCTGCGCGATCTTATTATGGTGAGATTATGGAAGCGGGCGTAGAAGTATACACTTACAAAAAAGGCTTTATCCACGCTAAAACTATGGTGCTTGATGGCAGCCTATCCATTATAGGCACAGCCAATATGGACCACCGCAGTTATGAGTTAAACTTTGAGGTTAACGCTATGGTTTACGATAGTAAACTGGCCAAACAGCTACGTAAAGCCTTTAATGATGATTTAGAACATGCGAGCAGGATAAGCCTTAATGCATGGGAAAAACGTCCTTTGTATAAGCAATTACCCGAGCGGATAACGCGTTTGCTATCGCCTCTTTTATAAGAAATGAAAAAAGATTTAAAATATTCTATAAAATCTATAGGCATTATAGTTTTATTTATATATTTGTGTCATAGTCAAGTGGCCGAGTGGCGAGGTGTGGGTCTGCAAAACCTTTTACGACGGTTCGAATCCGTCCTTGACGTCTACGAGGTTTAACTGGCTTTGTTATTTAGTATGAAAAGCGATATTGATTGCCCCGTTGACCTTGTATCTGTAAATGAAAACCAGGTTAGGTTAATAGCTTTACTGGTTTTAGGAATGGGTTTATTTTACTTGTACAGCGGTTGGTGGGGCATTATCGTTTTTTTGGTGATCGATTTTCTTCTCCGATCATTTAAATTGAATAAGTTTAGCCCGCTGGCTATTTTGGCAAGTGTGTTGGTTAAGCTATTCAAGACAGGCTACACCCCAACCGACCAGGCACCCAAACGTTTTGCCGCGCGCATGGGCTTGGCTTTCACCACAGTTATATTGGTTTCCCATTTTTTAGCTTTTGATATCGCGGTAATTATATTAGTACTGGCGCTCTGCCTGTTCGCTTTTTTAGAATCGGTTTTGGGTATTTGCGTGGGATGCTACGTTTATAGTTACTCGCGTAAACTATTCAAGTTATAAAGCACCTAAGGCGGAGTTGATAAGCATTTATTAACTTAGCTGTTCAATAATTACACTACTTGCGCTACTTCGTCCACATCGGTTATCACGGTACTAATTACAGCGGCTGGCAAAAACATGCCGGAACGATTACTATCCAGCAGGTATTAGAAACTACTTTAAGTCAGGTATTAAAAACACCTATTGAGATAAATGGCTGTGGCCGTACAGATGCTCATGTACATGCCAGCCAGTTCTTTTTCCATATGGATGTGGAGAAGGCATGGAAATTTGATCTACTTTTCCGGCTGAATAAGGTACTGCCAGATGATATTGCGGTGTTTGATATTATACCGATGGAGGGCCAGCCGCATGCACGTTTCGATGCCGTGCAACGATCGTATGATTATTACATCCATACTTATAAAGATCCTTTTCTGAGTAAGTTTAGTTCGTTGTACGAGGATAAAAACTTTGATATTAATGCCATGCGGCAGGCTGTAGCCTTGTTACCACTTTATAACGATTACCGGGCGTTTTGCACCACACCTGATAAAAACGAACATACCATTTGCAATGTAAGCAAGGCCGATTTATATACCAGCGCAGATGGTAAAAGGATTCGTTTCCATATCTCATCTAATCGCTTTTTAGGTAAGATGATCAGGATAATTGTGGGTCGTTTACTGGATATTGGTACCGGTAAATTAAGCATCGCTGAGTTTGAACATTATCTTACACATCCGGCAATACCGCAGGCCATAACACCGGCCTACCCACAGGGCTTGTATTTATCAAAGGTTACTTATCCATACCTCAATCTTGAACCAGGAGCGGCATTTACTCCCATAATGGAAACCCATATGGATGCACAATGGCAACAAGTATAATTATTCGTAAAAAAACTATATTTTTATAGCACACCCTATCATACCATGTTTTTTATACTGTCAAAAATTTTGCTTTTTTTAACTCAGCCCTTGTTCTGGATATTTTTGATGTTGGTTTGGGCAGTATTCGCTAAAAATGCTAAACGCAAAAAGCGATTGCTTTTTATCAGCATTGGCACACTTTACTTTTTTTCGAACACATTTGTTATTAAACAGCTAACCAACTGGTGGGATATACCATCGCAAAATACTGGTAATAAAACTTATAGTTGCGCCATAGTGCTTGGAGGATTTACATCAGTTGATAATAATGGTAAAGGATATTTTAACAGCGCATCAACAAGGTTTATCGAAACACTAAAATTGCAGGCTACTGGTAAAGTATCTAAAATAATGATCACGGGTGGCAGCGGATTATTGTTAAAAGGCCATGATTTTAAAGAAGCTGATTTCACCGCGGAACAAATGCGTATTTTAAAAATTCCGGATAGTGTTATGCTAACCGAAAACCAATCGCGAAATACAATGGAAAATGCTTTGTTTAGCAAAAAAGTATTGGCAGACCACAAAATACCCGGCCCTTACTTACTGGTAACATCGGCCTACCATATGCGGCGCTCGGTTTACACCTTTAAAAAAGCGGGCCTTGATGTAATACCTTACACAAGTGACTACGTTGCTGACAAAGGTGCCTTTTCAATAGCTGATATTATGCCTAACGCCGTCGCCCTGGCCGAATGGAACACATATACTAAAGAAATGATAGGTTATATCGCTTATCATTTTAAAAAGTTTTGATCAAACCGCCGACTTATTAGTCCGATTTTTGCGCCTTTAAAACTCATTATATAAATTAACCTTAAATTTACGACTTACTTAATACGTTTGGAAAAACTATCTATCATTATACCGACCTATAACGAATCGGCAACGATAACGCTGATACTGAAGCGTATTTTAGATGCGGAATTGCCCGCGGGGATCAATAAAGAGATTATTGTTGTTGATGATTGCTCAAAAGATAATACCATACAACTGGTTCAGACTTTTGCCAGCGAATACAATTTTAAAATAAAACTGATACAACAAACCGTTAACCAGGGCAAGGGCGCCGCTATCCGCCGTGGTTTTAGCCAAGCTACCGGTGATTACTGTATTGTACAGGATGCTGATTTGGAGTATGACCCGGATGAATATCAAAACCTGATCAAACCGGTTTTAAAGGCCAATGCCGATGTAGTATATGGTTCACGATTTATGGGTGATAAACCCCACCGCATCTTGTTCTTTTGGCATAGCATAGGTAACGCGGTATTAACTTTTTTATCAAACATGTTCACTAACCTGAACCTGACCGATATGGAAACCTGTTATAAACTGATACGCACATCCATACTGCAAAATATAGAATTAAAAGAAAACCGTTTTGGCTTTGAGCCAGAAATAACAGCCAAAATAGCCCGCATACCTAATATCAAAATTTATGAGGTAGGCATATCTTACTACGGCCGTACCTATGCCGAAGGCAAAAAAATAAACTGGAAAGATGGTTTCAGGGCTATTTGGTGTATATTAAAGTACAATGTTTTTAAAAGCAGATAAGCAACATCAATACATACTGATTTTCATTTTGCTGTTTACGCTTGTAGCGGGCATCATGATTGTAATATGCCCCCCTGCCCTATTTCCCGACCCAAGCTGGGGTTTCCAGGTTATGCGATCTATGCAGATGGGTGGCGGCTTTAATCAACTCATTACGCCCAGCCAAAGTAATCTGAATAACGATAACATCGCTTTCTTAACATGGTGGTCGCCGGGGCAATATTTGATACCTTACCTGTTTAGCAGCCTATTTCATACTAATGCAGGGCAATCAGGAGCACTAACTATTTTGCTTTGCGATGTGCTGGGCATTTTGGGCTTCTATTCCTTTTTTAAAAAGGTTGGCTTTTCGCCGATGGTATCCGCGTTAAGCGTACTGCTAATTGCCAGCCAGCAATTTTATTTTATTCCGTTTGCCTTTTATAACGGCGGCGAAACCTTGTTGTTTGGCTTTTTAGGTTGGTTTTTATATGGCTGTTTTAGCTTTAAAAAAATCAACTGGCAACTGTTCGTTTTTGTTATTCTAACAGGATGGGTTGGATTCATTTGTAAATCGGCCTATTTGTGGATGTATGCTTCGGGTATGGCTTGCTTATGGATTAACCTGTCGTTTGATAAAAAAGAGATTAGCTCATGGGTTAAAAATGGAATTATTCTGAGCATTCCGTTTTTAATATCATTAGGTAGCATTTTTAAATTATTCATATTGAGGGGT
Source organism: Mucilaginibacter sp. (assembly GCF_039921305.1). GTDB lineage: Bacteria > Bacteroidota > Bacteroidia > Sphingobacteriales > Sphingobacteriaceae > Mucilaginibacter. The sequence continues at coordinate 43,806 of NZ_JBDSCA010000018.1, forward strand.
ACAAATCCAGCATCGGTATCACCTGGGTTTAAGCTGAGTTTAGAGGCTTTGTGCTTTCCGCTGGCATCCCCATTGTTATCTGGGTTTTCGGTAGATGAGTTGACTCATGGATTGATCTGCCATCAGGATGAACCTTACTTTAATGCTACTCAAACACTTTTTGTATTGGCATTACTGGCTTTGCTTAGCGTGGGTTTGTTTTGGGCCATTATCCGGTTTGTACCTAAACCGCAATATAAGATCGCGATAAGCATGTTTTATGGGGTGTCTACTCTATTCTTTCTTTCTGTTTTTTTAAGGCAATTGGATATATCTTATGAAGGGCGACACTTCCGGATTGTGGGTTTGCTTTTTATACCAGGCACGGTTTATTTATTCAGCCAATTAAAACCATTTTTTAAATACGCTTTTATTGCATTATGGATATGCGTGGCTTTTACAAGTTTTAAGTACTTTGTAAACTCTTATAACGCGAATACTCATATTAACGCGCACGGTACATCGGGCTTTTCGCAGCAGTTTATTGATCAGCAAGCTTTAGATCATCTGCAACAGTTGGATAAAACTGCTCCACCAAATGCCCTATTCGCTTTTATTAGTAACGATTTGGGTCTGGATATTTTGCACCACCGCATAATTAGTATGGACGCGTTTGAAGAGGGTGCGGCTGCTACATACATTGCCAATAATGAGTATGACGGGCACTCTGGCCCACTTTATATTTTATTACCGCAAGCGTTTGTTAAGAATAAAAATGTGGAGGCGTTTAAAGTTTGCTTTAAGGGGTATAAAAACTTCACTATTAAGCCGATAAGCAAAGGGTATGTTTTGCTGTGTGGAGAATAACTCGCAAAGGCACAAGCCACTAAGGAGAAAGATTACGGCTTATTGATCTCTTTCCAAAGCATATCTTTCAACTCGGCTAAACCTTTTTGGGCTACGGATGAGATGAATACGGCTTTGATTCCGGGTGGCAGTGTTTGCGCTAATTCCGCTTGCAGTTCTTCGTCGAGCATATCGCTTTTGGTGATGGCCAGTACGCGGGGTTTATGGGTAAGCTCGGGATTGTATTCGGTGAGCTCGTGGAGCAGAATGTTGTATTCTTCTCTGATATCCCGGCTAGTATCCGCAGGAATCATAAACAACAATACCGAGTTACGTTCAATGTGGCGCAGAAAACGGAAACCTAATCCTTTACCTGTTGATGCGCCTTCGATAATGCCTGGAATATCGGCCATAACGAATGATTTGTTATCGCGATAAGCTACGATACCTAAATTGGGCACTATGGTTGTAAAGGCATAATCGGCAATTTCGGGCTTGGCGGCGGATACTACAGAGAGCAAGGTTGATTTACCAGCATTAGGGAAACCTACCAAACCAACATCGGCCAGTACTTTTAATTCTAATATATTCCAAACTTCCTGTCCTTCGCCGCCCGGTTGGGCAAAGCGCGGGGTTTGTTGGGTTGCCGATTTAAAGTGCCAGTTACCCAAACCACCACGGCCACCGGGAGTTAATATTTTAGTTTCCCCGTCTTTAGTTATTTCAAACAGAATTTCGCCTGTTTCGGCATCTTTGGCTATGGTACCCAAAGGCACTTCTAAAATTTCGTCTTTTCCGTTTTTTCCGGTACGTAATGAACTTCCGCCCGATTCGCCATCTGGCGCGATGATATGTTTACGATATTTAAGGTGCAGTAAAGTCCAGAATTGAGCGTTACCTTTTACGATAACGTGACCACCACGACCACCATCGCCACCATCAGGGCCACCTTTTGAGGTTAGAATATCCCGGTGCAAATGCGATGAGCCTGCCCCGCCATGTCCCGAGCGGCAACACACTTTAACGTAATCAACAAAATTTGAACCTTGAGACATTTTGATTTGGGAATTACGAATTACGATTTCGGATTTGGTTAATGGCGAATTCGAATTTCGGACTTTTATATTTAATAAAAAAGCGTCACTGTTTCGCTATTGCTCACAATGACGCTTTTGAGTATTGTGGTATTACTTACACAAATCAACCACAACGCAAATAGAATGGAATATCTCGTCGATACTGCCGGTTCCTACTACGCTTTTGTATTTGTTTTGTGCCTGATAAAATTGAGCTACGGGCGCTGTTTTGTTGTTATACTCGTGAATACGCTTGCGGATAACTTCGGGGTTGGCATCATCAGGGCGGCCAGAATCTTTACCGCGCAATAACAGGCGGTGTTCCAGTTCCTCGTCGTCAACCTCTAAAGCTATCATGCTTGATATCGATTCGCCTTTGGTAGCCAACAGGCTGTCTAAAGCTTCGGCTTGTGCCACTGTGCGTGGGAAACCATCGAATATGAAACCTTTCGCATCTTTATTAGCATCAAGCTTATTGCTTATCATCCCAATAACTACGGCATCCGGAACTAACATTCCTTCGTCCATCAGTTTTTTGGCTTCGATGCCTAATGCTGTTCCTTGTGAAATTTCGCCTCTGAGCAAATCGCCTGTTGATAGGTGAATCAACTGGTACTGATCAATAAGTTTTTGAGATTGAGTTCCCTTACCTGCTCCTGGCGGGCCAAATAGTACTAAATTCAGCATCCTGGTGATTTAAAATTTAAAAAGTCTTTCTGCACAACACAAAAAGACTTTAATCAGTGCACTCGAAGGGAGTCGAACCCCTAACCTTCTGATCCGTAGTCAGACGCTCTATCCAATTGAGCTACGAGTGCATATCCATTCCGTTAGGTTTGGCAATTGTTTGCTTTTTTAACGGACTGCAAAAATAGAGTTTTCTTTTAAAATTCGATAAAAAAATGCAAAATTACTTTACTTTTTCCGCAATAGCTTCAAAATCAGGTAAATCCGTTGCTTTTTCTAATACTTCGGCATAGATAACCTTGCCTTCTTCGTCGATAACAAAAGCCGCACGCTTTGAAACACCTTTTAATCCTAACACAAATTCCTCATACAGTGCGCCATAGGCGGCTGAGGCTTCTTTGTTAAAATCAGACAATAACGGGAACTGATAGTTGTTTTCTTCTTTGAATTTAGCCAGTGTGAACGGCGAATCAACCGAGATACCTAATATTTGTGCGCCAAGGCCATCGTAATAGCCAAAACTATCGCGCATGGTGCATAGTTGGGTTGTACATGTTCCGGTAAATGCGAACGGGAAGAAATGCAGAACTACTTTTTTGCCTTTAAAATCGGATAAACTAATTATTGATTTATCTGATGCTACTAATTTAAAATCGGGTGCTGGTTGGCCGGTTTGGATTGACATATTATAATGATTGAATGTTCCAAACATAAAGATTCGATTTTAAATCTTTGTTGATTTTTTGTCTGATTTTGTTTTATGTTGTTAAATATAACAATCCGGATAGCACCCTCGATTTGCTTTATTAGGATATTCCCGCCCATCATCCAAAACAAAACAGCTAATAATTGCTTATTATTGCCAGCTATGGGATTTTTACGCTTACCCGGACTTGGAACGGTACATTATCATGAATATGGCAAGGGCACCAAACCGCTGCTGGCTTTTCATGGTTATGGTATGACGGGGAAGCAATTTAATGTGCTGGAACAGTCCATATTGAGTGAGTATAAGGTTTACGGCTTCGATCATTTTTTTCATGGTGAGAGCGTACTTGATGGCTGGACTGAAAAACAGATACTGGCCGGAATGCCTAAAGCGATGGTACGTTTGTACCTTGAGGAATGGTTTAAGGTTTATGGCCGTCAGCGGATATCCTTAATGGCGTATTCTATTGGTGCTAACTTTGTGCTGGTATTACTTGAAGATTATGCTGAACTTATTGATGAGATCATACTAATGGCCCCCGATGGTTTTGCAGGATATGAAGGCTTTCAATTTTTGCAACACCATGCCGTGGGCCGGACATTATTTAAAAGCATCACCAAAAGCAAATGGATAGCGCCTACTGTGCTCAAAGCTTTGAAACGCATGAAGGTGATTGATGATAGCCTGTATACCATTGCCTATAACGAAATTGACACGCCTAAAAAACGGGAGGATGTATTTTACACACTCAATCTGATCCGCTTTTTGCAGCCGAATATTAACAAGGTTGCAGATGCGATCAATCAATACCACATTAAATGCTTGATCATTTTCGGTAAAGATGATCTCCTATTCCCTAAAAAACCAGCTATGCCAGCTATTGAATTATTGAATGAGGCTGTGGTTCACGAGGTGCCTATGGGGCATTGGTTAGTTACCGCGGCTTTGGATATGTATTTAGTAAATTTGCCAGTATGATACCCGCCCGCCGCAATAAAACCCTGAGTAATATATTCGCAATTTATATGCGTTACCGCATGCGCAAGGCTTTTAAAACCATTGAGGTAATGCCTTTTGAAGTCAAACCAGGCCATTCCATTTTATTGCTGGCCAATCATTTTAGCTGGTGGGATGGCTTTTTTGGCAATTATCTGGCCTACTGGACATTCAAGCGCAAGCTGTTTATTATGATGCAGCATGATCATTTGGAAAAGCGGATGCTATTTAACCTGTTCGGTGGGTTTTCTATTGAACGCGGCACACGCGAAATGCTGAAATCGTTATGGTATGCGGCTGATCTGTTAAATGACCCGGAGAATTTGGTGGTGGTTTTCCCGCAAGGCGAACTGATATCGAACCATACCGACCACGTTAGTGTTGAAAAAGGCATTGAACGTTTGGTAAAGCACATTAAAGGCCCCTGCCAGATTGTTTATTGTGCTACGCTCATTGATTATTTTGAGAGTTTGAAACCTTCGGCGTATATGCATCTGTTTGATTGCGGTGTGGCGAACGAGGTCCCATTTGAGGAACTGGTTGCCAGGGTTGAGGCTTTCCACAAACAAGCGTTGAAGGATCAGGTTAACGTAGCCCATTAAAAGCCCCTCTAAATCTCCCCTTTAGGGAGACTTTAAGAACTAAAACTCATATATTGCTATTGATGTTAAAGCCTAAGAAAAACTTCGTGATCACTGGTTTCTTTGCCTTTTATATTGATTGGATAATCAAGCGCCATTTTTATAAGGTTGAGTATAACACGCCTAAGTTTAACAAAGAGCAATCAATTTTGCTTATTGCCAACCATTTTAGCTGGTGGGATGGTTTTTTGCTTTACTATGTTAATAAGCTCGTTTTTAAAAAACGGTTCCACGTTATGGTGCTGGAAGAGAGCATGCGAAAGATGGGCTTTTTGAAGTATCTGGGTTCGTTTTCGGTAGTTAAAAATTCGAGGCAGGTTTTGGAATCGCTGGATTATGCTGCCGGATTATTGGGCGACCCCAATAACATAGTAGTTATCTTCCCACAAGGTAAACTGTATTCCAACTTTGTTGATACGTTGAGTTTTGAAAAAGGAATATTGCATATCGCCGCTAAGGCTAAAGCCAATTTTCAATATATTTTCGCGGCTAATTTTACAGAAAACTTTGAACATAAAAAGCCGACGGCTCATATCTATTTAAAGGCATTGAACGTTGATGAGATAAAGCCGGATGAAATTAAAGAGCAGTACATGCGGCACTATCAAACTGCTAAACAGCAACAAACCAGCATTATAGTATAATGATCATTACCATTTATTTTGTGCTTCTGTTTTTGATATTGCGGTTTGTGGTAACGGTATTCAACTTCGTATCCGACCCAAAACTTCGTCGCGTAAGCAAGCATTACAATGAACTGGTTTCAATTTTGATCCCCGTAAGGAACGAGGAGGATAATATTATTGAACTGCTCCGATCTATTCAAAAACAAGACTATGAACATTACGAAGTGCTCATTTTAGATGATGCATCAACAGACAGCACTTTCAAAACATGCTCGGACTTTGCTTTAAGTGATAGCCGTTTCAAGGTAATTAAAGGAGAACCGCTTGCTGCTGGTTGGCTGGGTAAAAATTATGCCTGTCATCAGTTAGCCCAGCAAGCCAAAGGTCAATACCTAATGTTTGTTGATGCGGATGAGCAGGTTAATATGGGATTGATCAACAGCGCTATTCATCGCATGAAGGTGAATCAACTAAGTTTATTGAGTTTGTTTACCAATCAAACCATGGTGAGTATTGGTGAAAAACTAATTGTGCCACTAATGCATTTTATGCTATTAAACTTATTGCCTTTGCGATTGGTGTTACTGGTAAAAAACACTTCGGTAGCGGCGGCAAGTGGACAGTTTATGTTTTTTGATGCTGATGATTACCGCCACAATAACTGGCACCAATTGGTAAAAGATAAGGTAGTTGAAGACGTTGAAATAATGCGGCAGGTAAAAAACAAAAAGCTGAATGGTGAAGCCCTGTTGGCAAATGGAATGATCAATTGCCGCATGTATACCAATTATACCGAAAGCCTTAACGGTTTCAGCAAAAATTTTTTAGCCGCGTTTAATTATAACATATTTGCTTTCCTGATATTTTTGGTATTGCTTATTGGCGGGCCAATGTTGATAATGATCACGCTTAACTTTCCGTTGATTCTTTTTATGATTGGTTTAATTGCTTTAACCCGGGTAATGATTTCTTTATCATCGGGCCAAAATGCGGTTTACAATATAATATTGCATCCGTTTCAAATGCTGAGTTTAGTTTTGATATCTTATATGGCCATTCAAAAGCATCTGACTAAAACAACCACCTGGAAGGGTAGAAAAGTATGAGCAAGAAGGCCGTTTTAATTACAATCATCATTCTGTTCCACATAGTTGGTTTGATAGGTTTCCTTACTCCTGCTTTGCAACCTTTGTTTTTGAAAATTGTGCCTTTCCATTTACTATTAATGCTGGTGCTGATAGTTTATAGCCATCAATCGTTTAATTTAAAGTTTGCCTATTTTTTTGCTAGTCTGTTTGTATTCGGTTTTGTTTTGGAGTGGATAGGTGTACACCACCATCTTATTTTCGGGAACTATGTATACGGAAGAACGCTTGGGGTTAGGTTATTTGATATTCCTTTAATGATAGGTGTAAACTGGTTTTTATTGACTTATGCTACAGGTGTATTGATGCAGCATTTGGGTTTTAAAAATTTAAATACCAGGGTAATTTTAGGCGCTGCGGTTTTAGTACTACTGGATATATTGATTGAACCGGTTGCCACACAGTTTGACTATTGGCATTGGATAACTATGCCGGGCTCTTTAACTGCACCGATAGAAAACTATATTGGCTGGTTTTTAGCAGGCGGTTTAATGCTGGGAATATTTGAAGCCTTTAAATTTACCAGGCAAAGTATGGTTGCAGTAGTGTTACTGATTAGTCAGTTCCTGTTTTTTGGGATATTGAACATGGTTTAATTTTGACCATTATATTCGAGCATTTTAATTAAATTTGCAGCATGGGAGCGCTTAATTTACAGGTAACTATTGACCAGGATTCGGGCTTTTGCTTTGGCGTTGTTTACGCGATAGACATGGCCGAAGAAATTTTAGCCGAAGATGGTTATTTATATTGCCTTGGCGATATTGTACATAACGACGAAGAAGTTGAGCGACTGAAAGCTAAAGGTTTGCGCATCATCTCGCACGAAGACCTGCAAACCCTGCATAACGAAAAAGTACTGATCCGTGCGCATGGTGAAGCTCCAGAAACTTACCGTACTGCGCTTGAAAACGACATTACGTTAATAGATGCGTCGTGCCCGGTAGTTTTAAAATTGCAAAACCGGATCAAAACATCTCATGATGCCAACGAGAAGATCGTAATTTTCGGTAAGCATGGTCATGCGGAGGTTGTGGGCTTAGAGGGCCAAACCAATGGCGAAGCCTTAGTTTTTCAGGATATTGCAGAATTGGATAATGCAGAACTTCCGGAAAAGTTCACCTTATATAGCCAAACCACTAAAAGTACTGCTAAGTTTTACCAAATTAAGGAAGAACTGATCAACCGTGGTTACGATATCAAAGCTAACGACACCATTTGCCGGCAGGTTTCAAACCGGGATAAGGACCTGCATAAATTCGCGGTTAACTTTGATAAGATCCTGTTCGTATCGGGCAAAAAATCATCAAACGGAAAGGTATTGTTCGAGGTTTGTAAAAAGTTTAATCCCAATACATATTTCATATCATCAACCGAAGAATTGGATATGTCCATCTTTTCGCCGGGCGATAAAATAGGTATAGCCGGAGCAACATCAACCCCAATGTGGCTGATGCAAGAGTTTAAAAACGAGTTGGAGAAACATTGATACCATCCGGGCGTTAAATTACCATGCATAAGCCCTCACCTAATACCGGATTATTGATTGCCTTATTGGTTTTAGGCTGCTGGCTCACATCCATTATTTTATTAATGCACTGGCAGTTTAGATGGGCTAATCCGCTTATCTATGTATTTGTGTTGGTCCAGATGCATTTATATACCGGGCTATTCATCACCGCTCATGATGCTATGCACGGTACCGTATCATCAAACAGAACCATTAACAATGCTATAGGCTATACCGCTACCCTATTTTACGCAGCATTTTGGTATCCGCAATTGTATACTAAGCATCATAAACATCATACCCATGTGCATAGCGATGAAGACCCTGATTATCACCATGGCAGCTTCTGGAAGTGGTATTTTACATTCATTCGTAATTACTTATCCATTTGGCAAATTGTAGTGATGGCTGTTTTGTTCAACATCCTCAAAATATGGATACCGCAAACTAATCTCATTCTATTTTGGGTTGTACCGTCACTACTAAGTACTTTACAGTTGTTTTATTTTGGCACTTATCTTCCCCATAAGGGCGAACATAGCAACAAGCATCAATCGCGTAGCTTACCTAAAAACCACTTACTGGCCTTTATCAGTTGCTACTTTTTTGGTTATCATTATGAACATCATGATTCGCCTGGGACACCCTGGTGGATGCTCTGGCGGCTTAAATAAATGACCTTCATCACAAATAACACCCGGCTGACATTTTTAATTGAGATAGCTAAAAATCAATATTATCTTTGCAGCGTTTAATAAACTATGAGCAAAAAAGGAATTTTACTTGTTAATTTGGGTACGCCCGATAGTCCGTCTACAAGTGATGTGCGTAAATATCTGAACGAGTTTTTGATGGATGGGCGTGTAATTGATGTAAACCCTGTTTTGCGTACTTTTTTGGTTAGAGGTGTAATTACACCTTTCCGTAGTTCAAAATCGGCTAAATTATACCAACATATCTGGGATCCAAAAACCGGCTCTCCCCTGTTGCATTACAGCAAATTGCAGCATCAGCTTTTGCAGGATGCTTTGGGTGATGATTACCAGGTTGAGCTGGCTATGCGCTACCAAAGCCCATCGATAGAATCCGCTTTAGCGCGATTGAAGGAGAATTTGGTAGAGAGTATTCAGGTTATCGCTTTGTTCCCACAATATGCATCGGCAAGCAGCGGTTCGGTGTTTGATAAGGTGATGGATATTGTGCGCACCTGGCAAACCATCCCGCCAATATCATTTGTCAATTCATTTCACGATAATGACCTGATGATAGAAACCTTTGCCGATAACGCGAAGAAACACGATCCTGAAACTTACGATCATATTTTATTCAGCTTTCACGGCTTACCACAACGCCAGTTAATTAAATGCGACCATACAGATTCATATTGTTTGAAAGTTGATAACTGCTGTGATAATTTGAACGATACCAATAAGTTTTGTTATTCGGCTCAATCGCACGATACGGCTAAGCTGATCGCTGCAAAGCTTAACATCCCCAAAGAGAAATACACTATTTGTTTCCAATCCCGTTTAGGCAGCGACCCTTGGGTGCAACCTTACACCAGCGAAGTAATTAAACAACTGGCCGCTGAAGGTAAAAAGCGACTATTGGTATTCTGCCCCGCCTTTGTTTCTGACTGTTTAGAAACTGTTTATGAAGTTACCGTAGAATATGGCGATGAGTTTAAAGCCCTTGGCGGCGAGCACGTCCAATTGGTAGAAAGCCTGAACGACTCGCCAAAATGGATACAAGCTTTAAAAGAAATGGTGGTGGCTTAAGCTATCGCTTTTATAATTGTATCAGTAGCGCCGGTATTCTTTTCTACATAAGCCTTAATATTTTTGCCTGTTTCTATGCGATAGGCATTGTCGGTTATCAGTTTGTGCACTATCGGCTTTAGCTCTTCAAAATTATTAATAGAGAAGCCTAATTGCATGCTAATGATATCCCTTGCCTCACGGAATTTTTGATACTTTGGCCCAATAATAACCGGCAAACCAAACGCTGCCGCTTCTAAAGTATTATGTATCCCCGCACCAAAACCGCCACCAATAAAAGCCACCTCGCCATATTGATACAGTGATGATAGCATGCCAATATTATCGATGATTAAAACTCTGAAATCACTAATGGGATTGCTAATATCTTTAACTTGCGACAAGCGGATAGTTTGATCAGCCGGTAACAGGCTTAATAACTTCGCTATTTTATCTTCTGTAATTTCGTGCGGTGCGATGATAAATTTCCAATCGGGATATAAGGGAACTATCCGGGCAATCAACTGTTCGTCTTCGGGCCAGGTGCTGCCTCCTATAAATACGCGGCTATTACTTTTAAACTGTTCAATAATTGGCAGTTGTTTTGGTGCTTGAGCGTTTGCCCAAACCCTGTCAAAACGGGTATCTCCGCTTATGGTAACATTACTTATACCAACGTTTTGTAATAGTTGTGATGATTGCTCGTCCTGAACAAACAAACGTGTAACAAACGTGAGCATTTTACGGTATAAAAGTCCGTACCACTTAAAAAACGCTTGATTGGGTCTGAATATCGCCGAGATCATGTAAAGTGGGATTTGTCTTTGGTTTAGCTGATTAAAATAGTGGTACCAGTATTCGTATTTAGTAAAAATGGCAACAGTGGGGTTAATAGCCTCAATAAACTTACTGGCATTACGGTTTGTATCAAGAGGCAAATAATACACATAGTCGGCCAGTGGAGTATTCTTGCGAACTTCATATCCCGATGGTGAAAAAAAGGTTATCACTATAGGCTGGGAAGGTTTCAACTCCCGCATTTTTTCGAGCACCGGTCTACCTTGTTCAAACTCGCCAAGCGATGCAAAATGAAACCAGATGGATTGATCGAGCTTTGTAATATTACTATTTTTCCGTCCATCTTGCCATAATTTTGCCTTTTCGTTAAAAAAAGCGGCGATAAATATTAAAATGCGATAAATTCGGATAAAACAGTTATAGAATAATAACATAATAAAGTTGGAAATTATTACCTTCGTCGTCGAAGATACAGATTATAAAAATATTTGATGCTTTAGGCGGTTTGTCGAATTGCATTAAGCTCATCAACACAAAATATACAATGAAAATAGCAGTAGTAGGCACGGGCTATGTAGGCTTGGTAACAGGAACATGTTTAGCCGAGACGGGTAACCAGGTTATCTGTGTAGACATCAATGCCGAGAAAGTAAAGATGAT
>NZ_JBDSCA010000019.1:0-3076 GCF_039921305.1 Mucilaginibacter sp.
TCCCAAAACACCCAACCGAATTGCTGCCGGCGGCGTTATTGGCCGCTGCGTTGCCGGCTCGCTGGCAGGTGCAAGTATTTACAAAGCAACGGGTAACAATGCACTGGTTGGTGCTCTTTTAGGGTCGGCTGTTGCACTGGGCTCAACCTTTGGCAGCTATTACCTGCGCAGGTTTGTGGTTGCTAAAACAGACATTTTCGACCCGTACATAGGCGCAATTGAAGACGCTTTGGTGGCCGGCGCCGGCGCCGGGTTAATCATTTCAGCGTAATTTTGCAGTCGATTGTAGCGCTTGCTATGGCTAAATCGTATATATGTTTAGAAAAATTGATAGTTTTGTTAAAAAAGTCAGGATTTATTCAATAACCTGTTTTACCTTACACAAGTATATTACTATATAATTGTTAATGATGATTACAGCTAACGACCAGCAGGATGTAAAAAAGGAGAAGATTTTAGAAGCTGCCCACCATAGGTTTTTACATTTCGGCTATTCGAAAACTACTATGAACGAAATAGCCGGCGACCTTTCAATGAGTAAAGCGTTGCTTTATTACTACTTCCCCGACAAAAGCCAGCTTTATGTAGCCGTGATGCGCAAAGTATCCGATAGCTACTTAAAATCGCTTAGCGACAGGATAAATACTTTTGCCGATTTAAAAGAAGCCTTCATATTCCAGATTGATACCCAGCACGATTTTATTGTAACCAACTATAATTTTTTCGACTTCTTCAGGCTTAACGAACAAAACCTGCCCGATGCTATCTGGGAGATTGTTACCCAGGTACATGAGTCGGAAACTAAGATGCTGGTAAGCGCTATAAAAACAGAAGTTGACCGGGGAAAAATAAAGCCGGTAAGCAACCCAACAGAAATAGTGGAACTGTTACTTGACGCTTTACATGGTGTGCGTGCAAAATCCGTATCGCACAAAAAAACAATGTTCCCCAACAAGGAGCATCTGGAAGAAATCCGTGCAAAACGTTTGCTGCTGGCTGATATATTTATCAAGGGATTGATGTATTAGGTGGTTCATGGTTCTTAGTTGATAGCTCATAGCAGAAAAGTATGCTTGTTACAAGTTGTTGCAGCTACCATGAACTATCAACCACCAGCCATCAACAACGATGGTTTACATTGTGTCACCTGTGGGTCAAAAGGCAGGTGTAAGTATTTAATGGAGAGACATTAATGGTATATTTGACTAAATAATTGAATTAGTCAGTTGATTAATCGATTAATAAAAATACTTCTAATTAGAGGTGATTGTTTTAGAGTGATTGAAGCGGGCCCGGGAATATTTCGGGCTCGCTTTTTTTGTGACCCCCAAAAGTCAGTCAGGTAAAAGCATAATTATTTATGGCAAGGGCCCATAGACCGTCTACGAATAAGATTTGATTACTGTCGTTAGCTGGACTAAAGACTTTGACCTAATCTAATACCGCGCGCACCTTACTATTATCGAGATAAAAATGATTATAAAAACCCACAATATCACAATTCCCAATTGGGTGGTTTTTATTTTGGCTTCCTTCTGCTCACCGTAATCCTCTCTCATATTCCAATAATTTATCTTTGTGTATTAAATTTAAAATATCTTTCGCGGAAAATCAAATTACGACCCGGCGAAATTGAAGGATCAGTCTTAAAAGTTGGGGGCTTTAAAGTTTAGGCATAAATTTTAGTTAGCCTGAAAAGAAAGAAAGCTGTATCTCTTACGCCTCTTGAAGTAGCCCTAAACGCTTTGACCTTTGCATTGAAAGATTCTGCTGAAGCATTAGTGCTTCTGTTATTGAAGAAGTTTAGGATAGATTCGTAATGAGTCTGTACCGACCTTGCAACTGTTTTGAAGGCATCAATCCCCACTGCTTCCACATCATTATACCAGATAGCCAATCGTTTAAATGCCTGCTGCTTAGTCTTGCATATCGTGAATATATTCCCCAACCGGAGCGACAGGTTATAAGCTTTGTACAGTTCGGGGTATTTTGGAAAGAGCAACTCTGCCCTTTCTTTTTGCGATGCTGTCCATTTGGTTGGATGCTTAAATAACAGGTAACGGCTTCGGGCCAGCAGTTGCTTTAAGGTATCACCATTTGAGAAGACTTCGGGCTGATAGCTTTGCCTGTTCTTTTTAGCTGCTTCAAGGGCTTTATTTTCTTCATCTAAAGCTTCCCAACGGTATTTGATACGGCCTTCCTGCACAGCGTCATAGGCGAGTTTCTGGACATGGAAGCGGTCTATCACCCGTTCGGCATTAGCAAAGCACCTGCGGATGGCCTTGATCATATTTGCAGCCATATCCATCGTAACCTCCCTGACTTTGTTCCTTTTGCGGAGGGGTATCTGCTCCATTACACGAATGATTTGTTCGGACTGTGTGCCTTTCAGCATGGCTACTATCGCTTTTTTACCGCCTTTAGCCGCTTTATTGGTTACAATAGTGTAGAGTTCGCCATTGCTTAGTGCGGTTTCGTCTATGCTAAGTGCCGGGCCAATATTGTCAGCAAACAACAACCAGTCTTCTGCATGGCTTTTTTGGTCCCAGGTATGAAAGTCGCTTAAAAAGTCTTTATACTGCTGTTGTAGCTGCTTGCCATCCACCGAGTATAAACGGCCTAATAAATGGCAGCTTATCGGATTATTATCCAAATATACCTTTTAAAAAAGTGCCGAATTCCGTAGTCATTCGCGCTCCTTTTCGTACTAAATTCCAGTCCCTTGTGATAATTTCCCCGCTTTCTTTTACCTCCCACCTTCGCCTTTTGATACAAAGGGCAACCTTATGCCCACGGATAGGAAAGTCCTGTATAGCAGTTTCAGGCAGGAAGCCTTTGGACTCCATGCGCTTGCTCTCATAACCGACAGGAACTATGTTCTTTTCATCCAGATGGATATTCAGGCTGCCATCGGCACCCTGAACGACATTTACTAATTCAAAGTATTCTAAGATGCCTTCAGGTAAGATAAGGCGGATAAGGGTTTCGTAACTATTTGACAAGACTGAAAGTGTTTGTTTTTGCTGCAACAAAAAAAATACTTTTTTATTTACCCCACAAGAATTCTGCTTGACCC
>NZ_JBDSCA010000020.1:0-57938 GCF_039921305.1 Mucilaginibacter sp.
TTGCTTCGTACCTCGCAATGACGCGCTTTTGGTTTCATAACAATCTCTTCCATCCTACTTAAAATAAATATATAACGCAACCATAACCACCGTTAACAGCGTCCACGAAAGCTTAACTTTATTGGTCACTGTCCAAACCGGAACCTCCGCCTTATCATCAACCACATATATTTGCGGAGAGGGGTCAAAAACAGATATCAGCACAGCCAAAATTGTAAGCAAAGCGAATATTAAAAACGACAGCATCATGTAATGCGGCCAAAAAGTGTATTTAGATGCCGGCAGAATCCACAAATAGATCACCCCAGTACCCAAACTGATAACAGAGCCTATGGAAAGTACAAAGTTAACTGCCTTGCGGGATGTGCGTTTCCAGAAAACACTGAGCAAAAACACCACAGCCAATGGCGGCGCGATGAAGCCGAGGATAGATTGAAAAACATCGAACAAGTTCAAATCTTTAATGCTATCAATAGCCAAAGCCATCCCGATGGCGAAAATGCATCCGGCAACAACTGTCCAACGTCCCATCTTGATGATCTGCTCATTACTTGCTTTCGGATTGATCTTTTTAACGTAGATATCCATCGTAAACACCGTACTCAAAGCGTTTAATGACGAACCTATAGTACCAACCAAAACGGCTATCAACACCACAATAACCAATCCGTTCATCCCCGGTGGAAATAGGTTGGTAACCATCGTCATGTAGGCTTCGCTTGGATCTTTTAAATGGGGGAACAGAATAAAGCATAAAATCCCTGTTAAGAGGAATAATGGTAATGATAATATCTTCAACCAACCAATAAAACTTACGCCCAATTGGCCTTGTTCCAGATTTTTAGAACCTAATACCGATTGAACCATAGCCTGATCTGTACAGAAAAAAGCGATTGCCGAAACCGGATATCCCAACATAATAGCATACCACGGATATTTAGGGTCGTTAGCCGGATGAATGAGCGTCCAATAATCCGCAGGTACGCCATGAACCACCGCTGATAAACTACCAACCTTGATAACACCTAAAACATTCAGGGTTAGCGACACCCCAATCAGTAACAACATTTGGAATATATTAACCTTGGCAATGGCCTTTAAACCGCCCGTAAAAGCAAACAATCCAGCGAAAGAAACCAATACAATAACCGATTCCCACATGGGGATACCCAGTACTTGCCTAACCAAAAGGCCGCCTGCAAATAAGCCAAGCGACAACCACGATATCAGCATTTTAACCAATGCGTACCAGGCCAAAATATTCTGTGTAGAATCGCCGTAACGGTTACCCATAAACTCGGGCATGGTAGTTACTTTGGCAGCCAGGTAACGGGGTGCAAAAACCATAGCCAGCAGCATCAAAAATATAAAGGCATACCAATCAAAATTGGCACCAACAATACCCGAGCTAAAACCGATACTCGCGAACGCCAGTAACAGCGATGGCCCTACATTGGTGCCCCACATGTTAAAGCCAATACTGGCCCAACCCAATGATTTATTAGCCAAGAAGTATGATTCTTCCTTATTACGCCCAACAAAGCTAGCGCGATAACCAATCACAATTAATATCACCAGATATGCCACCACAATGGCATAATCTAAAAAGGTAAGGCGGTCAACTATGCTGTGCATTAACTTAGATTTATGTTGTGCACGGTAAACATATCGGCAATTTTTACCGGTTTGCCGGTTTGTAATGATTGATCCATGGCTTGTAGCAAGGCAACGGTACCTATACCTTCTTTCAGATCGGGATAAGCGGTAAAACCTTGCTCAATACTATCGGCAAAGTACTCCAGGTAATTCTGGTATTCACCTGCATGGTGACTTTGCCCTTCAAACCGGAAGTAATGTTTGATTGTTGAATCACCCCAAACAACTATTTTTTCTTCGCCTGTTTTATCTGTAATCGCATAACGCAGTTCATGATAATCGGCTTGCGATGCGCCTACCGTGCCTCTTAAAATAACACTCATACCGCTATCGCGTTGAGCAGGTTGAGTTGGGCCGGTATAGGCTCCGCTTACCCTGGCTATGCGCCCATCAGTAGCTTTAAAAATAAAGTGCATGGTATCTTGATTTTTCAATCCTGCTATAGCACCGTTGCTGCTGATCATACCATAACCCATCACCTCTTCAATGTTTGGTAAATACCAGCGGATAAAATCTACAGGGTGGCTCAATCCGCCATATAGCCATTTAAATGAACTTTCCAATGCCCAGGGTTTTTCCAAAAACCAACGGTGATCGGCATTGTAATGGCTTTCTATGGTGATCAACTCACCTACTAATCCGGCTTCAAAATCTTTCCGCTGCCTTTTAGCAGGTTCAAAAAAACGTGAACTTTGACCAATAAACACTTTTTTGCCAACCTTTTCGGCCAGTTCAATTAATTCATTAGCATCTGCCAGGTCATCAATAAACGGTTTGGTACAAACCACATGTTTGTTATGCAATAAAGCTTGCTTAACATGTTGGGCATGTAGATGATCGGGCGTATAAATGGCAATTACATCAATATCCTTGTCATCCAGCATGTCCTGGTAATTGGTCGTGTAGTCGTACATTTTAAACTCGTCGGCGCGTTGGCGGCATAAATCTTCATTGCGGTCGCAAATCATTTTCAGGTCCCACTTGGGGCTCTCTATCGCTGCCGACATGGTACTACGGCCTTCGCCTAATCCTAATATTCCTAATCCGAGCATAATTTATTGATGATTGATGTGATTGGTTTGGTTATAGGCTTTTAAAAATACCCAGGTCTCGCCTTTCTTCGTCCCGGATACGCCTTGCTGATATTTTGACATGATCTTATTCCATTCATCAACTCTTGGGTTATTTTTAGTGGTCAATGGGTTCAGTTTATCTAAACTATCGCCTTTCGGGATGCTAATTACAAGCATCAACTGCCTGCCATTTCTAAACACCAGTAACCTTTGAAAACTGGCGTTACAAAAACCATTTGATACCTCTGGCCACTTTTCAAATTGTGTAGCATGGTAAGCTAAATACTCGTGCTGCAACTTGGGATCGGCAACAAGGTCAGCCGTCAAAAGAATATTATCCAAACGCGATGAAATATTTTTATTATCACAACGGCTTCGTTCAAAATTGTAAAAAGGCTTTTCGTAAAACTTGATAATGCACTCCTTAAATGCTGATTTCACTTTCAAAAGTAAATGGCCATATCCGTTCCCGTAAATCACAAAGTGGTTGTTCCATTGATAAATATCATTATTATCAATCAACTGCTGCTTGCAAAAGTCAAGCAATTTATCTTGCTCACCTTTAACATTAGCCGGGTATTCAATTTCGATAACACTTGTTGCCTTATACCCTGTAAATGCATAGATTTTTTGTGAGCCACACAACAAACAAAATCCAATTATAAAAAAGCTTAAATAGTTTATAATTAAATTTTTATGTAATTTATATCTATTCATAGTTTAAATATATTTATCTGTTGTTTAGCCGGATTTATAACTTTCTCTTTCAGCAAATATTGGTAAGCCGGCTCCAATCCGGCAGCGTTTTTTATTTGATCTGATACCTTCGGCCCATTGTTTTCCCATACATTTCCGGGGCCATTAGCATTCTTTAAATACTTCTCGGCAGGCGTCCAGTTATCCTTTACGGTGATGTTCGAGGAACCCTCATCCAAATACAAATAAAACCAATGGACAGGGTCATGAGCATACGATGCTTTGTAAATTGAATCCACATAGTTCTCTGAAATTATTGTTCCGGCTTGCGCCGATAAGGTGTAAACCCCCGCCACATCATACATATGTTTTGCGTAATGACTTACCTTATTTGCATGGATGCGATTATCGCTCATAGCATTAGTTGTCTTGGTCCAACCCCATCCTACACTGATGCCCGAATATGATGTTTCACAGATCTCGTTATGTTCAATACTAATGCCTTTAACATAGCCTGCCCCTATTCCTACGCACCCCCAATCTTCATTGCTAATATCAGTTATCACGTTATTTGAGATGTGCTCATTGGTACAAACCTCACGTGCATCTTTAGGATTGTAAGGCAAGTGAACCTCGGTAGCTTCATCAGAGAATACTCCTGCCAATATACCAGTGCCACCTATATCTTTAAACAAACATCCTTTTACTTCATCATCATGTGTGCCGCGTTTATAATCCAATCCGGTTGAAGCCATATGTTCAAACCTGCAAGCTTCAAAACCAGTGTGATTAGCGTATGATACTTCAACCGCTGCCGCGGGACGGCCAACCCAAGCCTGGTTCTCTAATCCCTTTTTATCCGGTGTACCGGGAACTTTCAATTTATAAGCATCCAGCATATACATTCCGGCCTGATGCGGCACCAAACCCGCCTTTGATGGATAAAGCCAGGTAGCATATTTAAAACTAATGCCCTTGAAGTAAACATAGCTCACCGGATTGTCTATAGAGCCTTCAACTTTAACTAATGTTTCTAATGATGGTGCAACTATATTGACCGTAGTCATATTCTCACCTTTACGTGGCCAGTAATAGACCTTTCTGGTTTTGGCATCCAAATACCATTCACCCGGTTCATCTAAAAACTGGATAGCGTTTATTAAATAAAAGGCCGAATTCCCCCCCGGCTTTTTAGATATAAAAGGTGCAGGCCAGGGATGCTCTGATTGTACCCGGCTCTCGGGCTGCATAAAACTTAATTTGGCACTATCACCTCGCACCTGTATTGATTTGATACGCAACACAGCAATTGCCCACCACTGGTGAATGAACATCTCCATACCGGCAACGGCAGTTAGGTCACCAGTTTTAGGTTTGGGTATCCAACAGGTTTGCTCTTTGTGGTTCCATGATAAAATACGGCTCATACCATCGGCATTGATGCTTTTAGCGCGAATAGCCTTACGCTCATTTACCCAAAGTTGCCTAAAGTTTAACATATTACCGGCGGCCATCAGAGCATCAGCAACCCAAACATTCCCCTTGGCTACTTGGGGTAATCCGGGAATTGAACCTTTTACTTTTTGCCATCCTTTAATTTGCTCGCCGCCACTTAAAACAGGAACTTCATTTGGAGCCGCTTCTATTGTTGTAGGGCTGGTTGCCGTTCCGGAATCCTCCGGACGAACGAAAACAGGTTCAAACAATTGATATGTCCCGCCTTTCACAATGATATGAATACCATCTTTAACCGATGCGTCATTTAATCGCCTTAACTCCCTTACTTTACGTAATGCTGCCGAAGGCGTAGCCATAGGTTGTTCTTTAGTCCCCGAGTTTTGATCGGAGCCTGTTGGTGAAACCCATATTTCTGCCGCACGACTCTGCCATACAGATAATATCAGCATCATTCCAATTCCTATTTTACAGATCAGTTTCAAATTATTTACGATTGAAATATTGATTTCACATAAGTTGTATTGGCACCAAAGTTGCCTTTCACATCCTTGGTGTTATTTTTATCGCGCGAACGCTCAATAACCAGCCAGCCGCTCCATTTCATTTTATCTAAAGTTTTCTTCACCTTTTTCATATCTATCTTGGGGTCGTTTTGCAGCCATACACCATCGGTATCACTGCAGTGGATCTGGCAGATCCGCTTTTTACCTAAGGTTTCCAACTCTTTACTCACATCCCTCCCATTATCACAGGCATTGGCGAAGTTGAAATAGCTTTGTACCGCTTTACAGCCTATCTCATCCAATAATCTAACCTCATCCGCAGCAGCTAAAGCAGTTTCGATACCAATGGTTATACCCATAGCTTCCGCTTTTGGTCCGATAGCTTTTAAACGCTCTACAATTGCGGGCCGTAGTTCGGGTTTCTTAACCACATCGCTCCCACCAAGCGGCAGGAATACTACCTTCACATTCATAGCCTTAGCCGTATCCAGGCAATCCTGAACCATTTTGTCAACTCCATCGCGTTCGGCAAATGATTGCGCGTAGAAACCCGTCATAGCAAGCGAGCATATCTCCAAATCCAATTCCTTCGCCTTATCTAAAAATTGCTGACGGATCTCCGGCGTAGCTAACTGGCTCTCAAAAGTAACCCGGTTACCCAAACCACCCATATCAACTTCTACACCATCCGCACCAATATCTTTAGTTAATTGAAAAGCGCCCAATTTTTGACGTTTCAATATCATCAGATCAACCACAGCGACCTTATATTTTTGATTAGATGCTGCAAAAATACTTGCCCATGATGCATTTCTGGCTAACAACAAACCTCCTGTAAGCAAGGCCGCTCTGCCTAAAAAACCTCTCCTGTTTATTGATGCTATTTCTTTGTCTGATTTCATGATCTATATTCTAATTGTTTTAGCTACCGCTTTATCAAATACTTTCACCATTTGCTCAAAGCCATGTATAGCATTGGCGGGTAAATGTTCTCCTTTATCTCCAAATACATACAAAGCCTGCTCCTTTTCTATAACGCTTTTAGTTTCGTCAATAATGCCATTAGCGTCCTGAACCTGTTTAATATCCAAACCTAAATTATGCGCCATAAACTCATATACGGCTTTCCGTTTTGAGATGCCATAATCGTGGCCCTCGGTAGGTAGATGCACATTTTTAACCGCATCCTTTTTGCCATAATAACTATAAACCTTTTGCAGATACGGGAACTCTATTTCGGGCACATGCTCGGTCCAATCTTTTCCATCAGATACTACCAGTTGAGGTTTTGGTGCGAACATCGCGGCCAATTCAGGATTGTTAGTACCGCCCTCACACAAATGAATTGGCATCCCGCTTTCCGACAGTGAACCGCCATAGAAATAGCAGGATAGCATAACCACCGGGGCGCTTACCTTAATCCTATCATCCAAAGCAGAAAGCAACATGGTTTGGCTACCACCGCCCGAGGCTCCGGTAATTCCTAATCGTGAGGCATCTGCACCTTTCTGAGTTAATAAAAAATCAATTAATCTCAAGCCATTCAAAGCTTGTATCGCCATAGCCAAACTGCGGTTATGATCCTCAAACTTAAATTGAAGCATTGATTCACCCCATCCAAACAGATCATAACTGAATGCCATTGCCCCCATTCGTGCCAGTGTAGCGCAAAGCTTTTGTTGATCTTTATTATATCTTCCGGCTTGGAAATGCCCGTTGGGTGCAATAATAACCGGTATTTTGCCCTTAACTTTTGCCGGTTGGTATAAGGAGCCGCAAACATATAATCCCGGTAAGGTTTCAATAGCTACATTCTCAATAGTATAGCCGTCCATTTGCCTTTGGTTGGTAATAAAAGGTTTTGAATTTGGCTTAGCCGGAAGCGGTGACAAACGCAAAGCGCTGTATATGCATTCACGGATCGCTTTCTTTCGTTTTTCAAAACTTGGAACATCATTATACAACGATGATAAATAATCCAATTGCTGTTTGCCATCTTCAACCGTCCAGCGTGGGTAATCAAATTTGCGTAGCTTATAAATATTCCCGGTTTTAGGGAAAGAGATATCCAGCGGCGTTAAAATATTGTTCAATGTCTTATCAGCATCGGGCCTGAAACGCCATTTGGCAAAGGTTACTACTTTATCTTTAACTAAACTTTCGTCATACTTGATCTGCACATGAAAGCGTGCCTCAATCTCTGTTAATACCTGTTTCAACGGCTCCTTTAAGCTATCATCGGCACTTACCTGCGCAAACAACCTTGCCGAAGAAACCAGCATTAAGCATAAAATGATATGAAGCCTTTTAATCATATTATAAATCTTTGGCTTCTCCAGTGGCTACAGGCAAACTGTAACCATCAACTTTGGGCCATTCGCCGTTTTTGATCTCTACCATTTTCAGTTTCGATGGATCAACAACCACGTGCTTGATTCGTTGCCTGCGCCATGTGTACACAAAATGCACCAAGCCATCGCTGGTTTGAATCACCGCCGGATATGAATATTGACTAATGGGCGAATCCTCGAGTATCAACGAGGCGAACCATGTTTTACCATCTTTAGAAAGCGCCACATTGAGGGGAGTACGGGCACCTTTTGCTAAAGTACCCGGAGGCAATACGTGGTTATACACCAGCAACTGGCGGCCATCTTTCAAAGTCACCGCATCAGTACCCGAATTATTGTTAGGCAAGGTGGTTTTAGCCAACGGCGACCAGCTTAATCCATTATCGCTCGACCAGCTTTCCAGAATGGCCCTGTCCTGGCTGCGGCACAAAGCTTGTAACCAGCCATCTTTATGAAACAAAATACTTGGTTGTATAGCGCCCTTGCTTTCACCTTTCGGGATACTAACCAGTTTCCATGTTTTGCCCTTATCGGCAGATATTTCAACATGTGCTTTCCAGCCACCATTTCCTTCAGTACTTGATGGACTCATTATTATGCCGTTTTTAAGCAATACAGGCTTATTCTTTATCGGGCCCAGAATCCCTTCAGGCAACGCAACCTGTGCCGACCATGTGATGCCGCCATCTTTAGACGTTTTGTAAAAACCCTTCCACTCAGATGGTTTTGGGCCTATCTTGTAAAATAATATCAATTTACCTTTCGGGATCTGGTACAACACCGGATTCCAGCAAGGGTAGCGTAAAGTATCGTTCTGGATCCCATTGGCTACGTTAACCGCTTCCAACCATTTGCCATTTACATTACGGCTCACCCAGATACATACATCCGGATTGCGCTCTTTTGTACCACCAAACCATGCTGCTACCAAACCTTTATTGGTTTGTACAATGGTTGATGCATGGCATTCGGGATAAGGTGCTTTTTCGTAAATGAACTCATCGGTCACAATTCCATTCCGCCAGGGATTTTTCTGCTGGGCAAAAGTGTTATTTATGGCCAAACCCAATATCAATATCGCTATTATCCTTTTCATATTACATAATTGATTTAAACGAATAATTACCCGAGCCTATTTCAAATACGGCCCTGTCTTTCTCCATTCTTAAAAATTTAACACTTTCGGCAATGCTTATTTTTTTGCCTGATTCGAGCACATCGGTAACACGTGTTGCCGGAACATAAACCACCGCGCTACTATTAGCCGGAACAGTTATGTTCCAGTTAAAAATTTTGCCGTCCTTTTTCCAGTTGCTTTTGATTACACCGTGAATAGAGTGGTAACTGGCATTCACAAAATCCAACCCTTCGGTTGATTCTGGTTTCATAACCAACTGTTTGAATCCTGGATGTAAGGGGTTAGTTTTTATCCCGGCAAGGTCCTCGTAGTACCAAACCAATAGATCACCCAATAGCATCACATGGTTTTGCGAATTCATTTGCGGACTGGCAGTATCACCGTTCCATAATTCCCAAAAAGTTGTCGCGCCCTTGTTTACCATATAGCCCCAGCTTGGGTAATCTGTGTTGGATACAATTTTATAGGCGATATCCGTACGGCTGTTATCAGTCAAACTGCGCATTAGCCATTGTGTGCCAATAACACCTGTGCTGATGTGGCCTTTGTTATCTATCAGTATCTTGTCCTCAATGTTTTTAAATACGGCTTTTCGGTTAGCCTCCGGTACCATATCAAAATACATAGGCAGCAAGTTTGACGTTACCGAATTATTGCTGTAGCGGTTAGTTTTGGCATTAAAAAACTTTTGGTTAAAAGCGGTTTTGATATTTGCCGATAAAGCCGAAAACTGCTGAGCATCCTGCGGTTTGTTCAATATTTTGGCAAAGTGTTGCATTAGCGATAATAATCTGAAATAGTAGGCCGTTGCTATCAATTTTCCATCCGTAGCACGTAAGGTATCCTTAGAGTGTATCAACTCCGGCGATTCAGGAGGAACACACCAGTCACCGTATTTATCTTTGGTAACAATGTAGTTCTTCATGTACTTAGCCTGCATGTAAGCCAGCCATTTTTTCATGGATTCATAGTGCTTCGCGATTGGTTTGGTATCCCCATATTGATTATAAAGCATATCAGCTACAATCAAATAAGTTGCAGGCCATGTTACATCATCGCTATAATAGTTCCAGTAAGCAGGGGCAACATCGGGTAGGTTACCTTCAGGCTTTTGTGATTCCTCTATATCATCAGTCCACTTAGCGTACAGTTTGGCGTTATCAAACATGAAGCTCTCACTGTAAGAACCGGTAGCATGATCGGCCAACCAAGGCATACGTTCGTTACGTTGCGGACAATCAAGCGGCATACCTTTATAATTAGCCCTTATACCCCAGTAAGCATTCCGGTATATTTTATTGATCAGAGTATTGGAGGTTTCAAATTGACCGGTATTTTCCAGATCATCGTTTACCACCTGCCCCTCAAAATCGTCAACAGTTGGGGTGCCGGGGTAACCTATTATCTCTACATATCTAAAACCATGATACACAAATACCGGGTGCCAGGTTTCTATTTCACCACCTTTAAGTGTATACACATCGGTAGATTTTGCATCACGTAAATTGGCTACGTATAGTTCACCGTCATTTTGAGTGGTTTCGGCAAAACGTAATTGCACTTTATCGCCTTTATTACCTTTCACACTCATTTTTAGCCAGCCAGCCATATTTTGCCCCATATCCATTACATAGGTTGTGGCATTTAATTTGGTGATCGATTTTGGTTTGATGGTTTCAGTCACACGAATCTTCTCATTCATCTGTGCCACCAATTTACCTCCCGGAGCTTCAACCAATTCTGGTTTCAACCAACCGGCATCATTAAAGCCAATAGAATACCAGTTAATTAACTCTTTATTAGCATCATATTCCTCACCATCGTACTCATTATTAGTTCTGATGGGACCATCAGCAGTTACTTTCCAGCTATCATCAGTAACAATAGCCTTGTGAGAGCCATCTGTGTATTCAATATCCATTTGCAACAGCATTTTTGGATAACCGAAGGTTTTGATCTTTTGCGGTTTATAATTTTGGCGCATAGTAAAAAAGCGGCCATTACCCAGGATAGTACCTATTACATTATCGCCTTGTTTAACCTGAGCGGTAACATCGTACGTATTGTATTTAACCGACTTTGTAAAATCTGTTGGAGCGGGCGCCATCACTTGGTCGCCAATTTTATTGCCATTAACGTACAACTCATATAATCCTAAACCAGATACATAAACTGTAGCTTTTTTAATGGCCGACTGTGCCTTAAACTCTTTACGGAAATATCTGGCCGATAATCTTGAAAATTTAGAAACGCTATCCCAGGGGAAAGCTTTATCCAGCCCTATCCATTTACCTTGCCAGTCGGCAGGTTTTAATAATCCCATGCTCCACGTAGCGGGTTTGCTCCAGTCACTTGTACCTTTATTGGTGATTACCTGTACTTTCCAGAAACAAGCTATACGGCTTGCTAGCACTCTTCCTGCATAATTAATTTGAATAGACTTATCAGATTTAATTACGCCCGAATCCCAAAGATCGCCAGTATTAGCGGCAAGCTTTGCTGCCGACGATGCCACAAGAATATGATAAGCGGTTTGCTGCACATTGCGTATGTCACTATTGATCTCCCAACTTAAACGGGGATTTAGGGCATCAATACCCAATGGATCTACCAGCATCTCACAACGCAAGTTTTGTAACTGAATAACAGCAGGGGCTTTTTCCCGAAAGGAAAAGAAGCAAACACTACTTAAAAGTAATGTAACTGTTAAAAGATATGCGCGGTTCAGTTTCATTTGCCCGAAAAATCAAAGTATAAGGTAATTGACAATGCCATATCTATATCCTTGTAGTAATCAAAATACTTATTTGGGAAGCCCTGCGTACCCAACTTCTCCGGCTTTTGCGATTTGGTACCAATTGCCGTTATCCCATTCATGAACGATATATCGCCCGACGGAAATGCAGGTGCCGTGTTGTAAACCTTTTTAGGTTGTGCCGGAGTGAACAAACGCATAAATACATCACGGTTATCACAAACAATAGTAATTGGCTGCGATGTGGTATTCAGTTTCATCCAGTACAGATCAGAGTAATAGCCCTTAAACTCAGGATATTCTACCTTTGGCTGCCCTGTTATGGTATTGTTATAAGTTTTGTCCCAAACATTCAGATTTACACCTTTCAAACGATTTTTCCACACACGACAAGGGCCATCGCCCATGTAGGTAACTCCTTTAACATCCTTTTCGGGATAAGAAAAACTAAAGCCCAACAAATTACCTTCTTCGCCTATAGGCCAATACTTAACAGTTAGCTTTAACCATCCCGATGGATAAATTGTCCATTTCAATCCGGCAATATTTGCTTTCTTTTCAAATGATGCTTCAACAACCAGCGCATTACCTTCATAATGATAACTCAATTTTTGGAAGCCCGTTTTCTCAGCACCTTCGGCTAATATTGGCCCGTTATTGAAGGGGATATTACCTTTCGCATTTTTCACACTAACTAATACGCCCGAGTTGCGGTTAAACTCTACATCAATACCATTGGCATTTACTTTATAAAGCGAATCGGTTTCTTTGATAGTGGGCTTAACAGTTCCGGCAGTATTTATCATTCTACGGGTAATTTCACCATGACCGCTGATGGGGTAACTCCAGGTGAACAATTCATGATGCGTAACATCATAAGCAGTTACGTATAATACATCATAATTCTTCCAATCGGTAGGTAACTGCAATTGCAGATCACCAAACTGACCGGGGGCAATATCAGACGAAGCAATTACACCTGCTTTTGAAGCGACTGTATTTTTACGATAAGGATTATCAAGATTAGTCAGCTTGTAACCGAAACTGCATTGTTTAATGTTGGTATAAAAATACCTATTACGCAAGCGCAACCTACCGTTGAATGATGGCGTAATTTCACGAGCCTCCATATGTACCGGGCACCATATTTCTTTTATAGCATTATAACTGCCTTCCTTTTCGTGATATGGGCCAACTATACCATCGGGAGCATGGTCGCCATCAGAGTCCAACTCACCATTTTTATCTGTACGCACTACATCTTCATCGGCAAAAGCCCAAATGAAACCTCCGGCAGATAGCGGCGTATGCCACATCAGTTCCCAAAAATCATCTAATCCGGCACCTGCGCCACCATCGTATAATCCATGCAAAAACTCGGTAGGGAATGTTACATCATGTCCATGCAGATTGGTGTATGTGCCATAATCATAATTGATATAATGCTGTGTATTTATTCCTTTATATATTGCCCATGGGTGTATAAGCGGGCGCTTTTGAATATCATAATCAGTAAATAGATGGTCAAGATCAAAATTAAAACCACCTTCGTTACCGTTATCCCAGATGGTGATGGATGGATGGTTCACATCTTTTTCAATCATCTCTTTCACCAATTTAGAGCCTACTTCGGTATCATATTTATTATGCCAGCCTGTTAATTCATCCAACACAAATAGACCTAATGAATCGCAAGCATCTAAAAAGTGATCGTCAGGCGGATAGTGCGACATGCGCACCGCGTTCATGTTCATTCCTTTGATCAGCTTAACATCTTCTATGCTGCGGGTTTTATTTAGGGCCCTGCCTGTGGTTGGCCAGAATGAATGGCGGTTAACACCTTTAAATTTGATCTTTACATTGTTCACGTAAATACCATCGTGCTCACGAAACTCAACTGTACGGAAACCAAATTTTTGTTTTACCAAATGGGTTGCCTTACCATTACTTGTTAAAGTAAATACAACCTGATATAAGTTTGGAAACTCAGGCGACCATACTTTAGGCGAAGAAGTATTTGTTTGAAGACGTACAACCGTATCGTTTTTATTTACTTTAGTTTGGAAAGCCAAACCAACTTTTTGTCCAGTAAGGGTATAAATTTGTCCAGTAACCACGCTACCAGCCGATGCTTTTTCTAAAAAGACATTGGCAGTAAATTCCCCATTAGCCAAACCATTTACCGCTACATGGCTGATGTGTTGTTCTGGCGCAGCTTCCAAATATACAGGGCGATAAATACCACCGAATATCCAAAAATCCGCTTTGCGTTCTGCCCCGTTTACCGATGCATTGGCCGAATGTTTATCCACCGTTGCTTCCAATAAATTGGGTTCGCCGTATTTAAGCAGTTTAGTTATATCGTATTTAAAGCGATAAAACGAACCCTGATGTATTGGCCCTGCCGGTTCACCGTTAATTTTTACACGGGTATCGGTCATCGATCCCTCAAAAACGATCTTGATGTCTTTCCCTTTCCAGGATGCAGGCACTTTAAATTCGTATTTATACAAACCTGATTCTTTGCCTCTTACCGTATCCTTGTCCAAACCATAATTATATTTACCAAAGCCTTGTAGTTCCCAGTTTGAGGGTACGGGTATGGTTGTCCATTTGCCGGAGTTCATTCCTGCGGTACAAAAGAATTGCCAGTTTACGGTATGATCGCTGCCCGTACCCGATAGGTATATTTTTTCTGTTTGCTGCGCATAGGATGAGCTAAAGGCAAAAAGCAGAAAGCTAAAGGCGAACAATGGTGCAAAGCGATATCTCATATTAGTTAACCGTAAATTTTAAAGGATTATCGGTACGAAATGGCCCGGCAGGCAAGCCTTCTTTATTAAACAAATTGGGTTGCGCCATTTGGTTCCATGCAAAACGCACCGTTGTTGGCGCGCTAACTTCGGGCGACGATACAATTACTTTATTACCCACAATAACAGCCTTGGCATCAACAAACTTACCATTGCTTCCAGCAATGGTAAACCAATCCAAGGGTTTACCGTTTTTACTGATCAAACCGCTACCGGTATCAGTAAATTCCAGTTCTATCTTATTGCCCACAACTTTCATCGCTTTGTACATTGGGCCGCTGTAAATCACTTTTTTACCATAGGCTTTTCCTAATGCCACCAAGGCTAATCTTTTACCAACTTCCCACTTATATCCTGGGTGCAGTTCTTTCGCATCATCATTCAAATCGGTAATTACGATCATGCCCGTATTGGGGATAGCTTGCGCCATGGTTTGCACTTCCCAAAATTCCGGTAATTTTTCGGGTGATATTCCGGGTATCAGTTTACCGTAATCATAAGGCGCTATCTGTACATAATAAAAAGGCAGGGTTTGATCTCCCCATAAACTCCTCCACGATTTAAATAAGGCCTCCATTTTATAGGCATAACTCACACTTTCAACCATATTGGCTTCGCCCTGGTACCATAAAAAACCGCGGATAGACATTGGCGCCATTGGCTCTATCATACTATGATAAAACTTGCCACCCTCTTTCCAAAAAGCACCTTCGTGTTGAAAGTATGGGATAGGTGCATAAGCCCCTTCAGGTATCCACGGTTCAATAGCGCTTCCGCTGATAGCCGCGCAAACTACACCAATAGGCACATGCAGTTGCTGATGCAGGTTTTTGGCAAAGAAATAGCCCGCTGCCGAAAAGGAACGTAAAGCAGAATCCTGCGCCAATTCCCATTTAGCTAAATAATTACCAGTGGTTCTCAGGTTCTTTTGATTTACCCAAAATATCCTGATCGCAGGATCATGCGCCCTGTCCATTTCATCAACAGGTGAGTTTTTATCCAAGCTATCTGGTTTTCTTACCTTGCTATTCTTACGCATTTCGTATTGCATATTCGACTGGCCTGAGCATATCCAAACCTCTCCTACTAAAATATTATCGAGTGTTATTGTATTAGAAGCTTTGATGACCATGGTAGCCGGTTTATCTGAAGCTATTAATGGATCAAGTATTACTTTCCAGTTCCCTGATGCATCGGCATTGGTTTTCTTTACCTGCTTGCCAAAACTTACCGTTACTTGTTCACCGGCTGCAGCTATGCCCCAAATTGGCAACGGTTTTTGTTGTTGTAAAACCATGTCACTACTAAACACCCGGGGCAATACCACCTGGGCATTCAGCTTGGTTGTAATAGCTGATATTAAAACAAGGAATAACGCGCCTGTATGTATTTTAAAAATCTTCATTAAAAGCTTTTTGTAATAAACGATTTAATATAGAATACTGCTGCTTTATCCTTTTCACCTGCCTTTGGCAGATCATAATCCTGATCTGTTGGCGTATCAGCATTTGGAAATCTGCGTACACCACCGGTACGGAAAACTACACGTTTAACGGTGTTTATCGGCGCAAAAAACAAACTTGGCGACAAATCTTTCCCATCAATATTTATTGTATAAAAGCGGGTATCGGTATTCATTTTTAAAATGATATGATAGGCTTTGTTAACCTCATATTTTTTTAAAAGGCTTTTATTGCGATAGCCCGCCTTAGCAACAAACGCCCCCGTTGAATCGAGCGTCAATCTGATCGCTGCATCACCTTTGGCATTTTGAAATTCAATATCCAGCATGCCATTGCTGTTTTGCCCGGCAGATATGGTGAAATCAACCATTAATTTTTTTGACTCTGGCACCACACGTTCGGCACGGGCATAATCAAATTTATCTTCATCGTGTAAAGCAAGCGCTTTGGTACCATCGATCATCTTTTCTATCTGTACCTTTGCCCATTGCGGACTAAACGTATTCCACTTATCCAGTTCTTTACCAGCAGGCATGGTGTTAAAATCTTCATTAGCATGTGCATCGGCCACATCAGTTACCGGAACAGGGATCGACGACACCCAAATATCCTCTTTATTCATGCTATAAGTTACCCATAGTTTACCGTCGGGAACCACGCCGTTACCCTCTTCAATACCCCGTACATATTGGGGACCGTATGATTTATAAGCGCCACCATAACGCATGGTCGATATTTCGCCATTAACCAACAACAGGTTGGTATAATCCAACCCATCCTTACTAACCGACATAGCTAATGGCCATCTGAATTCTGATGGGTTATAAACTGTAGCATATTTCCCGTCCGATGTTTTTTGTCCCCATATTTTGGCGTTGCTATTTACAAAATGTGGCGCTCGGGTAACTGCTCCCCATGTTTTGCCCTCATCTTTACTGATGGATGTTAAAGCGTTTTTCCATAAACCAACAGTTCTGCCATCGGGTAAATGGTAAAAATTGAATGCCTTATATTCTTTATGTAATGGTATCAACGGGTCTTTACGATCGGTCTCTTCGGCCCATTGCATCATCATTAATGGAGTTGCCATTAATTCATCACAAGCTTGTACAAAACCCTTATCCTTACTTGTTCTATAGAAGGGGTACGATGTGTTTTGCTCGTTCCATTTGGGATTGTAATGAATAAAATAGATCTGTCCGTATTTGCCATTAGGTAAAACCTCGCGCACAACGCGGCCAATACCTAAGCCATCATTAGGGTCATCATGCGGTTCCAAACAAATCCCATAAAAACCCAGTACCAATAAACGTTTTGATTTGGATTGATAAAAACCCATACGCTGGTGCATTACCGAATACAGATCTTTTGCTACAATGTTAATACCGGGTTTGGTTGTACCATCCGGCACCTTATATTGAGGGAAAACAACTTCGGGTTTCGACCAGGTTTGTCCGTCTTTGGATGTAACAACCAGTGTTTGACCTGGCGGCACACTCTCTCCTACTTTATCACTTAAATACTCTACAAAAAAAGTATTGTTCCAATAAGTAAGCATTGGGGCGTGGTTGTAGGTAAAACCAAAACCCTCTGCCCATTCAGGATGTTCACGATTAGCACGGAAGATCTGTGTGCTGTGCACCCCTATGGCCGGGCTCAACTGCCCGTGATGATAATCTACATTAACTACGGTATTGCCGCTATAATGTACCGTATCCTGCGCTTGTGCAAAGGTACAGCATGCCAGTATCAATAACGTTATATTACAAATGCCTCTCATAATTTAAAATCCCAGTCTGAAACTATTTAATTAATTCCAGCTTCTTGTTTTAGTTTATTTAAAACCTTTTTAGTGGTTTTAAAAATGGTACCATGCTTATGCCCAACCGGCACGGTAACTTGTTTGGTTATATTGGTAAACGTTTTAAAATCGGTAGTGGATACAGCGCCAAATATCTTTTCGCGATAAGCATCAAAGTAAATTAGGTAATTTTCGCCTGCTTTGGTAACTGTTGGCCCCTCGGTAAAATTCTCGGTAAATGGCCCAGATGCTTTAGTGTACGGGCCTAATGGGTTTGTGGCGAAAGCAACTTTAATATTGCGGTTAGGGCGTGTGTTATCTTTTACAACCATTACATAATCGCCTTTGCCTCGTTTAATGATTTCAGCATCAATAGCGCTGAATTGCGGATCGTAAAATAATTTCTCTTTACTAAAGGTTTTAAAATCTTTAGTAACAGTGTAATATAAACGATGGTTATTGGTTTCGGTTTCCGTACCTACCGGGAAACGGCCGGGAATAGTTGATGCCCAAACAATAATAAACTGATCGTTTTCATCATCATAAAAAATCTCGGGCGCCCAAACATTTACTGTGGTAGGCTCATCTGCCATTATGTTAATGATTCTTTGTTCCGACCAATGGATCAAATCCTTCGAATCCGCATAGCCAAATCCTTTATTACCTTTCCATGCACATGTCCACACAAAATGGAACACTCCGTCTTTACCCTGAGCTATTGATGGATCGCGCATTACGCTATCACCTACTATTGGTTTTAAGAATGAATGATTCAAATCGTTCCAATGGTACGCATCAAAGCTGTACAACATCCGCAAGCCATCAGTAGCTGGTTCGTGGAATGATGTGAACAGGTATATATCCTTTTTCACACTGCATGATGTAAGTAATACTACCGAAGCGATGATGAACCAGCTATTCTTCATATTACGCTTTATCTAATATCAACACCCAATCGTTACCATCCTTTACTGCGCCGCTTGGCTTGAATGATCTGGTTCCGGCATTTGCATAAGTGCCGATCACTTTGGTTTCGCCTGTACGTGGGTCATACCACGATGCCTTAACCTTTGCTCCTGTTATCTTACCGAAATTAACATCAACGTTGCGGCCATTGTAGGTATAAACAAAGGCATAGCCTGCGCCACGGGTTGCTATTAAGTAATTATATTTTTTGCCTTGCTTTGCAGCGACGATGATTGATTGATCGGGCACGCGATCAAAATACGAACGTGAAAGCATCAATTTTTTAATGTATTGCATTTGCGATGAACCCGGATCATGAATGGCATCAAACCAGGGCATTTTAGCCCCATAAGAACCACCTTTTTCACCAGGCTTAAACATTTGCATTACGGAGTTATCGCCATAAGTATAACCACAGCCACCCGCAAAAACCGACCAGTATGCATAACGCCTTACATCAGCAGCGGTCCATTTGGCTAAGGTTGTATCATGTAAACCATGTGGGATTCCTTCGTAAGATGGTTCGGCATCCAGTGTTGGTTTGGTTGGTAGTTTATAATAATCGGCTTTTACGTATTTCCAGTTATCCTCGCCATAATTTAAATCAACTTTAGATGTATCCTGACCATAATCGCGGTGACCTGATTGAAAACAGTTGAAACTCAACCAGCTTTCGTTATGAAACCATTTTGAAGATTGTGTACGGCCACGTGGGTGATATGTAGCAATATGTTCGGGATCAAACAGATGCAGCGTGTTGCCGATAGTTTTCCAAACCTTAATAGAGTCGGATCCTGGCACATCACCGCCATTCATCCAGATGATGTTTGGTCGGTTTTTATATCGTTTGGCTAAAAACGATGCATACAATTTGGCATCCTTTTGATTAACGCCGCCTTTCATTTTAACATTTGATCCCCAAACGGGTACCATAGCAATATAAATCCCTTTTGAAGCTGCCAGGTCAACAATATAATCAACATGATCCCAATAATCATATTCGTTTTTATTGCCGAAGGTATTACCCGCAGTTACCCGTGGAGTGGCTACATTCTGGTTAATTAAGGCAGAGTCGCCATAAGCGTCAACTACTTTAAGGGTATGTAATACCATCACCTGTATTACGTTAAAGTCCTTTATCCGGCGGTCTTCCAGATATTTTTCTGCATCTTCCCGGTTTAGTTTGGAGAAGAGCAGCCAGCCGGTATCGCCTAACCAAAAAAATGGCTTACCATCCGCGGTAGTGAAATATCGTTTATTTGGTGATATTTTAAGCCTGCCACCCATAAAAGTATCACCTAAAGTAAAGGCGAAACAAGCAAAAGCGCAAAGTACTATTAAAGCTATCTTTTTATACATATTCTATTTATTTGCGTGATGCCCACATAATTACAGCACCACCATTTGGCGACTTTAATTCGGTTTCTTTACCACCGCTAATATTTCCATCCTCTTTAATCACCCGGCCATCGCGTGGGTTTATCCAGCGAACGGTATAACTACCTTTTGCATTAGACAAATTCAAATGAATAGCATCAGATGAACTATTATAAACTATGTAACCTTTATCAGGATTACCTAAAGCATATTGCCCTTGTGGCTTACCGTCGAGTTCCATGACATTCATGGCTGAAGCATCGACCGTAAATTGCGGATTAACAACAACCGGTATGTTGGCCAATGACCCACCGCCAATGAATACCGCCCATGGGGAATTTTCATCATCCGAATAAATTACTGCTTTATCGGGATACTTGATACGGTATTCGCTTACAGCACGATAAACTGATTCAAAGGATGAGGCTTTAGGTTTTAACAAACGCTCATGCTGACGCGGTGCTAAACTTTGTCCGCCTGCCGGGGCATAAGTTTTACCATCGGCCTGGTAGTGCCAATACTTAATATCGATCACGTTAATTACTGAGGCACGCGCAGGATCTGCCAGAATAGCATCCTGAACATCCTTGGTAGTACTTAAACCAATGATCTCAGTTTTTTTATTGTCTGTTTCCCATTGTTTAATGTTATCAACCCAAAACTGAACAAAGTGCAGCGGACCGGTAAACTCCTCACCTATCAATTGAATAACACCCGTGTTATCTTTAAAATTATCTAAACACTGGCGAACAAAAGCGATGTGCAGTTTAGTTAAAGC
The DNA here is from genome assembly GCF_039921305.1 of Mucilaginibacter sp. Classification (GTDB taxonomy): domain Bacteria; phylum Bacteroidota; class Bacteroidia; order Sphingobacteriales; family Sphingobacteriaceae; genus Mucilaginibacter. The sequence goes on from NZ_JBDSCA010000020.1 coordinate 20,829, forward strand.
AGGATCTTTTTCGTTATAAAATTGCTCTGCCATAAATATCCGCTTATCTCCGGCAAACGGCACAGGCTCAGGGAAACTGGTATTGTTGATGTTATTAGCAGTACGCCACGGGAAATCGGCATAGTGCGCACCTGCCTCTATGATGTTATGTTGAAAATAATTTTGATGAATTAATACTAACCCTTTTTCATCGGCCAGATCGGCAAACTTTTTCAGACGGCTCCAATACCATGGGTTATATTTGGTAAGGTCATATTTACTTAATCCATCCCAACCGCTGCTTTCGCCACTGCGCGCGAATGGAAGCTCATAAAATGGCGGCCATACATCACCATCCATCCGGCGGATACGTTCGTGATCATCGCGACGGCGATCATACCACAAAGCATAATTATGCTCATAGGTTAATACATGCTGGCTAACCATTTTATTGGTCATACTATCCAGATCATCCGTCAATCCATTGCCGGTACGGCCAGGTACATAGCGTGTTACCGATGGTTTAGCTTCTCTTAATCCGTTAGGGTGAACACTGCCATTCCACCACGGCGAATCATAATGCCTGCCGGTTAAAACACTATTTCCGCGTACTACCCAACCATTAATAACCTGCATCGGCGCAGCCGTTTTAAGCGCTACAGGTACTTTAATGCCTATCTCGTCAATTGTTTTAGCTCCTGATGTAGATGTTGGGATCGGAGTTCTTTTAGCAGATTGATCTATCCAATCAGTTAAAATTACTTGTGGTTTTTTGTAACGTTCTATTAATCGTTGAGCATCTTCTACCGATGGACTGCTTGAAGCAGTTGTATTTAACGGAAATATTTGTGCCAGTTCCATCGCTTTATCTTTACCGATACGATCGCTCAATTGCGCGTAATAAAAACTGCGTGGGGTGATACTGTTATTTGAATCGCCCCAATAGCCATCGCCCTGAAATTGCGCCCAGGTACCAAATGCCCAGTTTTGAGCGGTTGGTGGTTTAGGGCAATCCACTATAGCGGCGGTACAGTTCCAAAATAAGCTATTTGCTGCACTCCATCCCGCTCCTTGTCCGTCTTGCCCACGGTTTGCGTAACTTAATCGGTTGTTATCAATATTTACCACATCAAACAAAACCCCTGATGCCCAGCTATCAATTGCTCCGCTAAAACCCACTGATTGCCATGAGTTACACTGCACAAATGCATTAGGCCCGGCTGCGCAAAAGCCTACGGAATAATCATGATAACCAAATTCAGAATAGCAACGCTGGAAAAGCGTTTGCTGACCTGTAGTAGTAAAAGTAAAGCGGCGTTGCCCTCCAATTTCGGAAGTTGGGCTTAATGATTTACAATCTTCAACAGTAACACGTCTTGAGGTTTCTAATACATTTACGGCCGAACCTGCAAAGTGTTTAAAAACCACCTGCCTAACCCATGCATCGCTTGTGTTTTCTATTGTGATAGCCATCCAGCGGTGATCTTCGTCTTTGGGTTTAGCTTCATCATAATATGAACGCATTTGTAAGTTTTCGATACCTACGTTTTCAATACGACCAAGCCATTGATAAGAGGCGATAGTTCCACCGCCATAAGTACTATCTAAGGCTGTGGTTAAGGGTACATCAAATGCTATTACATCGCCTTTAACATCTACAATTTTCCTATCCCAATTAGTTTCACGGTCGCCGGGTTTCCAACCTAAGGCTGATAAGCCTCCGCCAAAACTTTCTGTTCCCAATTTATCTATCCAGGCTTTTGTTGTTGGGCGGTGTACTGTCACCATATCCCCAACTTTAAACTTAGCGGCATCAATAACTTTAACTTCGGTAGCGTTAACCGGAACGTAGGCGTTAACTATTTTAGCCGATGATTCGGTACTTTTATCATTACCGCCTAATACGCGGATAAACGTTGCACGATCTTTTCCTCCGGCAACTAAAATCGTTCCTTCTAAAGTGTTGCCACTACCACGCAATACAACGCCGGATTTGCGGATGAGTAAGCTACCTAAAACATCGTATTTGCCTTTTTCTAACAAAACTGCACCACGCAAACCACCTTTTCCAATTGGTAACGATGATACATAATCAATAGCAGATTGTATGCGTAGAGTAGCATCGCCCTTTTTAACAGGTACAACAACCTTAACATCAGCATTTGGAATAGCTTTTTCTGAAGCCATATAACCACAATAAGAAAAATCAGGAATGCGATCGCCATTGGATTCTATGGCATAATCCAGCTTACCCTCCCTACCTTCTCTAACCGGAGGCTGCGGCTTAACTACTTTAGGTTTTTGTGCGCTGGCAGGAAAAATTATAAATAAACAACCTGCTAAAAAGCAGGTTGTTAGATATGGATTAAGTTTCGATTGTGGAAACATATAAATCAGGTTAAATATCGCGATAGCAATTTGCCGTTAGTATTTAGTTACAACTGGCGGCATCAGCTTTTCGCCATTAGCGGCCAACCCATTTAAATATACTTCAATGTTAGTATAGCCACCACCATTTTTAGCTGGTTTAGCCGAATCGGACGCATTTTTAGGGTTTAAACCATGTGCAATTTCGTAAGCATCAGGTAAACCATCATTATCACTATCTTTATATGGAGTTCCTTTATAATCAGGGTAACCGCCAACTTGTTTTGGCTCTGTAATGATACCTAACTTATATGAATCTTTAGGCAGTTTACGAACCTTGAACTGGAAATCGGTATCTGTAACCATTTCTTTATATTCGATTTTGCCGGTACGGGCTTGTTCTGTAATTCGTTTATCAACAGCATCACGTACAGGTAACGTTGCACCAGCATTAGCTATAACAAACTTATAAGCATCCTGGGCACTTAGTATCTTTATTGGTGCCAGTGGCAATTGAAAAGGATGATCTGCATACATATAATCTTTATACTGGCCAGCATCAGGTAACTCTTTACCACCCTCACCTTCAACTTGTACGCCACCATCCCAATTATCTTTAGTTACCCGGGCATTGCCTTCCATAATGTTACCATTAACATACGCACGGCCAAATACTTTTTCTTTCAGTTTGCTTCTGCCCGATTCCGGTTTCAAAATACGATGCCCAACGGGTTCGTTTTTAGGTGTAACAGGACCTGGTTTAAAATAGTTATTGATAATGTTAAAGGTGCTGGTATAATCGCCTCCATCCATTGAGCGGTGGTGCCAGTTAAACACTACGTTATTTACAAAGTTATATACACCATTCCAGCCTATAGATGGATTACGGCCTGTATTATCAGCCCATAAATTACGGGTCAACAAACTATTTTCGCCACCTGTGGTACTACCGAACGAGTGATTCCAGTAATCCAAAGCTTCGGCATAGATACAGTTTTGAATAGTGATGTTAGCTGTACCATGTTTTTCTTCTTTTGAACCATCGCCGGGATCATACATATGGCGATACATTGAGAAGTTTTCGTCTAATCCCCAACTTGCCGATACGTGATCGGCAATAATATTACCAACGGGGTTACCACCTAAAGCATCGTCTCTGCGTGCCACATTGGTTTCGCCACGGCGGAAACGCATGTAGCGGATAATCACATCATGAGTATTTACCCAAAACGATTCGCCTGCAACGCAAACACCATCACCCGGAGCACTTTGTCCTTCGATAGAAATGTATGGAGCCCTAACTATAATTGGAGATTTGATACGGATTATACCCGCAACGTTAAATACAACAATACGCGCGCCGCCCTGCTCACATGCCCAGCGCAAGGTACCCGGACCGCTATCAGCCAGACTGGTTACTACCAACACTTGCCCGCCACGACCACCGAAGGTATAAGCACCGCCACCCTCAGCACCCGGAAATGCTAATATACTTGCCTGTGGCAAATCTGTAGGGCGTGCTGCCCATGGCACGTATGGTTTACCATGTTTTTGATCGTATTGTATTTTAGGCAAAGCCACGGCCCAGGCAGAATCAGATTTACGTTGATTTTCCTTCATCATGGCAGCGGCAGCATCATGCAGTTCCTTAGGTTCTTGCGGATACTGGGCTTTGGCCGATTGCGTGATTAGCAAAGCGGCTGAAAACAAAATGGGCAGTGTTATTTTTCTCATGTTTAACATTATTACAATTTAGCCTTACTTATTAATTAATAATGGTTTACAGTGTAGCATTCTGAAATAGAACTATCTGTTTCACATTTAGCATTAACGGTAAAATTATTTTTATTTAGATCTTAGGTAATTCTGGTTTGAAAATTATCTTAATTCAAATATGCAATCAATAAAAGGCTATTTCATATAGAATGTTCGCATGGTTTTATACAATATTATCACAAGGGGTATTGCGTTGTTAAATGGCTATTTTGTCGCAATGATGTTACAAATTCAACCATTATCATGGTATGTTACTATATAAGCATACATTATTACCTTGATCCGGCAACATCAAAATTGTTAATATCATACAGAAATAACATAGTTTTTATTAGCGCTATTCCCTAAAACAAATATACCATAACAAGATCATAATTACCCTAGCTTGTTAAAATAGAACGGGGAGAATGCTTTTAAGTATCCTCCCCGTTCACTAATTATTTGTTTGTAATATTACCTTGTTAAAGGCAATAAATACCCCGGCTTATCTTTGTATCTTATAATCAAAAAGCACATAAGTTTTAGGGGTAGGATTACCTTGGTTTATATAAATAATGTTTATAGCACCATATTTACCTGCGGCAGTTTTAAAGTAGATAATGTTACCGGCCACTATTGGTTTAAAGGCAGGGCTTTGAACTCCAACACCGGGTGTGTAAGTAGGCATACTAAGATTGGTAGCTGCTTTTAAAGCAGCCGTTGCTCCTGTTTTAAGCCCACCACCTGATAATAATGTGGCAAATGTAGGTGTACTTGCAATAGATATTTGTGTGGCATTTTTTGTCCATGTGCTTACATCATAAAACGTCCGTTGGCTGGCAGTTGGTGTAGAGCTTGGCGCGTAAAAAGTGTGGCCTACGGGTGTAAGTACAGGCGCAGCCACTGTGCCCGTATTTATAATATCGGTATTGAAAAAATACCCCAGATCAACCTTTGCGCTAAGGTTACCACTCGTAACATCGTTATAGCTGTAGGTAGTGCCGGTAGCTAAGTTTATATAACAAGGGTTACTTTTTGAAGTAGTATCTGGTGCAAACAGTTTTCTGTTTGTATAGTAGTAAAAATCAGGCGTTGTAGTAACCGTAATAGTAGTACTCGAACCTATATAAATACTATTGGCATCGTAAGCTACAACTTTATAGATATAGCTTCCTGCAGCGGTATCAGCAATCAGTTTTTTGTTTATACTGAACGACATCCTATCGCCGGTTTTGATGGAATCGCTGGTTACAAAAGTACCGTTCTTTTGTAATTGTACATAAGCAATTGGCTTTGTAGCAGTACCCGTATAGCTAAACTGGATACTATCCTTTCCGTTAACGGTTACATCAGCTGTTAAATACTTAGGGCCGGCCGCATTAAACTGACCTGTTAGGTTATTACTGTTAAATTTATCAATAACCTTAACGCAACTTGTTGCCATTGTTACAAGCAATGCAGCCACGTAATATATAATGGATCTTTTTTTCATTTTTGTTGTTTTTATAATGTTTAAAACATCAAACGTTTATACTAACTGAATATATTTCTATTTTATTGCAATGGATCAAACGAACCACCCGGCCAGCCTGCAGTTTGTTGCACTAAAGGGCTTGATGTTAAGAAATTTGATGGCAATGGATAAAAATAATAGTTAATTGGGTAATTGATAATAGGAGCAGTTGATGGCTCGATACTTACAATGGTTGGCGTAAAATACTTAATATAATTGCGTTTATCGGTTAATACGTTAAGCGTATCAATAAGCCTTACCGTAGTGGCACTGGGAGCAAAATCTAAATAAGTTTTAGTTGGATCAATGGTTGTTGGTTTAGCACCAGCCACAAACGGCGAATTAACTGCTAACCTAAGGCCAAACCTTTGCTTGCCGGTTAATTTTTCAAACTGGCGTGTGCGGCGCAAATCCCAGTAACGTTTACCTTCCATAGCAAATTCAACTTCGCGCTCGTTTAATAAGAAAGCTGACATTAGATCTCTGCTTGTTACTACACTCATACCATAATTATTGCCACCAGCCGCAGCTGCAGTAAATCCGCGGGCCTGACGTAATGCAATACACAAATTTTGCGCTTCTGCTAAAAATCCGGCGCCATTTGCCGCTTCGGCGTAGTTCAATAACACTTCGGCAAACCTAAGTTCTATCCAGTCCATACCGCTACCGCCAGACGTGCTGGTGTTATATACTGCCCCAGCAGCCGAGATAGTTGGATTGCTGATTTTACGACAATAAAAGCCTGTTCCCGAAGCTTTACTCGCGTCATCTAAAAAGCCGGTATAGGTCCACTCGTGACGGTTACTTTTACCGCTCAGGTTCCATATCTGGCCATTGTATGCAATGGTTTGGTTAAAACGTGGATCGCGATTTAGCCAATATGCCGTAGCATCATAACCCGAAGCAGAATTCACTGTACCATCGGGAAGGTAGGGCTGCAATCCGTTGGCCATAGGGAAGGCCGTTACCAAATTCCATGTAGGTTGGTTACTGCCACCACCACCAGTAGTTTCTGATATTGGGCGTGTAATATTCTCATTATTGGTACCATGTGTAGGGTTAACGGTTGTGGCATCTAATGTACGCCACATCATACGCTCTTTATTATTGGCTGTTTCATCAATCCACAGGTTACCTAAGCCTCCGCTTGAGCTCGGGTACAAAGCAAAACCATCGGCAACTGCCTGGTTATATGCCGCCTTACAAGCAGCGTAAGCATCATCCCACCTGCTTCTTATGTCGGTAGGGTTAAATTGTGGGCTGGCCCAGTAAAGCAATGCTTTGCCTTTGTAGGCGGCAGCTGTAGCCCTGTTTATACGGCCACCATCGGTACTTATTGCCCAGGTAGCCGGTAGCATAGCCGCGGCCGAATCCATATCTGCAGTTATTTGTTTTATACAATCACTTGATTTAGATCTTGGTACGTACAACGAATCGATATTAGGGCTTTGCACTTTTAATATAAGTGGCATGCCTCCATATATCCTTACTAAGTTAAAGTAAATATAGCCCCTCAGAAAAAAGAACTGGCCTTTAAGCTTAGCTTTAACATCGGCGCTCAATGCACCATGGTTAATACCATCTATGGCAAGGTTACAGCGGTATATCCAAAAATAATTGCTTGTATTTACGTTATTGCCTGTGGCAACATCCGGTATCTCGTTTCCGGTACCGGTTAAGGTTCCATTTAATATCGATGCTGTAGCATTACCTAACTCATCACTTGTATTATGTATACCACCGGGCGTAGGCCAGTTGGGCATAACCCTATCATAGGTGGCATTCAAAAATAACGTAGTTGCAGATTCGGTGTCCCAAATACCCGGGTCAACACCATTCAAATCCGATTTATTCAATACATCTTTATTACATGCTGCAAATGCTGCACTTATGGTTACAAGCGCCAATACCAACCGGGCTTGTTTTATAAAATTTCTTTTCATGTTAAATTATTTAATAATTTATTACAAGGTTAAATTAACACCTAACGAGAACGTACGAACCATTGGATATGTTGAGATTTTATCAGTCCTAACATCTTTATAATCAAATGGATTTATGATGGCCCATAAGTTTTCGCCGGTAAGTACCAACCGTAGGTTAGGTATTTTTAACCTATCGCCCCAGGCTTTTGGCAAATTATATGATAATGATGCATTGTTAATATAAAGCCTTGTACCGCTGCGTATCCAAAAAGTTGAGTTTTCTGATAACAATGGTGCATCAGCACGTGGGTAAGTAGCATCTGGGTTAGATGGGGTCCAATGATCGGCCCAAAAAACAGGTTGATTAAGTGAACCCGCTGAGTTAACTGTAGCGCTGGTAGGGGCGGTACGGTCGTTGATGGCAACCTTACCTCCTAATTGTAAAAAGCCGTTAACATTTAACTTTAAAGCTTTGTAAGAAACACCCCATGTCCAACCCATAGATAAAAGAGGGGTTGTGTTTTTGAATAACTGGGTTTCATCAGCATCCGTTGTGATCTTACCATCACCATTTACGTCAACAAAATCCATAAAACCTAATTGTGGTTTTATACCATTAATAGTATAGTTAGGGTTTTTAGCTAAAATACCATCTAACTGTGCCTGGTTACGTATAATACCTTTAGCCTGTAAGCCATAGTTGGTGCCATTATAAATGCTGGATAACTCTCCTAACGTTATATCCTGAGACTCGGTATTACCACCCAGCTTTCCAGGAGCGTAAAGTGCTTGTGTTGTTTGGCTATCACCCCATCCAAAATTAACATTTGCATTAAAACTCCAGTCTTTGTTGATCCGGTTATTATAACCAATGGTAACATTAGTACCCCAGGTATTGGCTTGGTTATAGTTAATTACACCAACAGAGTTACCAAATGTCCACGGAAAGATAGACTGAGCGGTTATATCCAACAAACCATCATAATAGTGCTTGTTCCACACATCAACCGATAACGTTAAATGATCGTTAAGGAATGAGGCATCAAAACCAAGCGTTTGCGATCTATTATGTTCCCAGGTTATATCAGGGTTAGCAATCTGGTTCGGATCTAAACCAACACTTACTGATGTACCAAATAAATTGGTATTGCTTGATGTAGTAAACCTTGATTTGTACAAGAATGCTGTAACCCTGTTATCGCCGGTTATACCAATGTTATACCTTATTTTTAAGCTATTAATATATTTTGAAAGATACCGTTTAAAAAAGTCCTCTTCGCTCACTCTCCAGCCTACGGCAATAGCAGGCGAGCTGCCAAAACGTTTGCCTGGCGCAAAGTTTGATGAACCATCAATACGATCGATAAATTGCATCAGGTATTTACTTGCGTAATCATATTTAACACTTAAAACATAACCTAAGTTACCGTTTTCTGTGTTGGAGGCTTGTTGTAATGTAGTAGTAGTAGGATCAAACGCGAACAATTGATCAACACCCGGAATTTGTTGGGTGGTGCGGTATAATTGAACAGCTGTAGCATTGGTTTCGTTTTGAGTACCAACCACTAAAACATCAAAAGTATGTTGTTTAATGGTACGGCTATAATCTACCGATCCGATAAGTTCGTATTGTGAAGAGCTACCTGCACTAACCAAGTATTGGTTAGAGTTAGATATGGTTTTGGGACCATTTAATGTAGTGGTATACAATGCACCATTTTGGCCTGTTGTATTAAAGTTATATAGTGTGTAAGGTACATAATAGTTTTTGGCGTTGTTTTGATAGTTGCTTTTACCAAACTGTACTTTTACAGTTAAACCTTTTATAGCATGCGGGTGAAAATCTATCGAAGAGTTAAGGTTAATTACCTGCGCGCTACTGGTTGCATAACTTCCGGAATCAAAGTATGCGCCGGGGTTCCATGTACTACCTGTAGCAGATGGCCCGGTCCAATAATTAGGGAGGCCGTTAATATACAAGGGCACCCAATTCGGAACCTGAAGTATGGCACCGAAAGTAGTGTTTTCATAATCGCTACCGCCACTTTCTGTTTTAGCTGTATTACGTGTATCTGTATTGTAACCTGTATTTAAGCTGATGTATGCAGTAATATCATCGGTAATTTTGGCCGTCATGCCCGAGCGGATATTATATTTTTTAATGGCTGTAGTACCAAAGTTTGAGCCTTCATCATAGTAACTACCACCTCCAAAAAAAGTAACCCTTTCGCTACCTCCGCTAATATTGATGGTATGGCGCTTAACCTGTGCTGAATGCCATAACTGGCTATACCAGCTTGGGTATGGGTTAGAGGCTATAAAATCAAGATCGGCCTGAGAAAACTTGGTATTAGATGCCGCGTTCTGTAGATCCAAAATATCATTAATGGCCGTAGCTTGCTGTAAACCACTCAGCATTTTAGGTTTAAAAGCGGCTGTACTGGTACCAAAATAACCGGTATAGCTAATTTGTGGTTTGCCAGGTTTTCCTTTTTTAGTAGTTACCAATACAACACCTTTATCTGCAGCTGCACCATAAATAGCTGCCTGAGCATCTTTTAGAAATGCGATAGATTCTACCAAACTTGCATCAAGGTTATCAAAATCACTTTTTTGAGCTATCAAACCATCAATAACATAAAGCGGATCGGTAGTTATACCATTAACTGCAGAGGCGGCATATGCACCCTGCAAAGTTAAAGTGGTAGTAGCTCCCGGCCTTCCTGATCCACCGGCAACGGAAACGCTAACACCTGCAATCCTGTTCATTAATGCAGTACCTAAGTTAGCTACTGGTAAATCTTCTATTTCGGCACCCTTAATTTCGGCTACCGAACCGAGGATTTTGCTTTTCAAGGTGTTACCATAACCGGTAGCAACAATAGCAACTTCGGCCAGGTCCTTTGTAGACTGGCTTAATTTAAAATCCGCTACTGCTTGGCCGGGTTTTATAGTTAACTCCTGATAATCATAACCAATGTATTTTACTGTTAATACCACACTTTGCAAATTGGTAACTTTAATTGAATACTTACCATTAACGTCTGTTGCTGTGGCAGCAAGACTGCCTTTAACACCGATTGTTACACCAACAAGGGGTTGGTTGTCGTCTTTACCCGTAACCGTACCCGTTATGGTTCGGTTTTGAGCATGTACAGTAATACTTAAAGCAAGCATTACGAAAAATAAGAGGAAAAGTTTTCTCATAATAATTCAGGTTTTAGTTTCATATTGGGTTTGTATTGATTGGTTTTATTGTTGTTTTATTGCTTTGCCGAAGCTGCTTTGATGCGTTTTTGCCATTCTTCTCCCTCCTTTTTCATATCATAGCCTTGTTTTGATAGATAGTTATTGATGCGGCCTTTGTATTTACCAAACACTTCGTGTTTTTTGTTAGATGATTCGGCATCTATAGCATGTTCACGGGCTTCAATAAGCCAGGCTTTTAATTGGGCCTTTTGTTCATCAGTTAAAGTGAGAACTTCTTCCAGGTATGCCTTGTATGTTATGGGCAATATGTTATAGGTCATTTCGTCCTTAACTTTTTCAACCTGCTCGGCACTTAGGTCAGCTCCTAATTTTAATAAGTAAGTTGCATGCATCGCATTCATTTTTTGATCCAGATCATCATCTGCTGCTTTTATTTTGGCTTGTGCAGCTGTTTTGTCGTCACCGGCCTGTTTTTTGATATCAGCAACCTGTGCATTACGCGCATCATGCACCTCATTAATAAAGCGATACTGGTTCACAATAACATCAAGCACGCGCTTATATTTTGCCTGATCGGTAATACCTAATTTGGCAACAATCTTATCGGCCCGGGAGGTAATAGTTTGGGTGTACTGAGTGGCTTTATCAGCATCAGATACTGGCGCGGTTTGCGCATAGCTTGTAATGGTTGCGGATAATGTTAGTACAAGTAATAGTTTTATAGTTTTTAACATTTTGTACATTTAAGCTTATTGGTTTCTAAATCAAATAGTATAATAGTTCGGTAATCCTTCTCTTTTCTTGTCGGATACATCCTGACAAAATCATTCGGGTTGGTTTTATTTTGTTAAGCATTTACATAAATGTAAACACTTAATTATTTTGCAAAAAATGTATAGCGTGAGCTGTTGGTTTATATATAAGTTAAAGCAGTTTATTTTTAAAACGTACTTTACCATACAAATATGGATTATACACTATGTATATTTCTGCTAATTGTTATCCACTTATTGTATAATCTTACCATAACATTCAATAGTTTTTATTAACTTTGAACAGAGGAAAAGTGCTATTATATGGTACTATAGCCTACCAATTATAACATACAAAGTTTCACTATTTACCAAGTAGCTAATAAGGTTGTATAAACGTTATTAATATTGTAAACTCATTGCATTAAAAATTAATTATTATCATTTTTAAGATGAAGCCACATTTTCTTAAAGTAGATGTTAAGCCACAAAATTCATTCAGCATCCGGCATGATGTTATACCCACTTTTAGGGGTATATGGCATTACCATCCCGAACTGGAATTACATTATGTTATTAAGGGCGAAGGCGTACGATTTATTGGTGACAATATCAGTAATTTTTCTGCAGGAGAAATTACATTACTTGGTGAAAACCTGCCCCATTGCTGGCGGTGCAAAGAGGAATACTTTGTTCCGGATTCGGGCCTGAATGTTGAGGTAATAGTTATACATTTTTTGCCCGATTGTTTGGGAAAATATCTACTAAACTTACCCGAAGCCTATCTTTTACCCAAACTTTTTGAAAAAGCTAAAAATGGCTTAGTGATTGGTGGAAAAGCCAAAATTGAACTGGCCAATTTAATGCGCCGGGCTGTAAATGCCACTAATTTAGATCGTATTATTGTATTACTATCTATATTAAAGGTGCTTGCCGAAAATGAGGACTTTAAACCGATAACGCTATCACATAACGAGTTTCATCAATCTAATGAATCTGACACGATAAGGCTAAATAAAGTTTGCTCATACACACTGGCCAATTACAAAAAAGAGATCAGCCTTGAGGAGATCTCTTCGATAGGCAATTTGAGTGTAACTTCTTTTTGCCGGTATTTTAAGCTAATGACTAAGAAAACCTATTCGGATTTTTTAACTGAAATAAGGATAAGCCATGCCTGCCGCTTTTTGATTGAGGATAAATTACCTACCGAAGTTTTATGCTTTGAATGCGGTTTCAATAATGTGTCGAACTTTTACCGCCATTTTAAAAAGATAACCAACATGACCCCGCTTGAATACAAGCGCAAATACCTGCATAACAATAATGCTAAACCTGCGGCGTAAGGAAGGGCTTTATAAAGCTGTTTAATATTTAGATTTTATAGCGAAGATCGTAGATTGATGGTGCAATCCAATTCAATCTGCTGCATCTTGTTATTCAATATCATACCGGCAGTTTGTAAACCCATTTGCTCAAAATTTGTTGATATGGTTGTTATACCATTCAAAATGTATTTTTTTAATGGTGTTTCATTGTACGATATTATACCTACATCTACCCCTACCCTCAATTTTATCTTTTTTATTCGTTCTATCAAGGTGATCAGGTCATTATCATCTAAACAAATAAAAACCTGTCCCTTGCTTATCTCTTCGTCTTTAATATAGTTTACTACTTTACGTTCAAAGGCATATTGCTGGCAAAATAATCTAAAGCCCTGGCTAATTTCGGCGGGAAAATAGCTATTGTGCGGAAATACCAATTTTATGGTATCATACTTACTTAATGGTTCTAATGCTTTTTCAAGAGCTTTATAAATATCTTTCTTAAAGTTTTCAATTACCGAACCAAAGCCACGTTCAATACCATTTAAGTTTTTATCCAAAAGTATCAGTTTATCTTTTGGGATGGTATTGATCAGTTGATGCGCTGTTTCGCCACCTTCGGAAAAATGTGGTAAAATAACATAATGAGAGTAACCTTCGCGCCGGGTATTGAGCAGCTTTTTAAATAATCCGAAATCGTTATTATAAACATAAAAATCTATGGCTACATTGTCGCCAAGGGCTTTGGTAAAGGTATCGTAAAAAGTTTTTTTATTGGTACTCAGCTTATTGATAAGCAAAAACACTTTATGTGGTTTTGCAAAATTACTGGCCGTTATATAATGCCCCTTGCCGGGGATGGATGATAAGATACCAAGCTTACGTAAATATCTGTATCCCCTGTCGGCGGTATCTTTTGATATTTCGAGGTGATAGGTTAATTCGTGAAGTGATGGTAAGATCTTGTCTTTATGTATTTTACCCGAAAAAACGGCCTCCTGTATGCAATTAGCCAGCTGTATGTATTTTGGTGTCGACGAAAATCCGTCTACATTGATGTAATCAAAAATGCTTTGCTGTTTCATAATTTCAGTTTTACTCCGGCTATGAGGAGCAGGTTATAACATTATAAAACTAACCTTGCAAACTGATGATTTCATATAGGCTTTTCTCCAAATGCTATACTATCTTACCACTGCTAAAAACACAATCGATTACCTGGTTTTTATTTTAATGCTTATTGATTTTAGCCCCACACCTTCGCCACTAATTGTTATTTCGCCTACCGAAGCTTTAGATTGCACTATTGCAAGACATAAACCATTAAACGCTTTGTGTTGCGATGCTTTAAATGGTTCAAGACTGGTTTGCTGGCCATTATCAACACCAACAACAACGCCCGGACCAACGATGCTAAATTTTAACAAATTATCAGCATCCGGAACTAAGTTGCCATCGGCATCTAACACCCTGGCGGTAATGTAAGAAAGATCGTTTCCGTTGGCTTTGATTAGGCTTCTATCAGCAATCAGTTCTATTTTAGCCGGCTTGCCTGCTGTTTTAACCTCTTTGCTCAATACAACTTTTCCGTTTAAATGGGATACAGCTTTGAGCGTTCCGGCCTGGTAAGGTACTTTCCATGATATATGCAGATCATCACCTTGTTTCTTTTTGATACCTAATGATTTTCCGTTTAGGTATAATTCAACCTCGTCGGCATTATTGTAGTAGGCCCAAACATCAACCACTTTACCGGGCTTCCAGTTCCAGTGTGGTAAAATATGTAAAACAGGTTTGTTTGTCCACTCGCTTTGGTACATGTAATACACATCCTTCGGGAACCCGGCCAGGTCAATTATGCCAAAATACGAACTGCGCGCAGGCCATGGATATGGTGTAGGTTCGCCTATGTAATCAAAACCTGTCCAAATAAAAAGTCCCGAAAGGAAATCGTATTTCTTGATGATCTTCCATGTTTTTTCATGCGTTGAGCCCCAGTATGCGGCTACATTATCGTATGCAGAAACCGTCATATCGGCATTGCCGTCGGTAAATTTTGATTTAGAATTATGCGGCCACTTTAGTGTGGTATCAGATACGGGATCATAATGCCCCCTACTCTCTAAGGCCGACATGGTTTCGGTAGCGATAAATTTTTCGCCGGGGTAGTTTTTAGGGAAATCGGCATAAGCTTCTTGATGATAGTTTAAACCGACCAAATCCAAGGCATGTGATTGATAAATAAAATTCTTTTTAGGATTATTCTCGCTTAAAGCAGACGTTACCGGGCGGGTTGCATCAAGGCTTTTTACAATGCTGACCAATTCTTTAGCAATGGTTATACCTGTGCTATCAAACTGCTCACGAATTTCATTCCCGATACTCCAAATGAATACGGACGGGTGATTTCTGTCGCGTTTGATCTGATCTATCAAATCTACCCTATGCCATTCTTTCCAGTCTCTATAATAATCAAATTTGTTCTTCTTTTTGGCCCACATATCAAAGGCTTCATCCATTACTAAGAAGCCTATTTTGTCGCATAGGTCTAAAAACTCTGGTGCGGGTGGATTATGTGCTGTGCGGATTGCATTACAGCCCATTGCTTTTAGTATTTGTAGCTGGCGCTCAATAGCGCGGGTGTTAACCGCTGCGCCTAATGCACCCAAATCATGATGCATACAAACACCTTGTATTTTGAGTGGTTTCCCGTTCAGGAAAAAACCTTTTTTAGCGTCGAAATTGAACGAGCGGATACCAAAAGTTGTTGTGTAAGTATCAACTATCTTATCTCCTTCTAATATTTGGCTGATTACTTTATACAGATAAGGCCTGTTTACCGACCAAAGTTTAGGATTTAATACATTCAAACTGTCAATTATTGTACATCCGGCCAGCAAGCCCATATCAGGAAGTTTTGATTTAGTCGACTTAACCAAGCGACCGGATTGATCTATAATAGTAGTTTTTAGAAATGTTTTGCCAAAACTGGCGCTATCTATAGTAGTTTGAATTTTCACCACTGCCAGTTCACTGGTTATTTTGGAAGTTGACACAAAAGTAATCCAAGGTTTGGCGGCATGATGAGATGTTGTCACCAGCCAAACATTACGATATATACCCGAACCTGTGTACCAACGAGAATTGGGTTGCTCGGAGTTATCAACCTTTACAGTGATAACATTAAGTTGACTACCGAAATGTAGGTAACCCGTTAAATTATACCGGAAAGAGATATAGCCATTGGGCCGTTTACCTAAAAAATGGCCGTTTATCCAAACCTGGCTGTTTTTATAAACGCCATCAAAGTCAATAAATACAGCTTTACTGGCTGATGATGTGGGTAAAGTGAACGTTTTGCGATACCAGCCTATACCGGTTGGCAAAGCACCTTCGTTGGTTGTTGAAGTTGCTTTTTCATCAAATGAACCCTCGATGCTCCAATCGTGAGGTAGGTTTAATTTGCGCCATTGGCTATCATTAAATCCGGGTTTGTATGCGGTACTATCATTACCTAAAAAGAACTTCCAGTTTTGGTTGAAATTTTGTGAAGGCTGATGATTTTGTGCCGTGACAACAAAAACATTGAACAGCAATACCAAACCTAGATATAATTTAAGCCTCATGATTTATTGTTTTAACGAGCGTGCTTTTGATGGTGGTGGCGCAATAAAGTGCAATGTGCTATTACCCATATCTTTTGATGTAGCAACGGCAATGCCACGCTGATCGGCTTTGTTTACCGCGCAATAATAATGATACACTACGCCTTTGTATTTAACCACGAAGGATTTATGAGCGAATTGCCCATCGTTCACTTCGGATGATTTGATGAGGTCTTCACCCGTCCAATCTGTCCAGTTGATCAGATCATAAGAACAGGCGAAACGGTTAAAAGCGCCGCCTTTCTTTTCCCAGGTGGGGCCCGATGTTGACCAAAATGCACCAAAGTAGAACATCACCCATACATCGCCTATCTTTTCAATGTTCGGATCGCCGGTAATCCCCGCGCCATGGTTGAGCACCGGATCTTTCCGGTTACGGATCCAGTGCGTCATATCATTTGATACGGCCAGGCCGATACGTTCGGCACCGCGTTTTTTGTTTACGCTATCACCATTGGCATTATAATACATTAAAAACGGATAGCCTGTGGTTTTGGCCTTATCCCAAATTACGGTTTCTTTATACAATGTATGATTATCCCACCAGCTAACATTGGCATCATTTGCCATTAATACAGGTTTGCCCAATGTTTTCCACTCGTGCGGAATTGATGGGTCTTTCTGGGTACATGCCACGCTGATGGATAGCATTCCCTTTTCGTAACCACTATCATGGCCACCAAAGTACGACAGCCAGTATTTGTTATCGTATTTTTGCAACTCGTAGCTTCCGCCCCATTTGGTATCCTGCAAGGCCGGATAGCCTGCCCGCTGATTCAAATCCCAGGCGCTGGTATCTTTGGGGAAGGACAGGATTCGACCCTGTGTTTTCCAGTTCAACAAATCACTGCTTTTAGCTATCCAGGTTTCGTAACCACGGCCGTTGAATAAAATATACGTCATGAACCAACTGTTACCCTTGCGAAAAACCGTAGGGCAATCAATTTTTTTACTATTGCTATCAGGCACCATCACCATGCCGTATTTGTAGGGGGTTTTTACCTCTTCGTAAATTTCTTTCATTTTGGCATCCGGAACTTTATTTTTTTCGGATTGGGCAAAACCTTTTGTTAAAAGCATGCTGATCATCAGCAACAATAAATATCCTCTTTTCATAAATTTACTCTGTAACTTTAAAATGGTATACGCCCGAACCAACATTGATTATAGCGCTCTCACCACTATTTTTATAACCGGTTACAGGCTTGCCATTATCTGTAATTTGCGCCATTGCTTTGGCGGGAAGGTGAACTTCGGCAGTAGTATTTGCTGGTATCTCAACAGTAATATCAAAACCCTTTTCTGATTTTTTCCAGTCGCTTTTAATTATGCCATAGCTTGAATGATAACTACCTTTTGCCGATGTGATATTACCCACAGGTTGCGGATGGATTACTATTTTATTGAAAGCGATGGCATCATCGGCGGGCTTTATCCCGGCCAAACCGGCGTAAAACCATTCCATTAAATGCCCCAGCATAAAGTGATTATTGGATACCCCCGATAACGCCTGCCACGATTCTGTTAAAGCTGTAGCGCCTTTGGCTAATTGAAAACCATATCCTGGCACATCAGAACGGTTATTCATATCAAATATCACATCAGAGTGGCCTTCGTCATCCAGTACTTTTAGTAAGTAGCGATAACCGATATCGCCAGCAGTTAAACTGTTATTGTGGCTTTTTAGCTCTTTCACAATATTATCTACAACGGCGGCTTTGTATTCGGGTTCAACCAGTTTCATGTAAACTGATATGGCATTGGCGGTTTGGCTGCCGGTATCGTATTGTTTGGTTGCTTTGTTAAAAAACTTATTGTTGAAGGCCGTTTTAACCTCGGCGGCAAGTTTGGTGTATTTAGCTACATCGGTAGGTTTGTTGAGCATTGATGCTATCTTGCTCATGATGGTGAGATCATAATAAAAGATGGCTGTTGATGTAACGCCTTTAGATGTTAATTGCGCAACGCCGGGGTGTTGCGGGCCCAGATCGTACCAATCACCTAAACCTTCGGTTAAAATATGACTGGCCGATTGCTTGTTCAAATAGTCTACATAGCGCTGCATCATGCTGTAACTATCAGCTAAACCTTGCTTATCGCCATACCACTCATACATGTACCAGGGTAATAATATACTGCTGCTACCCCACTCGGGCGAATCGCGGAAGCCACCGCCGAACACGGCGTACTCGGGGGCTATTTCGGGTACAAGGCCATCAGGTGTTTGAGCCTCGCGCATGTCATTAATTATCTTTTTGAATAAGGATGCAAGGTTGTAATTGTATTGCAAAGAATTACCCATCAGGTGATCCTGCTCCAACCAACCCAGTTTTTCGCGATGAGGGCAATCGGTTAGCGTACTGGCCATATTACTTTTTATCGACCAATCTATCAAAGTATTAGTTTTATTGAATAAATCGTTTGAGCAGTTAAACTCACCCACCTTATCGGTCGCGTTACGGGTGTGCAGGGTTTGGATGCTAATAATTTGCGGCAAGTTAGCAGGGTTGCTTTCCTTTTGAGGAACAGCGCCTTTAACCTGTATGTATCTCAAACCGTAATAGCAAAAGCGGGGTTGCCATGTTTCTTCGCCATCGCCTTTTAAAACGTAGGTATACCAGTGGCCATAACCATATTTACCAGCAACACCTGTATTTTTTTGTGTAGCGATGCCATCTTTATCCAATAATTCGGATGGAACGATGAGGATAGAATCTCCCTTTTTCCCCCTTACGGTGATCTGCGGTATGCCGGATGCATTTTGCCCCATATCAAATACCCATATGCCGGGTTTAGGTTGCGTTGTATTTTTAGGAGTAAACTTTTCGAATACTTTTAATGGTTGTTGCGATTGTGGATTTAACAACGCTGGGCCTTCAACTTTAATAGCATTTTGCCATTGCTGATCGTTAAAGCCGGGTGCATCCCAACCTGATCGTTCTTTTGTAGCATCGTAATCCTCACCACCATAAGTTGCCGAAAATGTAATGGGGCTGGGCGTTACCTTCCATGATGTGTTGCTGATGATGTTTTCGGATGTGCCATCCTGATATTCTATCAATAATCGGCACATCATTTTGGGATAACCGTAGGCTAAGGTCAATTTACGATAGCGCCCGCTTGGGGTAAAGTAAAAACCATTACCTAACATTATGCCGATTGCATTTTCGCCGGTTTTAAGCTGATTGGTAATATCAAAGGTTAGGTACTGTGCTTCCTTTTCATAATTTACCCAACCGCCATCCATAAAATGATCGCCAACTTTTTTACCGTTCAGGTTCATTTCAAAGTGGCCCAAACCGGATATAAACATGGTAGCATTTCTTACCGGTTTAGTTACTTTAAAACTTTTTCGCAATAAGGGTAAAATATCAGAGCCCGGTGAGTGTTTTTTATCGCCAGTCCTTGGGGTAGGCAATATTTTCATAGAGTCGGGCATATCCTGATAGGCTATCCAATTGGCTCCCTTCCAATCGACACTATTTAATAATCCCATTTGCCATTGTGCAATAGCGCTCCACGAAGAATTATGGCCTTTGTTATCAGATACAGCTACCCGCCAATAATACTTTTTTGACGATAGTAAAGGAGCACCTGAATAAACAATCTGAATAGATGAACCGGAGTTTATCTTTCCGGAATCCCATACATTACCAATCCCTTTTTGCAAAAGTGTAGGCTCATCTGCCACCAGAATATGGTAAGCGGTTTGCATTACATTACGCTCTGGTGAAGTTATTTCCCAGCTTAATTGTGGTTCGGGTACAGCTATCCCTAACGGGTCAACACTGTACTCGCACTTTAAATTGCTCACTTTTAATACCTGCGCAAATGTACTTATCGCGATAAAAGCAAATAAAAGGATCAGGCTAAACTTCTTCATTTCTTAAGGTATTTATCGGCAAAATTGAGATACTGTATCCAATCGTAATCAGTAACATTATGCCCACCGGGGCGTACGTGATAGGCTATGCGACCTACCGATGGCGTATTTAACGCGGGCCAGGTGGTAGCGGGTAAGCCATTGGTACCTAATAACCTGTAAACCGGGTCGGCACCCTTTGCGCCCCAAAATTCGGCTTCGGGATTTGAATTGGTATCGTCTTTTGCACTGGCAACGTATACCGGACGTGGCGCGATCAATGAGATCATCATGTGCTGATCGAACGGCAAGATAGAATCCAGCCCCATGTACTTTTTAAAATTGCCACAAAACCAATGCGGAAACTTGCTGCATATCCGGGTTATTCTTTCGCCGCTTGTATAGTGGAACAGTTTGGCCCCACCAGCGCCTGATTCATTACTGATCACCAGGGGAAAACGTTCATCTGTAGCACCGGCCCACAGCGCGGCCTTGCCTAATCGCGAAAAGCCAAATACGGCTACGCGTTTGGCATCAATAGCTTTATCGGTTTCTAAATAATCTAATATCCGGCTCAGCCCCCATGCCCAGGCAGCTACGGTTGCAAAGTTATCGCCACGGTTTTGCAGTTCTGGGTATAGCGCTTGCACTCCATTTTTAAAGCCATCATCAAAATCAGGGTCAATATCGCCACGGTAAACTGTGGCTACGGCATAACCTTTATCAATGATCATTGCTAAGGGCCATTGCCCGGCATCAATACCACGGGTAGCTTCGGTTGCCCTGTTATTGACTACGCCTTTGGTTTTATCAAACCAACTTGTACTCATTTTAATTGCAGGGTCGAGGTTTACCGATTGATTGCCATCAAAATTTAGTCCCACAATAGCGGGCGCATGTTTTATATTGTTGGGGATATAAAGCAAAATATCCATTTGCGGACCATCTTCTTTCCCATTAAAATAAACGGTTATTTGTTTGCGGGTAGCTTTGCCATTTAAGGCTTTGCTCTCATTATCAAAAACCTTAAATGTCATGTCAGCAGGTTTGCCTGGTGATTGGCCATACATTTCTTTTTTGAAAAATTTAATAAGCTCTGGCCTGCGCTGGGTTTTCCATTGTTTAGCTGTGGTAACCTTGGTACCGTTGTTCATGGTAAGCACATCGGGTATAGTTATGCCATTAACCATTTGCTGTGCAGAAACATTGCCTGCCAATAGAAACACAAGCAGCAATAAAGTTATGCTACAAGTACGATGATATTTTTTGCTGATCATTTTCATTATTGCACCTCCAGGCCCGAAATTGTTAATCCTACAGCATCAACAGCCGTTAATACTATTTTATAATTACCTGCATTTATGCTTGTACCCGTTGTGGTACCTGCTGTTTTCCATTTATCGGGTACGGTTTTACCAAAACTTAATGTGGCGTCCCGCATAACGGTACCATCGGCAGCCAATAATTGCATACGTGCCGTTAATGTGTTATCAGTTGTGTTGGCATATTTTATCCGTAACTCGTGCGATTCGCCTACGCCTGTTGATATATTCCATTCTACGCGCGAGCCTTCAGTTTTAATCAGGATGCATTTTCGGTCACTCACATCAATCATTACCGCGCCAGTATCGGTGAGTATGGCCACCTGAGCCTTATATGATATTGTTGGTTTCAGATCGGTTGCCGGCTCCATCTGGGTAAGGGGTTGTACGGCTATTATGTACATTAATGCCTTATCGGGATTATTGCCTAATACAACTTCGGCACCAGCTTTAAAACTTTTGTGATATATATTAAAGCTATTGCCACCGTTGGCATCGTTACGCATTATGGTTTTGGTATTGTCGTAATCCTTCAGCCAGTATGGCACTTGCTTTACAACTTCATCTAACCCGATATAAACATCGGCATCAGTACTAACTGTAAATTTGGCTGATGTGTTTTGATTCCCTTTCGGTGTTCTAATCCATTCTGCACCATATAAGTTGGAGGGTAACTGTGCTATTTCGGTTTGATCGTTGGCGTATTGCTTATCGCCGAGATCTAACCATTTTTGGGCCAACCAGCTATTACTTTGTGATTCATCAGCAACTATCAGGGTTTTAATAACTGATTCTGAAGCATTGGCTGCAACAGTTTCCTTATTAACTGAAGCTATCGCGATAGCTGATATGATAGCTTGTCCGGATTCTACATGCGGGAAGTTAATGGTTAGATGACCGCCTGTTACGTGTGTTTTAATCACTTTTTTCAATGCCTGATCGTATCCTGCTTCTTTAAAGATATCCAGATTTTTGATCATGGTTTTATTGTTGATGGCCACATCAAATAATCGCCATCCGGTGCAATCCATTCCACCGCCTATGCCATACCAGGGTTCGGTAAAGTAAAGTTCGATGGTATAATCACCATCGGGAACGGGGAAATCGTATTTTAATTTATCCAAGCCATAACGGAAAGTTTGGAATAGTTTGAAATCATTAGTTCCTTGTATTTTATCAAATGTGCGGCGCTGACTGCCAAACATGGCTGGCATGCCGGGGAAATCATTAGTCCATGAAGTTGAGCCCCATGTTTTGCTGTTGTTTTGATGCACATCGGCCATCCAAACATTATTGAACTGATCGGTATAATCCGGGCCACCGCAATTAACACGGTAGAGATATTTTAGTTCGGTAGATGGTTTAAGTGATACTTTATTGCCTTCAACTAAATCTTTAAAATGTGGCGCATCGGGCAAATGGTTTAGTATGACGTGATCTTCAGCAACTTTTTTACCCTTTACATAGCCAACCGCGTAAAGCACATTATATTGAATATTAACCCTATCCCATTGGAAATGGGTACCAATACCCCGATTTTTCTTTTTGCCAAATGATTCGTGGTTTACATCGTTAAACAGCTCTATCTCATCACAATTGGAATACACACAAGCACTATCACGTGTGCCCGGCGAAAGCCACCTATCGGGCCAGGTATGTGATACGATGTATACCATTGGCTCTTTATCTTTTGGCGCGTAATTAGAGCGGTATAAATAAAAAGCATCGGTAGGTTCGCCCCACGGTGTAAACAGGCCTTTATAGTTGATGGGCCCTATCCTATCCAGTTCCCGTAAACCTTCACCAGCTTGTATCCTGCCCGGGTTTTCGTGCGAGGTTAGAAGCCATTGAAAATGCCCGGCAACTTTATCTTTAACCAATTCGGCTAATCGGATCTTGGTTTCCATCAGGGCATCCAACCTGTTTTCGCTTAATGTACTGTTTTGAATGAAAGGCCCTTCGGTATGTGAATCAATACTGCGCCATGCGCCGTATTCGCCTACCAGAATTTGTTTTTGCAGATCGTCGGCATAGGTTAAGGGATTGCCGCCATATGTGCCTGTCCAGTTTTGAGGGACATCCCAATCGGTACCTTTACCACCGTTACAAGTGGTTATTTTGCGCTGCGATGATGCGGTTGGATCAAGCTTGCGGATGATATCTGAACATTCCTTCGCAAAATCTTCGGGTAATTTACTCTCGTTTTGTAAGCCCCATAATATATTGGATGGGTTGTTGCGGCGCTCTTTAACCCAATCAACTAATAGCGCTTTAAAGTTTTTACGAAACTCCGGCGTATCATACCAAATATGGGCCGTAAACTGCGGCCACCAAAGGATACCCTGTTCGTCCCAATATTTTTGATATTCCAGGTTGTGCGGTTGGTGCGCATCGCGGAAAGCATTAAAACCTGCGGCTTTAACCTGCATGGCACGTGTGCGAATTTGAGCGTTACTAAAGGCATGGCTGTTGCCCATCATATGCTCATACTCGGCTGTACCATTAATAAAAACGGATTTGCCATTTAACAGAAATTGTTTGTTATTCCCCTTTCTGTCAATTGGCCAGCTTATCCATCGGATACCATAATCGGTACTAACCTGATCGTTCAGTTTTACACCTTCGATCACTTTGGAAACCATTTTGTATAAATATGGCTGCCGTAGCGACCATAAGTTAACATGCGTAAAACTAAGTTTTTGTTTAAAAACGGTTGAAGTATTAGCCGATACGTTTTCTTCACTGCTCACCTCGGCAACCACAATTCCGCGGGCATCAATCAGCCTGTTAATTACCTGGATCTTTTTAGACTTAGCGGTATAATTTTTAACCTCGGTTTCGATATTCAGATCGGCAGATTTTAGGGAAACGGTAGTATCGTTCCAGATATGAACGCCGAAAGGTTCTATCCTTACGGGATCGGTCATGATCAGGTGAACCGGGCGGAAGATCCCCATCGGCTGTGAGCCTTCGGAAAAACCAACCTCGTCTGATGCGCCGCCACATACCCAGGGTAAATCCAGTATCTTTTCGGGGTGGTCTGCTTTAACGGCCAATATATTCGGCATGTTTTTAAGCAGATACTTGCTTACCTCTAAAGTAAACGTGGTACGCCCGCCAGCATGATGACCCACTAATTTACCATTAAGCCAAACTGTAGCGTATGAGCTAACGCCCTCGAAATACAAAAAGTAAGCTTTATCGGCAGCTATATTTGCCAATGTAAAAGTGGTTCGATACCAGGCATAGCCGTGTTTATCGCCATGTTTTAACCGGCGGTAACCTTCGTACGTGTCCCAATTATGGGGTATAGTGACTGATTTCCAGTTAGCGGTATTGAAAGCTGATTGCTCAAACCCCTTGTAAGCATCGGTATTACTATCATTGGCAATGGTTAGCCAGTTGTTGTTTAGGAGAATATCTTTACGGATACCGCTTTGAGCAAAACCATCTGCGGCAAACAATAAACAAAGTATGGCCAACCAAAAGCTTTGATAAGCCTTTACCCGCACTGTTTGATATTGATTTACCTGATATGCCATCATCAACTAAGATAGCCTAAATGGCTTTTAAATCGCCGTTTAACTGATATGTTTTTCCTTTTACAGTTTTGAAATTGTAACCTGCTTTACCATATTTTAAATGGCATTCATTACCTGTTTTAGAAATAACCTGTACCTGTTGTAGTTTACCATTTTGCCATTTAATGTTTAATACAAAGCCTCCCCGGGTACAAATACCTTTGAGTTCGCCATTGGGCAAAGCGGTTGGTAAAGCCGGCAGCAAATCAATGTATCCTTGCTGACTTTGAACCAGCATTTCGGCAATGCCCGCCGCGCCACCAAAGTTACCATCTATCTGGAATGGCGGGTGCGCATCAAACAGGTTGTGGTAAACCCCTCCCCGTTCTTTGGCTGAGCCATTTTCGGCAACACTTAGTAGTTTATTGACCAGAGTCATAGCGTGATCGCCTTCTTTAAAACGCGCCATCAGGTTTACTTTCCAGGCCAGGCTCCAGCCCGTGCCATCATCGCCACGGTATTGGAATGACTTCTCGGCGGCATGCATCAGGGTTGGTGTTGCATCCCAGGTAATATCCGTTCCGGGGTAAACACCCCATAAGTGCGAAACATGGCGGTGGGTATCGGCGGTATCATCTTTATCTTCCATCCACTCTTGTAACTGGCCGTATTTGCCAATTTGGTTGGGCGCTATTTGTTTATATTTTTCTTGTAATATTTTACGGAATGGTTCGTCGGTTTTTAATACTTCGGATGCTGCGATGCAGTTTTTAAACAGATCGCGGATGATTTGCCTGTCCATTGTTGGGCCCGCAACCAGACCGCCATGCTCAGGTGAGTTGGACGGTGTACTAATGAGATAACCGGTTTTAGGGTCTTTAACCAGGGTGCTTACAAAAAACTCGGCGGCACCTTTAATTTCGGGATAAACTTGTTGTAGAAAGATCTTATCCTGCGTGTATTGGTAATGTTCCCATAAATGACGGGTTAGCCATGCTGCCCCACCTTGCCAAATACCGTGGTTAGAAGCATTGATAGGTGCCGTGCCCAACCAGATATCAGTATTGTGATGCAGTATCCATCCGGGTGCATTGTAATGGATCTGTGCGGTTTGGTGGCCTGTTTGGGACAGATCGCTAATCATCCGGAACAACGGATTAATGCAGGCTGAAAGATTTAACTGCTCGGCCGACCAATAATTCATTTGCAGGTTGATATTGGTGGTGAACTTACTACCCCAGGGTGGTGTGATCTGATCGTTCCAGATGCCTTGTAAATTGGCGGGAAGTTTACTATCAGGACTGGAGCATGCTATTAACAGGTAACGGGCGTATTGTATATAAAGGCTGAGTAAGCCGGGATCATCAGTGGCATTGAATAGTTTGATGCGCTCGTCGGTTGGTAGTATTTCATTTTTACCTGAACCTAAATCAACGGAGAATGGATTAAAATAATGCTTGTAATCATTAACGTGAGCCAACTTAACTTGTGTATAGGTTTTGGCCTGGGCAGATACAATACGTTGTTTTGCTATGGTGTTGGCATCTGCTGATATATCTTTATAGTTTTTGAAATTGGTTGCCGCTGCCAAATATAAGATCACATCATCGGCATTGCTAACCTTGATCTGCCCGTTAACTACAGTGATCTTCCCCCCTTTTGCATCAGCATATAAATAGGCAGCGCCTTTTAAAGCGCCCTGGTTTACCTGCACATTTAACGCAATAGTATGGGCATTAATTTGTTTTACTGATGATAACTTATGGAGCGTGTTCAATAAGGCATCAAAACTGATTTGGCCCGGTTTATCAGCTTTGATGTGAATGGCGATGGTTTTATCGGGAGCGCTTGCAAAGTATTCGCGGGTAAAGTTTATGCCCTTGCTGGTATAGGTTACGTTGGCCAGAGCTGTTCTTAGATCAAGTGAGCGTTGGTAATTGGTGACCTCGCCAGTGTTTTTAAAGTTGAGGTACAGATCGCCGAAAGGCTGGTATGATGCCTGGTATGATGGATATGTCGGTGGGTTATCATCCTGCACCCAATACTGCCATTCGCCGTTTAGTTGGATTGGCTCTAATATTTTATCAGACTCTAATGGTTTAATTGTTAATTCTTTAGCCGCACTGGTTAAACCACCTTTATCATAATAGTTAATTACTTGTATAAGTATCTCATTAGCACCCGCATGCCAAAGCGTTTTGGGAATGCTATACTGGCGGTAAGTTGTCCCCTGAGTTGCGCCAACCTGTTTGCCGTTAACATAGGTAATATCTGCATCGCGGATGCGGCCCAGGCTCAATATCAAGCTTCTACCTTCCCATTTATCCGGTACGTTAAACTTTGTTTTAAGCCAAACCGCGCCATCAACACCTTCAAGCCCGGGTACTTTTTCCCAGCCTTGTTCGGTTGGCAGGGAAATCTTTTTCCAGGCAACATTGCCCGCGGGTTGTTTTAGCGATTGTACTTTTTTAACCCAGGCGGCAGAATCAACGGAATAAGTACCTTCCTGATCTTTAGTGCCCATAAAGTATTTTCCTGCTAAAGCTTCGGCCTCGGCTTGTTTGCCTTCAAAAAGCAGTTTTCTGATCTGTGGGAGATAGCTCGCGGCGCCTTCGCGCTGGTATTTGCGTGGGGCACCCGTCCAGAGTGTTTGCTCGTTAAACTGGATATGATCGGAGTTTACGCCGCCGAATATCATCCCGCCAAGGCTACCGTTACCTATGGGTAAAGCATCGGTCCATTTTTCGGCAGGTTTGTTATACCATAATTTAAGGGGCTTTTGCTGCGCGGTTGCAACTTCTGAAAATATCAGGCCTACAACCAATATATTTAAGAGCCTTTTCATGTTTATTAATTAAAAAGTGCATCAATCTTACGGTTTGCGCCACCTTTATTCATAGCCGCATCATAAACGGGCAGTGTTGTGTTGGCATCAATAAAACCCAATACAAGGCACTCCCCTTTGGCTAATGTTAGCGTATGCGTACCCGCGGCGAAACTATAAGCGTGAATATTTACTGCCGGCATATCAGTAAATACAATAGCGTTGCCTATCTTAATTTCGGCCTGACCGTAATCATTGGCACTGGCATCATTCTCCAAAGTTGGCTCGGCTGAGTAGTTTTTACCTTTCTCTTTAAAGAAACCCACCAGTAGTTTAACGGGTTTATTGGTGGTGAATTTTAGGGTTGTTCCGCTTGCTATTTGTTCTTTTTTAGATAAGCGGATGCCTTTTAAATCTTTTAAGATCCCATCATAAACATTGGCAATCAAATTGGTGTCGGCGTATATTGATGTTTTGTTAGCCAGGGTATAATTGTCTTCGTTTTTTGAAAGCCAGGTTACATTGGCTGGCGTTAAAACTTGTTCTTTCACGTCAGACTTTTCGCCCTGATGTAATTTTAACGAATCTACATTTTTAGTGAATGTTTTTAGCTCCTGCTCATATTTGGGCAATAGCTCAACCCAGGTTTTATTTTTACCATCGTTACCGCCGATAGGTATTTTGCGCTGACCAGTTTGCATGCTATTGGCATACAAGTAGGTATCGCTGGTTAAATTACTTAACTTTTTGAAATGATTAACACTGCTTTGCAGGTATGGGATAGCTTTTTGCAGATCGGCCAGGTTGTTTGAGTACTTGTAGTTTAACACCAATAACGCTGCCTGTGCTTTATCGGCATAAAAATTAGCTAATTCGTTATAGCAGTACATGTCATTCTTTAACCTTTTGAATTCTGCCTTATCAGCTTTAACTCCCGACCCGGCAGCATTGATGGCAGCAACGGCAGCTTTACCTTCGGCTATTACATCGTTTATTACGGTAACGGGCGTTTCGCCAACATGTGGTTGGTGTTTGAATTCTTTTTCGGCGTATTCGGCAAGTGCCTCACCTTCGGGGCCTTCGGAGTTGTAGAGTAATGTGAACAGACCATACCTTTCGGGATTAACCAACTGGCTCATAAACATGCCTAAAGTTAAGGTTTGGCGGTTACCATCGGTAATACCAAAACGCCTTAACAGCTTGGGTGCTATTTCGCCCGATTGCTCGTAGGCTTCTAAAATATTGGCGCTGCTTTTTGTATCGCAAGCATATTTTTCGGCCAATTGCTTATCCCAGTAAACTTTTTCGGCTTCGCGGTCGCGGTGGCAGTTCCATGAGTAACGTGCCCACTCTTTGTACCAGATCCAATCCCTATCCATTTGCAACAAGCGTGTACCGGCTTTATCAGCAGTATAAGGCCAGTCCCAATATGATGCTTGCGGATAAATATGCAAGCCATTGGCTTCGTAAGTGTTATGCATGGCCAAAACACATTTCTGTATAAAATCTGCCGAGCCATAACGGAAGGGTTCAAGATTGGCCATGATGTGGATATTCTCGATTTGTACACTCCCTAAGTGGCTTAATGTGCGATGCAATTCGGCCCAGGGACCACGTGGGGTGTAAGTGGTTAAGGCCTCGCCGGTGTATTTGGCTTCGGTATATAAGTTTTTGTAAAGCGGTAATGCATACTTCATTACATTTGGCGCATCGGTATCGTGAGCGCGTAATACGATGGGGGGCTCTTCGGTTTTACCTAAAGCTTTCAGGCCATCTTTAACACCGGGGACTATGGTTTTTGTAAACCATTCAACATCATCATTACCAACACCTTCCATAGCTTCGCCTAAACAAACCATTAAACCTACATTGGGATATTTTTGTACAAAGGCGGCTATTGATTTGCGGGTGTAATCGGCGATAAGCGGGACAATTGGGCGGTTCCTGTCTTGTGTTTTGATGTTGTAATGCTCGGCAAATGGTTTGGATACGTAGATGTTGTAGAACATTTGGATTATCCAGATACCACGTTTGTCTGCTTCCTGGGTTAAGAATTTGAAGATCTCTTCGTTCTTTTTGAAGGTCTCGTCGCTTACTTCAACAGCGAATGGGTATTCTTTTAAACGCACTAAGGAGGCGAAAGGATGGCCATTCCATAAATAAAGTGAGTTCATGCGGTTATCAACCATCTGATCGAGGTATTTGACCCACATCGCTTTATCGTAAAACCAGGGGAAGGTTTCGGGCGTGTATGGGTATTCGTAAACACCGCGACCGGGTAAATAGGTTGGCTTTTGCATGCCTATGCAGGCACCGCGCAATACCATTTCGGGATGATCCGTTTTGGAGATCTGGTTTGGGAGCTGGCCTTTATCTTTGATCTCATCTGCAACTTCGATACAACCATAAAGTGCACCTGAGTTGTCTAAACCTTCGATCACTATATTGTTTTGAGCTGAGGATGAAATTGAAAAACCTTCTTTGTGGAAAGCTATTTTTTTCATTGGCAAATGCCAGGCTTTTACCGCTTTGAGCAATATATCATTACCGGTAATACCTACTACAATGGTTCTGCCGCTTGCGGGAAGTTGATGAGCGTTATTGACTTTATACCCTATCGCTGTTAAAGCTTTAGTGAGTTTGCTTGCCCCGAAGCTAACCCGTACAGGGCTATTTATCGGAGTAACGATAGTTATTGATTGCTTTGTATCCGCGAAAGCGGCTGAGAAAAACACAACACCTAATACCAACAAAGTTATCTTCAATCTTCTCATCACAAATAGTATTAGTATTATCCCTTCAGTTCGGCAGCTATTTTTCTGCGCTTCTCGAGCCAGCCGCTAAATAGCAGGTTTTTATTGAGGTTAGGTTTTGGATAGAATAAGCTGGCTACATAGCCTACAGCTATCACAATTATATGGCTGTAAACGCCTAACATGTATTTGTGTTGCTTAAAGTTATAAACGCCTAAATCGAGCAAAATATGTTTGTCTTTACCTAAACCTATTTTGGTTGAAGTTAAAAAGGCATAGGCGGTAAACAACACACAAACTAATACGCCTATCAATAAGCCTTGTCTGTTAGCCCGTGAACTGAATAATCCCAATAAAAACATACCGGCAATACCGCCGGAGAAGATGGAGTATAGGGTAAATACGATACCCAGAACACCTTCATCGCCAGCCATTAAATACAGGGATGCGATGCCGATGGCACCTAAACCGCCTGCTACAATTATCCAGCGGCCAGCTTTAAGGTATTGTACATCTGTTTTTTTAGGGAAGGCGCGTTTATAATAATCTTCTACACCTATCGCGCCAAGGCAATTCAAATCGGAACCTAAACTTGAGATAGCGGCTGAGATCAACGCTGCCAAGATCAAGCCTACCACGCCCGGAGGCAGGTTAGTCATGATAAAATATGGAAAAACCGCATCGGGGCGCATGCCTGCGGGTAATGGGTTTTGTTTGTAGAATACGAATAGCGCTGTACCGATAAACATGAACAAGGCCCAAAGCGGAACGGTTAGCCCTACTCCTAATAAGGTAGCTTTGATGGCCGATTTATCGCTTTTAGCTGTTAAATAACGTTGCACCATGGTTTGATCGGTACCATATTTTTGAATGGCGTAGAAAACGCCATTGATAGCCATTACAATAAAGGTGAGCTTTTTGAAATTGAAATCGTAAGGGCCAAAGCCTGTTTTACCGTTACTTTGCGCAATGTGCCACACTTCGGCGGGGCCACCTTTTAGGGCGAACAGTAAGATAACCAGCGACACTACACCGCCAATAATTAACAGGAAGCCCTGAATTACATCGGCCCATATAACAGCCTCAATACCACCTATTAATGTAATAAATACAACCACTAAACCTATCACCCAGATGATGAGGAAGGTGTTAGCGCCCGTCATGTTGGACAAGGCCAGCGCGAGCAGGAAAAACACGGTTCCCATTTTGGAGAAATGTGTGAGCACGAAAGCTATGGAGCTATACAGGCGGGCAAATACGCCGAAACGTTTTTCAAAGTATTCGTAGGCACTCAGGCCGATAACTTCGCGGTAAAGCGGAACGATGAACCATACCATGAATAACAGCACAACAGGCACCATAAGCCCCTGTACAAGCAAGATCCAGTTGGACGAGAAGCCCTCGCCGGGATAGGCCAGGAAAGTAACACTGCTCACCAGGGTTGCCATAAGCGACATACCGATGGCCCATGAGGGTATAGTACCCGCCGAAACAAAGTATTTAGCGGTGGAATTTTGATTACGCCCAAAGCGTAGCCCTACCCCCAGCGAAGTTGCGAGTGAAACAACAATGATGAGATAATCAACTAAGTGCAAAGTTTCTTTATGCATAACTGCTAATATGAAGTATACTGACTGACCGACTGCGGCCAGGCGTAACTTCCAGGTTTTATGGTTATATATAATTCCGAATCATCATCGGCACTCATCCTGATCACGCCCAGAGCCAATTCTTCAACAGGATATAGTTTTGCTATACCCAATTGTTTTAGTATGGCTGCCGCGGTTGAACCTCCTTCTATCAACAATTCGTTAATATGGATCTGTTTACAAACCATGTTAACTATGGTGGCTGTTTTTTGGCGGAGCAAACGGCTTTGGCTACTCTTTATTGAATTGTGAGGATCAATAGCTATAATGGTTTTGCCAAATTTAGTAATATCCGCTACAATCCGATCGCACCATTGGAGATATTCTTCCTCATTAATTTCGCTTTCGCGGATGATATTTGCCGGCATGTAACTCACGGGAAAACCATCGTCTTTCAACTTCCTTATGGCATCAGCGCTTTTTTTGAAAGCGGTTCCAGAAACGATCAGGACAGGTTGTTCAAACGACCGTGCCTTTTTTTGCTGTGATTGCTCATCGGGGATAACAACCTTATCCAGCAAGGCTGTGAAAAAATTAGCGGCCCCGGCAATAATCATGTTACGGTTAACACGGTTTGTCCATGCTTTTAAATCGTTGTGATCCGCGGCATCGCCAACTACTATGCCTTCAAAGTTGAGCGTTTCTGTATGTTTTTGCGATGATATTTTGATGCCCTTACCATCCAACAGTTCAATCACCGATGATGATTGAACGGGAAAATCAGGATCGGTGGCAAAATTGCTTTGATGCAAAGGCTGGCCGTTTAAAAGGTATTGGCCATTCACAATGGTTCGACCTAATCCCGGATTAGCCGGAACCAATAACGCGCGTGTATGACTTAGCTTTTGGATATGCGCCAGTAATTCTTCGGCAACATAGCCTCGTAAAACGGAATCAACCTTTTTGAAGATGAGTGTAGGATTGAGTTTAACTACTTGTTCGGTAACTCTTTCCATTTCGGCCACAGCCTCGTTTTTGGTCATGGAGCGGGTATCTGTGGCGATAACCAACAGGTCGGCCTTCGATTGCAGATTCACGCTGGTATTCACCTCAACCTTGAGGTTGTAGCGTAACCCTATGCCGCCTAATTCGGCAGCACCGGTAAAATCGTCGGCTATAACTATGATCATTAAGCGGTTACCTTTTTACTATCGCCCTGATGTTTATACAACTGCACTGCCGATTCGATAGCCAACACCATAGCATCTGGACTGGCCACGCCTTTACCAGCTATTTCAAAGGCTGTACCATGATCTACCGATGTACGGATGATTGGTAAGCCCGTAGTGATGTTAACGCCTTTAACGCTATCCATTTGCTTTTTCTCGGAGTTCCATTTAAAGCCTGAGAGCTTAAACGGGATATGCCCCTGATCGTGATACATGGCTACTACGCCACCGTAATACCCTGTGGCCGCTTTGGCAAACATGGTATCGGCAGGTACGGGGCCTTCTACATCGTAACCTAATCTTCTGGCTTCTTCTACAGCAGGCAATATTTCGAGGTCATCTTCGGTTCCAAACAGACCAGAATCTCCCGCGTGAGGGTTTAAACCGGCTATGCCAATTTTTAGATTAGTAGCACCTAATTGGATCATGCCGTTATACAGCAGTTCGGTTACTTCTAAAATTCGTTCTTTTTTAACCAGATCACAAGCCTCACGGAGCGAAACATGGGTTGATACGTGTATCACCCTCATATTATCTTCAACCAATAACATAGCATACCTTTTGGTATTGGTTAAAGTGGCATATATTTCGGTGTGCCCGGCAAAATGGTGACCTGCTTCGTTGATAGATTTTTTGTTGATGGGGCCGGTTACCGTAGCATCAATCTCTCCTGCCAAAGCAAGTTCAATTACTTTTTTTACGGACTGGAACGCCGCTTCGCCACAATTGGCAGATATTTCGCCAAATTTTAGCTGGGTTATATCGGTATTACCTAGGTCGAATACATCAATAGTTCCAAACTCAAATTTGGCCTGGTTAACATTGCTGATGCGGTTTAAAGCGATATCAATGTTCAATATATTTTTGATCTGATCGAAAACATCATAATCACCAACCAATAACGGCTGGCATATATCGTACAGATCTTTATTTAATAGCGCCTTTAAAGCGATCTCGGGGCCTATGCTCGCCGGATCGCCCATGGTAATGCCGGTTATGGGTTTTAATCTCATATGCTGATCTTTAGATTTAAACCTTCGTTTTTTAAATACTCGTGTAGCGCTTTGATAATGCCTGCTTCTTCGTTAGCTGATTGAGGCTGTAATGGCGGCATTACGTATTGCTGGCATATTCCGGATTCGTGCATTAATACTTTAAGCGCCCAAAGGGATTCGCCTAATAAGCGATCGGCCTGGTAAAGTTTGCCCACCGCGTCCGATTTTTTTTGGAGTTCGATAACTAATTCGCGGTTGTCTGCTTTTAGAGCTTCCATCATTTCGCAATAAATGCCGGGGAAGAGGTTACCTGAACTTGGGATCAGTCCATCAGCACCACTTAAAAGCGCATCGGCAGAGCGTGCCGCCCATCCTAAAAAGTAACTAAAATCTTCGCGCTGGCTCCATAGTTGTAATGATTCGTTTAAGCGTTCATCACTCCGTTCAGAATCTTTTACACCAACGATGTTGTCGTGATAGCTTAATTCGTCAATTAATTTAAGCGGTACCGACATATGGGTTGTTGCCGGTATGTTATAAATAATGAGCGGTCCGCCGCATTGATCAGCCAATTGCTCAAAATATTTTTTCATCTGATGATCAGACAGTTTATAATACGATGGCAAGTGCGCGGCTACGGCATCCGCATTGTTATCAAAGGCAAATTTGGATAAGGCTACCGACTCTTCAAAGCTGTTTGAAGCAACGCCAACGTATAACTTTTCGCCAGTTTGTTTTAAGCTGCCTGCCAATTTAATGTAATCATATTTTACAGCAACAGGTAAAGATGCCGCTTCGCCGGTTGTGCCTAAAATAAAAGGAGACACATTATTAGCACGAAAATTGGCAAACATATTTTTAACCCCTGCTTTATCCAACTCATAGCTATCCGTGAGTGGCGTTATTGCCGGGATGATCACACCATTATATTTTTTTTCCATCAATTTGTATTGTAATGTCAGTTTTTACAATTATTTCTTTTCTATTTCTGTTAGTATGCCGCGTTGTAAATATCCACCGCATCGGCGTAAGTAACTTCGCGCGGGTTATTTTTTAGCAGGCGGGTTATTTTCATGGCGTTTACGGCCATTTCGGGTATTGCGGTTTGTGGTATTTGTACATCCCGTAGCCTTGCGGGGATGCCGCATAATGCTGTTATCTCTTCTATTTTGGCAATTCCGGCTTTGGCGGTTAGTTCATCTGTAGCTTGTGGCTCACATCCTAAAGCGATGGCAACCTGCGCGTATTTGTTTACCGCTGATGGGTAATTAAATTCCATTACATAAGGTAGTAACAAGGCATTTGACAGGCCATGCGCCAGGTTAAAACTGCTGCCCAATGGATATGATAACGCATGTACCGCCGCTGTATTCACCGGGCCTAAGCAAAAGCCACCCAACAGGCTTCCCATCGATACTTGTGAGCGCGCATGTTCGTCGGCGCCGTTTTTTACAGCCTGAACGATGTTGGCCGCTATCAGGCGGATGCCTTCGATGGCGTACATATCAATAAAGGGATGCGCAAATTTGTTGGTGTAGGCTTCGATACAGTGAATCAGGGCATCTAAACCGGTAGCGGCTGTGATATGCGGTGGCACGCTCATGCTGAGCAATGGATCGACATAAACAATATCGGGAACCAAAAACGGGCTGATGATACCTTTTTTCTGATGATCGCTATCATCGACCAGAATGGCGTTGGGAGATACCTCGCTGCCTGTACCTGATGTTGCCGGGGCACATATTAATGTTTTGGTACGGCCCTTTAGCAAGCCAATACCTACAATTTCGTTTAATGATTGTGTGTTATTTAACTGGGCGGCAACCAGTTTTGCTACATCAAGCACACTACCGCCACCTATGCCAATTACAGCATCCGGATCTGCCTGGGCGGCTATGAGCATCAGCTTTTCAAAATCATTGTAGCCTGGCTCCTGCTCTATATCGGTATTGATGTGTACTTTGATATTTTTGCTTTCCATATCAGCAATTAGGTTTGCAAGCTGATTGAGTATGGGTTTAATGGTAACAATTAAAACTTTAGTACAGCCCAAACCTTGCAGATCATCGGCCAAAGCTGAGATAGACCCGTTACCGAATGTGAGTTTTCGTGGAAAATGGATAGTTAAGTTTTGAAGGTTACTCATTAATGTTTTATTCTGTATTTGATTTTACTTTTGGGCTGGCAGGTTAACTAAAATGTGCTTCAACGTTTGGCTTTGTGCTAACTTTTTACCGTCGGCATATACTAACATACCCTTACCTGCTCCGTATTTTGTGCCGGTTTTATCCCAAACTATGGTAATGTTACGGCCATGATAGCTTACCTTATCTAACATGAACCAGTTCCACTGGCCTTGCGGGATAAGCGGATAAATTTCTAATACCTGATCGGCACGTGGTTTTATTCCTACGAGATCGTTAATGATCAAGTCGGCATAGCTGGAATGGTTGTAGAATGTGCTGCGCGGGTTATCGCCTTTTAGCCATTTGCCATTTTTTTCGTCCTGATATTCACCGAT